>NZ_JBSLYA010000031.1:0-519 GCF_053749995.1 Neobacillus sp. K501 | reverse complement strand
CGGTGTTAGTCCCGTCCTTCATCGGCTCCTAGTGCCAAGGCATCCACCGTGCGCCCTTTCTAACTTAACCTAAATTGGTTATTCTCTATTAATAAATAGAGAGAAAAACTAAAGTGGCGATCACTCGTTTTTTACTTGGTTACTTCTTCTTACGATTATCTAGTTTTCAAGGAACAAAATTGGTGGAGCCTAGCGGGATCGAACCGCTGACCTCCTGCGTGCAAAGCAGGCGCTCTCCCAGCTGAGCTAAGGCCCCGTTATGAGATGGTGGGCCTAAATGGACTCGAACCATCGACCTCACGCTTATCAGGCGTGCGCTCTAACCAGCTGAGCTATAGGCCCTCACAACGAATATTTATGAGAGATTGAACTCTCAAAACTAAACAAACAAGAAACGGTCAACTATGATGTCCGAAAGGACATTATATTCCTTAGAAAGGAGGTGATCCAGCCGCACCTTCCGATACGGCTACCTTGTTACGACTTCACCCCAATCATCTGTCCCACCTTAGGCGGCTG
>NZ_JBSLYA010000030.1:0-541 GCF_053749995.1 Neobacillus sp. K501 | reverse complement strand
TACCTGCGGATTATAGTGCGATACCTGCGGATTTCAGCAAGTTACCAGCAGAAAATCGCGTTTTACCTGCGAATTCCTCAAGAACCGACATCTTTATCTCTGAAAAAGCCGGGAGGTAGCCAGGCAGAGGTTATTTTAATAGCCGAGAGTGGGAGTTATTAAGTAGTTTTATAGTGAGACAAGCAGGTACCTGCGGATTTGAGCATAATACCTGCGGATTTCAGCGAGTTACCAGCAGAAAATCGTGTTTTACCTGCGAAATCCTCAAGAGCTGCAATCTTTATCTCTGAAAAAGCCAGGCGGTAGCCAGGCAGAGGTTATTTTAATAGCCGAGAGTGGGAGTTTATTAGGTAGATTCATAATGTGAGAAGCAGGTACCTGCAGATTATAGTGTGATACCTGCGGATTTCAGCGAGTTACCAGCAGAAAATCGCGTTTTACCTGCGAATTCCTCAAGAACCGACATCTTTATCTCTGAAAAAGCCGGGAGGTAGCCAGGCAGTAATAATTCCTTACGTGCCACTTTAAGAATTTACATGCC
>NZ_JBSLYA010000029.1:0-1035 GCF_053749995.1 Neobacillus sp. K501 | reverse complement strand
AGTTGGGACTTTGTCCCTGTGAGAGTAGGACGTTGCCAGGCTGTTATATGGAGGATTAGCTCAGCTGGGAGAGCATCTGCCTTACAAGCAGAGGGTCGGCGGTTCGATCCCGTCATCCTCCACCATATATATTTGCCGGGGTAGCTCAATTGGTAGAGCAACTGACTTGTAATCAGTAGGTTGGGGGTTCAAGTCCTCTCGCCGGCACCATTTTAGACGAGCCATTAGCTCAGTTGGTAGAGCATCTGACTTTTAATCAGAGGGTCGAAGGTTCGAGTCCTTCATGGCTCACCATTTTAAATATATATGCGGGTGTGGCGGAATTGGCAGACGCACCAGACTTAGGATCTGGCGCCGCAAGGCGTGGGGGTTCGACTCCCTTCACCCGCACCATTTAACCAAATACGCGGAAGTAGTTCAGTGGTAGAACACCACCTTGCCAAGGTGGGGGTCGCGGGTTCGAATCCCGTCTTCCGCTCTCGATTTTTGCCGGGGTGGCGGAACTGGCAGACGCACAGGACTTAAAATCCTGCGGTAGGTGACTACCGTACCGGTTCGATTCCGGTCCTCGGCACCATTTAATTTAATTATGCGCCCGTAGCTCAATTGGATAGAGCGTTTGACTACGGATCAAAAGGTTATGGGTTCGACTCCTTTCGGGCGCGCCATATCGGGAAGTAGCTCAGCTTGGTAGAGCACTTGGTTTGGGACCAAGGGGTCGCAGGTTCGAATCCTGTCTTCCCGACCATTCCATTCATGAATTATGGGGCCTTAGCTCAGCTGGGAGAGCGCCTGCTTTGCACGCAGGAGGTCAGCGGTTCGATCCCGCTAGGCTCCACCAAAAAAATATTATGTTGACAAGATAATATAAACTTGTTAATATAGAAAAGTCGCTGTTGTGACAATGTATTGTTCTTTGAAAACTAAACAAACAAAAACGTCAACAAACAATAATATTTTAGTTTCTACTATAGAAACTAAGCCAACGTAACTTTATGAGCTATATCAACTTTCTTGGAGAGTTTGATCCTGGCT
>NZ_JBSLYA010000028.1:0-1158 GCF_053749995.1 Neobacillus sp. K501 | reverse complement strand
GGAGCCAGCCGCCTAAGGTGGGACAGATGATTGGGGTGAAGTCGTAACAAGGTAGCCGTATCGGAAGGTGCGGCTGGATCACCTCCTTTCTAAGGAATATAATGTCCTTTCGGACATCATAGTTGACTGTTTTCTGTTTGTTTAGTTTTGAGAGAGCAATCTTTTCTGTGAGGATCATGACCGATAGGTGATGATTCGAAACAATTCTCTCGAAACTTTATTTTTTTGCTCCTGCGTCGCAGTAGTTCGAGGAAGTAATCCCTCAGCTCGTCGCATGGCAGCATGAAGTAACACTCTGATATTTAATCATGATGTGATTGAACTCAGTAGCCTTGTTCCTTGAAAACTAGATAATCGTAAGAAGAAGTAACCAAGTAAAAACCGAGTGATCGCCACTTTAGTTTTTCTCTCTATTTATTAATAGAGAATAACCAATTTAGGTTAAGTTAGAAAGGGCGCACGGTGGATGCCTTGGCACTAGGAGCCGATGAAGGACGGGACTAACACCGATATGCTTCGGGGAGCTGTAAGTAAGCTTTGATCCGGAGATTTCCGAATGGGGGAACCCACTGCTCGTAATGGAGCAGTATCTTTACCTGAATACATAGGGTATTGAAGGCAGACCCGGGGAACTGAAACATCTAAGTACCCGGAGGAAGAGAAAGCAAACGCGATTCCCTGAGTAGCGGCGAGCGAAACGGGACATAGCCCAAACCAAGAGGCTTGCCTCTTGGGGTTGTAGGACACTCAACATGGAGTTACAAAGGAACGGGGTAGATGAAGCGGCCTGGAAAGGCCCGTCATAGAAGGTAAAAACCCTGTAGTTGAAACTTCGTTCCCTCCTGAGTGGATCCTGAGTACGGCCGGACACGTGAAATCCGGTCGGAAGCAGGGAGGACCATCTCCCAAGGCTAAATACTCCCTAGTGACCGATAGTGAACCAGTACCGTGAGGGAAAGGTGAAAAGCACCCCGGAAGGGGAGTGAAAGAGATCCTGAAACCGTGTGCCTACAAGTAGTCAGAGCCCGTTCATGGGTGATGGCGTGCCTTTTGTAGAATGAACCGGCGAGTTACGATCCCATGCAAGGTTAAGTTGAAGAGACGGAGCCGCAGCGAAAGCGAGTCTGAATAGGGCGAATGAGTATGTGGTCGTAGACC
>NZ_JBSLYA010000027.1:0-1478 GCF_053749995.1 Neobacillus sp. K501 | reverse complement strand
TGAGGTGACCCCCAAAAGTTAGAGTTTTATATTAAGCTGCTAATTGGCTGGTATGGATACGGTATTGAACCGGACTCATGCCTGCCAATTTTTGTTTTATACGCTTGTTATTATAATATTTGATATATTCTTCAATTCTCTTTTTTAATTCCTCAAATGTGCACAGAGGTTCTCCGTAGTACATTTCTTGTTTAAGTAACCCGAAAAAATTCTCCATGGGGGAGTTATCTAAACAGTTTCCTTTTCGTGACATACTTTGGAACACCTTGTTTTCCTTAAGTGTTTTTACCCATCTATTATGTTGATAATGCCAACCTTGATCAGAATGTAGAGTAGTTCTGTACTTAGAATCTTTAACAATTTCTAGAGCTGCCTCAAGAGGGTTGAGCGCCAATTCTAAAGTCGGGCGCATACTTATCCCATACGACAGGACTTCTCCGTTGAACATATCCATAATAGGACTCAAATACAGTTTCACTCCGTCTGAACACTTAAATTCTGTGATATCTGTGGTTAACTTCTGATGATACACATTTGTATGAAAACGACGATTTATGCGGTTTTTGGCCACAGTTCCGGTCGTGCCTTTATAAGAACTGTATTTTCGTGATTTTCTATTGAACTTGTCCCCTTTGAGTCCGAGTTCATTCATAATGCGCTGCACCTTCTTATGATTCACTTTAGAACCACGGTTTTTCAATTCAAGTTTGATACGACGATATCCATAATTGCCGTTATTTTCATCAAAAATGGATTGAATACATTCTTCAAGTTCACGATTTGGATTTTCCTTCTTCATAATTTTTATATGATAATGATAGGAGGATTCAGGGATACCGACTATGTTTAAAACATCTTTTAATTTGAAGGTTTCTTTGAGTTCGAATGATAACGCTGCTTGTGCTTTTCGAGATAACCTTCCGGATCCATCTGAAAAGCTCGTAACTTTTTTAAGTATTCTACCTCCAAACGAAGAAGCTCGTTTTCTCTTTCCAATTTTTGTTCGTAGGTCATTTCCTTATCTTCTGCTGTTTTTTTACTTTTTCCGTTCTTATCTTTATCAGACATGGGGGGCCGCCCTTTCGGTTTACCCAGGGCTTCTATACCTCCATCCGTCAAAGCCCTTTTCCAAGCAGTAATTAAAGGAGGATTTGATAGTCCAAATTGGAGTGCAGTATCCATTACAGAAGCACCTGTGTTTTTCATATAGTCTAATACATCAATCTTAAATTGAACAGAATAAACCTCATTGTGCTGCTTGCTCATTAACCCTTCCATTCCAAATTTCTCAAATACTTTTACCCACTTCTTAATTGATGTGTCGCTTTTTATACCATACTTCTTAGCCAACAAACTGTATCCCAATTTTCCTTCTTGGTACTCTTTTACCAACATTAACTTAAATTCTTCACTATATTTAGCCATAAAAATACACCCCAAAAGTTAGATTTCACTCTAACTTTTGGGGTGCAGTACAG
>NZ_JBSLYA010000025.1:0-1633 GCF_053749995.1 Neobacillus sp. K501 | reverse complement strand
CGGCATTAGCCCTGTATTCTAAGGGACTAAGGCCGTTTAGTCTTTTTTGTAATCGTTCATGATTATAAAATTGTATGTACTCCTCAATGTCTTGCTTTAACTCTTCAAAGGTAATGTATTTGTTTAGATAATACTTTTCACTTTTCAATGTTCCCCAAAAAGCCTCCATTGGTCCATTATCGATACACCTTCCTACCCTTGACATACTTTGAACCATCTCTGCTTTATCAATTTTCCTTTTAAAAGCAGGGGAGGTGTATTGAAATCCTCGGTCACTATGGAAGAGGGGCTTTGCTCCCGGGTTGACTTCCAACGCTAAATCGAAGGTTTTAAATACCAACGGATTATTATTAGAATTACCTAATACATAGCTTACAATGGATCCATCATACACATCTAAAATCGCACTCAAATAAGCCTTCTGTGAGGCTCCATACTTCATTTCAGTCACGTCTGTTAACCACTTATCATTTGGCTTCTCTGCGTGGAATTCTCTGTTCAAGATGTTTTCAGCCACGTGTTTTGGTGTGCTTGGCTTGTATTTTTTTCCTTTTCGTCGAATTAACGATTGGATTCCAGCGATTCTCATCAATCGATATACTCGTTTATGATTAATAGGCTTTGGTAAAGTACGGTTCAGGTTCATTGTTATGCGGCGATATCCATATATACCATCCACTTTCTCATATAAACCTTTTATTTCCTTTAGAATTTTCTCATTCAATTTCTCATTCTCGGAAGGGGTACGATCAAGCCATTTATAATAGGAAGAACGTTGAATTCTCGCAATCTCGCATAATAGCACAATAGTGAATTTCTCTTTCTCATGAAGTTCCTTAATAGCTACATATTTATCGGTTAATCGAATTTGGCTTAAGGACGTTTCTTTAAACGCCTCCTTTCGAGTTCTTCCAACTTTTTTAAAAATGCATTCTCAGCCCGAAGGCGCTCATTTTCCCTCTCCAACATTTTCATTTTGCGTTGGAATTTCTCTTCTGGGGTTAACTCTGGCTCTGACTTACGTTGACCTCTCTTATCTATTAGTCCTTCTTCTCCTTGTTTCTCATACTTCTTCACCCATTGATAAACCTGTTGATAGGAAACATTGAACTGCGCCATTGTCTGAGGATAATTTTTCCCGTTCTGTAAGCAATACATAACAATTTCCAAACGCTCTTCTTGTGTGGTGGACCGACCTTTAATCATAGAGATATTCACCCTTTTTGTATCATTTAGTTCTCTATGATCATTATAATGCTTAATCCATCTGTCCAAAACTGAACGACTAGATATTTCATATTTCCGTATAATCTCATCCTGAGAAAAGTTCCCCGAAAGATAATCAAAAACAGCAGCTAGTTTGACCTCTTTAGAGTACTGTTTCCACCCAGTTGCCCCCTCAAGTCCATCTATTCCATATGTTTGGAATAAATGTATCCAATTATTTAACGTATCTTTAGAGATGTTATTTTGTTGAAGAAAGTCTCGAACAGTGACTTGTCTGTTCTGAAAAGAAATAATCAGATCATATTTTTCCAGTGCAGTATAGGCACTTTTCGCCATAGAAAAAACCCCCAATAGAGTAAACAGATTTTTTATTATTTCATCTGTCTACTTTATTGGGAGCATATCA
>NZ_JBSLYA010000023.1:0-9813 GCF_053749995.1 Neobacillus sp. K501 | reverse complement strand
GGCATCAGAGAAGGCATCTGATTCCCCTTTTACAAGAAAAAACAAGTGGACGGGCATCAGAGAAGGCATCTGATTCCCCTTTTACAAGAAAAAACAAGTGGACGGGCATCAGAGAAGGCATCTGATTCCCCTTTTACAAGAAAAAACAAGTGGACGGGCATCAGAGAAGGCATCTGATTTCCCGTTTACAAGAAAAAACATGTGGACCGGTATCAGTAGTCGTGTATTATTACCAATTAAACCAGATAAATCAGTCGTACTTAGTGCAGAAACAATAATGTAGATGGTAGATAGGAAAAACAACAAAGTTTGAGAAAACAACCTATAATTATAACAACAATATATCTAGAAAATCGAAATACTTTTAATAATTCGATATAATAAGGAGGGTTAAATTACGGAGGTGGAAAAGATGTTTCAGGTAAAAAGTGATTATGATTTTTCAAATGTGCATGAAAACATGGTCATTGGACTATTTGATAAGCCGGAGAAGTTTACAGGTCCATTGTCTAAGCTCGATGAAATATTTGAAGGTGAGCTTAGAGAGTTGGTTAAAGCAGGAGATATCTCTGGCAAATTTAAATCAATCAGCAAAGTACATAGTTTTGGCAAGACCGGTGCAAGAAGAATCTGGTTTGTCGGTTTAGGCAAGGAGAAAGAATTATCATATCATAAGCTAAGCGAAGTCTTAGGTAAGCTGTTTAAGAATTTAAAAGAAAGTAAGCAAGAGGAAGCAGCTTTTCTATTAGAATCATTTTCAACCGAGCAGGTAGAGGGGTTGGAAGCTGCCAGTGCGCTAAGTGAAGCATTAACCTTAGCTACTTACCACTTCGAGGGATATAAACAAAAATCCAATGAACCTGAGAAACGGATTGAGAATATAACGGTTTACAGCGAGAATTTTGAAAAAGAAGACGTCCAAGCGTCGTTAGCGGTGGGTTATGCGTTTGGTAAGGGGACAAATTCTGCCCGTACCTTGGTTAATACCCCTGGAAATCTATTAACCGCAACAGATATGGCCAATTATGCCCAGGAGTTGGCAGCGAAATATGATTTTGAAGTGGAAATTCTTGAAAAGGCAGAACTTGAAAAACTTGGAATGGGAGCATTTCTTGCTGTCAATCAGGGGTCTACAGAGCCCCCGAAGATGATTGTGCTTAAATATCAAGGAAAAGAGCAATGGACGGATGTCATTGGACTTGTTGGTAAGGGAGTTACTTTTGATACTGGTGGCTACTCCATTAAGCCAAAAGACGGAATTGTCGGGATGAAGACCGATATGGGCGGTGCCGCTGCTGTCCTTGGAGCAATGGAAATCATCGGAGAAACCAGGCCTGAACAGAATGTGGTTGCTGTCATTCCTTCCACAGATAATATGATAAGCGGGAATGCCTTTAAACCGGATGATGTCATTACAGCCATGAGCGGAAAAACGATTGAGGTTTTAAATACGGATGCAGAAGGACGGCTGGTTTTAGCGGATGCTGTAACGTATGCTAAGCATCATGGGGCGAATTATTTAGTGGATGTCGCTACATTAACGGGTGGAGTGATTGTGGCCTTAGGTGAGCACACGACCGGGGCGATGACCAATCATGAGCCATTGTTCGAACAAGTATTAGAAGCTTCCATGGAAGCAGGAGAACCAATCTGGCAGCTCCCTTTATTTGAAAAAGATAAAGAACGAGTTCGCAACAGCAAGGTCGCTGATTTAAATAATTCTCCGGGGCGCCAAGGGCATGCGATTGTTGCAGGTGCCTTTATTGGGGAGTTTGCCGAAGATACACCGTGGGTTCACTTAGATATCGCTGGTACGGCAACAACTTCGAAAGAATATGAGCTTGGTCCTTCAGGTGCTACTGGTGTCATGACTCGTACACTTGCTTTATTCGTGGAACGCTTTGAACCAATTGAAAAGTAGCATGTTTAGCCCGAGCATCTAGGGGCACTTAGGTCAGTATAAACCACTGGTCTAGGAACCTCTACTTTATTAAATGCCCACTCCAATTCTCTATTCTGTGCATATGAAGTAGTGTAGGCAAGTATAGAGAAAAGGAGGTTAGGCTTATGTATCATTATCGAGGCCCTTACCCAGTACGTAATCAAAGATTTATCGGCTTCGGATTACCGTTTCTTGGCGGTTTAGTTGGTGGACTTTTAGGCGGAGCATTATTTTATCCTCGTCCATTTTATGGTTACCCTCGCCCATTTTATGGCTATCCACCACCACCGCCATTTTATGGTTATCCAGGATACGGATATCCAGGACCAGGATTTCCATATTAAGAATCATGTCAGAATGAAAACAGCTCTCGAGGCTGTTTTTCTTTTTTATAAAAAAGGAAATGTTCTTTAAAAAGAGAATACATAAAGATACCTTGTTAGGAACGAAAGGAGAAGAAAAATGATTCAAAACACATTAATTGAAACACTTGGGATTGAAATCACTCATATTGAACCAGGAAAAGTGGTGGCAACGATGCCCGTTGATGAACGGACAAAGCAGCCATTTGGGCTTTTACATGGTGGGGCTTCTGTTTCCTTGGCTGAAACGGTTGCAAGTGTGGGAGCTTACGAGCTGGTTGATAAAGAAACAGAAGCTGTCGCAGGCCTTGAAATTAATGCTAACCATGTTCGTCCTGTTACCGAAGGTTATGTAACGGCGGTTGGGACTGTTTTACACCAAGGGAAAACGACGATGGTTTGGGACATCAAAATAACCGATCAAAAAGGCCGTTTAAGTTGTATCTCTAGATGTACAATGGCAATCTTCAAAATAAAAAAATAACTTTCGAAAAGATGGGCTTTTTCCATCTTTTTTTGTGGATATTGTGAAAAAATTAAAAAAATTCATGGCAATTTCGTGATATAATATATAAAAAATAGATAATAAGTACAATTTTTTGTACAGGTTTTTTATATAATAGTAGTAAAAAAGATTGTGAGAAAAGGTGGTGAAAGAATGAAGGAAAAGAGACAATATCTATTTATTGATTTTGAATTTACCATGCCAGAACGTAATGTTCGTATGAAGGACTTCTACGCGGAAATAATTGAAGTGGGACTGGTATCTGTCATCGATGATCAAATTAAGGAACAATTCTCCTCTTATGTAACCCCGGTAAAATTCCCAACTTTATCTGAACGCTGTAAATCATTTTTACATATTTCACAGCAGCAGGTCGATCAAGGAATCTCATTTTTTGAACTCATTCGGAAACTAGGGGAGTTTAACAATCAGTATCAAACGACGATCGTTACTTGGGGAAATATGGATATGAAGGTTCTCAGGCAAAATTGTTTAGCTGCTGGTGTTTCTTTTCCATTCAAGGCGGCTGAATTAGATTTATCGATGGAATATAAGCGGTTCTTTGGTGATCAAAATCAAACGGGCTTATGGAAAGCCGTTCAAGAATATGGGAAAGAAGGTACTGGCAGACATCACCGGGCACTTGATGATGCGTTGACTACTTTTAATATATTCCGCCTTGTTGAAAAGGATAAACAATATTTAGAAAAACCCAAACCAACCACAATTGGTGATCGGATTGACTTTTCCAAGCTGTTAAATGAATTCGCATAAAAGGCCAAATCATAAAAATTGATTTGGCCTTTTATATTTTTATTTAAAGTAATCCTTTTCAAGCGATGCTATGCTTTTCAAACTCATTTCGGCCCAAGCTGATGGATTTTGTGTTAATTCCGTTTTCATTTTTTCGACCGCACCTTTTAAAGAAGCTGGATAGTCTGGGACTTCTTCGTTATACGGTTTAACCATTTGCTTAGGGATATTGGTTTGTTCTCGATAAGCAAGGGCTCTTCTTTCATGGAAAATAAGGACGTCAGCATCTTTTGGACTATGTAAATCACCTTGCATCGGATGTTTTATAACAGCTAATACTCTAATTAAATAATGCTGTGGCCGTTCCTCCGTAATTTCTCCAATGTACTTTCCTGTTTTATAAATACCTGTAACGATGTCACCAATCTTTAGCTCTGACAAAAAAGCCCCTCCTTCACCCATTTATTCTTACATTTTACTATAATAAAACTATGTACAAAAAACAAAATTATCGGTTAAATTATAGAAATGGAGGGATGATAAATGAGAAGAAGTTTACAGGTTTTGTTAACCTTAATGACTGTGATTCTAGTCCTTGTTGGATGTGGGACAAGTAAGGAAAAAGAAAATTCCTCTCTTGAGAAAATGGGGGAAAATTCTGAGGAGAAGAAAGGGAGCGATCAAGTGCAAAATGCTGTGTATCCTCAGCTTACCAATGAGGTTTCGGAAAATGAAAGACTGGTTGAAATGGAAACTTCCATGGGAAAGATTAAAATTAAATTATTTCCTGAATACGCTCCGAATGCCGTTGAAAATTTTGTAAAGCATAGTGAAGATGGTTATTACGACGGCCTCCTTTTTCACCGGGTAATCAAGGATTTTATGATTCAAGGCGGTGACCCAAACGGAAATGGAACAGGTGGAGAAAGTATTTATGGCAAGCCATTTGAAGACGAATTCTCTACGAATCTTTTCAATATTCGCGGTGCGCTTTCGATGGCCAATTCAGGTGCCAATACAAATGGCAGTCAGTTTTTTATTGTACAAAAAACATCATTGGATTCATCTATGAAGGAAGAAATGGAAAAGGCGGGATTCCCGGGAGAAGTCATAGATGCTTACGAAGAAAAGGGTGGAACACCTTGGCTTGACCATCGCCATACCGTTTTTGGACAGGTGGTTGAAGGAATGGATGTTGTTGATAAAATTGCTGAAGCCCCTGTTGGGAATCAAGATAAGCCGGAAAAAGATATTGTCATTAAAGGAATTAAGGTATTGAAGTAACCATTAGGACCAAACGATGGAAGGATACATTTTTTGTTGCTATAATAATATAGGCTTAAATTCCTTTAGAGAAAGGGAGAAAAAAATGTTTCATCCACTCGTACTCTCGTTGTTTTTATATTTTCCAGAAGATAAATCGGAATATGGCCCCGCTGCTGTCACATTTCTGATTTTTATGATTGGCGCTCTATTGACTATGAGATTAATCATTAAAATCTCTAAGCGGGAGGCTAAAAAGGCAAAAGAATTAGAAGAAAAAATTCTAAGTGAGCAGCATTCGCAGAGGAACAGTGAACATTAAGCTGTTCTTTTTTTTGCGATAATTTTGGATAATCAATCTGCTTGATTTCTTTTCCGTAATTCATGAAAATGAGATTGAGGATGAGAAACGGGAATGGAGTGCGTTTTAATGGAGAATAAATTATATTATCAGAACGCGTACATAAAATCTTTCTATTCAAAGGTAATAAAACAAGATATCGACCAGTCAGGAACTGCATTTGTTGTACTAGAACAAACGGCATTTTATCCAACTGGAGGCGGTCAACCCTATGACACGGGGACCATCGACGGGATTCATGTGATAAATGTAGAAGAAATGGATGGAGAAATTCGCCATTACTTAACAGATTCTTTGAAAGATGTAACAGTAGAAGTGAATGGAGAACTTGACTGGAAGAGAAGGTTTGATCATATGCAGCAGCATGCTGGACAGCACATATTATCAGCCTCCTTTGAAAGTCTATTTGGTTATAAAACTGTCAGCTTCCATCTCGGGAAGGAAATTTTGACCATCGATCTTGACACAGAACAATTATCGGACCAAGAGGCAATGAAGGCAGAGGCATTAGCCAATCAGATTATTCTTGAAAACAGGCCGATTGAAACAAAATGGGTTTCGGAGGAAGAACTTTCGCAATATAAACTTCGAAAGGAGCTTTCGGTTACCGATAATATTCGTCTCGTAATGATTCCTAACTTTGACTATAACGGCTGCGGTGGAACACATCCAAGTGACACATCCCAGGTAAGAGCGATAAAAATCCTCGATTGGGAACGACAAAAAAAGAAGATTCGTCTTCAGTTTATTTGTGGAGATCGGGTGTTGGAACAACTCCATCAAAAACAAAAAACATTGCTGGAACTAACTAAATTACTAAACGCTCCAGAGCAGGAGATGGGTGCAGCTGTTCGACGGTTGATTGAAACAGGAAAAGAACAAGAACAAAGTTTAGTGGCAGCGAGTGAAGCACTCTTATCTTTTGAAGCAAAGGATACGCTGAATGGGGCTGAAGGTGAAGTTATTATTGGGAAATTATATAAAAATCGCCCAATCCAAGAGCTCCAAAAACTCGCACGACTTATGATGAATGAAAAGGATGAAATTACGTTTTTGGCGGTTGCGGAAAATGAGGATCGTCTGCAAGTTGTTTGTGCGAAAGGATCAGCAGCGTCTGGAAATATGAAAAATGTAATAGCGGAAATTCTCCCCCAAATCGATGGGAAAGGCGGCGGAAATGAATCCTTTGCGCAAGGCGGAGGAGCAGCGGTAATCTCCGGGGAACAATTATTACAAAATTTATTAACAGCAGCAAGATAATAGGATGAACAACTTAATGAAGTAAATAATAAAGGAATAACTTTTCACTGAAGGGATGGTTTCATTTTGGAAAAACAACAAGTGGGTGTAGTTGGTGTCGGCGTTATGGGAAGAAGTCTCGCACTAAATTTTGAAAGTAAAGGCTTCTCCGTATCTGTATACGACCTTTCAGCAGAGAAAGTAAATGAAATCATAGATACCAATAAAGGAAAAAGGCTTTTTGGAACGACGAATATCGTGGAGTTTATCCAATCTTTAGAAATTCCTCGTAAAATACTAATTATGGTACCGGCGGGTATAATCACAGATAAGGCCATTGAGTCGTTACTTCCGCATCTTGATAAAAATGATATTCTGATTGACGGTGGAAATACCTTTTTCAAAGATACGATTCGGAGAAATAAAGAGCTTGCGGAAAAAGGAATTATGTTCATTGGAGCAGGGGTTTCCGGTGGTGAAGAAGGAGCGTTAACGGGACCTGCGATCATGCCAAGCGGGCAAAGAGAGGCTTATGATTTAGTGGGGCCGCTGTTAACAGAGATTTCAGCTAAGGTAAACGGAGAGCCGTGCTGCACCTATATTGGACCAGATGGTGCCGGGCATTATGTAAAGATGGTTCATAACGGGATAGAATATAGTGATATGCAATTGATTTGTGAAGCCTATCATTTAATGAAGGAGCTCCTTGGCTTATCTACTCAGGAACTTCATGAGGTTTTCAGTGAATGGAATCAAGGAGAGCTGGATAGCTATTTAATTGAGATAACAGCTGATATTTTTTCGAAAACTGACCCAGAGACAGGAAAACCATTAGTGGATGTGATACTTGATACCGCAGGGCAAAAAGGAACAGGAAAATGGACAAGTGAAGATGCGCTTGACCTCGGAGTCCCACTATCAATCATCACTGAATCTGTATTCTCACGATTCCTATCTGCGATGAAGGAAGAGCGGGTAAGAGCAAGTAAAGTGCTTAAAGGCCCTCAATTAGGCAGTTACGGTGGGGATAAACAAGAATTTATTGAAGCGCTACGAAAAGCTCTATATTTGAGTAAAATTATCTCCTATGCACAAGGCTTTTCACAGTATAAGCAGGCATCGGTTGAATATAACTGGGACTTGAATTTTGGAGAAATTGCCATGATTTTCCGTGGAGGCTGTATTATCCGTGCGGCTTTTCTCCAAAACATTAAAGATGCGTATGATCGCAATCCAAAGTTAGATAATCTATTAATGGACCCATATTTCCAGGATATCGTCGAAACCTATCAAGAGGCAGCCAGAGAAGTAGTGTCCGTTGCGGTAAAAGCTGGTATTCCTGTTCCGGGCCTTGCAAGTGCATTAGCATATTATGACAGCTATCGTACGGAGGTACTCCCTGCTAATCTGCTGCAGGCACAACGAGATTATTTTGGAGCCCATACCTATCAAAGGGTTGACCGGGAAGGTACTTTTCATACGGAATGGCTAACGCAAAAATAAAAATGGTAACGGGTGGATATTGATTTCGCCCAGAAGCTAGAAAGGTGTTTTGGAATGGGATTTTTTGATGGAATGATGGGAAATGCTTCTGAAGTGAATGCAACGGAAGCGCAGCGAGAATTTGCAAGGATCCTAGCGGCTAATGAAAGAATTGAAAGAGCCTATAAACTAATTAGAGATTTATTTATTTTTACAGATAAGCGCCTGATTCTTGTTGACAAACAAGGGCTGACAGGAAAGAAGGTTGAATATCATTCTATTCCCTATAAGAGTATTACCCATTTTAGTATCGAAACGGCTGGCAGCTTTGATTTAGATGCAGAGTTGAAAATTTGGATTTCAGGAAACGCACTTCCTCTGCAAAAACAATTTAACAAGAACCTAAATATTTATGAACTTCAAACGGTTCTGGCAGAATATGTATTAAAGTAAATGGTAGGTGCTCTGATTATGGAAAGTCGAATGAAAACCAATCTGCAATTTGTTGATTTGTTAAATGAATGGGACCCATTTCAATTAAAGAATGGCAGTTATGATACCGAAATTGCAGACACCATCCAAGCGGTATATGAACTAAATGATGCGGAAGTGCTAGCAAAAAAAATTCAGTCCATTTATGAATTTTCCTTTGAAAAAACGATCCCAATGAATCAATGCTTAACGCTAGCAAAACAGTTATTCATCATCAAAGCAGAAGAATCATGTTCCATCTAAAAACGGCAGCCAAGCTGTCGTTTTTAATTTTTGCAAAAAAAAGAGGACAACCATAACGGGTCGTCCACTTCAAAAAGGGGGAATACTAGAAAGCTTATGTCCTAATGATTGCCAGTTTTAATTTTTTTTATACGTAAAAAATAAAAAAAGCGGTTAAAAAAACCGCTTTAAAAATGATGGCTAAATAAGATGATTCATCATGGTGTCATTTGCTTGGTTTGCATGGTCTAGTAACTCAGAGGCAGGAATATCAAGAACAGTAGATAATTTTAAGAGTGTTTGGGTACTAGGAATTTGTTCACCTGTTTCATATTTCTCAATAGTTTGTGTCCCTACTCTGACTTTTTGTGCCAATTCTTCTTGTGTCATTTTTAAATGTTCACGATAAGTTTTTATTTTTAGGCCGATTGAATTCACACTGTTCACCTCTCCTTGTTAATTTCTTTAATTCTATATTAACATAAAATGTCTGTCTTTTTCAAAATAACAAAAGTGAATATTATGTTAACTTGTTGTAATAGATTCTGAAAAACCTTTTTTGATTATCTTCCTATAATATGCTATAATTTTTAATTGCATATAAAAAGGATTAAATAAATATATATTTAGGAGTGTTTTCATGTCAGAAAAAATCGAAACTGGTAGTATTTTAACAGGTAAGGTGACTGGTATTCAACCTTATGGAGCATTTATTGCATTAGATGAAAATACACAAGGACTTGTGCATATTTCAGAAATTACCCACGGATATGTGAAAGATATTAATGACCATCTTAAGGTTGGTGACGAAGTAAAGGTTAAAGTTTTATCGATTGATGAAGGTGCAGGTAAAATTGGCTTATCGATTCGTGCTACAGAAGAAGCACCTGCAGAGCAGCAGGCTGCAGCTAAACCAAAGAAACCACGTAAGCGTCAAGCAGCTGCGATTGTACCTGAAGTTGAAGGACAGCAAGGATTTAACACACTAAAAGATAAGCTTCAAGAATGGATTGACCAATCCCAACGCGAAGATTTAATCAAAAAATAATCAGCATGAGCCTAGAACTGTACTGCACCCCAAAAGTTAGAGTGAAATCTAACTTTTGGGGTGTATTTTTATGGCTAAATATAGTGAAGAATTTAAGTTAATGTTGGTAAAAGAGTACCAAGAAGGAAAATTGGGATACAGTTT
>NZ_JBSLYA010000022.1:0-15455 GCF_053749995.1 Neobacillus sp. K501 | reverse complement strand
TAGCAATAGCGAGAAGGTCACACCCGTTCCCATACCGAACACGGAAGTTAAGCTTCTCAGCGCCGATGGTAGTTGGGACTTTGTCCCTGTGAGAGTAGGACGTTGCCAGGCAAGCAAAGAACAACCTGATGTAGGTTGTTCTTTTTTTGTATATTTTTTTATCTATTTAACTCATCAAATATTCATAGATCAGATACGGGCCCTTTTGCAAAGTAACTTCCAAAAAGGTATAAATAAAGGGATAATCCCGGTTAGGCATGGTTTTTGTTAATTCACTCCACCATTCCGTCTCATAGCGAGCGATCATACTAAGGTTATAAAGCAGCAAGTAGTGGACCAGAAGCTCAGGAAAAACAAACAAATTATCCTTTTTTAATGGCAGTACATAAGAACTAATTTCATAATTAAATTTCAGCGGAGAAACTCCACGACCTGAGCCCTTCTCAAAATGAAACCTCAAATCATCTGATGGGAAAACAATGGAATTACCTGATTTGCTAACAAGAAATTCTTTCAATCTTTCGGCTGTCATATGATAGTGGTCTAACAGAATTTCTGGTACTACCCATTGGTCATCCTGAGTATATATGGGGGTGAATGTGCTTTTGGCCTCATGAAAAACAAATAATTCATTCAACTCTGGAATCAACTGAAGAAGTTCTTCCATCGTTACCTTGTCCCCTTCTAATTGTTTCATTTGAAACAATTTTTCCGAGATAAAAGGAAAGAGCCCATTCTTTTGAAATTTCACCTCATCCTGAAAAAATTGGTAATTTTGCTTTTTTCTCTTTCGAGTGGAAACTCCATGCGCTAATACTGACGTTGTTTCGGGATAAGCAGGATCAATGGTTAAAATACAGGCTTTTAATAAATGAACGAAACCATAAAAGAGTAGGATGGGCTTTAAAATCAAGGGTGCCTTATCTGCTTGTTCATAATAAATTTGTCCGTGTTCCAAATAATAAAGAAACGCATAGCAGTTTTCATAGCTTTTTTGTTCTGGATTTTCAAGCTTGCTTTTCTGGTATTTATTTTTTAGAAATTGTTGGCAAAACTCTGCAGAAAAAAAGCTTGCGTAGCTTTTCCAACCTTTAAAATGGATAACCAAATGGAATAACCCCTTTATTCAGAAAAATTAGACAAAATCGTTGTCCTTGACAGTATTTTGTCCAATTGATAACCTACAATTAAAAAATTTTTCCTGGAGGCCTAAAAAATGTGGGAGAGTAAATTTTTAAAAGAAGGATTAACGTTTGATGATGTGTTACTAATTCCGGGTAAGTCAGAAGTATTGCCACGTGATGTGAGTCTTCAAGTCGAGTTGTCGCCAAAGGTCAAATTAAATATTCCAATCATCAGTGCCGGTATGGATACCGTTACCGAGGCTGAGATGGCCATTTCAATGGCACGTCAGGGTGGTTTAGGTATCATCCATAAGAATATGACGATTGAACAGCAGGCAGAGCAGGTTGAAAAGGTTAAAAGATCAGAAAGCGGCGTTATTACCGATCCATTTTACCTAACTCCAGAGCATCAAGTATATGATGCTGAGCATTTAATGGGCAAATATCGAATATCTGGTGTACCGATTGTTAATAATCTGGACGATCAAAAGCTAGTTGGGATTATTACGAATCGTGATTTACGATTCATCCAGGACTATTCATTTAAAATTTCTGATGTCATGACGAAGGAAAATCTTGTAACGGCATCAGTAGGAACTACTTTAAAGGAAGCGGAGAAAATCCTTCAAAGGCATAAAATTGAAAAACTTCCTCTTGTGGACGACGAAGGTGTTTTAAAAGGGTTAATTACCATCAAGGATATTGAGAAAGTGATCGAGTTCCCTAACTCTGCTAAAGACCAACAAGGGCGTTTATTAGCGGGTGCGGCTGTTGGGGTCACAAAGGATACGATGATGCGTGTAGAAATGCTTGTAAAGGCAAATGTCGACGTCATTGTGGTGGATACGGCTCATGGTCATTCAAAGGGTGTCCTTGATACGGTAAGAGAAATCAGAAGCCAATATCCAGACTTAACGATTGTTGCTGGTAATGTGGCTACAGCTGAAGCAACAAAAGACTTGATTGAAGCGGGTGCTGATGTCGTTAAGGTAGGAATTGGCCCAGGTTCAATTTGTACAACAAGGGTTGTTGCAGGTGTAGGCGTTCCACAAATTACAGCTGTTTATGATTGCGCAACAGAAGCAAGAAAGCTTGGAAAGGCGATTATTGCCGATGGCGGAATTAAGTACTCTGGAGATATCGTTAAAGCACTAGCATCTGGCGGTCATGCTGTTATGTTAGGTAGTATGTTAGCAGGAGTAACGGAAAGTCCTGGAGAAACAGAAATCTTCCAAGGGCGCCGCTTTAAGGTGTATCGTGGTATGGGTTCTGTAGCAGCGATGGAAAAGGGATCAAAGGATCGTTATTTCCAAGAGGATAATAAAAAGTTTGTTCCAGAAGGTATTGAAGGCCGCCTTCCTTATAAAGGACCATTAGCTGAGACGATTTATCAGCTAATTGGCGGGTTGCGTTCCGGTATGGGCTATTGCGGTACAAAGGACCTTGAGGAACTAAGAAATAATGCTCAATTTGTTCGGATGACAGGTGCGGGGTTACGGGAAAGTCACCCACACGATGTTCAAATTACGAAAGAAGCACCAAACTACTCATTATCTTAGAACATTTGCAGGGAAGCAGACGCTTCTCTGTTTTTTTTTGGAAAAATTATAGTCCTATGCTCTGCCTATGATTTGAACCCTAGTTATGTTAAAATAACCAAAGTGTATAAAATCGTTGGAGGGCGTTAAAAGTGAACAAACAGTTTTATCGGAAGCTATTTGCCAGCTCCTTGGCAATCATGATGTTGTTTAGCCTATTTACCGGCTTAAATAGAGCAGAAGCAGCAGTGGATTTAGATGTTAATGCATCTGGAGCTATATTGGTAGATGCAAAAACAGGTATGGTGCTTTATGAAAAGAATTCGGAAACAGCTTTAGGAATTGCCAGTATGACGAAAATGATGACAGAGTATTTGCTGTTAGAAGCTGTTAAAGAGGGAAAAGTGAAGTGGGATCAAGAGTACGTCGTATCTCCTGAACTATCAAAAATGTCTCATGATAATAGTTTAAGTAATGTTTTTTTGCGTGTTGAAGCAAAGTATCCTGTAAAAGACCTATATGCTGCCATGGCAATTGAATCGGCAAATGCAGCCACAATGGCGATTGCCGAAGTGGTAGCGGGCTCTGAAGCAAAATTTGTTGAACTGATGAATCAAAAAGCAGCAGAACTAGGTTTGAAAACTTATAAGTTTGTAAACTCAAGCGGTTTGAATAACCGTGATATATTAAAACATTTTCCAGAAGTCATTGGCGATCCTGATGAAGAAAATATCATGGCAGCAAAAGATGTTGCTACGTTAGCTTTTCACTTATTAAATGACTTCCCAGAAGTATTAGAAACTTCTAGTATTCCTGAAAAGGTTTTTGCTAAAGGGACAGAAGATGAATTTGTGATGGATAACTGGAACTGGATGCTCGAAGGGTATAAAGAAATCGCAGAAGACTATCCAAATTATCAGCAATTTGTTTATGATGGATTGGATGGTTTAAAAACAGGTTCAACGCCTTTCGCCGGCTACAATTTTACAGGAACAGCGGAAAGAAATGGGCAAAGATTTATATCCGTTGTGATGAATACAAGTTCCCAAATGGAACGTTTTAAAGAAACAAGAAAGATTATGGATTACGCCTTTAATAATTTTACAAAAAAAGAAATTGTTCCAAAGCATCATCAAGTTAAAGGGAAAGAGACTTTACCTGTAACGAAGGGTAAAGAAGATCAAGTGAAAATCTATACAAAAGATGCTGTTAATGTGGTAGTAAAAAATGAGGATAAGGATAGTTATAAAACTGTCTTAACCATTGATGAAAAGAAGGTTAATAAACAAGGTGAACTGACGGCACCTATTAAAAAGGGTGAAAAGGTCGGAACCTTAACGATCCAGCCGAAAAATGAAGAAAACTTAGGGTTTATCACAGAAAAAGGTAAGAGTAATATTACGGTTGATGTCGTTGCGGCAGAAGATGTCGAAAAGGCTAATTGGTTCGTCTTGATGATGAGAGGAATCGGAGGTTTCTTCGGAGATCTTTGGGGTGGTATTTCTTCCACCGTTAAAGGCTGGTTTTAATTAAAAAGGGAATAATTTACAGAGGGTTCTTGTCTTGACAGGAATCCTTTTTTGTTGCTTTAATGATTTTATGGAATTATTTATTAAGTTGGAATAATTCTGAATTAATACATACTAAGTGAAATTTTTTACAACATTTCCAAAATTGTACACTAACGGGGGGATTTGAGATGAAAACAGGTACGGACCGAGTTAAACGTGGAATGGCAGAAATGCAAAAGGGCGGCGTCATCATGGATGTTGTTAATGCAGAGCAGGCGCGAATTGCCGAAGAGGCTGGTGCAGTGGCAGTTATGGCTCTTGAGCGTGTGCCATCTGATATCCGTGCGGCTGGCGGCGTTGCAAGAATGGCTGATCCAAGAATTGTTGAAGAAGTACTGAATGCCGTTTCAATCCCAGTAATGGCAAAGGCTAGAATTGGTCATATCGTCGAAGCACGTGTGCTTGAAGCAATGGGTGTAGACTATATCGATGAGAGTGAAGTATTAACACCTGCAGATGAGGAATTCCATTTATATAAAAGTGATTATACTGTTCCATTTGTTTGTGGCTGCCGTGACCTTGGTGAGGCTGCCCGCAGGATTGGTGAAGGAGCTTCCATGCTTCGTACAAAAGGTGAACCTGGAACAGGAAATATCGTAGAGGCTGTTCGCCATATCCGTAAGGTGAATGCACAGGTTCGTAAAGTAGTTGGCATGAATGAAGATGAATTGATGACAGAAGCAAAATTATTAGGTGCTCCATTTGAATTATTGCTTGAAATTAAGCGCCTTGGCCGCCTTCCAGTCGTTAACTTTGCTGCCGGTGGTGTTGCCACTCCAGCTGATGCAGCGTTAATGATGCAATTAGGTGCTGATGGTGTATTCGTAGGGTCTGGTATTTTTAAATCTGAAAACCCTGCTAAGTTTGCAAGAGCGATTGTTGAAGCAACCACTCATTACCAGGATTATAAATTGATTGCAGAGCTTTCAAAAGATCTAGGAACACCAATGAAAGGGATTGAAATCTCATCACTGGCTCCGGAAAATCGCATGCAAGACAGAGGTTGGTAATTAGGCGTTGAAGCTAGATGGTGTTCAAAGTTTGAAACCTAAAAGGAGTTTTATCATGATAAAAATTGGTGTACTTGCCTTACAAGGTGCAGTCCGTGAACACATCCAGTCAGTCGAAGCATGTGGTGCAGAGGCAATAGCCATTAAGTGTGTAGAGGAGTTAAAAAAAGTAGACGGTCTCATTCTACCGGGTGGGGAAAGCACAGCGATGCGCCGCTTGATTGATAAGTATGATTTTATGGATGCGCTGAAGGAATTTGCCCGGGAAGGAAAGCCGATGTTCGGTACATGTGCTGGCTTAATTCTTTTGGCTAAGAACATAGTGGGCCAAGAATCCCACATTGGTGTGATGGACATTACAGTTGAACGTAATTCCTTTGGACGTCAAGTAGACAGCTTCGAGGCTGACCTCGCGGTTAAGGATGTAGCAGATAGTTATCCTGCTGTGTTTATCCGGGCACCGCACATCGTTGAGGCAGGAGCGGAAGTAGAAATCCTGGCAAAAAACAATGAACGGATTGTGGCTGCACGGGAAGGTCAATTCTTAGGCTGCTCCTTTCATCCAGAATTAACAGATGATCATCGCCTTACGGCTTACTTTATCGGAATGGTGACGGAAGTAAAGACAAAGCAACATGCATAATTTGGTTGCATTTGGTTAAAATTTATAGTAAATTATAAAACAAATAAATATTGTCTAAAGCAATGAGAGGAACTAGTAACAAGATTATCATTCTTAAAGAGAGCCGGTGGCTGGTGAAAATCGGTGTTTGAAGCTTGTGAATCCATCCTCGAGTAAGGTACGGAACGCTCCTTTAGAGCCAGTAAGTACTTTCGGTAAAAACCGTTAAATTTTTTTCAAGGTGGACAGACTAAATTCTGTCAACCAGGGTGGTAACGCGGGTAACTCTCGTCCCTGTTTTGGGGCGGGAGTTTTTTTATTTTTTTGTAAAGGAGCAGCAAATATGTTGGATATTAAAGTATTAAGAGCAAATTTTGCCGAAGTGAAAGAAAAGCTTCAGCACCGTGGTGAAGATTTAACCGACCTTGGTAAATTCGAGGATCTTGATCAACGCAGACGTGATTTAATCGTCGAAGCAGAGCAATTAAAGAGCAAACGGAATGAAGTATCTCAACAAGTGGCCGCTTTAAAGCGCGAGAAGCAGGATGCGGAGCAGCTTATCCTCGAAATGCGTGAAGTAGGTGAGCGGATTAAGGTATTGGATGATGAACTTCGTGGAGTAGAAGAAACCCTTGAGCTATTGCTATTAAGCATTCCAAATATTCCTCATGAGAGCGTCCCAGTCGGCGAAACGGAGGATGAAAATGTCGAGATTAGAAAATGGGGTCATGTCCGTGACTTTGAGTTTGAAGCAAAGCCTCACTGGGATATTGCCGATCATTTAGGGATCCTTGACTTTGAACGTGCGGGCAAGGTTACCGGAAGCCGCTTTGTTTTCTATAAAGGTCTTGGGGCTCGTTTAGAGCGCGCCTTAATGAACTTTATGCTTGATCTTCATGTTGATGAGCATGGTTATAAAGAAATCCTGCCGCCATATATGGTTAACCGTACGAGCATGACAGGAACTGGTCAGCTGCCAAAATTTGCAGAAGATGCGTTCTTAATTGAAAGCGAGGATTACTTCTTAATTCCGACAGCTGAGGTGCCTGTCACCAATTATCACCGTGATGAGATTTTGAGCGGCGACGAGCTTCCCATTCGCTTTGCAGCATACAGTGCATGCTTCCGTTCTGAAGCGGGTTCTGCAGGCCGTGATACACGCGGGTTAATTCGTCAGCACCAGTTTAATAAGGTAGAGCTTGTGAAGTTTGTTAAGCCAGAGGATTCTTATGATGAGCTTGAAAAATTGACTAATGATGCGGAACGGGTCTTGCAATTGCTTGAGCTTCCATACCGAGTGCTTAGCATGTGTACAGGAGACCTTGGCTTTACGGCTGCGAAAAAGTACGATATTGAAGTGTGGATTCCTAGCTACGAAACGTACCGAGAGATTTCTTCTTGCAGTAATTTTGAAGCGTTCCAAGCACGCCGTGCCAATATTCGTTTCCGCCGTGATCCGAAAGCCAAGCCAGAACATGTACACACATTAAATGGTTCAGGACTGGCAATTGGCAGAACGGTTGCAGCGATATTAGAAAATTATCAGCAGGCAGATGGCAGTGTTGTTATTCCTAAAGTATTGCGCCCTTATATGGGGAACAAAGAGGTACTGAAACCAGAATAAAATAGTTTTTAGTGTGTTGACAGGGATGTTATTTTATGATAATCTATTCCTTGTCGATACGGAGGAATACCCAAGTCCGGCTGAAGGGATCGGTCTTGAAAACCGACAGGCGGGTTAAACCGCGCGGGGGTTCGAATCCCTCTTCCTCCGCCATCTAAATTATTTATTAACTTCGCGCATAAAACCTGGAGATAAAATCCGCTACAAGCAATTGTAGTGGATTTTTTTTATTTGTCGCCGCCGAGCACTAAGGAAGGCTCCTTAGAATAATCCTCACAGGAACAAGCTGTTTTTTGCTTGTTCCGAAGGCACTTCCACATTTCTAATACAAAAGCACATACCGGATTAACCGATATGTGCTTTTGTTATATTTAATATCTCTGCTAGTTTCTCTTCAACCTCACGGCAAACCCTGGCAGCATCCTCTGGACGTTTCACCACATCCGTATTATCCATATCAATAATCAATACCTCACTGGCATTGTAATGATTAATGACCCACTCATCGTAACCCTTCCACACTTCAAAGTAATATTCCTTTAGCTCAGGGTTAATCTCAAAGCTGCGGCCGCGGGACATGATGCGGTCGATAACAGTATCAAAAGAACCTTTTAAATAAACCATTAAATCTGGAGCCTTTTTAGGAAGCTCATTCAGCTCTTCCATCATGTTTTCAACAAGATCTTCATAGATTTTGAATTCAAGATCAGAGATCCTGCCTAAATTTTTATTTACTAAAGCAAAATACCAATCTTCATAAATCGAACGATCTTGAATCGTATAAACTGGCTCGATCCAACCAACACAGTCCTTGACGGTTTTAAAGCGTTTATTTAAGAAGAATAACTGTAACAGGAAAGGGATCCTTCTTGCATCTAATTCTTCTGGTGTCAGCTCATAATAAAGCGGTAGAATCGGGTTATCATCTACGGTTTCATAAAAAACCTTACTCTCAATTCCTTTTTTTTGAAAGTGTGCATCCAAAGTATCCGCCACACTTGTTTTTCCAAGACCAATCATACCACCAATAACGATACTCACTAACATCCCCCAATTCTTATCTAATGTTTGTCGTGCTGTTATTTTTTAACGATTGTGTAAGTTTTTCAATGATAAACGTTAAATCCTCTTCGTTTTTAACAAAATCTAATTCATCACCGTTAAAGCGGAGAACAGGAATATCTGGATGTGTATGTTCAAAGCTCGTCATGGCTTGTTCATAGTCAAGTGATAATTGCTCTAAATAGAGAGGGCTGATATTTTTCTCTACCTCACGGCCTCTTATTTTGATTCGCTTTAATAATGTATCAAGACTAGCATTCAGATAAATGATGACATTTGGCTTAGGCATGTCTTCTGTTAGAATCTGATAAATCTTATAGTACTTTTGATACTCATCCTGGCTTAAAGTACGTTGGGCAAAAATTAAATTTTTAAAAATATGATAATCAGCAACAACTGATTGATTTTTGCTTAAGTAATGAGTATTAATATCCCCTAATTGCTTATAGCGATTGCAGAGAAAAAACATTTCCGTTTGGAAGCTCCACTCTTCAATATTCTCATAGAACTTCCCTAAAAATGGATTTTCATCAACAATTTCTTTTAATAAAGCAAAATTGAAATGATTCGAAATGGCTTTTGCGAGAGATGTCTTGCCAACACCAATCGGCCCTTCAACGGTAATAAAGGGAGTATAGACCATTTTTCTGTCCTCCTTCTCCAACTGCCTGCAATTTCTATGTTTAACCCGAGGAATTTCGGTGAAATTTTCTATTTAACTGGGTCATAAGCCCCTGCGTATTTTGGGACACAAATAATATATTATCACACTATGGTAGAGGAAGGGATATGGAAAATATAGAAGAAATGAAATTCATGTCGATAAAATGAAGAAACTGCCGAAAGATGGCAGTTTTTAATGAAAAAATATTTTGTTAACGTTTGACGACTTCGAAATTTTCAACAATTAACAGCCAATTTTGCGGGAAGGCCAGACCGAGCTTCCAATAACTCATTCCTCGAAGATTTAGCTCTTTAATTAGATTGAATTTTGCTTGGATGGAGCGGGCATCCTCAAACCAAACCTCATGCCGTTTTCCATCTTGGGCTGTATAGTTGAAGAACGGGGCCTGCGCTTTTGTATCATATTGAATGGCGACATTATTTCTTGCGGCAATTTCGATTGCTTGCTGCGGACTGACGGCTTTTGCGATAGAGCCCTGAACAAAAGGAAGCGTCCAATCATAGCCATAAAGATTTTGACCCATCAGTATTTTATTTGATGGCATCTCTGTTATTGCATATTCTAAAACCTTGCGTACTTGATCAATTGGTGAGACCGCCATTGCAGGGCCACCGCTGTAGCCCCATTCGTAAGTCATAATTACCACAAAGTCTGCAATTTCTCCGTGAGCTCTGTAATCATGCGCTTCATACCATTTCCCTTTTTGCGTTGCGCTCGTCTTAGGTGCAAGGGCAGTAGACATTAGCCAGCCTTCATTTTGAAAGCGGGTCTTTGCTTTCCGTAAAAAGCGATTATAGGCTTCGCGATCAGCTGGACGTAAAAATTCAAAGTCAAAGTGAATATCGCGGAAGCCATATTTTTTAGCTGTAGTAACGATATTGTTTAAAAAACGATCCTGAATCGGGATATCATTGAGTAATATCCTTCCTAGTTCATCGCTAAATTGGTCATTTTCCTGATTGGTAATGACCATCATTAAAACATTGTTATTGGCTCTGGCAATAGCGGGGAAGTTATTTAATAATGGTTCCTTTAATGACCCGTTACGAAGGGCCTGGAAACTAAAAGGGGCTAAATAGGTTAAGTAAGGTGCTGCCTCCCTGGCACTTGTCTCTAAGATAGGAGTGACAGAGGTGCCGCGCGGTTCAACATAGGCATTAAATTCTGCTCTTCTTTTTGTACGTGGAGGTATATATAAGCGATATCCAACAGGTAGCTGTTGATTCAATGAAATTCGATTAATGGTAGCGAGCTGTTGATAGGGAACACCAACCTTTTGTGAAATCGACCATAAACTATCCCCTGGCTGTACAAAATAAAAACTGCCGACAATCGGGATGACCAGCGCTTGGCCGATGACTAAATTATTCGGGTTGGGGATGTCATTGGCTTCAATAAGATCATTGACGGTCGTCTGATAAGTTCTTGCAATCGTGGTTAAAGATTGATTTCTTTGAACAACATGAATTTGCATGCTTTTCCCCTCCTTAAGCAAATACGCTACCGCTATTCTATGAGACCAGGAGGGAAATCATGATATAATTATTTATAAACAGTTTGTCATTAAGGCGGTTTTCTGATGAATGATGAAAATTTAGACGAGTATTATATGAAGGAAGCGATTCAGGAGGCGGAAAAGGCGAAAGCCTTAACAGAGGTGCCGATTGGAGCGGTTATTGTTATCGATGGAAAAATTATCTCCCGGGCTCATAATTTACGGGAAACAGAACAAAGCGCGATCGCGCATGCAGAGGTTTTGGCCATTGAACAAGCATGCAAGGTAACAGGGTCATGGCGGCTTGAGAATGCAACGCTTTATGTTACACTAGAGCCTTGCCCGATGTGCTCAGGGGCGATTATTTTATCAAGGGTAAAAAGAGTTGTCTATGGAGCTGTTGATCCTAAGGGCGGCTGTGTGGGAACATTGATGAATCTTTTGCAGTATGACCGTTTTAACCACCAAAGTGAAGTGACTAGTGGGGTATTGGCCGAAGAATGCGGACAGTTATTGACAGACTTTTTTCGTGGCATAAGGGAAAAACGGAAATTAGCAAAGAAATTATCCTTACAGGAATTTACAATTGATAATGATTGATTTTTTTTGCTGGAGTTAGTATACTAAAAAAGTATCAACTTTGCCGTGCTAGGCGGGGAGGTAGCGGTGCCCTGTACTCGCAATCCGCTCTAGCGAGGCTGAATCCCTTCCCGAGGCTGGTGTCCTGTAGGGTCCGGCTTAAGTAAGTAGTGTTGACGCCCAGGTCCTGCGCAATGGGAATCCATGAACCATGTCAGGTCCGGAAGGAAGCAGCATTAAGTGGACGCTCCCATGTGCCGCAGGGTTGCCTGGGCCGAGCTAACTGCTTAAGCAGCGCCTATGGGCGCCAGTCGACGGAAGGTGCACGGCAGTTACATAATACAAATTACTCATCTCGAAAAGCGGGATGAGTTTTTTTGTCATCTTTTTTGTAAAAAAGAAAAGAGATACGTTATAATGAAAAGGATGAAAAATATCGAAGGGGGCGGTTGTTTTGGCATATCAAGCTTTATATCGTGTTTGGCGTCCACAGACATTTTTTGATGTAGTTGGACAAGAGCATGTAACCAAAACGTTGCAAAATGCCCTGCTTCAGCAGAAAATATCACATGCTTATTTATTTAATGGACCACGGGGAACGGGGAAAACCAGTGCTGCGAAAATTTTGGCGAAAGCCGTGAACTGTGAACGTGCCCCTGTTTCAGAGCCATGTAATGAATGTGCAGCCTGCAAAGGAATCACCAATGGAACGATTTCCGATGTGCTCGAGTTTGATGCTGCCTCTAACTCCCGTGTGGAGGAAATGAGAGATGTCCTCGACAAGGTGAAATTTGCTCCGACAGCAGTCAATTACAAGGTTTATATCATTGATGAAGTACATATGCTATCGATTAGCGCCTTTAATGCCTTGCTAAAAACATTAGAGGAACCACCGAAGCACGTTATCTTCATATTAGCAACGACAGAGCCTCATAAAATTCCATTAACGATTATCTCTAGATGTCAACGTTTTGATTTTAGGCGGATTACAGCCCAATCAATCGTGAATCGAATGAAGCTAATTGTCGATGAAACAGGTGTTGCTTGTGATGAGGATGCGTTAAAAATGATTGCTCGAGCAGCCGAAGGTGGTATGCGTGATGCTTTGAGTTTGCTGGATCAAGCCATTTCCTTTAGCCAGGAGCGTGTTACCGTTGAAGATGCATTAACGGTAACGGGTTCGGTTTCTCAAGGATTTTTGAATAAGTTGGCAAGTGCTGTTGATGAAAAGGATGTGGCCCGAGGGTTAGAAGCGTTAGAGGAGTTATTGTTTCATGGTAAAGATCCTAGCCGTTTTATTGAGGATTTCATTCTCTATTATCGCGACATGTTGCTGTTCAAAACAGCTCCCAACCTCGAAGAGTCATTAGATCGAGTATTGCTTGATGAGGAGTTTCGCAGGCTGGCTGAAAAGGTTCCGTATGAACAAATTTATCAGCTAATAGATTTATTAAATAAAACCCAGCAAGAAATGCGCTGGACCAATCATCCAAGGATTTTCCTTGAAGTGGCGATTGTCAAGTTGTGTCAAACAGAAGTTAAACAGACCGAGCAGGCTCCATCTGGACAGATGTCACAGCTGTTAGGAAAAATTGAACAGTTAGAGCAGGAGTTGCAGCAATTAAAAACAATGGGTGTTTCCCCCGTACAGGAAGCGCCAGCTCAAACGCAAAAATCTCCACAAAGGACTTCAAGAAAGGGATTCCAGCCTGCTGTTGGAAGGATAAATGAAGTACTTAAGCATGCGACGAAAAACAACTTAAATAAAATTAAAAGCGTCTGGGGAGAAATGCGCGGGAGATTAATGAAGTCCCATGCGGCACTGCTAAATGAAGCAGAGCCAGCAGCAGCTTCAGACAATGCTTTTATTTTGAAATTCAAACATGAGATTCACTGCCAAATGGCAATGGATAATAATCGTTTTATCGAAACTCTTACACAAGCGCTAATGGAATTAACCGGAAGCCAATTTTTAGTGTTAGGTGTACCTGATGATCAATGGGTAACCATACGAGAAAACTTTTTAAGCACTCAGCATACAAATGAAGGTGAAGAAGTTGGTTCAGGGCAAGAAGAAGAACCTCATATTTCTGAAGCGAAAAATTTGTTTGGGGCTGAATTTGTAGAAATTATTGATTAATAAATTTGGAGGATGATGAATGATGCGTGGCGGAATGGGTAATATGCAAAATATGATGAAGCAAATGCAAAAAATGCAAAAGAAAATGGCAGAGGCACAAGAAGAATTAGGTCAAAAACAAATTGAAGGCACTGCAGGCGGCGGTATGGTAACGGTAATCGTTACAGGACATAAAGAAGTGGTTGATGTAAGAATCAAGCCTGAAGCAGTTGATCCAGATGATATCGATATGTTGCAGGATCTTGTGCTTGCAGCAACGAACGATGCTCTAAAAAAGGTAGAAGATCTAACAAATAGCACAATGGGCCAATTTACAAAAGGAATGAATCTTCCATTTTAATATTTCATTAGCGTATGCGTCTTTTTCTGGGTGCATACGCTTTTCTAAGAGAGGAATAATAGAAAATGCATTATCCTGAACCAATATCCAAGCTGATAGACAGCTTTATGAAGCTTCCTGGCATCGGTCCAAAGACAGCTGCTAGACTCGCCTTTTTTGTCTTAAGTATGAAGGAAGATACAGTGCTTGATTTTGCTAAAGCGCTTGTAAATGCAAAGCGTAATTTAACCTATTGTTCGGTATGTGGTCATATCACGGACCAAGATCCTTGTTATATTTGTGAGGACCAACGTCGTGATAAGAGTATTATTTGTGTCGTTCAAGATCCTAAAGATGTCATTGCGATGGAAAAAATGAAAGAGTTTAACGGCTTATATCATGTGCTCCATGGTGCTATTTCTCCTATGGATGGAATCGGACCGGAGGATATTAATATCCCCGATCTTTTAAAGCGTCTGCAGGATGAAACTGTCCAAGAGGTCATCTTAGCGACCAACCCTAATATTGAAGGGGAAGCAACAGCTATGTATATTTCCCGTCTATTAAAACCATCAGGAATCAAAATAACCCGGATTGCCCACGGACTGCCAGTCGGCGGCGATCTTGAATATGCAGACGAAGTAACCTTGTCAAAAGCATTAGAAGGCCGAAGAGAACTTTAAATAAGAAAAGCGGAAGTGCCTTGTCGAGGGACGGATACAGGGAGAAAAGCTGATAGGTGTAATCTCCCTTAATGAGAGCCCCTAGGCGCTGGAGCTAGACAAGTACCGGGGGAATAAGTATGTTTTTTCGGCGTAAAGGATGGCTGCGGAGAGAGTTTGATGAAAAACTGTTAGGACAGCTGACTGAGTATAAAGAGCAATGGCAAAAACAGAAGCAGTTGCTAGAAAAAAGCTTTGATCCGTCAGAAGAAGCCATCTGTCAAACAAAAATCGCAGAAGCTAAGTACATCTTTCTATTAAGAGAAGCTAAACAAAGAAGTGTAAGTTATAAGAGGTAAATTTATCGGGCTATCTTTCGCCAGGTTCTAAGTAATACAACTTGTACATAAGCTGTATTAATATTAGTCTGGAGGGGGATAGCTTTTTTGGAACCAATTGTCGTCATTTCCATTTTAGGCGGGCTAATCCTTATACTACTGTTTTCTGGAGCTCCCTTTAAGCCCGTTAGGTTTCTTGGCCAAACTGTTGTGAAACTACTAATAGGAGCCTTATTTTTATTTTTCTTAAATGCAGCAGGCAATAGTTTCGGTATCCATGTCCCAATCAATTTTGCGACATCTGCCGTATCTGGTTTTCTTGGGATCCCGGGATTATTCGCCCTAGTCGCTATTCAACAATGGGTAATATAGTGACTTATCCGCTGGATATCAGCGGATTTTTCTTTTCTTAAATTATATTTTAAAAAACTGTTGACCAATTGGTTTTTGTCCTGTAATATATTAAAAGTCGTCACAAACGACACGGTAGCAAGTTAAAAAAGTTATTGACTTTAATAACTTGAAATGATATATTAATAAAGTCGCTTCTGAGCGATATGAAGAAATTGATCTTTGAAAACTAAACAAACAAAAACGTCAACAAACAATAATATTTTAGTTTCTACTATAGAAACTAAGCCAACGTAACTTTATGAGCTATATCAACTTTCTTGGAGAGTTTGATC
>NZ_JBSLYA010000021.1:0-24937 GCF_053749995.1 Neobacillus sp. K501 | reverse complement strand
CTAGTAAGAACCCTGAAAGATGATCAGGTTGATAGGTCAGAGATGGAAGCGTGGTAACATGTGGAGTTGACTGATACTAATCGTTCGAGGACTTAACCATAGTCTTATGGCATTACTCGTTTTTACTTAAACTTCTTCTACATTATCTAGTTTTGAGGGAATGAAAATTTTCTCTTGCAAAATTTTAAAAAGTCATTATAATAAATAATGTCTTACCAAATAGTCTGGTAATAATGGCGAGAAGGTCACACCCGTTCCCATACCGAACACGGAAGTTAAGCTTCTCAGCGCCGATGGTAGTTGGGACTTTGTCCCTGTGAGAGTAGGACGTTGCCAGGCTGTTATATTATTCCGCAGTAGCTCAGTGGTAGAGCTATCGGCTGTTAACCGATCGGTCGTAGGTTCGAGTCCTACCTGCGGAGCCATTTTATTTTTTTTGAAAAAATTAGCTATGCTTCCATAGCTCAGTAGGTAGAGCACTTCCATGGTAAGGAAGAGGTCAGCGGTTCGAGCCCGCTTGGAAGCTTACCTATTTCATAATTTAATGGCCCCTTGGTCAAGCGGTTAAGACACCGCCTTTTCACGGCGGTAACACGGGTTCGAATCCCGTAGGGGTCACCATTTATATTTTTGGAGGATTAGCTCAGCTGGGAGAGCATCTGCCTTACAAGCAGAGGGTCGGCGGTTCGATCCCGTCATCCTCCACCATATTTTATGTGCCGGGGTAGCTCAATTGGTAGAGCAACTGACTTGTAATCAGTAGGTTGGGGGTTCAAGTCCTCTCGCCGGCACCATTTTCTTGAATTGAATATGGAGGGGTAGCGAAGTGGCTAAACGCGGCGGACTGTAAATCCGCTCCCTCCGGGTTCGGCGGTTCGAATCCGTCCCCCTCCACCATTCATATTTTTTAGAAAACTGGACAAACTTATTATTAATCACATTGGGCTATAGCCAAGCGGTAAGGCATCGCACTTTGACTGCGACATGCGTTGGTTCAAATCCAGCTAGCCCAGCCAAGAGCCATTAGCTCAGTTGGTAGAGCATCTGACTTTTAATCAGAGGGTCGAAGGTTCGAGTCCTTCATGGCTCATCATTTAACAACAAGACCTGCGGAATATAATTCTTTGGGTCTTTAACTATGAGTGCGGAAGTAGTTCAGTGGTAGAACACCACCTTGCCAAGGTGGGGGTCGCGGGTTCGAATCCCGTCTTCCGCTCCAGACTCTTTGGGGCCTTAGCTCAGCTGGGAGAGCGCCTGCTTTGCACGCAGGAGGTCAGCGGTTCGATCCCGCTAGGCTCCACCATCACACTACATATAGATATTTGCCTTAAACCTGTTATGGTTTAAGGCTTTTTTTATGTTTAAGAAAAATTTTAATGATACTATTAACGACTTAAAGAGTGAAAAAAGAAGGAAACCGATAGCCAATGGAGGCTATTGCCTATCAAGAGAACGGAAAAAGAAGGAATACGGTAGTCAATAAGGGGGATTGGCGACTGAAAGGAAGTAAAAATGTAAGAGCGGTAGCCAATAAGTGCTTTTGGCTACCGAAATGATGAAAAAAGAGAGAAACGGTCACCAATAAAAACCCTTAATGATAATCCGAATTCATACCGTATATATATACATAATTTTGTCGAGTTGAGTCATCTTAATGAAAGCGGTTAAAATAGAAGTAACAAGGGTTAGGAGGAATAACATGAAGAAGCTTTCAATTATCGGGATGCCAATGGATTTAGGTCAAATGAGACGTGGGGTAGATATGGGGCCGAGCGCCATTCGTTACGCAGGAATTAATGAGAGACTAAGGCCATTATTTGATGACGTCCACGATTTAGGTGATATCCCTATTGGTAGACCGGAAGTGGTTGTGGATAAAGAATCTAATTTACGTAATTTAGATCTTGTAGCAGAAAAAAATACATTGCTCGCTGAAAAAGTAGATGAAGTTATCCAAGCCGGGTCATTCCCGCTTGTACTTGGCGGTGACCATAGCATTGCGATTGGGACACTGGCGGGTGTGGCGAAGCATTATAAAAACTTAGGAGTCATCTGGTATGATGCTCACGGTGATTTAAATACAGCAGAGACCTCTCCATCAGGGAATATCCATGGGATGCCATTAGCGGTCAGCATTGGTTTAGGGCATCCTTTACTTACAGACATTGGTGGCTATACGCCAAAGATTAAACCAGAGCATATTGTCATTATTGGGGCAAGGTCCCTTGATGAAGGAGAAAAGATTTTAATCCAAGAAAAAGGCATTAAAGTTTTTACCATGCACGAAATTGATCGTTTAGGCATGGCAAAGGTGATGGAGGAAACCATTGCTTATCTTAAAGATAAGACAGATGGAGTTCACTTATCACTTGATCTAGACGGACTAGATCCGATGGACGCACCTGGTGTTGGAACGCCAGTTATGGGCGGAATCAGCTACCGTGAAAGCCACTTAGCAATGGAAATGCTAGAAGAATCAGGATTAATTACATCCGCTGAATTTGTGGAAGTCAATCCTATTTTAGATGAGAAAAACAAAACAGCACAGGCGGCAGTGGCACTAATGGGATCATTGTTCGGGGAAAAATTACTATAAGATAAACGGAAAGCAGCTTTTGTAGAAGCTGCTTTTGTATTTTTCAGGCATCCTAACATTACTATTTCCAGTAAAAATTTGTTAAAATTAAATTTGTAAAAGATTTAATTATAATTTGAAACTTTTTTAGCTATTGATTCGTAAGAGTGTATAGCCACAATGGAGCTGAGGAAAATAAATGGATGCCATTATAAAAAAACGAATAAAACAAGTTATTAAAGGCGATCAAGATGCATTTGCTGAAATCATTGAAATATATAAAAACAGTATTTACCAACTTTGTTTTCGGATGCTTGGCAACCGGCATGAGGCAGAGGATATGGCACAAGAAGCCTTCATCCGTGCATATGTTAATATAAATTCGTTTAATCAAGATTTGAAGTTTTCAACCTGGTTATTTCGAATTGCTACGAATTTATGCATCGATAGAATCAGAAAGAAAAAGCCTGATTATTACTTAGATGCTGAAGTATCGGGTACTGATGGATTAACAATGTATTCACAGTTAGAATCTGATTCGCCATTACCTGAAAAAGAATTGGAAAGTTTAGAGCTACAAGAAACGGTTCAAAAGGAAATTATGAAACTGCCGGAAAAATACCGGTCGGTTATTGTTCTAAAATACATTGAAGAATTGTCCCTTAATGAAATTAGTGAGATTCTCGATATGCCTTTAGGGACAGTAAAGACACGAATCCATCGTGGGCGCGAAGCATTAAGACAACAATTACGTTATTTGTGATAAGAGGTGAAAACACGGTGAAGTGTTCAGAGGAAATCATCGAACTAATGCATGAATACTTAGACGAAGAAATTGACCCAACAAATGAGAAGAAACTAAGAGATCACCTCCAAAGTTGTAAAGATTGTGAGACAATATTCAATGAATATAAAAAGACAATTGCCTTTATAAAAGGTACATCAACGATGCAGCCGTCTGCAGATTTTACCGCGGGCGTTATGGCCCATCTTCCGAAAGAGAAGAAAAAAGTCAGTGTACAAAGATGGCTGCGGAATCATCCTATGCTCGCGGCAGCTTCCGTATTTGTCGTACTTATGATTGGAAGCCTAGCTTCTACCTGGAACCAGGGACATGAATTGTCCTTTTCAAAGCAGGAAAATTTGGTTGTACAAAAAGATACTGTTATTGTTCCTGAAGGTGAAGTAGTAAAGGGCGATGTCGTCGTCCGAAATGGAAATCTTAAGGTTGAAGGGGAAGTACAGGGCGATGTTACCGTCATAAACGGAGAACAATATTTAGCTTCTGCCGGACATGTAACCGGGCAAATAGAGGAAGTAAACGAGGTATTCGATTGGATATGGTATCACATGAAAAAAACAGCATACGAGGTTATAGATATTTTTGATCAAAGTAAAGAAGAATAGAAGTCACTCTTTAAGGAGTGATTTCTTTTTATTTCATTACGATTATTCATTTCAATTACATATAATAAGGTACAAGTAGGTTTTATGGTATAATATAAAGGTTATGAAAATCATTTGATTTTTAAGAAACTTACGGAGGAAAAACAATGCCGTTTGAGGATTTCACTTTATGGGAGTATTTAGCTACGATTGTTGATATTCTCCTTGTATGGTATGTCATTTATAAACTGATTAACCTCATAAAAGGAACAAAAGCTGTCCAGTTATTAAAAGGAATTTTTGTTATTCTCCTAGCGAGGGTTGTCAGTGAATTTTTCGGCTTAAAGACGTTAAGCTGGATTATGCAGCAGACCATAAATTGGGGATTTCTTGCGATAATAATTATTTTTCAGCCAGAGCTTAGAAGAGCCCTTGAACAATTAGGTCGGGGACGGTTTTTTTCAAGAAGCAGTGGTCAAGACGATGATGAACAAGAGAAAACCGTGGAGGCGATTATTAAAGCAACGGATTATATGGCGAAACGCCGTATTGGAGCTTTAATCTCGATCGAGAGAGAAACGGGTATGAGTGATTACATAGAAACGGGTATTCCATTAGACGCGAAGGTTTCTTCTGAATTACTCATTAATATTTTTATACCGAATACACCGCTCCATGATGGAGCCGTTATTATCCAGAAGAATAATGTTGCGGCAGCGGCTTGTTATCTTCCTTTATCAGAGAGTCCTTTCATATCGAAAGAACTAGGGACAAGACACCGTGCTGCCTTAGGAATTAGTGAAGTGACGGATAGTATCACAGTGGTTGTATCGGAAGAAACGGGCAATATTTCATTAACGAAAAATGGAGAGCTGCACCGCAATTTAACACTAGAGGGATTTAAAGAATTAATCGCTCATGATTTGATTATCAGCAACAAAGACAAAACAGCTTCTTCAGCTCGCTGGAACTGGAGGGGGAAGAATAATGGATAAACTGATGGATAATCCTTGGTTTCTTAAGATACTCGCCTTACTATTAGCTGTTCTGCTCTATACAGCTGTTCCAAACTCAAGCGGCGAAACTTCAGATATTAATGTTCCAGGGGAAGAGTCTTCGGCGACACTTGTTGATATCCCAGTTAAAGCCTATTACGATACGGAAAATCTTGTGGTTTCGGGAATTCCTGATACCGTTGAAGTTGCGATAGAAGGTCCGATGCCGAATGTTCAATCCGCCAAAGCTTTAAAGAATTTTGAGGTCTTTGTTGATTTAACGAACCCAAAAATCGGAAATCAAAAGGTGAAATTTGAGGTTAGAGATTTATCGGATAAGCTAAAGGCAACCATTAAGCCTTCCTCCGTCACGGTATCGGTACAGGAGAAGGTTACAAAGGAATTCAAAGTGGAAGCCGAATTTAACAATTCCTTAATAGAGGAAGGATATAAAGCCGGTCAGCCAGTAGTGGAACCGAATAAAGTAAAAATTACCGGTGCGCGTGATGTAATTAATAAAATTACATATGTAAAAGCAACGATTGATGGAAAAGACACATTTAATGAAACCTTTACCAGAGAAGCCCAGGTTCAAGTACTGGATAAGGAGCTAAATAAACTAAAGGTGGTCGTTGAGCCGGCAAGTGTTGAGGTGACAATCCCGATCAAAAACTCAAGCAAAACGGTGCCAATTAATGTTTTAGAAAAAGGAAATGCCCCATCTGGCATTACGATTGAATCCATCGACTTAGATGTAAACGAAGCATCGATAACCGGAGATGAGGATGTCGTTAAGAATACCGAGAATGTTCGGGTAGAGGTCGATGTCAGTAAAATAACGGATAATACAACGCTAACTTTACCAGTTATCATTCCAAATGGTATTACGAAGGTATCACCACAAACGGTAAAGGCAACTGTAGTCGTAAAAAAGGAAACAGAGAAGACAGTCTCCGGAATCCCGATTAATATTAGGGGACTGTCCGTACAGCATCATGCGGTTATTAATGACCCGGCTAATCGAGCGATTAATTTGCTTGTATTTGGTTCCAGTGATCTAATAACAGCGTTAAGCCAAAAGGACTTTAATGTGTTTATTGATTTAACCGGAATTACTGAAGGTAGTCATGATGTCAATATCCAGGTTGAGGGCCCTCCTAATGTCAATTGGAAGCCGGATAAATCAACAGCAAAAATTACAATAACGAAAGATAACGTATAAAAGTAGAAGTGTGCAAGAAACGAAAGCTAACTATAAGTTGTAGCAGTATACATGATAAGGAGCGATTTTGATAATGGGAAAATACTTTGGTACGGATGGTGTCCGCGGGGTTGCAAATAGTGAGCTAACACCAGAATTAGCATTTAAATTGGGTCGTTTCGGCGGATTTGTTTTGACAAAAGACAAGAATCGTCCAAAGGTACTAATTGGTCGTGACACACGTGTTTCTGGGCATATGCTCGAGGGAGCGTTAGTCGCAGGTCTTTTATCGATTGGAGCAGAGGTCATGCGTCTCGGCGTTATTTCCACTCCGGGTGTAGCATACTTAACAAAAGCATTAGGGGCAGAGGCTGGAGTCATGATTTCGGCATCCCATAACCCAGTTGCGGACAATGGAATTAAATTCTTTGGACCAGACGGCTTTAAACTTTCTGACGAACAAGAGCTTGAAATTGAAGAATTGATCGACATGGAAGGTGATCATTTACCACGTCCGGTTGGCGGAGATCTTGGCCAGGTGATGGATTATTTTGAAGGTGGCCAAAAGTATCTGCAATTCCTTAAAAATACAGTTGATGAAGATTTCTCTGGAATCCATGTTGCCCTAGATTGTGCACACGGTGCTACATCATCCCTTGCAACACATTTATTTGCTGACCTAGATGCGGATATTTCTGTTATGGGCGCATCGCCGAACGGTATAAATATTAATGCGGGTGTCGGATCAACTCATCCAGAAGCGTTAGCTGAGTTGGTTAAAGAAAAAGGGGCAGATGTAGGACTTTCCTTTGATGGTGACGGAGACCGTCTTATTGCCATTGATGAAAAAGGGAATATCGTTGATGGGGATCAAATCATGTACATTTGTGGGAAGTTTATGAAGGAGCAAGGACGTCTTAAGCATAATACAATTGTGTCAACGGTTATGAGTAATCTTGGGTTCTATAAAGGTCTTGAAGGCCATGGTATTCAAAGCGTACCTACTGCCGTTGGTGATCGCTATGTCGTAGAGGAAATGAAGAAGAATGGATTTATCCTTGGCGGTGAGCAATCTGGTCACATCATTTTCTTGGACTATAATACGACTGGAGATGGCCTGTTAACAGGATTGCAATTAGTGAATATTATGAAGGTGACACAAAAGAAACTTTCCGAATTAGCAGCTGAGATGAAAAAGTTCCCGCAAAAGCTTGTTAACGTTCGGGTAACGGATAAACACCATGTAACGGATAATCTGAAAGTAAAAGAAGTCATTGAGCAGGTTGAGGCCGAAATGAACGGGGACGGCCGGATTCTAGTTCGTCCATCAGGAACAGAGCCGCTAGTTCGCGTGATGGCAGAAGCCCCAACAGAAGAACTATGCGCGTCATATGTTGACAGAATTGTTGCCGTGGTAAAAGCGGAAATGGAATTAAAAGAATAGATAAACTTTAGTGTTTAGCTGCAGTGCCTAATTAAAGCGCAGCAGCTTCTCTTTTTTTGCATAAGGGAACTTTACCGATCCCTTATGCATATTTTATTATGTGTTGGAAAAAATAAACACTTTTCCATTCTGATATTGGTTGACGAATTTCCATTCATCAGGTAATATTAGTTTGCTTTGATTATTCAAAGTACAAGAATTGGAAGGAGGACAGAGGTAAACAAAAATGGAAAACTTAAAGCGCCTGAACTAACCGAAAGTGAGTTTGGTTAGTTGACGAGGAGGAGGTTTATCGAATGTTCGGCGGATACCTCCCGGTTGCACGCACAATCGAAAGTTCTTCTTTAAAACATCGAGGTAACTTGGTGGACAAAGAGAAGAAATTGCGCATACTAAGGTAAGTCTCAAAAAAAGGTATAGACAGATACCTGAAGAAAAACAGAGATAAGGGGGCAAGGTAAGCCTCCGAAAGAGCATTCTTGCCCCCTAATTTAGGGAGGAAAAGAAAAATGTGTGGAATTGTTGGTTATATTGGAAATAACGATACGAAAGAAATCTTATTAAAAGGCCTAGAAAAGCTTGAATATAGAGGATATGACTCCGCTGGTATTGCGGTAATGAATGAAAATGGTGTCCATGTTTTTAAAGAAAAGGGACGAATTGCGGATTTACGTGAGATCGTAGATGTTGACGTGCTTGCAAATATTGGTATTGGTCATACTCGTTGGGCAACACATGGCGTACCAAGCAAGGTAAACTCTCATCCACATCAAAGTACAACAGGCCGTTTTACGCTTGTTCATAATGGTGTCATTGAGAACTATGATCTTTTAAAGCGTGAGTATTTAACAGATGTAACTTTTGTCAGTGAAACAGATACTGAAGTCATTGTTCAATTGATTGAAAAGCTTGTAAATGAAGGCCTAGGGGTAAAAGAAGCGTTCTGTAAGACATTAACGCTATTACACGGATCCTATGCGCTTGCTTTATTGGATAAACAAAACAGTGACACCATTTACGTGGCGAAAAACAAAAGCCCGTTGCTAGTCGGCCTAGGGGACGATTTCAATGTTGTTGCCAGCGATGCGATGGCAATGCTTCAGGTAACGAACCAATATGTTGAATTAATGGACAAAGAAATCGTCATTGTCACGAAGGATGAAGTAACCATTCAAAACCTTAACGGTGAAACGATTAAGCGTGCACCATATACAGCGGAATTAGATGCCAGCGATATTGAAAAAGGGACATACCCGCACTATATGCTAAAAGAAATCGATGAGCAGCCACTGGTGATGCGTAAGATTATTCAAACGTATCAAAATGAACAGGGTGAATTAACCATCGACCCTGAAATCATTACGGCAATGAATGCCGCTGACCGTGTCTATATTATTGCAGCTGGTACTTCTTATCATGCTGGACTTGTTGGTAAGCAGTTCATTGAAAACATTGCTAAACTTCCTGTGGAAGTGCATATTGCCAGCGAATTTGTCTACAATATGCCACTATTGACGAAGAAACCGTTGTTCATCTTCATTTCTCAAAGTGGGGAAACAGCTGATAGCCGTGCTGTGCTTGTGAAAGTAAAGGAAATGGGTTATCCAACATTAACGATTACGAATGTTCCTGGCTCGACTTTATCACGTGAAGCGGATTATACACTTTTACTACATGCAGGTCCAGAAATCGCGGTTGCTTCTTCAAAAGCTTACACAGCGCAACTTGCGGTATTGGCTATTTTAGCTGAAGTTACAGCGAAAAGCCAAAACATCTCTGTAGATTTTGACCTTGTTCATGAACTTGGTATCATAGCAAATGCTATGGAAGTGCTTTGTGATTCTAAAGAGTTGATTGAGGTTATTTCTCGTGAGTTCTTAGCTGTTACCCGAAATGCTTTCTTTATCGGCCGCGGTGTCGACTATTATGTTGGCTTAGAGGGTGCGTTAAAGCTTAAAGAAATCTCTTATATTCAAGCAGAGGGCTTTGCTGGCGGGGAGTTAAAGCATGGGACGATTGCTTTAATTGAAGAAGGAACCCCAGTCATTGCCCTTGCAACACAGGAAAGTGTGAACCTAAGTATCCGAGGTAACGTCAAGGAAGTTGTTGCCCGTGGTGCAAACCCATGCATTATTTCGATGAAGGGTCTTAACATGGACGAAGACAGCTTCGTCATCCCAGAAGTACACGAATTATTAACACCACTTATCTCTGTCATACCGTTACAATTAATTGCCTACTACGCAGCGTTGCACCGTGGTTGCGATGTCGATAAACCACGTAACCTTGCAAAATCGGTAACCGTTGAGTAGAATAGCAAAAAGGGTAAGCATAAATCTTATGCTTACCCTTTTTTAATAATGTGGAAATAGGCTAACTTAACACTTTTACTAAATTCGGCATTCTTACTAAAGTTTTAACTCTAACAGTTAAATGCTCCATTAAGAATGTTCCTTTAATTAATAAACTAATTAAGGCAGATAGTAAGGAAATAAGTGTATTCAAAGCTATCCCTCCACATTCAAAATTAGTGTTAATACTAACACTAGAATTATTTTCTGCTTTGAACAATGATTTATTCATTTACCATCTTTTATTATGCGTGCCCGATCCTCCATTTGTGGCGGCTCCTCAAACCAACCATGTTTAATCTTAAGCTTAACTCCTTCTTGTCCATAGAAATAAATATCTTTGGCTAATAAGGTTGTTTTCATCGTTATATCATTTCGATAAGTAAAAAATGCCCCAAAGCTACTCGCAACAAGTCCAAATCCATTAAGAAGGTAAATGCAATGCATCATAAGCTTGTCAGAGAATGGAGCGACGGTTGATTTTGTTACCGTGCTGCCTGAAGTAGCGGAAAACTGAACATCGCTTTCTAAAAGAATATCTTCCATTACTTTAATCTGTTTCTTCGCTAGCTCTTTTCCTTTCACAAAGTATTCTTTGACCTCTTTCTTCTCCGCACATTGGGCAAAACCGGTAATCAGTTGCATTCCAATATTATTTACCTCAATACTATGATGAAGAAAGCCGAGCTCAAGAGCATTTAAGGCCCTTTTGTCAGAAAAGGGGTTAAACCCATTCAAATAATTTTTGCTTTCAATAAACTCAATGGAAGTTGGCATTGTTACTTTCGGTGGAAGCGTGAGAATTCCCTTTTCAAGTAAGTAAAGGGTTGATAATTTATAAATCTTTTGAGTAACCATCGTTAGACCTTCAAAAATTTGCATGACTTTATCATTATAGGCCATATTCATATTGATGGTGTACATCCCCATGCTTACTTCTTTTAATATACGGACAAACATAATATCAAAGCCATTGTCGAATAATTTGGGAGCTTGCAAGTTAACATCTGCTGTTGTATAACCTATAGGTTTTGCCATTCCTTGCTCTTCAAACAATTCTTCCATTTTCAAAACATAATAATTAAGCTCTTGCCACAAACCACCCAAAATATTTCTACCTTCTTGATCCTCCGATTTCTCTATAAAATATTCCAACATTCTCATTATAAGTGTCTTTTCTTCGTAAGTTAGCCAAAGAGTTCCCACCTCAGATGCACTTATCGGGTTTGTTAAAATCAAGTTCTATTCCTCCAGTTAAATATCATTATCCACTATTTTTAATTTAACCTGTTTGGGTTACAAATATTAACCTGTTTTATGGATACAATTTGGGTCGTATTGTTGCATCATAGCTAATAATAGAATTTAATCAAACGTTTAATTAGTTTAAGAGAAAAACTAATCAAACGTTTGATTGATTACTAGCATGCATGATATCTAACGAATTGGACGGAGACTAAATGAAGGGAAGTTGACAAAAGAGACTTTTAGGAATATTATTATCTTGTATTCAAGATATTTTAATTCAAGATAAAATTAGGGATTAGTTTTCGAATTCTATATATTTTTCATTTTTAGAACAAAATAACTAGACTAATGTCATGTTCTGGAGGAGATAAATAATGAAACATATTTTCAATCAGGGGCAAGATCCAACAAGTCCTACTTTACTATTGCTTCATGGTACAGGAGGGAATGAATTAGATCTGCTGCCACTTGCTGGTATGATTGATGATCAGGCAAATGTATTAAGCGTCCGTGGGAATGTATTAGAAAATGGGATGCCACGGTTTTTTCGCAGATTAGCCGAAGGTGTTTTTGATGAGGAAGATCTAATTTTTCGAACAAAAGAATTAAATGAGTTTCTGGATGAAGCGGCAGAAAAATACGGTTTTAATCGAGAGAATATCCTAGCGATTGGCTATTCAAATGGGGCCAATATCGCTGCTAGCCTTTTATTTCATTATCAAAACGCACTAAAAGCGGCGATTCTCCATCATCCAATGGTTCCGAGAAGAGGGCTGGATCTCCCGGACTTAACGGGCAAGTCGGTATTTATTGCTGCGGGAACCAATGATCCAATCTGTTCATCTCAAGAATCAACAGAACTACAAGCGTTAATGGAAGGGGCCAATGCGAATGTAGAACTTCATTGGGGGAATAGAGGTCATCAATTAACGATGCAAGAGGTTGAAGCCGCTGCAAGCTGGTATCGCAAGATTAAATAAAAATATCAGGTTTAACGAAAGAGCTAATCGGTAATCGACTAGCTCTTTTCTATTGTCCAAAACATGTTTCTTAACCTTTTGCATAATTACAACTTATAATACTCACGAAGTAAATAGGAAATCCCTTTACAATGAGGGTGATTGCGAATATTCTCTAGCAATCCTTTCACAATTACAGGGCTAAAACTAGGTTCGACCAGCTCCTGTTTAAGCAGGGTGAGTGATTCCTTTTCAATTGAACCTTCCATTTCGTCTATTTTTTGCCCAAGGATTTCGAGCAAATGTTCCTTGGTTACTTCTCCATCTAACGGATGTTCTAATAATTGATTCAGCTCTTTGGAGATAAATGGAATGGTCGTGTGTTTCACAAGGGTCTTTGTTTTTTCCACAAGAGATTTTGATAATAGATCAAGATCTAACGGGATTTGATTGAATAATAATATGTGTGAATAGGTGCTCATAAACCCTTTGATACAGTAAACTAAATCATATTTTATGCTGTCGATCTCTTTGCCATATAAACGCTCAAGCATAAATAAAATAATTTTTTCCAATGATTTATCGAAGTAATGCATTTTTAAGATAAACTCTTCATTGAATGTTTGCATTTGCTCTTTCATAAGGATTTTGGCAAAATCAGTATGCTTAAGAAAAGCAATATATGTTTCATAATAAAACTTATATAGTAGTTCTTCGTCATTGTTAGAATTTCTGACTACATAGTCAATATCAGAGGTGAATTGCATCATAAAATGGTCAATTAGTGCTAATATCAATTCGTCCTTTGACTTGAACGATAAATAAAAGGCCCCTTTAGAAATGCCGCAGTGCTCTGTAATTTGTTGAATGGAAGTAGCGCCAAAACCTTGTTTTGCAAATAACTCTAAGGCTTTTTCCATTATTAATTGCTTTTTTATCAATTTTATCGCTCCTAAAGTACTATTCGTTGACAAATGACCGGTTAGTCATTATTATAAGTAAATGAGCTAATGAAGTCAAATAAGGGTAGGTGTAACAGTGAAGGGTTTAGTCAACTTTGTCTTAAAAAATAAATTAGCAGTATGGCTGTTAACCATTATCATTACAGTATCGGGGATGTATTCCACTACTCGAATGAATATGGAAACAATACCAGATATATCGATTCCATACTTAATGGTAATGGATGTTTATCCAGGTGCCACGCCTGAACAGGTTATGGAAGACGTATCCATGCCGATAGAAAAAGCCGTTGAAGGCCTTGAAGATGTGAAATTTGTCTATTCTAATTCCTATTCCAATATGTCAAGTATTCAAGTCGAGTATGAATACGGAATTGATATGGATGAGGCGAAGCGGGCATTAGAGTCTGCCTTAGATGCAGTGAAACTACCAGAAGGAGCACAAGAGCCGACGATTACATCCATTAGCATGAACATGATGCCAGTGGTGGCACTAAGTGTAAGTAGTTCTAAAGAGGATATCGTTGAATTAACTTCAACGGTCGAAGAAAGTATCCTTCCAAAAATTGAAAAACTTGAGGGTGTTGGCTCTGCAACCATAACTGGCCAGCATATCGAAGAAGTAGATCTTACTTATAACGAAGCGAAAATGGCTGAACTTGGTATCACAGAAGATACGGTCAAACAAATGATCCAAGCTAGTAACCTAGCGGTATCATTAGGTCTTTACGAATTTGAAGAGGGCGAGCAAGCTGTCGCCATTGATGGTAAGTTTATGACTGCGGATGAGTTGAAGGAAATGCTAATTCCGGTAACACCATCGGCAGCAAATCCAAATCCGTTTGTGAAACTTAGTGATATTGCAACCATCGATGTAGTGGGTAAGGTACAATCGATTTCACGCACAAATGGTGAAGACGCGATTGCTATCCAGATTGTCAAAGAACAGCAAGCTAATACCGTTGATGTTGTGAATAGTGTGAAGAAATTAGCAAAAGAGGAAAAGAAAAAGGTTGATGGTCTTGTTATCGATGTAACACTTGACCAAGGTAAACCAATTGAAGATTCCGTTTCAACCATGGTTGAAAAAGCAGTCTTTGGCGGCTTGATTGCCGTATTAATCATCCTGCTATTTTTACGTGATGTGAAATCAACGATTATTTCCATTATCTCGATTCCAGTTTCGATTTTTATGGCATTACTCGTGCTGAACTGGATGGATATAACGCTAAATATTATGACATTAGGTGCGATTACGGTAGCAATTGGCCGTGTCATCGATGACTCGATCGTTGTAGTTGAAAATATTTATCGTCGAATCCATTTGAAAGAAGAAAAATTGAATGGCCGGGCCTTGATCCGTGAAGCAACCATTGAAATGTTTAAACCAATTCTGTCGTCGACATTAGTAACGGTTGCTGTATTTGCGCCATTAATGTTCGTTGGTGGTATGGTCGGAGAATTGTTCATGCCGTTTGCCTTGACAATGGCATTTGCCCTTGGAGCGTCATTAATTGTCGCGATTACGATCGTACCTGCTCTTTCTCATTTCTTATTTAAGAAGAAGTTATACAGTGAGAAAACAGCAAGTAGTCATAAAGAGGTTGGGAAATTAGCTAAATGGTACAGAGGTATTCTTGAAAAAGCCCTGAACCACAAGATCATTACTTCCGTGATTGCGATTATCCTATTAGCAGGAAGCTTAGCGTTAACCCCATTGATTGGTTTTAGTTTCTTAGGAAGTGAAGAAGAAAAGGTTATGTACTTAACTTACACTCCAGGAACTGGTGAGTTAAAAGATGAAACATTAGAAAACGTTGCAGCGGTAGAGGAAAAATTACTAAAACGTGATGATATTGACATTGTTCAAGTATCGGTGACAGAAAGCGGCGAACCAATGGCAGCGATGATGGGTGGCGGCGGAGACGGTGCTTTAATGTATCTGATCTTTGATCCGGAAATGGAGAACTTCCCAGAGGTACGGGAAGAAATAGAAGAGTATGTGTTCAACATTGACCAAACAGGTGAATGGAAGAGCCAGAACTTCTCGTCAATGTCGATGGCACAAAATGAAGTTAGCTATACCTTCTACAGTGAGGATTTAGATAAGCTAAATGAATCTGTAAAAATGGTAGAAAAAGTAATGAAGAAAAATAAACACTTAGAAGATGTTTCTTCAAGTGCAGAAGATGCGTACGTGGAGTACACGTTCAAGGTCGAGCAAGATGAATTGCTTCAATATGGTTTAACTGCAGGTCAAATTGTCATGATGTTAAACCCTGCTAGAACAGAACAAGTTTTAACAACCGTTGAAAAAGACGGGAACTCGTTAGAAGTAATTGTTCAGCAAGAGCAAGCTGCACAGCCAAAGTCCATTGAAGATATTTTGGCAACACCAGTGCCAACAGCTCTCGGAACAACAATGCCACTTTCTGAACTTGTAGAGGTGAAGAAGGGGACGACATTGAATACACTTGCACGTAGTAAAGGTGAATACTACGCAACCGTTTCAGCAACGGTTATTGGCGATGATATTTCAAAAGCATCATCTGAATTAGACAAAAATATTGATAAGTTAGATTTACCGAAAGGTGTTACCGTAGGTGTTGCCGGGGTTCAAGCTGACATGACGGAAACCTTCACTCAGCTAGGAGTAGCAATGCTTGCGGCAATCGCGATTGTTTACTTCATCCTAGTTGTTACATTCGGAGAAGGTCTAGCACCATTTACAATCTTATTCTCATTACCATTTGCGGTTATTGGTTCCTTTGCTGGCCTATACATCGCCGGCGAAACCATTTCTGTACCGGTTATGATGGGACTATTGATGCTCATTGGTATCGTTGTAACCAATGCAATTGTACTGGTCGACCGGATTATTCATATGGAACGCGATGGTATGAACATGCGTGAAGCGATCCTGGAAGCGGGAGCCACTCGTCTTCGTCCAATTTTAATGACAGCCATTGCGACAGTTGGTGCGTTAATTCCATTAGCAATTGGCCAAGGCGGCGGCGGTTTGATCTCGAAAGGTCTTGGTATTACCGTAATTGGTGGTCTAACAAGCTCAACGCTACTAACACTAATTGTTGTACCAATCGTTTATGAAGTATTATCTAAGCTATTTAAGAAAAATCGTAAAGAAATCGAAGAGAACTAATGGGAAAGCCTTCAAGATGTCCATCTTGGAGGGTTTTTTCGTGCTTTCGGGAAAGCAAACAGTATTCAATGATCGACAAATTTCATTCGATTTTAAAGGATGGAAACCAATCACTTAAAGGTTTCATTCGATTTTAACTAAACGTTTAATTGGCATCGAAAGTTGTCGAGTTATGTCATTTATTTGAAACTAAAGCAGTGTGTAGTGGTAATATCTAGGGGCTTCAGACCTATTTTAATGTTGGCAACAACCACAATGACAAAATGCACTTTTGATTGAATTGATACACCCCTGAAAACGCTTTAATATAAAAATAGAAAGTTCAACAAAATAAGTTGAAGGGGGAAAAAGAGATGAACGAAACAACTAAAGATAAATCAGATGTTAAAGTGAAGATACAAAAGTTTGGTAGTAACTTAAGTAATATGGTATTGCCGAATATCGGGGCGTTTATTGCGTGGGGGTTTATTACCGCGTTATTTATCCCGACAGGTTGGTGGCCAAATGAAGATTTGGCTAAATTAGTTGGACCAATGATCACATTCTTATTGCCATTATTAATTGGTTTTACCGGTGGTCGAATGGTTTATGATATCCGCGGTGGGGTTGTTGGTGCAACGGCTACCATGGGGGTTATCGTTGGAACAGATATCCCGATGTTTTTAGGTGCTATGCTTATGGGACCAATTGGTGGATATGCGATTAAGAAGTTTGACCAAGCGGTTCATGGCAAAATCAAAGCTGGATTTGAAATGCTAGTTAACAACTTCTCTGCAGGAATTATTGGTGGTGCGTTAACATTAATTGCCTATAAAGCGATTGGACCAGTGGTTGTTGGATTAAGCGATGTATTGGCTTCTGGAGTTGAAGCCATTATCAATGCTAATTTATTGCCATTAGCTAACATCTTTATCGAACCGGCAAAAGTACTATTCTTAAATAATGCGATTAACCATGGAATCTTAAGTCCATTAGGTATTGAACAAGCTGCTGATGCAGGAAAGTCTATTCTTTTCTTATTAGAAACAAACCCTGGACCAGGATTAGGTATTCTTCTTGCATTCTGGTTGTTCGGTAAAGGTACGGCGAAACAAACGGCACCAGGTGCGGTTATTATCCACTTCTTAGGTGGTATTCATGAAATTTACTTCCCGTATATCTTAATGAAGCCGACGTTAATTCTTGCTGCTATGGCAGGGGGCATAAGTGGAGTATTCACATTTAACCTTTTCAATGCAGGACTTGTTGCGGCTCCATCACCAGGTAGTATTTTTGCCCTGCTTGCGATGACACCAAAAGGAAATTATGTTGGCGTGTTAGCAGGTGTATTAGTAGCAACAGCCGTATCATTCGTGGTAGCTTCTTTAATCTTAAAAACAAGCAAATCAACGGAAGAAGAAGATTTATCTTCTGCAACTGCAAAAATGGAAGAAATGAAAGGCAAGAAAAGCTCTGTTTCATCTGTATTAACAACACAAACTGCTGTTAATCCTGAATCTGTTAACAAAATCGTATTTGCTTGTGATGCAGGAATGGGTTCAAGTGCGATGGGTGCTTCGATTTTACGGAATAAAGTGAAAAAAGCAGGTTTAGATGTTGAGGTTATTAACACAGCCATTAGCAACTTACCTGCAGATGCCGATGTCGTCATTACCCACAAGGATTTAACCGATCGTGCAAAAGCAAAACTTCCGAATGTTACTCATATTTCAGTAGAAAACTTCTTAAATAGTCCAAAATATGATGAGTTGGTTAACTCTTTGAAGAAAGAATAGGAATAATGCCTGGCAACATTGATTTTGTTGTCAGGTTTTTTAATTTTGTCAACAAGTCCAATGACGATTTCAGCATTAGATATTGTTGTATAAGGGATTTATGCGAAATAAAATGAAAGTATAAGTAATATTTTTTTGATTTTGGCAACATTATAAGATGAGAGTACTATCCTCGCAGAGGGAGTGAAGTACATGTACATTACCGCAAGAGAAAGACAAATTCTTGAAATTCTGTTAACGGAAACAGATGAGACGACCGTCAAAGATCTTGCTGACAAAATTGGCGTCAGTGGCAGGACGGTTCACCGCGATTTGAAAAATGTAGAAGATATTTTAAAAGAATACGAACTTTCGTTACAGAAGAAGTCCGGTGTAGGTGTTCAAATCACAGGAGACCCAAATAAAATCCGCGAATTAGAGCTGTTTTTATTTAATCTATTTCATACCGAGTATACACCTGATGAACGGCAAACGATTATCTTATGCGAGCTTTTAGAAGCGAACGGACCTGTTAAACTCCTAGGTCTAGCCAATGACCTAAATGTAACGATTGCAACGGTGAGTGCAGACTTAACAAAATTAGAAGAGAAATTGCATGCTTCTAGACTCTCACTCATTAGAAAAAGAGGGTATGGTGTTGAGCTTGAAGGGGATGAAGGCGCCAAAAGAAGGGCAATGAGCCATTTAATTTCAGAGTATCTCGATGAATCTGAGATTCTATCCTTAGCAAGAGAAAATATCCAAAAGCGTTCATCCCAGCAAATCAATTCTATTTCGGAAAGGTTATTAGGGCTAGTTGAGAAACAAAAGCTGATTACGGTCGAAAAAATAGTCGATTCGATTGTGCAAGATTTGCCCTTTGTGATGGCAGACAGCGCCTATATAGGCTTAGTCGTTCACCTTGCACTTGCAGTAGAACGAATTCAAAAAGGCGAAGGTATTACCATCAACCAAGCCTATGTTGAAAATCAGCATGATTCAAAGGAATACAAATTTGCTGAGAAAATTGTGGCTGAGTTAGAAAAAGTATTTAAAATTGAGATCCCTCAAGCAGAGGTTGCCTATATCACGATGCATTTAAAGGGTGCAAAGCTGCGCCATGATCATGAATATTTCACCGAGGATACAAGCTTTCAGGCAGGGGTTAAAACACGAAACCTGATTGACTATGTTGGGAAACGAACAGGGCGGGACTTATCCGACAATCGTTCTTTATTTGAAGGACTGGTCATGCATCTAAAGCCAGCCATCTACCGCATTAAACAAAAGATGGGGATCAGCAACCCGCTGTTGGAAAAGATCATGCGTGATTACCCTGAGCTTTTTTCATTGGTAAAAGAAGCCGTGCAACAAGTTTTTCATGAGTATGAGGTACCTGACGAGGAAATAGGATATCTTGTGATGCATTTCGGTGCTGTACTTTTAGGCAGTAAGGATCTTGGGAATGTAAAAGTTTTGGTGATTTGCTCGAGTGGGATTGGCACATCCAAAATGCTGGTTACGCGGCTGCAAAGAGAATTTCCTGAACTAAAGCAGGTGCAAAATGTCTCACTGATGGAATTTAAGAAAATGGAGACTGATGATTATTCCTTCATTATTTCGACGATTCCCATTCCGGATTACCATTTGGATTATATTTTAGTGAGTCCGATTCTGAATAAAGAGGAAATCGAAAAAATCCGCTCTTTTATCAATGAGCAGCTGATAGTGAACAGTTCCGAGAAGAATCTCGCGATAACTTTAAATGAAGCCGTGAATAAAAGAACAGCAGCGGTACTTATTGAAGAACTGTCCGCAATTAAAGAATACGCCCATACAATTGGGAGCCTTCTTGCTGGTTTTGAGCTAAAAGAGCTTGCTCCATTGCAGACGAAAGAAATTTTAGAATACGCAGTTAGTGACTTGTTTGAAAAAAATAAGATTCAGGATATTGAAGCCGTGATTCATTCCATTAATGAAAGGGAAAAACTCGGCGGGCTTGGAATTCCTGAAACGACGATGGCACTTTATCATACGCGCTCTCACCATGTTCTCGAACCTATCTTTACAATCTATACAGTGGCTGAGCCCATTGAGGTTCTTGGGATGGACGGAAACAAAATGGGGATGAAGTCGCTCGTTTTGATGCTATCACCAGAAGAGGCCTCGGAAAGAGTTTTGGAAGTATTAAGCTCCCTTAGCTCACTGTTAATTGAGAGCGAAGAAAGTATTTCTGTGTTTCAATCAAACGATCAGGGCAGGATAGAAACATTGCTAACAAGAAGATTTGATCAATTTTTTGATGAGAAATTAACGAAAATAAGGAGTGTTTAAATCATGTCAATTTTAGCAAAGGAAAATATTTTATTAAATCAAACAATAGGAACAAAAGAAGAGGCGATTCGTTTGACGGGAAGCATTCTTGTTGAAAAAGGCTATGTCGATGTAAGCTATATTGAGAAAATGCTAGAGCGTGAGCAATTAACATCGACTTATATGGGCAACTTTGTGGCGATTCCGCATGGCACGGAGGATTCAAAGCAGTTTGTGAAGTCATCAGGGATTTCTTTCGTTCAAGTGCCACATGGGGTTGACTTTGGCGGAGGCAATATCGTGAAATTATTAATCGGAATTGCCGGTAAGGATAATGAGCATCTAGACATTTTATCTCAGATTGCGATTGTTTGTTCCGAAGAAGAAAATATTGAAAAGCTTGTTGCTGCTAAATCAGCTGATGAAATTTTAGCTATTTTTGAAGAGGTGAACTAATTTGTTAGCTGTTCATTTTGGTGCCGGAAATATTGGCCGCGGATTTATTGGGAATTTATTATATCATTCAGGTTATCAGACATGCTTCGTCGATGTTAATGCGGAAATGGTAAAACTCTTAAATGAAAGAAATGAGTATCGAGTTGTCTTAGCGGAACCTTCCCAGGAAGAAGTTATCGTAAAAAATGTAAAAGCGATAAATAGCGCTTTGAATCCTGAACAAGTCATTGCTGCGATTGCGGAGGCTGATCTTGTAACGACTGCCATCGGTCCGAATATTCTCCCATTGATTGCAAGTTTAGTGGCAGATGGCTTGCGGAAAAGGGTTGAAGTTTCAGATAAACCCCTTAATATCATTGCATGTGAAAACATGATTGGCGGCAGTTCGCTTTTAAAAGAGAAGGTTTTTGAAAAATTAACGGACGAGGAAAGGTCACAGTTTGAAGGACGCTTCGGATTTCCGGATTCTGCGGTCGACCGAATCGTGCCAAACCAAGTAAATGAAGATAAATTAATGGTGAAAGTGGAGCCATTCTATGAGTGGGTGGTTGAGGAAACGAAACTGGTTGGTGGAAAACCAGCGATTAATGGTATTACCTACGTTCAAGAGCTAGTTCCGTATATTGAGAGAAAGCTATTCACCGTGAATACAGGTCATGCTTTGGCGGCGTATTTTGGGTATTATTATGGTGTGGAGACCATCAATCAGGCAATGGAGAATGAGAAAATTAGTGAATTGGTTGAAGGAGCGCTGAAGGAAAGCGGCGAATTTTTAGTTAAGAAATATGGCTTCAATGCTGAAGTTCATGCAAATTATATTAAGAAAATTCTTCAACGCTTTTCTAACTCCTATATTGTGGATGAAGTGACGCGTGTGGCCCGATCGCCAATCCGTAAGCTTGGAGCAAATGACCGTCTCTTAAGTCCGGCTAGACAATATCTTGAGGTGGTTGGTAAAGAGCCAGAATTTCTTTTGAAAGGTGTCGCAGCTGCTCTCCAGTATGATTTTACTGGAGATGACGAAGCAGTCCAAGTACAATCAACGATTAAGGAACATGGATTGGAAGCTGCCGTTGAAAAGTATACGGGGTTGGCAGCTGGATTACCCTTGTTTACCGGGATTATCCAACAATATCATCAGTTGAAAAAATAAGCAGAAATGCCGTTCACGATTGTGAGCGGTTTTTTTCAATTTTAGGGATAGGCTCATGATTGGGACATGAACGAGTGACCCTTTTTTTGTATTTTTATACCGTTTGTTTGTATGTTACATAATATTGTGTTATATTGGTATTAAGTAACATCGAAGTGGGGGGTGAAGTATGGAGTATGTAGAAGCAATCCGTGATTTAAAGCAAATTCAGGCAATGAAAAAGGTGCTAAAAAACCATTCTGAAAGAGATTATCTCCTATTTATTTTTGGAATCAATACCGGACTGAAAATTTCTGAAATACTAAAGCTTAAAGTTTCGGATGTAATCGACAGTAAAGGCATCGTTTTAGAGTATTTGACACTCAAAGATGATGAGGGAAACTGTCTGGAAATTTACCTAAACAATAAGGTGAAAAAAGCAATAAAAGATTATTTGCATATCACAAATTATGATTCCACAATGTTTTTATTTAAATCCCCAAAAACGCAACAGCCGATCACAAGACAGCAAGCCTATCGCGTTATCCATGATGCCGCACAAGAAGTAGGCATCACCACGAAAATCGGTACACATTCACTACGGAAAACATATGGATACCATGCCTATAAACAGGGTGTTGCGATATCGCTTTTACAGAAATATTTTCATCACTCCACGCCATCGGAAACCTTAAAATATATAGGTGTTTCCAAAGCGGAAAAAATCAAAACGGTAATCGATGTGAATTTATAAAAGGAGGATTTTTTAATGGACATTAGAGAACGTGAATTGCCAGGTATTGGCTGTAAATTTGAAATTATCACGAAAAATAAGGATAAGTTAGTGGTTGTGATTCATGATGATGGCCGAAGAGAAATTTACCATTTTGATTCTGATGATCATGAAGAAGTAGTCAGCTCCGTCACTTTCAATGATGCTGAGGCTAGACAAATTGCAGGCATACTAGGCGGAATGTCTTATAAACCGAAAGCATTAGAGACGATTGACATGGCCTTTGATGACCTAATGATTGAATGGTATCAAGTAGAGCCAGATGCACCCGCTGTAAATAAAACCATTGGGGAAATCGATATCAGAAATAACTTTGGTGTGACAGTAATTGCCATCAAGAAAAAACATGGGAAGTCTAATAATCCCGGCCCAGAAACCGTGATTGAAGCAGGGGATATGTTAGTTATTTCAGGAGAAAGAAATCAACTAAAAGAGTTGATTAAGAACCTACTATCGAAAAAGGGGTGAGGTTTATAGATGAATCATTTAGTTTTTGAGGTTGGTACAGCACTTGTCTTGATTGCCATAGCATCTGTGATTGCAAATAAATTAAAGTTTTCCATTATTCCGTTCCTCATCGTCCTTGGGATGTTGGTGGGGCCGCACGCTCCTACCATTGGAATCATTGATTTAACCTTTATTGAAAGTAATGAAATTATCCAATTCTTGGGCCGTATCGGCGTCCTATTCCTGCTCTTCTATTTAGGGTTGGAATTTTCCGTCGGAAAGCTAGTTAAATCCGGACGGAATATTGTAGTCGGTGGGAGTGTCTATGTTGCTATAAATTTTGTTTTAGGTATTCTATATGGCCTTTTAGCTGGGATGCCATGGATGGAGACTCTCATTATCGCTGGTCTTGTCAGCGTCTCATCCAGCGCAATCGTCGCCAAGGTTCTTGTTGATTTAAAACGAACAGCCAATCCGGAAACTGAGTTGATTCTTGGGATTGTCTTGTTTGACGATATTTTTCTCGCGTTATTTTTAACCACAATGTCAGGGGTTTTACTTGCTGGCTCCACTTCTGTCCTCGGAATTGTTACATCCGTCCTTATTTCTGTCGGATATATGTTATTATTTTTCATCATTGCACGAAAAGGTGCGCCATTATTGAATAAATGGCTGAATATAAAATCAGATGAAATTTTCATTATTGTCATCTTTGCAATATTGTTCTTTGTCGCGGGCTTCTCAGAAACTCTCCATGTGGCTGAAGCGATCGGTGCCTTACTGCTAGGATTAGTTTTTTCAGAAACAGAGCATCGAGATCGCATAGAGCACCTAGTTGTTCCATTTCGGGATTTCTTTGGTGCCATCTTCTTCTTCAGTTTTGGATTAAGTATTGATCCATCCACATTAGCGGGTGCCATTTGGCTGGCATTAGGTGCAGCAGTGATAACGATTGCCGGAAATTTTACGGCCGGAATGATCTCGGGGAGACAAGCCGGGCTCTCGCACAAAGCGTCCACCAGTATTGGGTTAACGATTATGGCCCGGGGGGAATTTTCGATTATCGTCGCCAATTTAGGGATTGCAGCAGGCTTAAATTCAATATTAATTCCATTTACAGCCCTCTACGTCCTTATCTTAGCCATCGCCGGCCCACTCTGTGCAAAAGAGAGCAGAACCATTTACACCTATCTAAACAAATTATTCAAATGGAATACCGTTTCTTTGGAGAAAAAGAAAATCCAGGTGCCGGGAGAGTAATAGGGAGATCCAATCTGTTTTTAGGTTGGGTCATTTTTGATGAGGATCAAAAATGATATAGAAAAATTGGTCCCGGATAAGGTAATAATGACCCTAACCCATCAAAAAGTGAGGATAGGTCATTATAAAAGGTTTATAATGCCTGCCCTCCCGAATGAAAAGGAGGGAAGGTAATTATGAAAGGTTTATAATGCCCGCCCCCCAAATGAAAAGGAAGGAAGGTAATTATGAAAGGTTTATAATGCCCGTACTCCCGAATGAAAAGGAGGGAAGGTAATTATGAAAGGTTTATAATGCCCGCCCCCCAAAATGAAAAGGAGGGAAGATAATTATAAAAGGTTTATAATGCCCGCCCCCCAAATGAAAAGGAGGGAAGGTAATTATGAAAGGTTTATAATGCCCGTACTCCCGAATGAAAAGGAGGGAAGGTAATTATAAAAGGTTTATAATGCCCGCCCCCCAAAATGAAAAGGAGGGAAGATAATTATAAAAGGTTTATAA
>NZ_JBSLYA010000020.1:0-30521 GCF_053749995.1 Neobacillus sp. K501 | reverse complement strand
GGAATTATGAAAGGTTTATAATGCCCGCCCCCCCCCCGAATGAAAAGGAGGGAAGGTAATTATGAAAGGTTTATAATGCCCGCCCTCCCGAATGAAAAGGAGGGAAGGTAATTATGAAAGGTTTATAATGCCCGCCCTCCCGAATGAAAAGGAGGGAAGGTAATTATGAAACAAAAATTCACTCATAAAAAATGAGTATATTTAACTTTCCCAACAACTTTATAGTTATCCTTCAAAACCCTCCTAATCACCTTTTTCGACTCAAATTCCCCGCACCATTCATAAACAAGATTCGTAGTAATCTTTTTATTAGGAAAAAGTAGTTTTAATTCCTCTGCATTTCTCACAATCGCCAAATCTATTTTTTCCTCAAATCCGCAGTCCACACACACGATTTTGTTTGTACTAGCCTCAACCTTAACGTCGAAAGATTGGCAAACTGAACAAGTTAGCCCCTTCCGCTGCTGTTCATAACCATAAGAAGGCACCTGAGAAAAGGGAGAATCCGTCATATGCGACTGAAGTAAAAAATCAGCAATTTGCCGGTGTTGTCCATTTAGTTTTGATGGCAGGGAGCTTAATTCGTTTAATAAGCGAATAAGTTGGGTTGGATAAATGATTTTCTTGTTAAACGGAGACTGATATAAAGTGAATTCGGGGTTGATGAAGATTAGGTATCCAGATACTGGTATATGGAAGCCTTGTTTTTGAAGTAAATCACGGAGTTGGGTTTCACCGCGGTCTAACTGGTGAAGGGGATTTTTTATTTTTTTCCGGGTAGAGTATAAATGGAAATCACCATTTTCGTAATAATAATCTCCATCAAAGTTTTTTACTTCGAAGGGGATCAATAAGCGTTGCGTAATGAACAGGGAATCAATTTGAAATGTAGTATGGTCATTTTTTAGCAGAAGGTCATTTAATATGTAGAACTTCCCGTCAAGATGGGCTGTTTTGTGGTCAAACATAACCTCCCCTTCATAACCTTTCTTCAAATTTAAGTAATACTTTTGATCTTCGGCTGCCAATTCCATTCTCGTGTTTAAGGACCGAAGCATCATTAATTCATTAGATTCCACTCTTGTTTTGAATGGCATAGTCCACTCCCCTTCTCGGATTCCTCCCTTATTATAAAATAATTCAGCCTAGTCAATTGTGACAATTCAGAAAACAATTAACAATAACCTTCTTAGGATGTTAATAATTCCCTCTGTGACTCAGGAAATGGCCCAATATCCACATAAAATTTATCAAAAATGGATGGCACGTTTCTTTCTGAATGTGTTTCCTTTCGTCACAGCAAATTGTTTACCACTTATGTGTGTTATGAGAAAAACAAACTAGAACGAAACCCTTTATATGCTGATTCCTATAGCTAGAATTCTCTACATCCTCCCGTGTTTTCTCGTTTGGCAAATCGGAGTCAGGCATTATCGGTCTACTGGGTCTTAATCGAAGGCAATGAATATTTCCTCCTTCTCAAAAGGAAAAATATAAGTATCTTTTTGTTTGAAGAAAGGAAATGATGATGAAAAACGAAAATTATTGGAATCCGAATGATCAAGAATTTTGGGAGTCTGGAGGGAAAAAGGTAGCCAAACGAAATTTGTGGCTTTCGATTCCCAATTTATTAATCGCATTTAGTGTGTGGCAAATATGGTCGATTCTTTCACTCCGATTAATTGATGCGGGCTTTAATTATACAACAGACCAAGTGTTCACGCTCACGGCAATTCCTGCCTTAACAGGTGCTGTGATACGTGTCTTCTATTCCATAGGAGTTACGTATACGGGAGGGAAAACCTGGACGTTTCTGTCAACCATTATTCTGCTTATTCCTGTTATTGGTGTGGGGATTGCCCTGCAAAATCCTGATACACCATATACGACAATGGCGATACTTGCAGCACTTTGTGGTCTTGGTGGTGGAAATTTTGCTTCTTCGATGGCCGCGATTGGTCCCTTTTTTCCAAAAGCCAAGCAGGGATCTGCGCTAGGGATTAATGGCGGTTTGGGGAATCTTGGTGTCAGCGTTGCCCAGTTTCTAATTCCACTGGTAATCACTTTTCCGTTGTTTGGAGCCTTAGGTGGTGAAGCGCAAACCATTTCAAATGGCGCCAATGGAACAACTCAGCTTTGGGTGCAAAATGGTGCTTTGATATGGGTAATCCCGATCATTCTGTTCGCGCTTTTTGCATTGTTTGGTATGAACAATCTTCCTTTAGAGAAACCAAAATTGTCCCAGCAACTGAAGGTTTTTAAAAGAAAGCATATGTATTTAATCACAATTCTCTATATCATGTCATTTGGTTCCTTTATCGGCTACTCAGCAGCATTCCCTCTATTATTGAAGGGAGAGTTTCCTGAGATTAACGCATTACAGATAGTATTTATAGGCCCGTTACTAGGAGCCCTTGGACGTCCGATTGGGGGCTATCTTGCAGATAAATTCGGCGGGGCAAAAGTCTCGTTGATTGACATCGGGATCATGGTTCTCGGAGTTGCCGGGGTGTTGATTTTTATTAGTGATAATTCGCGGAATTTTCTTGGCTTTTTCCTTTCCTTCTTGTTACTTTTCGCCTCAGGAGGGATTGCCAATGGATCAATTTTTACAATGTTCCCCATCATTTTTGGACCAGTAGAAACGCCCGCAGCCATCGGTCTTGCCGCAGCAATAGGAGCCTTCGGCGGCTTCTTTATTCCAAAGATGTTTGGATGGTCGATTGAAAATACAGGAGATATTAGTCCTGCCCTTTACTTATTTATTGTCTACTATATTATTTGCGCCGCGATAATCTGGTTTTACTATGTAAGAGAGAATGCAGAAGTAAATGTGGATGAGTTAAGAACGCAATAAGGGGTTAACATTATTTTCCTAAAATATTTTTGTATACAAGCTCGTGATTTTAAGTTATTCTAAAAATTATAAAAATATTAAGTTAATGCGTTGATAGGATTTTAGTAGTCTTTTTATCCCTGTTTCAAGAGAGCTAGTGGTGGTGGAAACTAGTACATATAAAAAGATGAATTTCGTTCCTGGAGTATCTTTTTCGACCTTTGGAAGGGAAAGACGGTTTGTCTCGATAACGACAATCAAGTGGAGAATACGTAACTATGTTCTCAATTAGGGTGGTACCGCGATATCAAGTCGTCCCTGCATTTAGATGCAGGGGCGGCTTTTTTATTTCATCAAGAAACGCATTATGAAAGGAGTTAAGATTTTGAACAGTAAAGAACAGTGGTCATCAAAGATTGGTTTTATTTTGGCAGCAGCAGGGTCTGCAATAGGACTTGGGGCGATATGGAAGTTCCCTTACATCGCTGGAATAAGTGGAGGAGGAGCCTTCTTTTTTATCTTTATCCTGTTTACTTTGTTTTTGGGCCTACCATTACTCATGGCCGAATTTATTATTGGACGAAAAACACAAAAGAATGCCATCGAGGCCTATAAGGATATTGCTCCGAATGGAAAATGGCACTGGATTGGTTATTTAGGAATTGTCACCTGCTTTATTTTGCTATCTTTTTATAGTGTGGTTGGCGGTTGGATTATCAGTTACTTATGGAAGGCTGTTTCCGGACAATTGGGTGGGCTCGATCAGGCGCAATATGCGGAGTTATTCGGTGCAACCATCTCGAATCCATCTATTAGTGTATCAGCGCAGTTTATCTTCCTACTCTTAACCATTATTGTCGTTGCGAAAGGTGTTCAGCAAGGGATTGAAAAAACAAGTCAAATTATGATGCCGATATTATTCATCCTTTTTATCGTCCTGATTGTTCGGTCCTTGACGCTCGAAAACGCAATGGAGGGTGTCAGCTTTTTATTTAAGCCTGATTTCGGACAAATTACACCGGAAACGATTCTTTTTGCATTAGGACAATCGTTCTTCACGTTAAGTGTCGGTGTTTCCGTTATGGTTACGTACAGCTCATATCTATCAAAGGAAGAAAGTTTATTTCGCTCTGCCTTTTCGATCGTAGGATTAAATATCATCATTATTGTATTGGCAGGGCTGGCGATTTTCCCAGCGGTATTCTCCTTCGGTTTAAAACCAGATGCAGGTCCTGTTTTACTTTTCAATGTTCTGCCGAATGTATTTAATCAAATGGCGTTTGGGATGTTCTTTTTTGCCGCCTTCTTAATTCTATTTTTGTTTGCTGCCTTGACGTCAGCTTTTTCGATGCTAGAAATTATTGTATCTGTGATTTCGAAGGGTGACGATAAGAAGCGAGCAAAATGGTCCTGGATTATCGGAATCGCAATCTTTATTTTCGGTATTCCTTCTGCCCTTTCTTATGGAGTGTTAAGTGATGTTTTGATATTTGGGAAGTCGATCTTTGATGCTGCTGATTATTTGGTAAGTAATGTATTGATGCCGATTGGCGCGTTGCTCATTGCGATTTTTGTTCCAATGAAATTGAAGAAATCAGCTTTATATGAAGAGTTATCTTTAGGTGGAGGCTTTCCTTTAGCTTTATTCCGGATTTGGTTTTTCCTGATTCGTTATGTAGCACCAATTGCGATTTTGTTTGTCAGTTATCACGTGATAAAAGGTTAAATAAGGAGGGGACCCACAGAAAAGGTCCCCCTGATTTAACGATTTTTCATCATATTTTCCTGAGCCATTTTAACAAGCTCGCGGACCATACTGCCACCTAGGCGTCCGCCGACTTTGCCTGCTTGCTCTGAGGTGAGCTGTCCGTTGTAGCCTTTTTTCAATGGAACGCCGACTTCTGCAGCTGCTTCAAATTTGGCATTCTCCGGGCTCTGGGTATGGGCAACCTTTGCCTTTAGTTCATCTAATCCTCGTCTTGCTTCGGGAACGAGGATTTTATTCCTTCTCGCCATGAAATCCCTCCTTTACGGTTAGGATTTCCTCAATTGAAAAAATAATCAGCAATGACTAGATTAATCCTTTTTTATCCAGTATAATTACTGTTAATTAATGAGATAAAATCAATGAAAAAGAGAGTAGTTTTCTGGGAAGTCCAAGCGAGTCAGGGATAGTGGGAGCCTGATACGAAGCAGAAAATGAAGCGCACTTTTGAGATGCCCGCCTGAAATTAAGTAGGGTGTGCCGGAGAATTCTCCGTTAACAAATTTGAGCTGGTTCTGATGAACAAGTAGAGTGGTACCGCGAGTTAACTCTCGTCTCTTCCTATAGAGACGGGAGTTTTTTGTTTTTTAAAAAAAGGGAGGTCTAAAAAATGAACTTTAAAAAAGAGCTTGCCGAAATTTTATTTGAAATCCTTGATCAGGAAATGAAGGTTGAGGAACTAGAGCTATTCATTGAAAAACCTAAAAACCAAGCTCATGGGGATTTAGCTTTTCCGTGTTTCAGTTTAGCCAAGGTAAAAAGAAAATCACCTAACATAATTGCACAAGAACTAAGCGAAAAAATACAATCTCCAACCTTTGAGAAGATTGAAGTAATCGGAGCGTATCTTAATTTCTTCTTAAATAAAAAACTGGTTGCAGAACAAGTGATCAATGAAATTGTCACGAAAAAAGATCAGTATGGGGCATTGAATATTGGCCAGAACCGTAATGTCACCATTGACATGTCGTCCCCGAATATCGCGAAGCCATTTTCAATGGGACACTTGCGCTCAACAGTTATCGGTAACGCGCTTGCACGAATCGTAGAAAAATGTGGTTATACCCCAATTAAGATCAACCATCTTGGCGACTGGGGCACCCAATTTGGAAAGTTGATCACAGCCTATAAACTATGGGGCGATGCTGAGAAGGTAAAACAAAATCCGATAAAAGAATTGCTGACCCTGTATATTAAGTTTCATGAGGAAGCAGAACATGATCCACAGCTAGAAGATGAGGGCCGGAGCTGGTTTAAACGACTAGAGGATGGCGATGAGGAAGCCTTATCATTATGGCAATGGTTCCGTGATGAATCGTTAAAAGAATTCTCGAGCATCTATGAATTAATGGGTGTGGAATTTGATTCCTATAATGGTGAGGCCTTTTACAACGACAAAATGGACCGGGTCATCGACCTGCTTGAAGAGAAGCAATTGCTTGTGGAATCCGACCAGGCCCAGGTGGTGGAATTAACAGAGAAGGAACTGCCGCCATGTCTAATTAAGAAATCAGACGGTGCTACCTTGTATGCTACTCGTGACCTAGCAGCAGCACTATACCGTAAAGAAAATTATGACTTTGATTTATCTTTATATGTGGTCGGGCATGAACAAAGTCTTCATTTTAAACAGTTAATCGCGGTATTGGCAAAAATGGGCTATGCTTGGGCGGAGAAAATGGTTCACGTTCCCTTTGGGATGATGCTGAAAGATGGAAAGAAAATGTCGACCAGAAAAGGCAAAGTGGTTTTACTTGAGGAAGTATTAAGCGAATCGATTGCCATGGCTAGACATAATATTGAAGAGAAAAATCCAAACCTTTCGAACAAAGATGAAGTCGCGAAGCAGGTTGGAGTCGGAGCAGTCATGTTCCATGATTTAAAAAATTATCGGATGAATGATATCGAGTTTTCACTAGAGGAAATGCTGCGCTTCGAGGGAGAAACCGGTCCATATGTTCAATATAGCTATGCTCGTGCCTGCTCGATTTTACGAAAGGCGGAATGGAACTTAGAGACAGCAGTAAAAGACTATCCTATCTCATGGGAAAAAGAGTGGAAGGTTGTCAGCTTGTTAATGGAATTTACGAAGGCAACGAAGAAAGCCTTAGAGCAATATGATCCTTCGCAAATCGCAAAGTATATTGTTGACCTCGCCCAAGCATTCAATAAGTATTACGGAGAAGTGAAAATTCTTGAAGATAGTGCCGGGAAGCAGGCACGTTTAGCTCTTGTTTATTCCGTAACGGTTGTTTTAAAAGAAGGCTTACGATTATTGGGGATTGAAGCACCTGAGGAAATGTAATCTGATTATTCAAAAATGGCTGATTTTGATATACAATAATCTGGTACGAGTAGAAAAAAATGGGGAGGTTTACGAATTGAGCGAATTATTGTTTAAAAAGATTGAGCTGACAAGGGATTTCTTTCTGAAAAATATTGCTGGATTAGAGGAGGGAATCAGCGAAATACAGCCAGAGGGCTTTAACAACAATATTCATTGGCATATTGGCCATGTGTTGACAACAGCAGAGCAATTCATGTTCGGATTCCCAAAAAAATCAACAAATTTACCAGAAAACTATTTAGCGTTGTTTGGATCAGGAACAAAACCAGCTGATTGGCAAGGGGAAGTTCCATCTGTATCCGAATTAACCACTCAGTTAAAGGAACAATTGAATAGAATTAAAGAAATACCAGCTGATAGTTTTAGCGCAAAGCTGAAAACACCGTTCCTTGGTCAGGAAAGCTTTGGTGAACTCACTAACTTTGCGTTTATGCATGAGGCTCTCCATATGGGACAAATTAAAGCCATGAAGAGTGTTATTCAAGCGGTTCAAGCAAAATAATCAAATATATAATGAAGTTTTTTACTTAGAGATTAGCGATGCTAATCTCTTTTTTTTGACTAATGAAAATGGCGTTGGTGAAAATAATATGGAAAAATAGCGAAAAGCCTGAATAATGCTACTTATCCTGGATTCATTGACACACAAATGGAGGAATTTTATAATCAACTTTGTGTTTGAAAACGCTGTCGATATTTGTCGGAAAATATAAAAATATCATCTTTGTGAATGGACAACTAGAAAAGGAGAGGAAAGGTTTGAAATATATTTTATTTGTGGCAGCATTAGTCGTCATCTTTTTGCTTGCCTTTATCGTTAGTAACAATAAAAAAGGGATAAAAATGAAACCGCTTATCACCATGCTGTTGTTACAGCTTGTTTTTGCGTTCGTACTGCTTAATACGGAAATTGGATTCGTTATTATTAAAGCGATTTCTGGGTTGTTTGATCATTTACTAAGCTATGCAGCAGAAGGAATAAACTTTGTCTTCGGCGGAATGGCAAACGAAGGAACAGGACCATTTTTTATCAATGTACTTCTTCCAATTGTCTTTATTTCTGTCCTGATTGGGATTGCTCAATATATCAAAGTCTTACCGATTATTATTCGCTTTCTTGGGATTGTCTTAAGTAAGGTAAATGGCTTAGGAAAGTTAGAATCCTATAATGCCGTTGCATCTGCTGTTTTTGGTCAATCTGAAGTGTTTATCTCTGTAAAAAAACAACTTCCGTTTATTCCTAAACATCGACTTTATACTTTATGTACTTCAGCCATGTCAACGGTTTCTGCCTCCATCCTCGGAGCCTATATGACGATGATTGATCCGAAATATGTTATTACCGCACTTGTATTGAACTTATTTGGCGGATTTATGATTGCCAATGTGATTAACCCATATGAGGTATCCGAAGAAGAAGATATCATTGATATTCAAGAAGCTGAAAAGCAAACTTTCTTTGAGGTTTTAGGTGAATACATTCTCGATGGGTTTAAGGTTGCGATTATTGTTGGAGCGATGCTTATCGGTTTTGTTGCGTTAATCAGCATGATTAACCATGTGTTTGAAGCCATTTTCGGAATCAGCTTTCAAATGGTTCTTGGTTACGTTTTTGCTCCATTTGCATTTATTATTGGGGTGCCTGGTGCTGAAGTGGTTAAGGCTGGTACAATCATGGCAACGAAATTATTATCTAATGAATTTGTCGCGATGATGGATTTGGCCAAAATCACAGATTCATTATCTAACAGAACGGTTGGAATTATTTCCGTATTCCTAGTATCGTTCGCAAACTTCTCTTCCATTGGAATTATCACTGGCGCGGTAAAAGGACTGCACGAGAAGCAAGGAAATGTTGTAGCTAAGTTTGGTTTGAAATTATTATATGGTGCAACGCTCGTAAGCTTATTAACCGCAGCGATCACGAGTGTTATGATCTAAATTAGTAAAAAAATCAACCACTCTAGTCAGTGGTTGATTTTTTTGTTCTCTTTACTAAATAGTAGATGACGCCAAGAAGGACAGCGCCAATTATGATTGGCATTGTGTATTGCTTCGCGTATTCTTCAATATGCGACCAGTTATCACCTAACATATGACCTAAATAAAGAAAAAGAATCGTCCATGGGATGATCGCCGCTACCGTATAAATTGTAAATTTTGTGGCAGACATTTTGGATATTCCTGCTGGAATCGAGATCGCATGTCGGACGACGGGAATGAAACGAGCAAAGAAAATGACGCCGCCTCCATATTTCCTAAACCAAAGCTCAGACATATCAATTTGTTTTTTCTTAATAAAAACATACTTCCCGAATTTTTCTAAGAAAGGGCGTCCGCCATAATATCCAGCCCAGTAAAGGAATAATTGGGCAAAGGTACCTCCGATTGTCCCTGCAATAATCGCTCCAGGATAGCCGATAGTTCCTTGTGAAATCATATAACCGCCATAGCCTAAAACAATTTCACTAGGGATGATCTCGATCATTAACCCGATCGCAATCCCGAAATAACCTAAATCTGATAAAAACTCTAAAACAGAGAAAATAAACTCCTTCATATGTCACCTTCACTTATGTAAATATTTCACTTTATTTAGTTTATACTAGTTCACTATGAAAGAAAAACAATATCCTAATTTTTCAAGGAAAAGACAACGAGGTTGCCCCCGCTGCCTTGCATTTTTTATAGGAAAAGAAAGAAAATTTAACTTCGAGAATTGTCTAGCTCCAGCGCCTAGGGGCTCGGGTCATAAGCTTGTCTAGTTTCGGCTTCTTGGGACTCGAGTCGTAAGCCGCCCACTGAATGAAGGCAAAAAGCGCCTTCTTTCAGTGTTCGTCTTACGCCTGCGTCCCAGGGCAGTCGCCTCCACTTTTCGTTCAATCCGTCAAGAAGGTTAAAAAGCAACCTTCTCGCCGGCTCGTCTTATGCCTGTCGCCCCTGACCAAGGCGCTTGCGCTTTTCTTATGAACTTATGGAATTGTCTGAAGAAAACATGTAATTTCGATGATGATAGCGAATGCTGTAAACAATCCCCATGGCAAACATATTCCCCATAAGAGAGCTCCCCCCATAGCTAATAAATGGCAACGGGATTCCCGTGATTGGCAGAACCTGAATGGTCATCCCGACATTTTGAAAGACGTGGAACGTAATCATACTGATAACCCCTGTACATACATATGTATTAAATGGATCGTTTGTATCTAAGGCAGTTTTGATTAAATGATAAATTAATAGAAAGAATAGCCCAATAACAACGCTGCCTCCGACAAAACCATATTCTTCACCGATGATACTGAAAATGAAGTCTGTATGACCTTCTGGGACATATACCTCACTATTACTGAACCCCTTACCAGTTAACATACCGGAACCAATGGCACTTAAGGATTTCAATAAATGGTAGCCTGCGTTGCTTTGATGGTTAACCGGATCGAGCCAAGAATAGATCCGATTAAATTGATAGGTATCAACATATTTTTCAAGTAACTCAGGTTTGGTGAGGACAAGATAGATAATGCTTGCGGCAATGGAAACTCCAAAGGCGAATACCGGGAAGATAATCCGCCATGATATTCCGGAAACTAAGATAAAGCCTATTAATATCGAAATGAATACAAGGGAGGTTCCTAAATCCGGCTGCTTCATGATCAGCGCAAGCGGGACAGCGGTGGTCACCCCAAATTTTAATAAAAGCAGAAAGTCTGATTTGAGGGTCTTCTCTAAATGTTTTTCTTGATGGGTGGTAGCAACTCGGCTAAGTGCAAGAATCAAAAAGGTTTTGACAAATTCTGAAGGCTGAATCGAACCAAGCCCCGGAATGATATACCAGCTTTTGGCTCCATTTCGGTATGGTGCGATGCTTTCTGGAGCGATAATCAATCCGACTAGTAAGAGAAGACCTAAGCCAAATAAATACCAAGATAGTCGTTTTAATTGATAGGAGTCAAAAAATATTGTGATGGAAATGATCGCAGCCCCGACAACATACCAAAAGATTTGTTTGACTAAAAAGTTTTCATCATATTGGCCTGCGGCTTGAGCACTAAAGATCGCCACACAACTAACAAGGAAAAAGAGAAACAAGATTAATGTTAACGTCCAGTCGAAACGCTCTGATTTGTTGGTTAATTTATCCATAGGACACACCCTAGTTTTTCTGTATAAAATCATGCTAACAAAGAAAAGAAATTGTAACAATAGTTTAATAAGGAAATGTTTTACATCAACTATATAGACGAAATTCGACTTAAAGATGTTTCAAAATAAAAGAAAAACACGGTTCGTTAACCGTGTTTACATGAGATAGTTTAGGAACATGGTGGCAATACCAAAGTAGGTGAGCAGTGAAAAAATATCATTGATCGTGGTGATCAGGGGACCTGAAGCGACTGCTGGGTCGATATTTAAGCGAAATAAGATTAGCGGAATAATTGTTCCGGCAAGTGTCCCGATAATCAAGGTGAAAAACAGCGAGCTGCCAACAACAGCACCTAAAATGAAGCTGCCTTGCCAAATATAAGCGATGATGGAAATCAGAATCGCACAGGTAATTCCGATGGTAATTCCCACCCCAAGCTCGCGGGCGATTAAACGGAAAATTACTCCTTTATCAATATCATGAGAAATAAGGCCTCTTACAACAACAGCGAGTGATTGTGTCCCAGTGTTCCCGGTCATCCCAGCAATCATCGGCATGAAAAAGGCAATTGCCACGACCTGCTGCAGCGTATCTTCAAAGCTGCTAATGATCCGTCCGGAAATGAGTCCGATAAACAACAGTAAAATCAGCCATGGAAGTCTTCTGGCTGCGGCGACCAGAGTTTTCGTTTCAAAATCGATGGACTTACCAGATGCTGATAATTTTTCAATATCTTCATTGGCTTCTCTTATCACGACATCAATGATGTCATCGACGGTTACGATGCCGACAAGGACATTATCCTCATCGACCACGGGGATGGCCAGGAAATCGTATCTTTCAGTCATTTTTGCTACAACTTCCTGGTCGGTTGTGACAGAAACAGCGATGACACGTTCATACATTATTGAATTGATTTTTTCATTTGGATCGGCTAACAGCAGGTCGCGGTAGGAGACAACCCCGACGAGCTTTCTTCCTTCATTTACAACGTAAAGATAATTAATCGATTCAGCAAATTCAGCGAACGATTTCAATTTATCTACTGCTTCTCTTACTGTGTAATCATTTCGGATCCAGACGAAGCGATTGGTCATAATTCTTCCCGCCGTTTCTGGCGGATAATTCATAATATCGGTAACGGCCTTTGACTCTTCTGACTTCATTCCGGAAAGTAAGGAATCCTTTTTCTCTGGGGAGAGTTCATCAAGCAGCAGGGCTAAATCGTCATTGTCCATTAAATCAAGGACTTTTCCGGATTTTTCAATCCCGAGCTTGTTGAGAACCTCGAGCTGTTCTTCTTTATCAAGCTCCTCCATCAAGTCTGCAAGAACATCAAAATTTAAGAATAACAGGAAGCGAACTTTATGTTTTTCCGGTAATTCTTCATAGATTTTGGCGGTGTCATAAGGCTGTAACTCCTCAAGGATTGTAATGAATTCCTTCTTCTTATTTTCTTTTAATGTTTTTATAATCTGCAGGGCAATCTCATCCTGCGTCATATCCTTAATCATCCTGCACGCTCCTTTCCACCGGTGCGTTTTCTTTCTCTTATTATGTCTAAAGCTTAATAATGATTTTACAAACTCTGTTGATTGGAGCGGAAGGCACGAAGACTCCTGCGGGAGTACGGGACAGGGGAGACCCCGCAGGAGTGAAGCGACGAGGAGGCTCCCCGAACCGCTCGTGCCTGGAGCGGAAATCAACAGACAAGTATAAAAAACTCCTCTTATAAAAGTATGTAAAAAAGAATTTGTTGATAATCGTACTTGAAAATCAAATAATAGGAAAGAGATTGTTTCTAGTATGTGTTAAATCTATTTCAAAGCATCATTTTTGTAAAACAAATGAAATAAGCTATTTGCCCTATAAAGTGATAAAATGGAAAAAGATTGGCTAATATTGGTGTCCAATTAGCTAGTGTTTGATTTCTTTTCTTATTCGTATTATATAACCGATTCTATTTTTCCCTTGAACGGAGGAGTTTGGCTTTGAAAAAGCATCATCAAGACATACGAGATCTTGTCTATGTGCACCTAAACCAAACAGATCAGTATGTATTGTCCTACGGTATTGAATTCACTGAATTTGCTGCTGCTTTTTCAGGTTCATTCAATCATTTACTATTATTAAAGCATCGCTTTGAAGATGCAGACTTCAATTTGCACACGCAATTTGAATACTGTCCCGAGGAAAGGATTAAGGGATTAGCAGCTGATGATGTCTATAGCTACGGTGACTTTTGCTGGATCGACTTTGTCGAAGAAGATGGGTTAAATGTCCTAACTGGGCAGGAAATCGCGGAATTATTATATTTGGGTCACCAAAAACATCATTTGAAATTACCTTTTTATAATAAACTAGGAAATCGATTTGTGTATCTCGCTCAAGATGATGGTTTTTTTAATAAAACCTATTATCGAAGCTTTAAGGACTTTTTCCATATACTGAGTGAATCGCTATCCAGTAAACTAGGCGAACTAAAGCTTGAAAAGTCACTGCTGGGATTAAAGAAAAAACGGACATATCCTCCAATCAATAAAGAAATCCTCCTTTCATTAACACCTTATATGAAAGAAGGAATTTGTATTTCTTTACGTGATATCGATCAGCAGCGTGGCCGGCTGGAAATACCGATTTGGGTGATTGGTGATTTTGCCTCTATGGATGACATGTATGAGGAATATGAACTAATCGTTCAGGAAACAGCACACGCAAGGATTATTCTTGATAAAAAAACAAAAGAATGGAAGTTGTCTGTGAGCTAATCTCTCCATTTATGAGGAGAGATTTTGTTTTTTGCCATAGAGAGAGTTTTTAACCAAGCATTAAATTTCATAAACTAGATAAAGAGAAGGATAACTTTTCGCTGATAAAGTGATAAAATAAAATCGTCAATGTGAAAATGGAGGTTTACTCATGAAAACAAAACTTGGATTATTGTACGGAGGCAAATCCGCTGAACATAAAGTATCGTTACAAACAGCACTCGCGGTAATTAGAGCGCTGGATCTTGAAAAATTCGAAATTCATCCGATTTACATAACTGTTGATGGCCAATGGATAAAAGGTCCACAGCTCACAGGTCCTGTAGAAAACGTCAAAGCGCTAGAGTTTCAAGAGACTACTCAGCTCTCACCGCTAGCTTTGGCGCCAACACTTTTCACCAGCCAGAAACAAGAAAGTGAACCACTGGACGTGATCTTTCCATTGCTTCATGGGCCAAATGGTGAGGATGGAACCGTTCAAGGATTATTAGAATTGTTAAACCTACCGTATGTTGGGAATGGTGTCCTTGCTTCTTCTGCTGGGATGGATAAAGTGATGATGAAAAATGTCTTTGCACAAGCCGGGTTGGCCCAAGTAAACTATGTTGCTTTTATTAAAAGTGAATGGGAAAAGGCGAAAGAAACGGTTTACGCTAAAGTCGAAGCTCAGCTTGGTTATCCATGCTTCGTAAAACCAGCTAATCTTGGATCCAGCGTTGGGATTAGTAAATGTAGTAATCGCACGGAATTAGAAGCAGCTTTTGTGGAAGCATTCCAGTTTGACCGTAAAGTCATTATTGAAGAGGGCGTTGTTGCTCGTGAAATTGAAGTTGGCGTTCTTGGGAACGATGAGCCGGAATGCTCGGTAGCAGGTGAAATTGTTCCGAAAAAGGATTTTTATGATTATAAGGCGAAATATGAGGATGGGGATACTGCTTTAATTATCCCGGCAGATATTACAGAGGAAGAATACAAGCAAATTAAAGAAATGGCGATTGAAGCGTTCAAAGCATTAGATTGCTCTGGCCTTGTCCGTGCCGACTTCTTCCTGACAAAGGATGGAAAGGCATTAATCAATGAGGTAAATACAATGCCTGGCTTTACGCCGTTTAGTATGTTCCCACTTTTATGGAAACACACAGGAGTGGAGTATCCGCAATTAATTGAACGCCTCGTAAATCTTGCAAAAGAAAGACATGCTGAAAAACAAAATATTAAATATACATTTTAGATCTTAAACATCGTGACACGGCTTTAGGCCATGTTACGATGTTTATTAATTATCTTGTTGGAGGAAGGCTATGATTAAGAGAACGCTGAAGCAGATTTCTGAAATGATTTCTGTGAGTAATGAGACAAGTGCATTTGCTGATACCCTTATCACGGGTGTCTGTATTGACTCTCGCAAAATTGAACAGGGTAATTTATTTATTCCTTTTAAAGGAGAGCATTCTGACGGTCATAAATTTGTGGAAGATTCGATTCAAAAAGGAGCCGCTGCGGCATTATGGCAAAGGGATGTACCAAACCCGCCAACTCATCTTCCTCTCATCATGGTTGACGACTGTTTGATTGCCCTGCAAGAACTTGCGCGACAATACCGGAAAGAGTTAGCGGTGAAGGTTGTTGGTATTACCGGAAGTAATGGGAAAACCACGACGAAGGATATGACGGCCGCACTGTTGGCAACCACCTTTAAAGTGCAAAAAACGGAAGGGAATTATAATAACCATATTGGTCTGCCGTTAACCGTTTTGGGGTTAGCGGAGGATACGGAAATTGCTGTTTTAGAAATGGGCATGAGTGGGAGAGGTGAAATTGAATTCCTTACGAATCTTGCCTGTCCAGATGCGGTAGTGATTACCAATATTGGTGAATCCCATCTGCTTGATCTTGGCTCAAGAGAAGGGATCGCCGAGGCAAAATTAGAAATTTTGCAGGGCTTAAAGCCAGAGGGCTTAGCTGTGCTGAATGGCGACGAACCGCTATTGATGGATAGAATTAAGGAATATAAAGGGAATCTTCAAGTTCAAACCTTTGGAAGAAGCAATACAAATGATGTTTTCCCAACACATATCACGCAATTAGAACAAGGAAATCGATTTAAAATCAATATAGCCGCTGAAAGCTTTGAGCTTCCTGTATTAGGAATCCATAACATCTTAAATAGTCTGGCGGCCATGATGATTGCAAGGCATTTTGGGGTGGCTTTTGACAAGATGAACGAAGGATTATTTAATCTTAAGCTAACTGGGATGCGGATGGAGCTGGTCGAAGGGAATCATGGGGAAAAGATTATTAACGATGCCTATAATGCGAGCCCGACATCGATGATGGCAGCGATTGAACTTGTTTCCAATCTTGAGGGTTATGAACAGGTGATTCTTGTTCTTGGGGACATGCTGGAGCTAGGACCGGATGAGGAAAAATACCACTATCAAATTGGCGAAGGGTTAAATCCAGAGAAAATTGATTGGGTGTTCACCTATGGACAGCTAGGCAAGCAAATCGCCAAGGGAGCACGTTCTGTTTTAGACGAGAAACGGGTATTTGCTTTTACGGATAAGGCAGAACTCATCAATAAACTGGAACGGTATCTCGATGAAAACACACTCATTCTGGTAAAAGCTTCCCGAGGGATGAAATTAGAGGAAGTTGTCACTTTTTTACAAAAAAAGCAATAGATGTTGTAACAAAGCCCAAGCAAAACCCGTATGCTATCCTAAAGTTAAAGGTACAATAATGAACAATACTTTTTCTATAAAGCAGGTGAGTAAACATGATTGGCTGTTTATGCATTCACGGCTTTACCGGAGCGCCCTATGAGGTAGAGCCTCTTGCAGAGTATTTAACGAAACATACGGATTGGGTTTTTAGGATTCCGACTCTCCCTGGTCATGGTGAAAATCTCTCATTAAAAGGTGTTCAATACCAGCAGTGGATTGATCATGCGGAAAGTGAACTGAAGGATCTGATTCAAATTTGTGAAAAAGTGTATGTGGTTGGTTTTTCGATGGGAGGGATGATAGCCAGTTATCTTGCTGCTAAGTACCCTGTGGACAAGCTCGTACTACTTAGTGCAGCGGCTTATTACGTTAATCCCAAACAAATGGCCAGCGAATTTAAATCGATGCTGCTGGATATTTTTAAAGGAAACTTAGCTGGTAATGAATTATTTCAGCGTTATAAAAGAAAAATAAAAGCAACACCGATAACAGCTACCCTGCAATTTCGCCGCCTGGTTGCATCGATCAAACCACTGCTGCCACAAGTAGAAGTGCCAACATTGATTGCCCAAGGAGAGTGTGATGGGATAGTTCCCCCAAAAAGTGCTGAATATTTGTATCAAACGATTAATGCCAAAAAGAAACGACTCACATACATCAAGGATTCGAATCATCATATTTGCCACTGTGAGGAAAAAGAGGCCCTGTTTTCTCAAGTGTATGATTTTTTAATAGAACGGTAAAACTGGTATAAAATCACATTGATTGCAATATACTAGTAATAATGTTATGATTATCAGCAACGTGTCTAAAGAACGATGAATAAAGGGCATACTCCTTTGGAGAATGTCTTTTTTTTGGTAAAATAAAGATGTTACCTAATTACGGCATTTGATGCGAGATATACTCAGCACATAGATAAAATTTTCATATAGATGAAGGAGAATGAAAACATTGACAAAGTTTCAAGATTTAGGTATTAGCCAAGCTACATTAAAAGCTGTCCTCCGCATGGGGTTTGAGGAAGCAACACCAATCCAAGCAGAAACGATTCCTTTGAGCCTTGAAAACAAGGATTTGATCGGGCAAGCTCAAACAGGTACGGGTAAAACAGCTGCATTTGGAATTCCGTTGGTTGAGAAAGTTGATACGAGCGTAGAAGCCATTCAAGGGATTATCATTGCCCCAACTCGGGAACTTGCGATCCAAGTTTCTGAAGAATTATATAAAATCGGCGCAGGAAAAAGAGTGCGTGTTCTTCCAATTTACGGTGGACAGGATATTAGCCGCCAAATCCGTTCATTAAAGAAAGCGCCACATATTATTGTCGGTACTCCAGGACGTGTACTAGATCATATTAATCGTAAGACAATGCGTCTAGATACTGTGAATACAGTTATTCTTGATGAAGCAGATGAAATGCTTAACATGGGATTCATTGAAGATATTGAATCCATTCTTGCTTCAACACCTGCAGAGCGTCAAACATTACTTTTCTCAGCAACAATGCCTGGACCAATTCAGCGCATGGCTGAGAAGTTTATGAAAGATCCGCAAATCGTTCGTGTTAAAACGAAGGAAATGACGGTTCCGTTAATCGAACAATACTACCTTGAGACACAAGAAAAGAATAAATTTGATGTTCTAACAAGACTTTTGGATATTCAATCACCGGAATTAGCGATTGTCTTTGGTCGTACGAAACGCCGTGTTGATGAATTATCAGAAGCGTTAAACCTTAGAGGTTATACGGCAGAAGGAATTCATGGTGATTTAAGCCAGGCGAAGCGTCTTCAAGTATTACGTAAATTTAAAGAGGGTACGATTGATGTACTAGTTGCTACTGACGTAGCGGCTCGTGGACTAGATATTTCAGGTGTTACCCATGTTTATAATTTCGATATTCCACAAGATCCGGAAAGCTATGTTCACCGTATTGGACGTACCGGTCGTGCTGGTAAACACGGTATGGCGATGACCTTCATTACCCCACGTGAAAAATCTTATCTTGCAGTTGTTGAAAAAACAACAAAGCGTAAAATGGAGAGAATGCAGGCTCCAACTTTGGATGAAGCGTTAGAAGGTCAACAACGTGCGGTTGTGGATAAAATTGTTCAAACAATTGAATCCAATAATCTTCATTATTACAAAGCGGCAGCAGGAGAGCTTCTTGAATCAAACGATGCATCTACAGTTGTAGCAGCTGTTCTGAAAATGTTAACAAAAGAGCCTGATACAACGCCAGTGAAGCTGACTGAAGAGTCTCCACTACCACAAAAGAGAGAAAGAAGATCTTTCGACCGCAACCGTAATGATCGCAACAGAAGAGATGATAATCGCGGTGGCAACGGCGGTGGCTATGACCGCAGAAAAAAAGCACCGTCAAAACCAAGAAGCGGTGAAAAAAGAACAAACGGTAAATCATCAAAGCCTAGAAGCTTTAATCATTAAAATATTTGGGGCATGGACCAATAGGTTCATGCTCTTTTTTGTGAAAATTTATGAATCCCGAAAATCTTTAAAAAGGTAGCCGATTAGGGTTATTGGATCTCGATTCTCGATGGTAGAAGTCCAAGCGGACGCTAATCGGGTGTATTGGATCCCGAAGTTCGATGGAAATAGCCAAAACGGTAGCCAATTGTGGTTGTTGGATCCCGAATCTCGATGGAAAAAGTCAAAGCGGTCGCTAATCGGGTGTATCGGATCCCGAAGTTCGCTGGAAATAGCCAAAACGGTAGCCAATTGTGGTTATTGGATCCCGATTCTCGATGAAAAAAGTCCAAGTGGTAGCCAATCGGAGCGATTGGATCCCGAAACCCGATGGTCATACCAGCTTTAAGGAATAACGTTTTTCTAGAATCTAGGAGAATATCAAGTTATACTATATGGTGGGTAATTATTGGAAATGGAGGGATTGAATGATTACCGGACCACAAAAGACAATTTCAGAAAAAGCATTAAAGGTTTGGCGGATTTCTGGGGGAATCCATGTTGTCATTAGCTGGGTAGTTATAGCGGTTGCAATTTTTCTTATCAATATTTTTGAATGGCTGCAATGGATATCCTTTTTACTAATCATTATTGGCCTCATTGAAATGTATTTTTTAGTGTTTTTATTGCCAAAACTAAGATGGCAGCGGTGGAGATATGAAGTCCGTGAGGAAGAAATCGAACTTCAAAAAGGGATATTTATTAGAACACGGACGTTGGTTCCGATGATTCGAGTCCAGCATGTTGACACTGTTCAAGGCCCGATTTTACGTAAATATCAGCTGGCATCAGTTATCGTGAACACGGCGGCTACTGCGCATGAAATTCCTGCTTTAGAGGAGCATGAGGCAGAGGAGTTGCGTCTCTATATTTCCAACCTGGCAAAGGTGGCAGATGAAGATGTCTGAGCCGAAGCGACTTCATCCGATTGTCATCGTCCTTAATATTGGGAAAAGTATCAAAGAACTTATCTTTACCTTTATTGCCTTTCTATTTATCGGGAATAAAGGGAATGGCGGAAAACTATTTCTCCTTATCGGTTCTTTGGCTGCGGTTATTATTATTGTCACTAGCAGCATTTTATCATGGCTAAGGTATACATATCGCTTAGAACAGGGTGAACTTCGCATTGAGTACGGAGTATTTGTTAGAAAGAAAAGATACATACCGTTAGAAAGAATACAAAGTCTTGACTTATCTGAAGGGATCCTCCAGCGGCCGTTTGGATTGGTGAAAATGAAAGTGGAAACTGCTGGTGGAGGCGGCGCTGATGAAGCAGATGCCGTTCTATCGGCGATTACGAAACAAGAAGCGGAATATATCAAAGAATACGTAGCCGCTGCCAAGCGTGTTAACCACCACGGTATTTCAGAATTAAAATCGCTGGAAGGTAATCAGACTGTTTTTAAAATCACTCCTTCTCAGTTAGTTCTCCTGTCACTTACGTCCGGAGGAGTGGGTGTTGTTATTTCAGCGGTTTTGGCATTTTTTTCACAATTAGATGAGTTAATTCCCTATGAAAAAGTGTTCCGTGGCTTTGGAAAATGGGCAGTGGGTAATGTCATGCTCATTGTTGTGCTCGTTGCAGTAGGATTAATCGTTGCTTGGATTATCGCTCTAATTGGAACCATGTTGAAATATGCCAATTTTAGCGTTGTGAAAACGGAACATGAATTAATCATTACCCAAGGATTATTAGAAAGAAGGCAAATAACGATTCCGTTAAAACGAATCCAAGCGGTTCGGATTAATGAAAATATTGTTCGTCAATTCCTTGGGTATGGAAGTGTGATTGTTGAAAGTGCCGGAGGATCGGCCAACAATCAGGAAGGTTCGAAAGTGATGCTGCTGCCGTTAGTGAAAATAACGGAGATTAGCGCTATTTTAAGTCCGCATCTGACAGATTACCAACTCAATACAAGGTTTACTCCAGCACCAAAACGAGCAAGATTCCGCTACCTTTTGCGCAGTTGGCTTTGGGTGGTTCCGGTCGTCGTTCTTTCGATTGTTTTTCTAAAGGCTTGGGGGTTGCTATCGTTTGTGTTACTCGGAATCATCACCTGGTGGGCGATATTAAAATTTAAAGATGCTGGCTGGTACCTCGAAGAACAGCAGCTAAGTCTCCGCTACCGGACAATCATTCGAACGACCGTGTTTATTAAGAAGAATAAAGTTCAAAGCATTAATATGAAAGAAAGTTATTTTCAGAGGAAAAGGGGCCTTGCTTCTGTTGAAGCTTTTGTGAAATTAGGCTTTGGCGGTTTCGGCGGGCAGGTAATCGATTTAGAAAAAATGGATGTAGAGAAGATTTATTCTTGGTATTCAAAAAGGGGATTGAACGGAAGTTAAGGTTCAATCCCTGTTGATCATCGGAAAAAGGCGCCTAAAAGAACAAGAACGATAATGATTCCCCAAACGATAAGTTTCATTGGAGATTGAGTGCGCAAGCTTTGTTTTTGTTGGCTGGCCCAATCGCTGGTTCCTCTTACAGTAGCAGAAAAATCCCTTTTATTATAATGAGGAATTGCCCCGATTAGAAAACCACCTAATAAACCGAAAATATGGGCGGTAATATTAATATTTGGCTGCAGGAAGGTCATAACTAAACTTAGGGCACAAATCGTTAAGATCACCTGTGAGTTTTGCTGTGAAAGCAAGTGTTTTCGGAAAACAATAATGCTAATGTAAAAACCAAATAAACCAAAAATCGCTCCGCTTGATCCGACGTGGATATAGGTTAATGGTTCAAGGAAAAGGGTTGCTACGTTAGCGATGAGTCCAGAAGTAAGGTAAACGAATAGAAACTTACCTTTGCCAAGCATTTGTTCCAGAGCGGGGCCGAATAACACAAGTGAGAAACTGTTAAAGAGGACATGGGTAAATCCTCCATGCATAAAGATAGGTGTTACGAGCCGCCAATATTCCCCATCACTAATATAAAGATTAACCCCTGAAAGTGTGGATTTAAACCAATAGTTTGGTAAAAAAGGCAGAACGGTACAGAGATATAAAGCAAAATGAATGACAATAATAGTAGAAACAATCGGATAAAACCGAATAAAGTCGCGAAAACTCTCTGTTCTCGTAAACATAATTACCTCCTGAGTATACTTACATATTTAACAAAAAGTATAGCGTTGAACTTTGAGAATTGTCTAGCTGCAGCGCCTAGGGGCTCGGGTCATAAGCCGATCCGTCAAGAAGGTTAAAGAACAACCTTCTCGACGGCTCGTCTTATGCCTGCCGCCCCTGGGCAAGGCGCTTCCGCTTTTCGTTTTTAAACTGAAATCCTAACTTGTACACTAATATGCTTTTGAAAATATAAATAGAAGGAATAGAAGGGAATGGGAGCATGATTAAAGGGATTGGCATCGATATCATTGAACTATCAAGAATTGAAGAAATCATTGCTAGACAACCAAAGTTGATTGATCGAATTCTAACAGATAGAGAAAAACAAACGTTTGAGCAACTGTCAGAGCGCCGAAGGATTGAATTTTTAGCAGGAAGGTTTGCGGCCAAAGAGGCTTATTCCAAGGCATTTGGCACAGGGATTGGCAAAGAAGTATCCTTTTTAGATATTGAAATCGAAACAGATGATTTAGGAAAACCTCATATCGTCAAACCGAGCATTCACGCTCATTTATCAATCTCACATAGCAGGGACTACGCAGTCGCTCAAGTCGTCGTCGAAGAATTTTAAAAACATTCCTTATCATAATCCAAAAGGTTGTCTCATATATTCATAGGGAAATAGGAGAGACAAGGTCAGCTTGGTCACATAGGAAGCAAATTCACTTTTGTTTTTTATCCACTGCCTGATCCCTGCCTTTCTCTTCTTTACATTCATATGAAAATGAGACAAGAAGGGGTTGAAGGAATGAGGAAAAAGTTGTTGCTGCTGCTTACAGGAGTAATGATCATTTTTGTGCTGGCTGCCTGTGGCTCTAAATCCAAGGATGATGTTGTGAAAGAGTTAACTGGTAAATTAGATGAATTATCCGGCTATAAGGCAGATGCAAAGATGACATTGAAAATGGGAACAGATTCTCAGGTTTACAATGTGGAAATTTGGCACAAAGATCCAACGTTCTACCGGGTTAATTTAAAAAATGCTGAAAAAGACCAAAGCCAAATGATTTTACGGAATAAAGAAGGGGTATTCGTTTTAACCCCAGCGCTTAAAAAGAGCTTCAAATTCCAGAGCGACTGGCCGCAAAACAGCAGCCAAGCCTATCTTTATGAATCATTAATCAAAGACATTGTGGCAGATAAGGAAGCTAAATTCTCCTCGACGAAGGATCATTATGTGTTTGAAACTAAAACTCGCTATCAGAACAATAGTATGCTGCCAACACAAGAAATAAAATTAAACAAGAGTGATTTATCACCGGCAATGGTAAAAGTGATGGATCCTGACCGAAATGCTCTTGTCACGGTAGAATTCTCAAAAGTAAAATTTGATGCCAGCTTTGAAGATAGCGATTTTGATATGAAAAAGAATATGACCCGGGCGGAGCTAAATATGCCTGCTATGGCGGATGCGAAGGATTCTGCGTTTACGATTAAATATCCAACTGAATTATTCGGTACAAAGTTTATCAATGAAGAAGAAGTCAAACTTGAAAATGGCAAACGGGTGATCTTAACCTATGAAGGTGAAAAGTCCTTTACACTCGTACAAGAAAAATCCTTGGTGAAGGAAGCTTCCGCATCACCAACTTATGTTGACGGTGATTTAGTCGACTTAGGAGCAACAATCGGTGCACTTACAGACCATTCCATCACATGGACGCTGGAAGGTGTCGATTACATGATCGCCTCGAACAACATGACAGAAAAGGAACTCGTTGAAATTGCCCGCTCCGTTCAGGGTGAAGTTGAAAAATAATTGTTCAGCAGCAGGCTCTTATAGGGGCCTGCTTTCTTCATTTGACATAAATTAATACAAGTTCGATAATCTAAGAAGTAAAAATTTTTCAAGGTATGAATTTTAGTTAGTGGGAAGTGGAAACATGACAGAGCAGGGTTTTTTCTATAGAGATACGTGGGCAGAAGTCGATCTGGATTGTATTTCAGAAAATGTTGCCTCAGTAAAAAAACTTCTGCCACCAGAAGTTGTAATTATGGCTGTCGTCAAAGCGAATGCCTACGGTCACGGAGACGTTCAAGTAGCGGAGGCTGCGCTTGAAGCAGGAGCCGTTTATTTAGCGGTAGCTTTCATGGATGAAGCCATTGCCTTAAGAAACAAAGGAATTCAGGCACCTATTCTTGTTTTAGGGGCATCTCGACCGGAAGATGTTCAAATGGCCATCAACCATGACATTACCTTAACTGTCTTCCAAGAGGAATGGCTGAAAGCGGCCCAAGCGCATTTAACTTCGGATAAGGAGCTTACTATTCACATCAAGCTGGATACCGGTATGGGGAGGATTGGGGTTCGCAGTAAGGAAGAGCTGGCAGCAATGGAGAAGAGGATTTCGGAAGATCCGCGAGTGATCCTTGAAGGTATTTTTACTCACTTTGCAACCGCAGACGAGCTTGATTTAGCTTATTTTCAAAAGCAATTGACGTTATTCGAGGAGCTGCTAGCGGTATTGAAAGAAAAGCCGAAATATATTCATAGCAGTAATAGTGCCGCAGCCTTAAGGTTTCCGAAAGCTTATTTTAATGGGGTTCGGCTTGGGATTGCGATGTATGGGTTAACCCCTTCCTTAGAAATGGAGCAGGAGATTCCTTTCCCACTCAAGGAGGCCTTTGCATTACGGTCACGGCTTGTCCATGTGAAAAAGCTTGATAAAGGTGAAAAGGTTAGCTATGGAGCAACCTATGAAACACAAGGGGAAGAATGGATTGGCACGATACCGATTGGTTATGCGGATGGCTGGATGCGACGATTACAAGGACGTGAAGTACTTGTCGCAGGTGAACGGGTGCCAATTGTAGGCAGAATCTGTATGGATCAATGCATGGTTCGGCTTCCAAAGTATCTCCCAGTCGGAACGACGGTTACGCTCATTGGGAGTCAGTCAGAGGAATTCATTTCGGTAAATGAAATAGCAAAATCGCTGGAGACAATTAATTATGAAGTACCTTGTATCATCGCCTCCCGTGTCCCCCGTCTCTATCGAAAAGGCGGGAAAACTGTCGACTTAAAAAATGACCTTTTGCATAAATAAGAGTGGATTTTTTAAAAAATCCAACATATTTATACTATTGCGGAGTTTTTTGTGCATAAAAGGATGTTTCTTATGTCTATAATACAGAAGAATTATAATTAGTCTATGCATGATGGGATATAAGTGGTATTATTAAATATGGTAGATAGAAAATATGGTGTGTAGTGATGGTGGAGGTGTATGTTTGTGTCTGAAACTGGCGCAACTACGGAAATCTTAGTGAAATTACCGCAACATCTTTTAACCGAGTTAGATGGTTTTGTAAAATTAGAAAATGTTAATCGCAGTGAGTTTATTTATCAAGCTACAAAAATGTATTTGCGCGAACGTAAAAAGAGACAAATTCGCGAATCCATGAGACGTGGATACATGGAAATGGCCAAGATCAATTTAACGATTGCATCTGAAGCATTTCAAGCAGAATTTGAGGCAGAACACACAGTTGAACGTCTTGTAAGCGGAGGGTAATCCTTTGATTGTCAAGCGTGGTGACGTTTATTTCGCGGACCTATCCCCAGTTGTTGGTTCTGAGCAAGGCGGCGTCCGTCCTGTACTTGTCATCCAAAACGACATCGGGAATCGGTTTAGTCCCACAGTTATTGTTGCAGCGATCACAGCTCAAATTCAAAAAGCGAAGCTTCCTACTCATGTAGAAATTGATGCGAAGCGTTACGGTTTTGAACGAGACTCAGTCATTCTTTTAGAACAAATTCGTACAATAGATAAGCAGCGGTTAACCGATAAAATAACCCATCTCGATGACGAAATGATGGAAAAAGTGGATGAAGCCTTGCGAGTGAGTATAGGTCTCATCGAATTTTAGCAATGATGCACGCTCTTTTTAAAGGGCGTTTTTTTATACATATTCTCTGACCTCAAAAGTGTGTTTTTCTAGCAAGCTGCTGCAGCTTGCTCTTTTTTTTATGGAAACCATTTTGATACAATAAACAAGAATGAAAAGGAGGCTTTTGGTGTGAATGATACTTTAGTTAGGGATGAACAACGATTTGGGAAAATTGCTGCTGAGCAGGCAATTACACATAAACAGGTGAAAAGCGTCATTTCATTATTAAACGAAGGTAATACCGTTCCGTTTATTGCCCGCTACCGAAAAGAAATGACTGGAGCACTCGATGAAGTACAGATCAGAAATATCCAAGAACGCTGGCAATACATTCAAAACCTCGAGCAAAGAAAAGAAGAGGTACTTCGAATTATCGCTGAGCAAGGAAAGTTAACAGATGAGCTGACCAAAGCCATAACAAAGGCAGAAAAGCTTCAAGAAATCGAAGACTTGTATCGCCCTTACAAACAAAAACGACGGACGAAAGCAACGGTTGCAAAAGAAAAAGGACTAGAACCTTTTGCGGAGTGGTTATTAACTTTTTCAACAGACCCAGTGGAAGTTAAGGCAAAGGAATTCCTATCAGAAGAAAAAGAAGTCCTAACTGTTGAAGACGCTATTTCTGGTGCAAAAGATATTATTGCAGAAATAGTATCGGATGATGCAGATGGCCGAAAATGGATTCGAAGGGAAACCTTTAAAGCGGGAATGGTTGAATCGTCCGTTAAGGACGATGATAAAGATGAGAAGAAAGTGTATGAAATGTACTATGAATATGAGGAGCCTGTAAGTAAAATTGTTCCACATCGGATCCTTGCGTTAAATCGTGGTGAAAAAGAAGAGATTATCCGTGTTTCTATTAAGGTGAACACAGATCAAATCCTGTCGTACCTTTCGAAAAAATGGATTCGCTCTCAACGGTCACCTGCAGCCTCGGTCGTTTTAGAAGCAATCGAAGACAGCTACAAAAGACTGATTCAACCTTCAATTGAAAGGGAGATTCGTAATGAGTTATCCGAGAAAGGAGAAGAGCAGGCAATACATATATTTTCGGAAAATCTTCGCAACCTTCTCCTGCAGCCTCCTTTAAAGGGCAAGGTTGTAATCGGAGTTGACCCTGCTTATCGGACAGGCTGTAAGCTAGCGGTGGTTGACGAAACGGGCAAGGTGTTAAAAATTGACGTAATCTACCCGCATTTATCTGAATTTAAAGCGAAGGAAGCAAGAGAAAAGTTCATTGGAATCCTTCGTGAATATAAAGTAGAGATGGCGGCAATCGGAAATGGAACTGCATCGCGGGAAACAGAGCAATTTGTTGCCGATATTCTGAAAGAGATGGATGAAGAAATTTATTACTTAATCGTAAATGAAGCGGGTGCCAGTGTTTACTCTGCTTCCGACCTTGCAAGAGAAGAGTTCCCGGATTTTCAAGTTGAAGAAAGAAGTGCTGTATCCATTGCCAGACGTTTACAGGATCCACTTGCTGAATTGGTAAAAATCGACCCGAAATCCGTTGGCGTCGGACAATATCAGCATGATGTCTCGCAAAAACAGTTATCAGAATCCCTGCATTTTGTCGTTGAGACAGCTGTTAACCGCGTGGGTGTAAATGTGAATACGGCCTCTGCTTCGTTGTTGCAATACGTAGCTGGTTTAACGAAAACGGCTGCCAACAATATTGTGAAAAAGAGGGAAGAGGAAGGAAAGTTTATAAGCAGGGTGCAATTGAAAAAGGTCCCTCGACTCGGTGCGAAAACATATGAGCAAGCCATTGGTTTCTTGCGTGTATTAGATGGAAAGCAGCCGCTAGACCGAACTGGAATTCACCCGGAGAACTATGACGAAGTAAAAAGGTTATTAACGAATCTAGGATTTACAGCGAATGATTTAGGTAGTACTGAATTGAAAGATGCATTAAGCAAGATTGATTTAGAAACCGTTTCTGCTGAACTGGAGATAGGTGAGTTAACCTTAAAAGATATTATTGATGCATTGGTAAGGCCAGAACGTGATCCGCGTGATGACTTACCGCGGCCACTGTTAAAAAAGGATGTTCTAAAGTTAGAAGATCTAAAGGCGGGAATGGAGTTACAGGGTACCGTCCGAAATGTAGTGGACTTTGGAGCTTTTGTTGACGTAGGTGTAAAGCAAGATGGACTTGTTCATATATCGAAGCTAAGCAATCGCTTTGTGAAACATCCACTGGACATTGTCTCTGTGGGAGACGTTGTTACCGTCTGGGTTGACTCGGTTGATATGAAAAAAGGCAGAGTAGCCCTGACTATGCTTCCTCCATCTAAGCAATAGTTTGAGTTTGGTATCAATTTGAAATGACAGAAGAAACACTGCTATTCCGAGCAGTGTTTTTTTCTGTAAAAAAACCAGCATTGGTTTAACATCTTGATCTGGGAACGATTTTTTTCATAAAAAGCTCTTTTCATTTGGTTTTGAAACCAAGTCGGCATAATCAAACCTCCCGAAAAGTAAATCATTAAAGGTATATCCAATATATGCTATAATAGGTTGTCACGTTCGCTTTAAAGAGGAGGGTCCGAAAATGGAGGATAAAGAACTACAAAAATTGGTTGAGAAGATCTCAATCGAATCCTTTGGAAAGCTTTTCAGGCATAAGGCTACCTTCAATTCCAGGCTTCGATCAACCGGCGGAAGATATTTGTTAAGCACAAGTAATATAGAAATCAATAGAAAGTACCTAGATCAATTAGGTGTTAATGAACTGATTGGCATAATCATGCATGAGCTTTGTCACTATCATCTTCATCTTGAAGGCAAGGGATATCAGCATCGTGATCCTGACTTTAAAATGCTTTTAAAAAAAGTAGGGGCACCAAGATATTGCAGCCCGCTGCTTGAGAGGCCTAATAAACGAAGAACAGGGAAAATTCTTATCTATGAATGTACAAAATGTCAGTTACAATATAAAAGAAAAAAGAGCATCGATATCAATCGCTATGTATGTGGGCAATGCAGAGGGAAGTTGTCCAAGGTTGAAGAAGTTCGTTTAGTATAAGGGAAAAATTCACAAATAGATTTCTCGAAAAATCGTATTGACTTTCGGATGCAACGTTATTATAATCATAAGAGTCGACAAGGTGATGAGCCCTTAGACAGAACTAATTTCATTATTCCGCAGTAGCTCAGTGGTAGAGCTATCGGCTGTTAACCGATCGGTCGTAGGTTCGAGTCCTACCTGCGGAGCCATCTTTTGGGGAAGTACTCAAGAGGCTGAAGAGGCGCCCCTGCTAAGGGTGTAGGTCGGGTAACCGGCGCGAGGGTTCAAATCCCTCCTTCTCCGCCATAAAAATTAATATTACGGCCCCTTGGTCAAGCGGTTAAGACACCGCCCTTTCACGGCGGTAACACGGGTTCGAATCCCGTAGGGGTCATCAGGAGCGGGAGATGAACGAAGCTCATTTCCTGTTTCTTATTTAATATGTTTGGTCCGGTAGTTCAGTTGGTTAGAATGCCTGCCTGTCACGCAGGAGGTCGCGGGTTCGAGTCCCGTCCGGACCGCCACTTTTAAAAACATTTTATTATTGGGCTATAGCCAAGCGGTAAGGCATCGCACTTTGACTGCGACATGCGTTGGTTCAAATCCAGCTAGCCCAGCCATTTTTTTTGAGCCATTAGCTCAGTTGGTAGAGCATCTGACTTTTAATCAGAGGGTCGAAGGTTCGAGTCCTTCATGGCTCACCATTTTATATGAATATGCGGGTGTGGCGGAATTGGCAGACGCACCAGACTTAGGATCTGGCGCCGCAAGGCGTGGGGGTTCGACTCCCTTCACCCGCACCAAACTTTACCACTTGAAAAAAGATTAATAATCTGTTATGATTATCTTTGTCGCTGATTTATACGCGGTCGTGGCGGAATGGCAGACGCGCTAGGTTGAGGGCCTAGTGGGGGCAACCCCGTGGAGGTTCAAGTCCTCTCGGCCGCACCAAAAAAATCATAAAAAAGATTTGACATATCAAATTGAGTTTGGTAAGATATAAAAGTTGACTTCAACAGATGCGCCCGTAGCTCAATTGGATAGAGCGTCTGACTACGGATCAGAAGGTTATGGGTTCGACTCCTTTCGGGCGCGCCATCTATTTCGAGAAGTAGCTCAGCTTGGTAGAGCACTTGGTTTGGGACCAAGGGGTCGCAGGTTCGAATCCTGTCTTCTCGACCATTCGAAAATTTTAATATGCGGGTGTAGTTTAGTGGTAAAACCTCAGCCTTCCAAGCTGATGTTGTGAGTTCGATTCTCATCACCCGCTCCATTATTACCTTAAATTGTTCTTTGAAAACTAAACAAACAAAAACGTCAACAAACAATAATATTTTAGTTTCTACTATAGAAACTAAGCCAACGTAACTTTATGAGCTATATCAACTTTCTTGGAGAGTTTGATCCTG
>NZ_JBSLYA010000019.1:0-35913 GCF_053749995.1 Neobacillus sp. K501 | reverse complement strand
ATACAATTTTATAATCATGAACGATTACAAAAAAGACTAAACGGCCTTAGTCCCTTAGAATACAGGGCTAATGCCGCTTAGTGTGTTTTATTTATTTCCGCTGTCTACTTGACGGGGGGCACTTCAAAATGGATATCGGCTTTTCTTATGGACATTTGGTTTAGAGGAAGGATGCACGTTAGGTTGATGTTTCAAGTCGAGAAGGCATCTTTTAAATGAAAAGAGATTTACTTTTGTTAGGAAATTTTACCACCCCTTAAAAAGTCCCAACATTTTTGGCAAACTTTAATGACTACATATAAATGTCATAAATATTAATAATCTTGTAAAAAAGTGAATAAGGTAAAACAGTATATCCTTGAAGGGGGAGTCTAATTGAAACAGATTACAAAATGGATAAATCAGACGTTCAATCATTATACTAGAAAAAAATCGACTCTCGTTATGGGAGCTCAATACGAACCTCAAACATTTGGACAACCAGTTGAACGAAACCAAACTTCGTTCATAAGTACTAGAGATGTCGAAAAATACTTCCGTCCTTCCTGCCTCCCCATTAAAAATTCCCTTGTCAAGAACAGCCAATTTTTTGATCCCTTTTATGAAAAAAACTACAAAGAAGTTAAACTCCCTGCAACATTAACTCGAACTCCTGATGAAACTGTTTTAAACTACTTTAGTATTTTAAGAGAGGCAGAAAACCTCACTCAAAACCAACTGGGTGGTTGCGGAACTGTGGGGATGGCAAAGTTGCCCTATCCAGTTGCCTATAACTTTTTTACTAAAGACTATCACAAAAGGGTTTCCTATAATGAATATCTTCAATCGTTTTCTGGAATTGGACATCTAAATCTAATTAAGATGAACAGGCTACCAGATGAAAAAGGTATTGTTCCTTATTTCATTGAACTTGAAAGTATCGAAGGTTCATCAAAAGGAGTCACCTATTTTGCTTATTATTACGGATATGTCCAATTAAAAAAAGTTCAAGACCTGTATAAAATTGACCAGTTGAAATTGTACGGAGAGGACTTCCTATGCGCACCCTATCATCTCTGGCAGCATGATGCCGAAGCAGTCGTTGCTATCATGTATGGAGAATGGTGCAAATTAATAAAAAAACAGCTACCAACTAAACAAGATGGTTACATCAAAACCATTGATTTTATTGGTACGGATGGAGCCGATTATCGGTTTATCTTTTATCAATTAACAAATGATACAGATGTATTAATTTCTCAATATAAAAAGGTTTCTGAAGGAAAGTGGGATTCCATAAGAATTGATCCTACTAAATGTCTGAATAGCTAGGTGTGTTATTAATGAAATTTGAGCCTTTGCTCTGTAGCACAAAATATCGGCTTTCGTTAAATGAAAGATCTTTTTTCTATGTGTAATATTGTCCATTTAAATCATCGGAAATTGTCAGCTTGAAATGTCATTCCTTGAAAAGCAACTGAACCCAAACAAAAACAAACTCGCCATTAAATGAAGCAGCGAGTTTGTTTTCTATATCTAAGAATGATCATGGTGCATCCATGTTTTCGTATCTGTATTCGTTCCAGGTTTCAATATCCCTTAGGAACAGTTGCCCGTAGCCAAAGTTCAGGACTTCCATTGTCATGGTAGGGCGATTTATTTCTGTTTCCTTTCCGTCCATGAACTTCTTCTCGTTCGTAAACACAATCACTTTCTGTTTATCGTCCCATTTCCATTTTCCGATAAAGGCGTTATCCTTGGAAGGGTAGGTATCATTCCCGTATCCTTCGTATTTTCCGTCTTCATACAGAACAATCGAAGGCTTCGAGTCTTTAAAGCCCCATTTGCCTGCAAGTTCCTTGCCATCCTCTGAAATATTCTTGCGGACGGCGTCACGGTCAATTCCTGCAGATTTATCAAGGTTCTTCAAATCCTCCGTCGTAATTGTGCCATCACCCATTGGGACCGGAGTCATTTCGGATAGTTGAGCAAACGCTTCATTCCACAAGGCACTGGCATCTGCATAATATGTATCTGCTTTCTCCCATGTTTCATTGTCTTGCTCAGCAAGCCCCTTGCGGCTGTAACGCAATCCCTCATCATAGGCTTTAGCAGCTTCAAGATACATCGTATGTATGTCATTATACTCAGCCGGAGCCTTGATGGCTTTGTAGCTATTTACAACATCTTGAATCGTTTGGAGTTGATCCGCAATCTTTTTGTTTCGATCCTTTGAATCTTTTTCCGCACCAATTAACTGCATATCCCTGAAACCATCATTCAATTTCTGGTGAAGCTCCCCAATTTTCTTTGGGTATTCTTCCTTTGATACCTCAACAGCCTCAATTTTAGGCTCTTTATAGGCTTCTGCTTCCGTAGACTTGTCCACTGTGCCGCAGGCCGTCAAGCCAGCCGCAGCTAGTAAACTAAGTGCAAGCAACCGTAACCTCATATTTCCACCCCTTCAAATTAATCCCTTTATAATAGATAAATAGTTTTTAAACTTCAAATAGTAAAACCACAATCTGCTAAAATTAGGAATTAATACCCAAATAGATTTACGTTTTAGGGAAAGCCATCCTACGACGTCTGTGACCATCGGAACTAGAGGTTAAAGGAATAACATAGCTCCTTTTGCTGGTCAACAAGGCGGAGAGGTTAGCTGTAGAAGAGTTTTGGTATTAAATGAAGAATAGATAAAATAGGGGATGTTTCTTTTTTAATGTGAGATTGCTTTTTTAAAAAGACTCCTGAATTTTTCCTTGTCTTCTGATGTAAATGGTTTTGGGCCTTTTGTACGCTTTCCGCTTTTTCGAGCCATTGCACTCAAATAACGCGTTTGTAATAATTCGTCAATGTTTTCATTTGTATAGCTATAGCCCTTATGATGAAGAACCTTACACCCTTTTGCTAAACCTAGCGATGCAAGACCATAATCTTGCGTAACGATTATATCTCCTTTTTCTGCTAACTTCATAATTCGATAATCCGCGGCATCGGCTCCAGAATCAACATAAATGGTTTCTACTCCTGAAGGTTGTTCCGTAATAGAAAAATGAGAAAAGCTAGTGACAAGGATAACAGGAATCTCAGCATTCGTACCTTCAGAGATAATAATATCCTTTACCGGACAAGCATCTGCATCAACATATATTTTCATCATTATTTCTCCCGTAATAAGTTTGAGTTGATGATAATGGCAGTTATAGTTTTTGTCAAATCCTAATGTCTACTGTCAAAAGATTTTAGGTTCAGTTTGATAAGCACTTAGGAACAAATTTTTACTGATAAAATTTGATGAAATGGAAAAAATAGTGCATAAGAAAGGTGGGAAAGAGAATGTTTATGAAAAAGTGGTTAATAGGATTGGTTATGTTTCAGATAATTTTGTTTGTAACAACTCTAGGGGCACACGGCGCATTTGCCGAAACCAGTGTCGTAACAAAACCAATGGAGACGGCGAAAATTGATGTCGAGTTGAACGATGATAACTTTAATCCGAAAGTTATCACTTTAGCGAACGGAAAAACGACAACGTTGACATTGAAAAACAAAGGTGTAAAAGAACATACTTTTACTGTGGAAAAGCTCGGCATTGACGCCGAAGTCCAGCCTGGAAAGGAAAAGACCATTACCGTGACACCGAAAAATCCAGGTACATATGAACTGATATGTAAATACCATTACAAGGAAGGAATGGTTGGAAGGGTAATAGTCAAATAAAAAGTGGAAAATACTTGCGGATGGCGCGAAATACTTGCGGATAGCGCGAAAATACTTGCGGATGGCGCAAAATACTTGCGGATAGCGCGAAAATACTTGCGGATGGCGCGAAATACTTGCGGATAGCGGAAAATGCTTGCGAATAGCTACAAAAAAACATTTTCAGTCCCTCAAAAAAACCACCACCAACAAGGAGGGTCAATTGGGGCTGCTAAATAAATACAGAAATAGCCTAGTTCACATGGAACCAGGCTATTTTTAAATTCAATGATAGGAACGAAATCGATTCCATTTTTTGATAATCTTTTTTTTCCAGAGAGGATAAAGTACAATAATGCTATTGATAGAATATGAATGAGAGGAATATATCATGGTATTTTTAGAAAAATTGAAGCAGCATTTGATTAGTGATGATATCTTAATTCAAGAAACCGTCTTGCACGCGTTGCATGATTATCCAATGGTCCCGGTAGAATGGACCAATGAACTATTAAATGAAGCATTTAAAAACACAGAAAAGCAATCATCAATCTTAATTTATGTAGAAAATCAAACGATCAATGAAGAGGGCATTAGTATTCTATTGGAAAACATTCCTTTCATGGATGCATCTAACCGACATTTGGCTTTAAAACTAGTTAATGGAATTGAGCCCGAACTAGCCTTGAAATACAAGGAACAGCTTCATTCCTATATTCCAGCGGATAGTTGGAAATTATATGATCTTTTATCACATGGGACGGAGGAAGATGTTTACACGGAATATGGAAAACTTCTAAATGAGCTAGATCGTGCCCCTTCATACCAGCATGACAGCTACATAAAGGCAAAACAATTGGCCGCATGTTTGGTAAAAAAAGGTTGGGTGAATGAGGATGAAGTCCACATTGTCCTTCAAGAGGAATTAAAAGAAAAATGGTTCTCATTTAATGGAATCTTGGCCGTCTATATGATTGGCTTATTAAAAATGGAACAATACATACCGTTACTGGCCAGTTTATTGGATCGTGATGATGACGTTTTGTTAGAGGAAGTTTCCGTTTCCCTCATTGGATTCCAGTCCGATAAGGTGGTAAAGGAAGTAGCACCATATCTGCGCCAAAACGATTCCATCATTTATGCTGCCTCGGTGATTGAAAACATTAAATCAGACTATGCCGTCCAAGCTTTAAGAGAGGCCTATCGTGCGACGAAAAAACTGGATGAACAAGATATGCTGGCGGAAGCCCTTTGCCATCAATTTTCTGAAGAAGGACTCCCGGAAATAACCGAACATATGAAACTGGAATATTCATCTGGCCTTGTCGATGTGGAACATACCGTGTATAGCTACTTTTCCATATTGGGCTTAGATCATCCTGAGCTGGAGTTGTGGAGAAAAGCAGCACTACAACGTGAGACGGACTTTAGAAGTGAAAGCGGACAGGGTGTTCCAGTTCGTAACGAAAATAAAGTCGGTCGAAATGATCCATGCCCTTGCGGAAGTGGTAAGAAATATAAGAAATGCTGCGGGAAATAATTAAATATGCGTCCTACAGATTAGTCAGATATGAACCATTCCCTTTTGATTAGTTTGACAAAAAAAGAACCCTAGTAGCAACTTAACTAGGGTTCTTAGTATATATAGCATTCCATTTACATTTTTTTATGATTCCTTCTTAAAGGTTCAACAAATATTGATTGATACATATAGTTAAGCCTGTTTGGAAATATATTTGCATACAAACAATTGAATGTGGACTTATTTTTTTTAAACAATAAAATTTATAACTATCCCATTTGAATGACTCTGTTTAGTTGAATAAAAAGACAAAGCTGCTTATATGTATAATATGTTGATAAATCTGGGGAGTGGGATGTATGGGGATAAGAAAAGCGAATGTTGAGGATTGGAAGCAAATCTCTTTGTTATTAAACCAGTTGGACTATTCAGGTACGGAACCTTTATAAAAGAAAAAGTAGAAATACTTCTGATGGACCCGAATGAGGAATTATTAGTGTTTGAAGAAGAAAAAAGTGTTATTGCTCTGATTTCGATTCATTTTATACCTCAATTAGCTGTAAAAGGGGATTTTGCGAGGATCAGTTATTTTGCAGTGGATAAAAACATTAGAAGTAAGGGGATTGGAAGTAAGATTGAAGAATATTGTACTAATTTAGCGATAAAAAGAAATTGCGATAGAATCGAAGTGCATTGCCATTCAAAGAGAAAAGATGCACATAGGTTTTATAAGCGACAGGGTTTTACTGAATCTCCAAAATACTTTATTAAAATGTTACCTCATTCTGACTAAAATCCATGCAAGTACTGAGGGGAATCAGATTGAAAATATATCAACCACCAGATAAGTTTTTAGGAAGTTCGATTGTTGACATTCCCTACTATTCTGCGTTACTATATACTTGTATTTAGTAATACAAATTACCTGTAATACAGAGTACCGAGAAATGAAAAGTGGATTTCAATTGGAGGAAAATAGTTGGAAAATATCACAGAAATGCTGAAAGGGGTACTTGAGGGTTGTGTGCTTGAAATCATTAGCCGAGGCGAAACTTATGGTTATGAAATCACGCAACAGCTGCGAGCACTAGGCTTTAAAGACATTGTGGAGGGAACAGTTTACACCATCACGATGCGGCTCGAAAAAAATAAACTCGTGGATATTGAGAAGAAGTCATCCACGATGGGTCCCCCGCGCAAATTTTATCGATTAAATGAGGCAGGTCAACAAGAGTTGGAAAATTTTTGGGTTAAATGGAACTTTGTCTCAAGCAAACTAAATGATTTGAAGGCAAAATAAGGTGGAAAACCGTAAAGAATCCTACAGAGACATCATAAACTCAAGTTGTGATTAAAGAATACAGCTTAATATTTTAAGGGAGGAGACTACAATGAATTTTTGGGAAAAAATTACCGGCAGCGATATGACGAAAGAAATGAAAGGGTTTGAAGCACGAGCAAAAGTCTTGCCAGTTGAATATCAAACTGCTTGGAAAAATATTATGAGTAATCTCTGGATTCACGGAGATTTCACCGGTCGTAATTTGATGCCGATTCTAGACAGTGCTCTTGAACTGCTTGAAGTGACATCAGCAGACGGTCAAAGTATCGAAGAAGTTCTAGGAGATGATATCAAAGGTTTTTGCGCAGCACTAGTTGGTGATGAAGGCGCAAAAACGTTTCGAGACAAATGGCGTGACCAACTCAACAAGAATGTCGCAAGAAAGTTAGGAGGACTGAAATGAGTATCAAAAAAATCATCGAAGGCAAAAAAGAATGGAGAGCCCATGTTTCCCGTATCAAAGCGCTTCCAAAGGACTACCAAATTGTTTATAAAGAGATCCAAAAATATCTTTTTAAAGTCGGTCCTGTTGAACTGAATGAAGGTACCGGATTGCTTTCGGACATTGTCAGCTTCTTTGAAGAGGGTGTAGCTGCTGGGAAAGGTGTGCTTGAAGTCACTGGAACAAATGTTGCCGCTTTCTGCGATGCGCTGATTGAAGATTCCAAAACTTACGCCGATCTCTATCAAGAATCAGTCAATCAAAAAGGCAATAAGGATATAAAATAATAGAAGGAACGAAGTACTTAGGCAAAACTGTATTGAACTTTTGCCTAAGTACCGCACTAACCTCCGAAACTCGAAAGTATTGTTCTTAGCCAATTATTTTTTAGTTAGAAAAAGCTTACTAAATTAATGACTAAATTGAGATTAAGAGACTTGTAGAATGGAGGGATGTTTATGGCTTTTGTTTCAATTTATACTGTCGGCAGGCTAAACCACCCCTATGACCACCCGACATCTCGTAATTTTTACGAAATGGGATATAAAGTAATGCGTCAGGCATCCGTTTCAGGAAATCTACTAGAGGAGTTTTCATCAGAAGGAGTGTCCTTCCCTGAAGAAGTTAAAGGGAAAGGGTATCCTGTCCTTACATTAACGGTATGGAAAAGCCTTCAAGCCTTACATCGATTTACCTATTCAGGAAAACATAGCCAAGCATTGCGGAATAGAAGCAAATGGATGCAGCCGTATGAAGAGAACCATCTTTCATATGTTGTATGGTGGACAGAGAAAGTGAAGGATGTTTCATGGGAAGAGGCATTCAAGAGATACAACTATTATATTCACCATGGACCCACTCCTTATGCGTTTGACTTAAAACATGCATTTGATGAAAAAGGAGACAGGTGTAATCTATAAGAGGAAGAAGTGGTCGCTACTGCCTTTTTTTTATATGTCTCTGTTATTACTAAATGTTGATTTTACTGTGTTTGAAAAATAAACGTAAAAATTTCCTCTAAATCGGGAAAGACCCGTATTTCCTTCATAATAAGGGGAGTTTTTCTGCCTAAATGCTCAAAATCCTTGGATTTTTGCTTATTTAGCCAAGATAAGCGAATAATCTACGCTTATCTTGGCTACTTAGGCTACTTTTATATGCATTAACGGAAAATTGTTCTCTTATGAATTCTCAAACTATTACGAAAATATAGAGGAGGAAAATAGATGGATTCTATGGTTATCATGGCAGCAGGATTACCGATTATCATATTTATCATCGTCGTAATTAGTTTTTATAAATTGTTTGTAAAGAAAAAAAGTGTGACTCCTTTTTATACTCCTTTTGATGAAATAACGGGACAATCACAGGTAGAATTTCACCTAGAACAAGAAATCCTTGCAGTAGATGAAGATCAGGGAGACGATATTAAAAAGAAACATAAAAAATTCTAAAGTGAACTGATATTAAACTGTGCCTTTTATTAAAGTCATTTATTTAAGAAAACATCACTATTAATACTATAATGATAGTACTCCTTCAACAGGAGGTGGTATTTTTTAAAATGTTATCTCAAGTTTGAACCACCCCGCAATATCTGTACTTCAAAGTACTCCTGATTCAAATAATATGGTTACTACGACAACAATTATTTATTAAACAGAGCATAATAGCGGAAGAAGAACAAGAAATGATACATATGGACTTGTTCTTCTCTATTTTTGTATGTGTTCATTTTTCCAAATAATCTACTAAGAAGGTTTTACAGGCACACAGATTTCACAATAATGGTTATGATTCATATCACCAATGTATCTTTCAAAAATGGGTTTGTTATCAATTTGATATCCACTGTTTTGTATAGAAGGAAAAATAGCAGCATAGGCATTTTGAATATCTTCTGGTGTATGCTTTACTTCATAAATAATGTATCTTCCACCAGGAAGTTCGCTTTCCGTGATGGATTTATCTATTTGAAAATCTTTAGGAATCACAATACAGGCATCAAATCTACAATTTTTAGGAAGAGTTGTTTCGGGGTTATCTTGTTGTACGGCTAGTAGAATAGTAGTTGAATTTAGCAGATGTCTATCGTTAGCCCATTGTTTTAACTTCTCCCATACTTCCAAATTTCCAGAACCATATGGACCAACTTTACGTACATAAGCGACACGATAATTTGGTAGTGTTTCAACTCTAAATTTCATCATTTTTTTGTCCCTCCTTGGAATTGTTGATACTGCTTGAATGTAACATGCATTAAAATGATATTCATCACCAAATTAAAACTTTTTTAGACTTTTTGTTTTTAAGCGAGGATAGAGTAATTGTCTCGTCTTGTAGATACAGTGGAGAAGGAATAATGAAACCGAGAGATGAATATGAACAAACAGGAATTCGAAAAGAAAGGGTGAGGAAGGGATGTATGATGACAGAAGAGAGATTTCGCTCTTAGGAATAGTCAAAGTTGTTAGTTTAAGTAAGGAGCATACGTTTAGTAAAGAAAATCAAGAGATGATTAAATTAGTGAAGGGATTAGGGGTCGAAGGCGATGCACACTTTGGATCAACGGTAAAACACCGCTCAAGGGTGGCACAGGACCCATACCAACCGAATCTTAGACAAATTCATTTAATCCAGAATGAGTTATTCGAAGAGCTATCTGACCGCTTTGATATTCAACCAGGACAATTGGGTGAGAATATTACAACGGTAGGAATTAATCTTCTTGGTTTACCGACCGACACGATATTGTCTATAGGTGAGTCGGCTATTGTTAAAATAACTGGCTTACGAAATCCTTGTGCTCAGATTGACCATTTTAAACCCGGTCTTCTAAAGGCTGTTTTAGATAAGGATTCAGATGGAAATTTAATATGAAAAGCAGGAATAATGGGAGTTATATTGCAGGGAGGAGAAGTGAAACCGAGAGATAATATCCGAGTTGAATTACCCCAAAGACCATTTAAAAGGCTTGAACGGGTTTAAATTAGCGGAAGTAAGGATTCATATATGAAATTATCCCTTAAAATAGAGTGTACCAGTAGAGAGGAAAAATACTGTTACTATGGAAGCTTTTCTTATTTTTTAAAAAGTTTACAAAAGAAAACCCCATAATTTCTATTCCCTCGTTTATACAAAGGAGGAATTAAGTTGAGCGAACTTAAATTGATTAATACTTACAAAAACGAGCTTCAAAATTACTCTTTGGAGCAGCTAAGGTATAAATTTGAAGAAACGGTTTGGTCTATTGGCCAAATGTATGATCACTTAATTCTTGTTGCTCATGAGTATCTAGATAATATGGAAATATGTGCCACCTTAAATCGTGAACAACCACTTGGGAAAACGGAGTTTGGTGATCTCTTATATAAGATCGGAGGGTTTCCAGCAATTAAAATTAAATTACCTGATGAACTAAATACTCCACCCAATAATTCAGACCGCAGGGACGTTCTTATTAGCAGAATGGAACAGGTAATTCTAAGGTTGAGCGAATGGGAATCGAAAGTAGATAATATAAACCCAAGTTATAAAGTTGAGCATGGCGGTTTTGGCTGGCTGAATGCAAGGGAATGGTATGATTTAGTTGGTATGCATTTTCGTCATCACTTGCGCCAAAAGGTTGAGTTAGAACAAATGCTTGTTAAGTGACGGGTAGCAATTGTTTAAAAAGTCTGCGAGCTGCTAGCTGAAAGTTTATTAGAAGAAGATGATTATTGTTAACTTTCATAGTTGAGTCATATTCTTCAAATACTCTATCTTATTATATTAATCGATATTATCTTAAGGATAGATAACAATATATAATTCAGAGGGCAACTCCTAAGGAGGTATTTGTAGTGAGCCGAAACAATTTTATAATAGTTCAGTATAGTCCTATATATGCTCAACAGTCAGTTGAAATGTGGCGCAATAGTAAGGAACGCGCTATTGGTTTGAAAGAAATTCATAGCTTTGAAAGTCATATCCATTTTTTAAATCATGTATTACCTGTACATTATCGAATAGATTTAGCGTTGATTGAAGACAATGTAGTTGGACTGATTGCCTATAACGAAAGGGAGATAAGCCAACTTTATGTTCATATTGATTATCAAGGAATGGGTATAGGTCAAACTTTACTAGATAGGGTAAAAGATCAATCAAGTGGGAGATTAACTTTATTTACATTTGAAGTAAATGAAAACGCACAACGGTTTTATGAAAAGAATGGATTTTATATAGTTGGAAGAGGACACGAAAATGAAGAAAATTTATCCGATATTCAATATGAATGGATTTCAAAATAACAAAGATAAAAATACGGCTTGGGATTGGACAGATTTTGAAATGGGAAGAAATTGATGGATATATTCCGAAATTATTCGTACCTGCAGATATTCAAATTATTTGTGAATCATGTTTCTGTCGTTCTTATGGAGTTGTGAGGAAGGTATCGAGGAAATTCATGAAGGAAAAGGCTTGAGGGTAGTGAAATAAGCACATCCCTTAAGACTTTTTTTTTGCATTATTTGGTAATGAGAATATCTATGAAAATGGTTTTTAGTTATGATATTTATCATAAAGACAGGCTGAGGGGATGAATACCTTTGTTAGAAACAGAAAAGAGTTGGTATGAAATTTGACCGTAGCATGATCAGATTCGGTGCTGAACAAGTGATTTATTTAATAAATTCATCAAATTAAAAGTAAGTAGATCTTATTGAATGCAAACGGGAAGGTTAGTTTAAGTGTATTTCTTCACAAAGTTTACAACTCCTTGCCTCAATAAGGAGCATCGACTAGGTTGTTAATAGTTACTTCTTTATATTCACCGCAAAATAGGATTCCAAATGATTTAATCGCTCTTGAAAAAGTGGGCAATTAATTCTATAAAATTTTAAAAAATTACTTCACGTACTGTAGGGGGGTATAGTATAATGGGGGTATAAGATAAATTAATGAAAACAAAATCTCTATTGTACTTTGAACGAATCCACGAGGGAGATAATGGGATTTTAAATTAGTTTATCTTACCAATGGAATAGTTATTGAAATAATAAAAAGGAGTGTTATAAATGGAAAAATTAACATTAAAGGTTAACGGAATGTCATGTGGTCATTGTGTGAATTCTATTGAAGGAAGTGTGGGGAATTTAGAAGGTGTAGAATTTGTAAAAGTGCATTTAAACGCTGGCAATGTAGATGTGGCGTTCAATCCGTCAGTAGTAACGTTAGATAAAATTAAAGATACGATTGATGACCAAGGATATAATGTTGTTTAGGATAAACTGGAAACGTGCTTACAACAGCACGTTATCTTTAACAAAAATATATACCCCCTACCCGTATAAAAGGGGTGATTTTTGATGAGTAATGAAATTAAAGAAAGCCATTTTCAATTAACAGGAATGACCTGTGCTTCCTGTGCAATACGAATTGAAAAAGGACTAAAAAAGATGGAAGGTGTACAAGAAGCGAATGTTAATTTAGCACTTGAAATGCATTACACCTTCAAAGAGTTAAGCTGTAATTAGAAATGAGACTAAAAAACAGGGGAGAAACTAATATGGGGAATGATATTAAAAAGATTAAGATAGCCATTAACGGGGGAATCGGCTTTGGGGCAAAACTTAACTCTAAACAGCTTGGTACCATCTCGAAATATATGGACGAAAGTGCGGAACTTGAACTAACGACGTTTCAGCAACTTTATATAGAAATCCCTGAAGACAAACAGGAAGAAATAATTAAAGAATTCAAAAGTGTTGGATTAGTGTCTTATCCAGTCGGAAACTACGTAAAAAGCTTGAGGACATGTAATTTTTGTAAGGGGGAAGAAGAAGAAGGAATGCCTGTGGCGAAAGAGTTAAATCGCCGTATTGCAGGTAAACCTGTTCCATTTACGCTTAAGGTCGCTTATACAGGATGTCCCATAGGGTGTGGAGAACCAATGCTAAGCGACATAGGTGTTATGAAGATTAGAGATTACTATAACTTATATGTCGGAGGGAAAGCCAAAGGGAAAGATGCAGAAGTAGGAACCTTGATACTAGAAAATCTTACCCCACAAGAATTGTACGCTGCAGTGGAAAAGATAATTGCTCTATATTCACAAATGGGTAAGAAAAGGGAGACATTTAATAAATTTCTGAAACGGATAGACAAAAGTCAATTGATTAGCTAGTATTGGTTATTTTAACAGCAAGCTTTCTAAAAAGCTTGCTGTTTTGTGTGTCTCAAATTGCTTTGTTAAAGTTTTTATTAATTGACCATTTTTTCATATGCTCATAAAATATAATAAAAAGTTGGTTTAATTCATTTTATTAGCCTATAGGGAAATTAGATACTCATCACTTTCTACTAAATTAGCGAGGTGATAAAAATGTGCGTTTCTAATAACTTCATTGAACAACAAGCGTATAAAATGACTGAAGAAATAAGGGAGAATTCAAGGTATAGCGTTGTAGGGGTGGATTATTCTAGCGGAAAAGACTCACAATCAAATGAAATAGCGTTAATTACCAAGGTATTTCTTGAAGATAAGGATGGTACACAATATATTGTGGAACCCAATGTAAATGGACTCAGATTTGCACAAGGTGAAATCAATTATAAAAAATATCAAATATTACAAAGAAAAAATGATGTTACAATGTTCATATGTTTCTTTGGGATTATAGGCTTTTTTAGTGGTTCTATGTACATCTTAGGGAAATTTTTTTAGAAAAATAAAACACCAGTAAAAGAAGAATTACTTCTTGTTTACTGGTGTTTTTTTGTAATTTTATTTTTCTGAAAGTTCACTTTCTGTTACCCATTGATGGTTTGTTACTTTTTCTTCACCAGTAGTCGGAGTGAAATCTACCATATAAACTGTTGTTTGCTCAGCTGAATCAACTACAGCTGTGGCACCTTTCATACCTTCCATATGATCAGCCTCAACAACTACTTCATCGCCAGGTTTATAAGGAGTATTATTAGCATCTTTAATTTCTTCGTGGATAATCCATTTGTGATTTGTTACCCGTTCTCGACCATTGGTTGGATCGTATGAGATGGTGTAGACTGTTGTGGCATATGCTCCTACAATAGTGGCTTCTGCACCTTTCATACCTTCCATATGGTCATCATTTATTATTGCGTTACTTCCAACTTTAAAGGTGGGATTTTCAGCATCTTTTAATCCTTCAGGAATTTCACCCGATCCTGAATGATCCATTCCTTCATGGCCTCCACCATGATCTTCGCTGCTACTATTATTCTGTTCCTGCTTTGTTTTCTCAGCCTGTGCCTGGTTGTTTTCCTGATTATCATTGGAACATGCAGCTAAAAATACGGCAAGAACAAAAGTTAGAAGAAATAGGATACCACGCTTTGTTTTCACTATAAATACCTCCTTAATCTTATTACCTCCACATAGTACAACAAATGTGTGCAGAAATTATGCAGAACGCTTGGGGGAAACCTTCATTTTCCAATTATTAGCTTTCCCTATTTTAAAAAGATTAGATGAATTCTCGTTTTCACAAAAATGTCATGAATTGGGTCGGGTTTCTTCAAAGTTTCTGCACATTTATTTACTATAGTTAACTTATTAAAGTTAAGGAGTGTATGAAATGAAAAAGTTTATGAACGTTGGCTTATTTTTCCTTCTTAGTATCTTTATGGTGGCCTGTGGGACTACCTCAGACAACCAATCAAAAGGAAGTAAGTCAGAGCCCGAAAAGAGCACTCAATCAGCTAAAGATGAGTCGGAAAATAAGAAAGTTACCTTCGTCTATACTGCTGAGCTTGGCGCTATCACCAAAGTAGATGCAACTAGCAACAAAACAATTAAAACCATTGAAGTTGAAGGTTCCGCTCATAATGTTCAAATATCACCTGATAGCAAAACGCTAGGTGTTACTGTTGTTCCAAGAGCAGGTGGACATGGGGAGCAAGAATGTAGCGAATGTGGACATGAAGAACAAGAAGGTGGACATGGGGAACACGGAAGCAGTCCAGAAGGAGTTCATGAAGGTGGCCATCAAGAAGGGCATGGACAAGCAAATGGTTATGCTCTATTCTATGATACCGAAACTGACCAATTAATTAAGAAAGTTGAAGTAGGGTCTCATCCAGCTCATATCGTGTTCACGGAAAATATGAAATATGCATTAGTAACTAATAACGAAGACAATAACGTTTCTGTTATTGATTTAGCATCATATAAAGTAATTCAAAATATCTCAACAGGAAATGGACCACATGGATTTAGAATTACTTCAGACAGCAAAAAGGCCTATATTGCGAATATGGGGGAGGATACTGTAAGTGTCATTGATTTAGATGGTATGAAAGAAAGTAAAAAAATTGAAGTGGGCAATACACCTGTTACTACTGGTATTACACCAGATGGAAAAACATTAGTAACCACTTTAAATGCCGAAAACGCATTAGCAATCATTGATTTGAACACCGAAAAGGTTGAAAAGGTTCAAGTGGGTGAAGGGCCAGCCCAAGTTTATATTCAAACCGATGGTAAATATGCATTCGTTGCAAATCAGGGAACACCTGAAAAACCGTCAGATAGTGTCTCTAAAATAGATCTTGGATCAAAGAAAGTGATTGCAACCATTAAGGTTGGAAAAGGCGCCCATGGAATTGTTACAAGTAAGGATAATCAATTTGTTTATGTGACAAATATGTATGATAATACCGTGAGTGCTATTAAAAACGATGACAATACCGTTATTGCTACAGTGAATGTAGGGAAAGAACCAAATGGGATTACCATTAAATAATTCATCAAATAAGATAGGAGGTGATATAGCTCCCTTTTACTTATGGAGCATTCTGTGAATGAAAGTTAGCACTATTCTAGGATTAATGGTTCTTATTCCTTCTCTATACAACCAAAAGCTGAAACCTGCACCAAGACATTCACCAATGAAAGAAATATAACTAGACCTTTATTAAATTCAAAAAATGCGATATTGGCTGCAGTAATAAAAACACGTTGGATTATTCCTGCAACACTTATCACAATGTTAATGGCGATACTAACAAAAATGGCAAACGAGCCACTTGATATTAATAGATTTTCAACTGCTTCAGTCATGTTCCATCTCGGAGGTCCATTTATAGCCGACTCCCCATACTGTTTTTAAATGTTCTTCAACTGGAAACCCAACCTGACGGAGTTTATCTCTAATATTTCGGATATGAGAATCGACTGTTCTGTCTTCAATATCCGTTTTAAAACTCCAAATGTTTGAAAGTAAGTGCTCCCTGGTAAAGACCTTATTTGGATTCTTTAAAAATAGCGCTAATAATGAAAATTCCTTTGGTGTCATAGAAATACATTGTGTTTGAAAAGTAATCTCAAAGGCATCTTCATTTAAAATTAGCCCTTTGAATTTCAGAATTTCCTCTGGAATACATTGTATCCTTCTCAAAACTGCTCCCATTCTTGCTAATAACTCTCCCTCATTAAAAGGCTTGGTAACATAATCGTCTGCCCCCATTTTTAATCCTTTTACTACTTCATCTTTCCCATCACGAGCTGTTAACATGATAATTGGAACATTTGATGTTTCACGGATCTTTTTACAAGTTTCCCACCCATTCATTTCGGGCATCATAATATCCAAAATAATAAGGTCTGCATTTTTATTTTCCAAATAGTTAATGGCATCGTTACCTGATTGTTTCTTTATGCACTTGAAACCATGGGGAGCAATATAAAGTTCTAAAAGGTCAAGCATCCTTTTTTCATCATCAACAAGTAATACGGTTTTCATCCTTTTTGCTCCTTTAATACAATTTTAAAACAAGTTCCTTCTCCAGCATTGCTTTTAACAGATATTTTCCCTCCGTGAGCCTCTACCAACTCTTTTACAATAGCTAAACCAAGACCGAAACCTCCTGTCTCTCTTGAGCGTGATTTATCTACCCGATAAAAACGTTCAAATACATAAGGCAAATCATTTTTAGGGATCCCAATTCCATCATCTTGAATGATAATATAAATTTCCTTGTCCTTTTTAAAAGCCTTTAAATGGGTGGTAGTATTTTCAAATGAGTACTTACGTGCATTGTCCAAAAGGTTTAAAAGTACTTGGTCAAAACGTTTAGGGTCTAAAGAACAAAATAAGTTTTCTTCACAGGTTAACTCTAAATGAATACACTTATCCTTAAAAGCAGGTAAGACCCTTTCATATATTGCCTGTAAGTAGTAACCAATATGGACTCTTTCCTTGTGTATGGTAAAAGTGTTTTGATCTAACCTTGCTAGATCAAACAGCTCTTTTACCAATAGACTAAGATTTTCCGACTCTTCATTAATAATGTTGAAATAATGGATGCGTTCCTTTTCCTCAAGCAAAGGTCTTCTTCCTATATCAGAATAGCCTTTGATATAGGTTAAGGGCGTCCGCAATTCATGAGATATACTAGCTAAAAATTCATTTCTTTCGTTCTTTAAATGGTTTAGGTCATCAGCTAAAGATTGAATAGATCTAGATAACTCCCCGATTTCATCCTTTGATATGTTAGGTAAGGATACAGAGAAGTCACCGTTACTTATCTTTTTTGTTGCTTCGGTCATTGTTATTAAAGGCTTTGTTAAAGCCCTTGTTAAAAAGAAAACGGAAATCAACATGAAAAATAGAATTAATAATGAGGCATACAGGAAATGATGGTTTAATTGTGAAATCAACGCTTGCACCTGGTCAGTAGTTTTAAACATATAAACGAAACCCTTGTTCACATCTCCTGAAACAATAGGGGAAACAGTTGTTATATATTTTTCATCTGTCAAATCCGACTGTAGAATTTGCCCACTTCTAGGGATCTTTTGAATAGGTTGATTCATTATTTTTTTCATATTTTGATCAATAGAGCTAGATGATTCAATAATTTTTCCATCAGAACTTTTAATCACAACTTCTGTATCGGTTTTAGATTCCATTAGAGCAATATGATGTAGTGTGGATGAATCGAACGACATCTCTAATACATCACGGTGGCTATTTCCTCTTTCCCTCAGTGAATCTAATTCTTGCATAGCACGTGAATCAATTATGTGTCGGTGCAGGTACAGCATAGAGGCTGCCTCAATTATTAAAATACAAACAAAAAACCATAATCCTAACTTAAGTGAAATTTTCATTCAGAACTCCTATACGTTTTTATAATCTTATTTTAATTGAAAGTTATGAAGAAATTATGCAGTTTAATATCATTGTACACTTTAAAATTGGTTCAATTGATATTAATTGGGAAATAGAAAAATAAAAATGAACCCTCAAAGTGGGTTCATCATGTAATTTTACAATCTCTCATTGGTAAACCAATTGGACATTTTTGGTGCTTAATAATCGGCATTGGATATTTGGCTTCAGCCCTTGCTTATTTCTATAGCTATTATAATCATTTTTCAGCCTCGCATAGCTTCAAGGGGGATATTGCTAAGGCAACCCTTTTTTCTTCTGGTACTATCGGAGTAGGTTAGCTTAAAAAGTTTTACCATTTTACAATCGAAAAATGGTGCAATTTGGATAATGATTATTTTAATAAAAATAAACGGGGGGATTACCATTCTAAAGATTCCATCGGTATTGGTTGTCTTATTGTTATTGCTATCAGCTTGTAGTTAAAAAACTTTTACCTTTGCAGGTGAGACAGATAATTGGTCTGCTGAATTAAAGGTTACACAAAACAATGATGACTATGAAACACAAGAGTTCAAACTTCAATTTAAAGGTAAAGATATTAACTCCGTTGGTGAAATAACTTATAATATCGACACTAATGCAGGTGGGATTGGATATAGTGGTGTAAAATTGAATAAGGATGGTTTTCTAACAGGTAGAGATGAAGCTAATCCAACCAATGCCAAAGTCACTGAAAATTCTGAGGTAAAAGTGACAGTAGAATGGAATGGTAAAACGGAAACCATTTTATTAAGCAAGAATTAGATAATATGCTAATTAATGCAATGCTTAAATGCATCGCCATTTTTGTATAGTGAGGAAGATTGTGACGTTTTGCACTTAAGCTCTAAAGGGTGCATTTCTTTAATGTTGACTGTGCAATAATTGAAAAAATGAATGAGACAGATTCTTAGGAGGAAACATAGATTTTATGATTAATATTGTCGGGCAAAAAATTGTTTTGAAAGAAGCTACTCAACAAGATCTGGATGACATATATTATTGGAAATATGAAGAAAAGGAACAAGCGGCGAAGAAATGGAATGGACCCTATATACTTGAACCTAAAATTACAAAGGAAGAATTTCTAAAAAGTTGGGAGAATGACTATGAAATTTCAGCCAACACTCCTAAATCACTAATTATCTTAGTAGGAGATAAAGTAATTGGGACAGTAAATTCTTATTGGGTAGATAAAAACACTAATTGGTTAGAAACTGGTATCGTTATATATGATAAAAATTACTGGAACGGTGGATACGGTTCGGAGGCTTATAAATTCTGGATAGATTTCTTATTCAAAACCACTGGATTACATCGATTAGGTATGTCAACTTGGTCAGGGAATGTAAGAATGATAAAGGTTGGAGAAAAATTGGGAATGAAAGAAGAAGCAAGAATAAGACAAGCAAGAATGGTAGATGGTAAATATTTTGATGCCATTAAAATGGGTATTTTACGAAGAGAATGGGAATATTCATCCTAAAGTAATATGGGCAAGAGTTAAAGACGGGATTGCAGAGGCGATCCCTTTCTTATTTCAGTAACTGATAAGTAGAAAAAAGGGATACTCTCTCACAATGAAAAAATATAGTAATTATGGAACATACAACTGAACAGGTAAAATCTGAGCTTAAGAGATCGTCATCAAAGACGGTCTTTTTTCTAATAAAAGGACCCACTTAAAAAAGTTGTTATCCCCATTCAAACAATTAAAATCTTGTAACCTTTTCTAAATCTCAAACGATTAATAAACAAATACATAATTGAGGGGGGAAAATTTTGCCTGACTTTGAGGACTTAGAAGGCAATATTATTGAGATTTATCGTCGCCATTATTTAGATGTGTATCGGTTTCTAATTTGTTTTACTGGAAACCAAAATGATGCTGAGGACTTGACTCAAGAAGTGTTCATTCGAGTATTGAATAATATTAATAATTTTCATACCGGCAGTTTAAAGACTTGGATTTTTTTCGATAGCTAAACTTATAGCCATTGATCATTACAGGAAGAAAAGATTTAGTTCAATCTTCAAGGAAGGTTTTTTTAAACAGTTACCATCAGCTGAAAAGAGTCCTAAAGATTTAATTGAGAAAAACGAAGTGAAAAGAATTGTTCACGCAGCTATAGAACTGTAGATGCGTTATTGAAGAATTTCTTAAAACAGAGAAATAAATCGAAGCAATCTTTTTCTCCAAGAGTATGGCTGTATGAATAGCCATACTCTTTTTATTCCATCCCAAAATAAGATCCTTCTGCTACGGATTTTGAAAAAGAGATTGTAAATTAATGCACTGCGCGAAACGTTTCCTTATAAGTGCCAAGGCACGAAATAGGAGAATTGCTATCAAGTAATTAAAACTGATTAACTAAAACTCGGAATGAAAGCTGTCATGTTGAGCTGAAACGAGTTATCTGATCCTCCTACATGCACATGATGATAGTAGTCTATCTAACTAATGGAGGCATTAATCAAAAGGATTAGTGACTTTCTTTATAGTACAATGCCATAACGGTATAAAAAGAGAAAAGTCACTATAATGAAAGTGACTTTTCTTCTTATTGCAGCTCATCTTCCTACAATGGGATGAAATCAATTTCCACTTCAGACATATTTTTCATTTATATTGTTTCAACTAAAATATCATCGCTCATATTTTTCATTGTTCTTGCTTCTTATTTAACTCCAGGCAAAACCTTCATGGTTAAATTTTCCCAATCTTTTCACGGATTACCTGAAACCCATATAAAAGAAGCGATTTTACAAAGAAGAGTATAGATAATTGATATTTCTTTAATCGAACCAACGAGGCTATTCCAAGGTCTTTCAGCATTTCCACGAACTTATAGGTGAAAATCGTATCAACAACAAGGTTCAGAAGCACATACAACTTGAATTTTCCATATGTTAAACGCAAAATCCATATAGAGCCGATCAAAAATGGTCCCCAAATTAAAGGAAAACCACCTGTTAACTTAGGGTGGATTTTAACATAATACCACCACCATTTTCGCTTCTTAGCCAATTTACCTTCTAACCAAACAATCATTGCCATCAAAAAACTTGCAGGCAAGTATCGTTTAATCGCTTTTTTACCAAGCAAAGGAATCGTAAGCCAGGATAAAACCAGCATCGCTGGCAATAATGCCTTTGAGACTTTTAACTTCTTCATTTGTAGTAACCTCCTATCCATCAAGAATAATTTCCCCACAATAGGGGATTTTATGAAAAGCAACAAATCTATCCATCAAAAAAAGAAGGCATTACTGCCTCCTTTTTCCATTTTATCTAATCGATATAAAGATATAATTAATAATGGTTGGGGGTTGGGATGCTCCTGGCTTTTTTATGGTTGCAAGGCAGTCTCCTTGATTTTACTTATTAATGCTATTGAAAGCAGCATCGCTTTTTCTTTTTCTAAAAAGATAAAGATTATATCGTAAATTGTGAAGAAATGTACTTAAGCTAAACCAGCTAATAGTTTGTCAACATTTTTCAATAAAAAGTTAAATAACCTCATGATATATAATGCAATAAGCACTATACTATGTTTATTAGGAGGTGGAAAATAATTCCCATCAAAAAAGGGGATTATGTAAAGTTTAATTAAAATCATCTCCGCAATGTGTTCTATAAAGCAGTGAAGCATTTTTAGAATAGGGGAGTTAAATAAATGTTAGAGCTTTCTAGATTAAGCAATTTAGAAAAACAAATTACAAAAGAAAAAATAACCACATGTCTCATTTCTATTAATGATAGATTGGTATTTACCTATTATAAAAATAAGAAGATGGAAACCAAGCTACATAAAATAAACTCTGTTACCAAAAGTATTTTATCTTTACTAGTGGGAATTGCAATCGACCGAAACGAAATTGAGAGTATTCATATGCCGATTCAATCATTTTTTCCAACACTGGCACAGAATCATCCTGAAATCACGATTGAGCACCTACTGACCATGTCTCCTGGAATACACTGGCCGGAATTTAGTGATTGGGGCGGGACATGTCTCCCAATGAGTAATAGCAGGAATTGGATCAAATTCTTTTTTGAAAGAGATATTATCGGAATTCCCGGGGAAGACATGTACTATAATTCTGGCTGTTCACATATTTTAAGTGCTATTCTCCAACAGGTTACTAGAAAAAGCGTAAAGGAATATGCAGCTGAGCACTTGTTTAAACCACTACAGATTAATGATTTTATATGGCACTCTGATTCAAAAGGGATAACGATTGGTGGATTTGGACTCTATTTAAAGCCAGCTGATATGATGAAAATAGGTAAGTTAGTCCTTCAAGATGGAATCTGGAAAAATAAAGTAATCGTATCTGAGTCATGGATTAAACAGGCAACGACGGCCGAATTACATACATATGATCGTATAGGTTCATATGGGTATCATTGGTGGATTCTTACGGATGAACATAATAATCCAAGTAAACCGAAAGCTTTTTTTGCGATGGGATATGGTGGTCAATATATTATCGTCGTTCCGAAATATAATCTTATTACTACTTTTACTAGTGAGTTAGATTTAAAACCACTACTTCCCTTAAGTATATTTAAGGAGAATATTTTTAAAGAGGTAGGTATGGTAGATTCTATGAAAGAGTAAGAATCCAATATCATTTTATAAACATATTATTCAAGAAAGGTGCATGATAAGTGGAATAGCCCTATAAATTTGGTCAACTTCTCAGATTGTAAAGGGGATAAAAGAGAAAACAGATGGGGGATTAGTGTTTCATTCTTTCTTCCTTTTAAAAAGGAAATAGAAAAGGAGCGTGATTAGGTTGAAAAGTAAAATTAAAAATTTTCTGCGTTTCCTTTTTCGTCAAGAAAGAACAGCAAGTCTTCAAACAAAAATAATTACTGTATTTAATGGAAAGAGGACAACCAAATTAATAGCTCGGGTTGCAGATACTCAAGAAAAAAGGGATAAGGGCTTAATGTTTGTTGAAAAATTACCCGAAAACGAGGGGATGCTATTTGTTTTTCCAGGAAAAACATATGGTGGTTTTTGGATGAAAAATACTTTAATTCCTTTATCTATCGCTTTTCTTGATTCAGATGGAAAAATTTTAAAAATACTTGATATGGTGCCGTGTAAAGAGGAGGAATGTCCTACATATGATCCAGAACTTTCTTATGATTATGCAATTGAAGTAAATCTTGGATGGTTTGAAAAAAATCAAATCAAAGAAGGGGATACTGTAAAGTTTCATTAATATCATCTCACTGTGTTCTACTAAGATGCAATAGTCCAAGATAAAGATTGCTGTGGCGATCATTTTTTGCTTGTGGTACGAACGGGCAGGTTACTTTAAGCAGGAACTAACCCTATTTACCAAAATCGTATTTTATCATTTTTGTAAATAGGGGTATTGGATGATGTACATATACAGGAAATATCAGTTCATAAGTTCTGCCGAAATTCTCTCACACCCGTTGAATAGTGCAAACTTTTGGAAACAACTGTTCAAAGCTGTTCGCAATTGTGTTGTTTGCTTCACACCATTCTCGAACCAGATGTTTTTAACAACGAGTGTTCCAGTTTTTCTCTCCGCGATAATCTCGGCTCTTCCAATGAAGTGCTCGCCATATAATAGAGGCAGCACATAATAGCCGAATTTTCGTTTGATTGCTGGCGTATAAATCTCCCAGGTGTAATCAAAGTTAAACAATTCGTTGATAAGTTTTCTATCCCATATGAGATTATCTAGCGGGGCAATAAGCTCGCAACGCCATTTTGGCTCCTGATTTTGTAGAACGGCTTCAATGAGCGGTAAATCCTCCGCGAGGCAGTACAGAATATCCTTCATTTGCTCCACGGAAACAGCAATAATGCGGCCTTCATGTAATAACTGGCGGAAAACCTCTTTGCGCTGTGCAGATTTCAGCCCCCATATATTCAACCATGCATCTGACGCCCGATTCCATAAGAGGCCAACCGAGCCGATTCGACGTAGTACCCGCCACTTATGATGCTCAAGCTCATCTTCAAACGGCTCTGATGCATTCAGTAGATTTGGATCTATGTACTTCTTGGCTATATCGTAATACTTACGCGTTCCGTTTTTATGATGGATAATCAATTCACCCGTCGAATACATTTGTTCTAGCACTGATCGAGAAGAATTGTTTCCACTGCTCCAGTGGATGGCCGATTGCCAAGAGAAATCTCCATCCAATTTTATATCATCCGAACTTAGAGGACCGTGATTTTGGATATGAGACCGTACTTGCGCTGTCAACGCTTCCATTTCGGGATAGCGTTCGGCATGTTGTCGGGCGGCCTGCCTGTATCGCTCAAAATAAGGCCAGTCCTCGACAGGGATAATGGCCAGGTTTTTGTCGGGATAATCGACAAGGCTTCTATCCTCATACAGCAAATCGGCGAGCATTCCCTTAGTAAAACCTTTGATTCGCGACTGTAACACCAATTCGGCATTTTTTCCGCAAACATCGATGGGGTCGTATTGAATGCAACTAGCCTGCCGTACAAAATCCAACACGCCTTGCTTCCCACTATATTTATATTCGCCCAAAAGTCCATGCTTCAACAACAGAAATTGTCGTGCCTGGCGGTTTGTTAATTGGATCATATTCATACCTACCTCTAGTTAAATATTTTTTATTACAGGGGAGGATAGAAGGGGGGAAATAAAAATTGAAGGCGTTTAGTGACCTTTGTTTACGTACTCGCTGAGGATGTTTCTTATACTTTGTATTGTATTGGTTGGTTTGAGTCTAATGCAATACCGAACTTAAACCAACCAATTAGCCGCTTAATAAAAACTCTAAATTTAAGGAGTCACAACCAAGGAACCATCTATTCCTTATTGCATCTCTTTTGTTGGACCCATCACAGGCGGTACTGCTAAGCCTGCTTGACGTAATAGCACCATCATTTGGCCGCGGTGATGTGTTTGGTGGTCAATTAAGAAACGGAATAATGCGCCTTTTGTTGCAGGATTTGCTAAGCCTGTTTCAGTTAGCAAGTCCTCATCTGACAGCTTGGCTACCTCTTCCTTGACTGCCTCTGCTACATTTCCGTAAGCAGCGACAATTTCTCTTGTTGTTGCTGGAACTGGTTCATCTTGACCAATCATTGGTACAGTTAAACCTGCTAATTGACTACAATAACCTGCTGTTTCTACTAAATGCCAGCCTAACCAACCAAGTGTACTATGCCCTTCCAGAATACTTTGCCCCAATTTGTCATCTGTTACGGCTTGTAATACTTGCATTGTCCCTTCCACAGACACTGCCCATTCCTTTAAAAAATCATCCACTTGTCGATACATCCAAACTCCTCCTCAATCCTTCACTTCTATTTTATTATACAGAAAATTAAGAAAAATACAAACGTGTGTTCTTGTTGAAAGTTGTGTACAAAAAACATCTGTATCCACTAAACTTGAGAATACCACATAATTAGATTAATCATGTAATAATATGGAAATGGCACAAATAAGATTGAGAGTATTGTTCCGATGTCTTTATATTTTTCATTCATAACATACTCTTCAACAAGTCGGTCATCAAGATAAAATCATTTCCTCATCGAACAAGACAGGCATGCTGGTTTTAGAAGGAAATTGATATTAAATCTAGAATTAAAAGGATAAATAACTACTTGAGGAAAGTGGTGAGATTAATAGGGGATAATATTCTTTTATTTTTAGATAGTAAAACTGAGATAAGCATAATCAAAAGACTACGGAGTGAGGGTTGTGTCTTCGCTGAAGAAGAAACACAGGTACTTATCTCGGAGGCTAGAAGTATAGAGGAATTAATGAATATGGTTGAAAATCGAGTAAGTGGCATACCCCTTGAATACGTGGTCGGGTATACAAAATTTTGTGGTCTACGAATAGAAGTGGATCGGGGAGTTTTTATACCACGTCCACGCACGGAGTTTCTTGTTCAGCAAGCAAAAGCTCTAATCAGTTCGCATGAAAATATTGTTTTGGATTTATGTTGCGGGTCTGGTGCTATTGGAGCTGCAATAGCAACTGATGGTAACAAAATTTTATTACATTCCGTTGATATTGACCCTGTTGCTGTACGATGTGCTAACCGTAATTTATCTAGGATTGGCGCTCACGTACATGAAGGTGATTTATATGATGGATTACCACATTCGTTGAGAGGTAAGGTGAACATCATAGTGGCGAACGCACCATATGTTCCTACGGATTCCTTAAAATACCTTCCGAGAGAAGCACGGTTATATGAACCAAACTTGGCACTTGACGGCGGAAAGGATGGTCTAGACCTTCATCGTATGGTGGTGAAAAATGCTGCTCAATGGCTTGTTTCTGGAGGGCATCTATTAATTGAGACAAGCGAGATGCAGGTAGCAAAAGCCTTTGAAATCTTTGTTCAAGCTGGGCTTTTAACCAAAATAGCTAGAAATGAAGAATGGGATGCAACGGTTGTTATTGGAACAAAATCTTAGAGAGTGAAACTATTTTTCTATATGGAGATTTCAATCTTTAGTTAAAAAAACGAAATGATAAAAAAGTGAGGCATTCTTTAACTGGAATGCTGTTTTTATTTTGAAATAAAGGTCTACACCTATATTAAAGCGTGAGTTAAAAAATTAAGACAAAAAAAACAAAAGCCCATAAAGAGCTCATGTGGAGGAAGTTTCATGAAATAGGAAAGGTATTTCATTAGAATATGCTAAAAGTTAGTTTACAAGATATCGCCAGCTGGTAATTGCATGAAGAAATCCCCATTGATGTCCTTTTTGATCACCTTCATCATTCTTTTATTCTATCTACCTCATCTTCGTTAATCCAAGCCTGAGACCAGTTTTCAATGGTTCTTAAAATAGGCTCCATAGAACGTCCTTTTTCTGTTAAGGAATATTCAATAATGACAGGTGTCGCTGGAATAACTTCGCGTTTGACCAATCCTTGGTGTTCCAATTCCTTTAAGCGATCGGATAATACCTTCCCACTTACTCCAATAGAAGATTGAATTTCATTAAAACGTTGTGTGCCTAATAATAATTGATAGATCACTAAGGCAGTCCATCTTTGGCTTAACAACGAAATGGCCTTTTCGAATTTTGGACAAATAGTAGGTTGTTTCATTTTTTATGCACCTCTCTTAATTATTATTTTACCACAAAAAATAAAATTAATAACAAATTAAAATTTAGTTACTTGACATTATTTATTATTATAAATATACTTACTTACATAAAGTAACTAACTAAGAAAAGGGGAATTACAGATGAATAAAAATGAAATCGGGAAAGTGATATTAAGAGCAATAGTAGGTCTAACCTTTTTTATCCATGGGTTATCTAAGTTCCAAGGTGGAATTTCAAATACAGTCGACTTTTTTGATAGCTTGGGAATTCCAGGATTAATGGCATATGTAGTTGCCGTTATTGAGTTACTTGGGGGCATTGCATTAATTCTCGGGCTTGGTACAAGGATTGTCAGCTTGCTGTTTGTCTTTATTATGTTAGGAGCAATTTTCACAGTAAAACTTTCTGTTGGCTTTCTAGGCAATGGACAAATGGCAGGATATGAACTGGATCTCATTTTATTAGCTATTTCCATATATTTTGTTTTTGCAGATAGATCTCAACTATCATTGGAAAAAAAGTTTATAAAATCATAGAATGCAATACTCTAGGAGGGTAATTATGGGATTTCATACAAAACCAACGACATTCGTAGGACATGTCAAAATAAAAGTTGAAAAACTAGAACGATCTTTACCATTTTATAAAGATGTACTTGGTTTCGATATTTTGGAGCAAACAGCCACAACCGCAAAACTAACAACAGATGGAAAAACAAGTATTCTATCACTGGAACAACCAGAGGATGTCATACCGAAACAGGGAAGAACTACGGGTTTATATCATTTTGCCATTCTATTACCTGATCAAACGGCATTAGCCAATATTGTCGTTCATTTGATAGGAAAAGGAATTCGTTTTGGCTCGTCAGATCATCTTGTTAGTGAAGCATTATACCTCCACGATCCGGATGGAAATGAAATTGAAATCTATCGCGATCGGGTACCTAGCGAATGGAATTGGCGGGGAGCTGAAGTGGATATGGCTGTCGATCCATTAGATTTTGATAATTTACTTACCCATGCAACTCCGGATAAACCTTGGAAAAAAATGCCGAAAGAAACCGTGATGGGACATATTCATTTACATGTGGCAGAACTAGTGAAGACAGAAGAATTTTATGTAAAAGGATTGGGAATGGATGTTGTCAACCGATTTGGAACACAAGCCTTATTCCTTTCCTACGGTAACTATCATCATCATATTGGGGTCAACACATGGAATGGAGTTGGGGCACCTTCACCGGATAAAAATAGTGTTGGTCTTGAATCGTACACGCTTATTTTTGACAATGAAAAGACTCGTAAACAAACAGTTTCGAATTTAAAGCAGATTGGTGCAGAAGTAATAGAAGAAAACAATCGCTTTATTACCTATGATCCTTCAGGAAATGCAATAGAGTTAGCAATATAAGAGCGGGGGTGCCCAATTGGCCACTAAGGGTATTGAAATTGGTATATACACACTTGCAGATATTGGTCCAAACCCCTTGAATGGAAAGACGATTACATCGAGGGATAGAATAAACGAAATTATTCAAGCAGCAAAACTTGCGGATGAGGCAGGATTAGATGTCTTTGGGGTAGGAGAACATCATCGCCTGGATTATGCTTCATCTTCTCCGGCAGTTATACTGGCTTCCATTGCACAAGTAACAAATCGAATTAGATTAACCAGTACTACTAGTGTTTTAAGCACCCTGGATCCTGTTCGACTATTTGAGGACTTTGCTACATTGGATCTCCTTTCAGATGGTCGAGCTGAAATACTGGCGGGTAGAGGTGCATTTATCGAATCATTTCCTCTTTTCGGTTATAGCACAAACGATTATGACGAATTGTTTGAAGAACATATGAATCTCCTATTACAGCTGAACGAAAAGGAGACCATCACATGGGCAGGTAAGTACCGTTCTTCATTAACGAATGCTGAAATTGCTCCAAGGCCGGTACAAGAAAAATTACCCATTTGGATTGGAGTTGGGGGAACACCTGAGAGTGCCGTTCGTGCTGGGAGATTTGGAGTGGGAATGGCTTTAGCGATCTTGGGTGGTAATCCAAGTCGATTTAAGCCCCTTGTTGACCTTTATCGTCAAGCAGGAATAGAAGCTGGACATTCATCAGATACATTGAAGGTGTGTGTAACCGGCCATGCTTATTTAGCAGAGACAACACAGCAGGCAAAAGACGAGTTCTATCCTTATTACTCCAACTACTGGGGGTATGTGAACCGTCAGCGGGGAATGGGGACAAGGATGTCAAGGGATGACTTTGAACATATGGCTAGTCCAGATACTGCTTTGTTTGTGGGGAGTCCGCAACAAGTCGTAGAAAAAATCCTTCAACAGTATGAACTTTTTGGACATCAGCGATTTCTTGCACAGCTTGATATAGGTGGACAACCATTTAAGAATGTGGCAAAAGGAATTGAACTCCTAGCCACTAAGGTAGCACCGATTGTAAAGAAGCACGTGGATATGTATGACCCAAAATGAAGGAACAGAAAGACTACTAGTATTAAAGAAAGATCGCAGCTGCGGTCTTTTTGTTATTGAATTACGAGAATGGTTACTTCTATAAGGAGTAACCATTTTTTCTTGTGAAAAAAATTTTTTAATTTGATTTTTAATGATTAAAACCACTATAATTAGTACCAGGTTCTAATACCAACTTATAATAAATGTGAGGTGGATACTATGGTGGGTTCGAGAATAACTGCTATTGGGACTTATGTGCCCGAAAGAAGGTTAACAAATTTTGAGCTCGAGCAAATGGTTGAAACAAATAATGAATGGATTATTAAAAGAACTGGAATTCAAGAACGCAGAATTAGCCGTCCTGATGAATTTACGAGTGATTTATGTGAAGCTGCTGTAAAAGATTTAATGCATAGATATCATAAAAATGTTGATGACGTAGATATGATTATTGTGGCAACAAGTACACCGGATTTTCCATTTCCAACCGTTTCAAGTATCCTTCAAGACCGTTTAAAAATTACACAAACAGGTGCCATTGATTTAAGTGCCTCATGTGCAGGATTCGTTTATGCATTGCACACAGCAAACACTTTTATTGCATCTGGATTTCACAATAAGGTACTAGTTGTGGGAGCGGATACTCTTTCAAAAATTACAGATTATACCGATAGAAGTACATGTGTTTTATTTGGAGATGGTGCTGGTGCGATATTGGTTGAAAAGGATGAACAATCGAAGAGTTTTATTGGGTTCAATATGGGAAGTGATGGAAGCGGGGCACAGCATGTATACCTTCCTGGGTTATCAAAGAAGGTCAATGGAATTGAATTACTCGATACTCAATATCTTGTGCAAAACGGCAGGGAAGTCTTTCGATGGGTTGTAAGGAATGTTCCTAATAGTGTAAAACAAATTTTAGAAAAAACGAAAACGAGTTTAGATCAAGTTGATTGGTTCATACCTCATAGTGCTAATCTACGACTAATTGAACCAATTAGTGAAAAGCTAGAATTCCCAATGGAAAAAACTTTATACAGCCTAGTCAACTTTGGAAATACCTCTGCGGCAACGATTCCTTTAGCTCTTGATCTTGGAATCCGTGAGGGAAAAGTTAAAAATGGAAACAGAGTTCTCCTGTACGGCTTTGGTGCTGGTATGGTCCACGCAGGTCAACTTTTAGAATTGAATTTTGACGAACAGATAAATACTCCTACACCGTTGTAACGTAAAAAGTTTTAGAAGGAGTATTCATAAATTATAGGTGCGATTCTTCAATAGGGAAGGATCGCTTTTTCGTATTAAAGAAAATGGGCAGGTTATCTCAATATGAATTTAGAATTGAATTGTAACCTGTAAATTCCACCAAGTTCAATTTTTGGTCTTTTGGAATTTTATAAAAAACCTCGTCATCCCATAGGCGGCCATAGCGATAGCAATATCTATAAAGAAAAGATGAACAACGTTCAATCCCTTTCCAATTGTAACGAGGCCGATCACATTCTCCAGAGGTGCAAAAATAAAGGCAATTACTGCACTTAATCCAGAAGCCCATACAAGAAAAATTTTATCATGCTTGATGCAATATTGATAGATGAACATAAATGAAACAGGCAAAAGGGATGCGGTTATTCCTAAACCTTGTGGCAAGAAAGGCAATAGGAAATAGTTATGATCGACATAACCTTGTCTAATAAGTATGAGATCTGTATAGCTCCATAACATATGTACGGTGAAACCAAAGAACAGAATTTCAAAGGTTCTCCTTCGATCAAGTTTGATTAAAAGCACAATCAATGGAGCAAGTAAGAAGAGGAGTATGACCCAAAACTGCCAGTTTCCCCAGTCAGAATACTTATGCCAATGGGAATTCATTAACGATGTAACCTTCTCACTTAACTTGTTTATTTCGTTCCAGCTCTGTTTCGATGACATGCTAACCCCACCTGCTTATTTGATAAAAAGCAACATGTAACAAATAGCTGTTCTTAGAACGTATATTCTTTTGCTAAAATATTCGTTATATGTTACTAGCCTACTATTTAAAATTCTCCATGTACCTTGCCTTTATACAAATGGAGTTAAAAAAGCAATGATACCATGCTTTTCCAAAGGCTCAATGATTGTAATACATGTGATTTTTTTAAGAACTGGAAGAGTTTTTACAGCCTTTTTTAATTGACTGACATATAAGGTTAATGGAATTAGAGAAGGGGATACTATAAGAGAACATATTAAAGAATTTGGGCGGGTAATTGAAATGGAGTTTCAAATTAAAGAGATAAATAACTATAGTGCTATTGTTCAATATAAACTATTACATATAAACATTGATCAAGAAAATACGACTTTTTATGGGGAAATGATCTTAATTAGGACGAAAGGAGGATGGAAAATCCATTTCGTTGAAGAAAAGATGGTGTCTCAGAATTCATTAGAAGCAAAGTGCATGGGCATAAAATCAAGCCTATATGGAAACTTATACTTAATTAAGTTATAAAAGGAAGTCGAATATGATCCACATTTCAATTAAGATTTTTTTTGTTTTAGCTGCGATTAAGTGGGGAGATTGGAAACAATGGAAAAAGTATTACCCAACTATCCAATTTTTTATCATTGGAGACTTGTTTTATTACTTAATTTTCCGTGATTATCCTCTTTGGAAGTTTAAAGAATTATACCCTATTATGAAACTAGATATAATTATTATGGCATCTTTTATGTTTGTTCGATATCCCGCAACTGTATTCATTTACTTAGGTAAATTTCCAAAAGAAAAATCAAAGGCTATTATTTGGTATTTATTTTGGGTGTTATTATATATAGGCATAGAAATAATAGATTTACAAATAGGTCTAATAAAGCATTTTAACTCATGGAATATTTGGTGGTCTTTACTTTTTGATATGATTATATTTGCAATATTAAAAATTCACTTCCATAAACCTCTTTTGGCTTGGGGATTGGCATTATTATGCAGTATTATTTTATGGAATTTACTCGAAGTGCCGATACACATTCTAAAGTAGTTTTTAATATATTTTAAAAATGAGATTGTGAATCTCATTACTCCTAGTCCAAATTCCTCTTTAATTACTGGATAGTTTTAGTAATATTTTCACTATTAAATATATCTCAAACCAAATATAATTGAAATCACTATTTACCCCCTATAAAATAGATTAATTTGTTTGGACTCTCGCACTTTTCGGGAGTCTCTTTTTTTTTACATTTTGAAATCATTAGGGATCTTTCTGATGCACTGGGAATATATCCTTCTGATTCTTAAAACAATATAATAAACACGGAGGATTTTGTAGGAGGGACCCTTTTGTCAATTAATCCTAAAAATGAGTTATTTGAAAAATTTATGGTCTCCCATTCTCACGGGGACAAGGAAGCTACTACGAGTGAAACTCTTCTTGATTTTTATTCTTTACTTTATAAACATTATCCTGATGCCATTTTCACTCTGGATAAAGAAGGAAAATTCTTAGCGATAAATGATAAAGCTGAAAAATATGTTGGATATAGACGGAGTGAATTAATAGGAAGGAATTTTTCTTCTGTATTGAAAAAAGAACAGATAAATATGGTTCAGATGCATTTTGTTCGTGCTCTAAAGGGAGAACCGCAAAACTATAACTGTGAGGCGATTCATAAAGACGGACAAACGGTCCATTTGTCGATCACTAACATTCCAATAAGAATAAATGGTGAGATTGTTGGTGTTTTTGGATTTGGCAAAAATCAAACGGCACTCGTCCAAAGAGAATTAGAATTAACGAAAATAACAAACAGCTTGAATTTGGCACAAGAGATAGCCATGATAGGAAGTTGGGACTATGACATAGACACCAATCTTGTATTATGTTCTAATTCCCTATTGGATATTTTGGGAGTAAGCAGTAAACGCGATAAGGTCTTTAGTTATGGAAACCTTCTTAAAATGATTTATTTTCCTGAGGAACGGGATAATTTTGACTTTCATTTCCAGGGGTTAAAACGTAATGGTGGCAAAATAGTCTTGGAATATAAGGTACAAAGACCAGATGGCCACATTATTACATTTCGTACAACAGCTGAAGCAAAAAAAGATAAGGATGGAAACGTTACTAGAATTATCGGGGTCGTGAAGGATATTTCAGAACAAGTTCTTACAGAAAACAGACTTAAAGAAAGTGAGGAGAAGTTTCGAAACATTTCCAATAATTTAGATGTAGGAATTTGGTCAATGGACTTTAGTTTAAACCAAATTGTTTATGTCTCATCAGCACTTGAAAAGATAACAGGGTACAATCTGGAAGTGTTTTTACACGGAGAAAAGACATGGGCAGACATTATTCATCCAGACGATAAAGAAAATTATCTTGAACGTCAAAGTAAACTTCCTAATGGCCAGATTCTCAATCAACAGTATCGAATTATTATGGCTAATGATGAAGCGAAATGGATTGAAGATAAAACGTTTCCCATTTTAAACACAAAGGGTCAATTAATTAGGTTGGATGGCATTATTCAGGATATCAGTGAGAGAAAACAAAATGAAGAAAAAATAAATTTTATCGCCAACCATGATTATTTAACGGAATTACCCAATCGGCGGATGTTTGATAGACAGTTAAAGGAATTAATACTGGAATATAAAACAAAAGAAGACAAATTTGCCTTGTTTTATTTGGATATTGATAGATTCAAATTTGTAAATGATACTTTGGGTCATGAAATTGGCGATATCCTCCTACAAGAAATATCGAGAAGGCTTAAATCTATAGCTGGAAAGAATCTTCTTTTTAGACTTGGAGGGGATGAATTTGCCATCGTTTTAACCAACATCCATAAGAAAGATTATTTTGCATTTGGGAAGGAAATCATTAGGACCATAAAAAAACCGTATCAGATTGAGGGGTATGATATTAATATCTCAACGAGTATAGGGGTCAATATTTTTCCAGATGATGGAGAAACATTAACTAAATTAAAAATGAATGCGGATGCTGCCTTATATCGTGCAAAAGATTTAGGGGAAAATAATATTCAGTTCTTTACGAAGACTTTGAATAGTGAATCGTACGAACTATTTAATTTAGAAAATGAATTAAGAAATGCAATACGGAATGACGAATTTCTTCTATATTATCAACCCAGAGTGGATACTTTTTCAGGCGAGATGGTAGGAGCTGAAGCTCTAATCCGATGGAATCATCCAAAAAGGGGGCCTGTTTCACCAGCTCAATTTATCCCTGTGGCAGAAGAAACAGAATTAATTAATGAAATCAGTTATTGGGTAATTAAAACGGTCTGTACTCAACTAAAAGAGTGGAAGGTGAATGGATATTCCCTAATGCCCATTTCAATCAATCTTTCTGCAAAAACATTAATGAAGGCAGACCTAGTTGAAAACATAAAAATGTATCTATTGAAGTATTCCATTTCTCCTAGTCTTTTTGAAATTGAGATTACAGAAGACTCCTTAATAAAAAACGAGGGATTGGGGTTATCCACCATTGAACAATTAAGAGAAATGGGAGTTTCAATCGCATTGGATGACTTTGGAACAGGTTTTTCTTCAATTGGGTATTTGAAAAGATTTAAAGTAGATTATCTCAAAATTGACCGTTCTTTTATAAAGGATATACATAAGGCTAAAGATGATCTAACGATTGTAAAATCCATTATTTTATTGGCTAAAGGGTTTGGTTTGAAGGTTGTAGCTGAAGGAGTAGAAGAGGAGGAACAGTGGGAATTACTTAGGAAATTAAACTGCCATTATATTCAGGGGTTTTTATTCCATAAACCTCTGCCAGAAATAGATTTTACAAAACTACTCACGTTAAAGAAGTAAGGTCACTGCTTCAAGTGGTAATCATACTCGACCACTGATCCCCGTGCACATGCTTTTCTGGTGAAAGGGGAAACAGATGTCTTCTCTGATGCCCGTCCACATGCTTTTTTCTGGTGAAAGGGGAACAAATATCTTCTCTGATGCCCGTCCACATGCTTTTTCTGGTGAAAGGAGAAACAGATATCTTCTCTGATGCCCGTCCACATGTTTTTTCTGGTGAAAGGGGAAACAGATATCTTCTCTGATGCCCGTCCACATGCTTTTTCTGGTGAAAGGGGAAACAGATATCTTCTCTGATGCCCGTCCA
>NZ_JBSLYA010000018.1:0-51937 GCF_053749995.1 Neobacillus sp. K501 | reverse complement strand
AGCAATAGCGAGAAGGTCACACCCGTTCCCATACCGAACACGGAAGTTAAGCTTCTCAGCGCCGATGGTAGTTGGGACTTTGTCCCTGTGAGAGTAGGACGTTGCCAGGCAAACGAAGAACAACCTTTAGTAGGTTGTTCTTTTTTTGTGTTTAAAAGGTAATAGAGTGTTGTTTTAGTGGGGAATCATTCTGGTGAAAAGGAAAAGGCGGCTGAAGAGTAATACTTTTGAAGGGAAAGATAAAAGACTAATAAAAAAGTACGAAGTGTTTTAAAAGAAATCGAAACGAGACATACACCCAAATGGAATCTGTTACATATGATATAAACGAGGAAATTCTTGTAAAGGATAATTCGGAAAATTGTATACAATTGAGTAACAACGGCAAGAATAGGTGTGTGGAGGTGGTGGGGTGAGTTCATTAGCACATAATCATTACCAGGAAACTTGTGTTATTTGTGAGAATGTAAAGCCAAAAGGGATACATCTGTATACATCTTTTATTTGTACGGAATGTGAAAAGGATTTAATTCAAACAGAAACACATGACCCGAAATATAAATATTATCTAGAACAGTTGAAAAAAATTACGACACCAGAAATTTTTTCGTAAAAAGTCCATTTGGGCTTTATTTTTTTGCGAGGATTCAGGTAGAGCTTGTCGTTTTTTGTTAAAATAAATGAGACTCTACGAAGGAGTATAAGAATGGACAAACAAAAGCGACTACCATTATACGACGCATTGCTTAAACATAGTCATAATAAACCTATTTCATTTCATGTTCCTGGACATAAATATGGAGAGATATTCTCTTTAGAGGCGAAAGACCATTTCCAGCAGCTTCTGAGGCTAGATGCAACGGAACTATCGGGACTTGATGACCTGCACTCACCTGATGGGATTATTAGAGAGGCAGAGGAATTATTAGCTGACCTTTATCAAGTACAGAAGAGCTTTTTCCTTATCAATGGATCAACGGTCGGGAATTTAGCGATGATCATGGCGACTGCAACAACAAATGATGTTGTACTCGTACAAAGAAATTGTCATAAATCTGTATTGCATGCATTAAAAATAGCTAAAGTCCGCCCGGTATTCTTAGAGCCTGAATTTGACCCTACATGGAAAACAGCAACGGGAGTAAGTCATAAAACGGTGGAGGAAGCAATTGCCCGTTATCCTAAAGCAAAAGCGATTATTTTGACTTATCCCAATTACTACGGTATGGTATACGATTTGAAAAGTGTGATAGATTTGGCACACTCACATAATCTGCCTATTTTAGTTGATGAAGCTCACGGTGCGCATTTTATTATCGGCGGCCCGTTCCCAACATCAGCCATCGAATTAGGTGCTGATATTGTCGTCCAATCCGCACATAAAACATTACCCGCGATGACAATGGGTTCATTTTTGCATGTTAACAGCAACCGAATCAGTGTTGATGTCATTCAGGATTACCTGCAAATGCTCCAATCCAGCAGCCCATCCTACGTGATTATGGCTTCTTTAGATTTAGCTAGGAATTATTTAGCCACCTATGAAGATAAGGATGTTCAATACCTTATTAATGAAAAACAGAAATTTCAAGCAGAATTAGCAAGGATATCGGCTATAAAGGTATTAGAGTACCCAAATTCAGAAGGGGACCCTCTAAAGGTAACGATACAGACAAGAGGTAAAATGAGCGGATTTGAACTGCAAAAGAGATTTGAATTGGCTGGAATCTATACAGAGTTGGCCGACCCGGAAAATGTCCTATTTATTTTACCGCTCTTAAAAAGGGATCTAGCTCATCGATTGGACGAGGCAAATGAAAAAATAAGGGCTATCTTAGCAGAGGAACAACCGATTTCCGGCAAAAGAAAGGAATTTCAAAGGAACGGTTCAAAGGTTAATGAATTAGCGATTCCCTATCATCAATTTGCATCATTTGAAAAAATGAATGTACCGATTGCAGGAGCTGCAGGACAGGTCAGTGCCGAAGTGGTGATTCCCTATCCACCAGGGATTCCCCTATTGCTAGCGGGTGAGTGGATAACAGAAGATAAGTTAGAGACGTTAAGTCTTTTACTCAAAAGCGGAGCAAGGTTTCAAGGAGGTTCTTTATTAGATAAGGGCTTGCTTACAGTTTTTTCAACATAAGTTTTTGGAGGGTTAGACATAGTGAAGAACGGATTTTTTATTACATTCGAAGGCCCGGATGGTGCGGGTAAATCAACAATCATTGGAATGGTTGCTAATGAGTTAAAGGATGCACTTTTAACGAGGGAACCAGGAGGGATTGATATTGCCGAGCAAATTAGAAGGGTTATTTTAGATAAAGAAAATACAGCGATGGACCCACGAACAGAGGCGCTGCTCTACGCAGCAGCACGAAGACAGCATCTAATTGAGAAGGTCAAGCCGGCGTTAGAAGCAGGAAAGATGGTCCTTTGTGATCGCTTTGTCGATAGCTCGTTAGCATATCAAGGATATGCCCGCGGCTTAGGAATGGATGAGGTATTTACGATTAATCAGTTTGCGATTGAGCAAATGATGCCGGATTTAACGATTTATTTCGATATTGAACCAGAGCTGGGAATGAAGCGAATTAACAAGAATAAAGGACGAGAAGTGAATCGTTTGGATTTAGAAAACCTAGACTTTCATTATAAAGTGAGGGAAGGATATCATCTTTTAATCGAACGTTTTCCAGAACGGATTGTCACTATAGATGCTTCAGGTACGATAGACGAAGTGTTCACAAAAACGATGCAAGTATTAAAACAAAGAGCCTTTTAACCAAGGCTTTTTTATATGAAATCATTAAATTGGTCTTCGAGGAGCTCCGCTTTTATAATTTTGCAAAATTCAGAAGTAGTAACATTCGAATATACATGTATCAACTACTAATACCTGTTATAATATAGAAAAAGGAAGTTCTGAGGAGGGGTTGGTTGGATGAAACTGATTATTGCTGTAGTACAGGATCAGGATAGTAATCGGTTATCAAAAGCACTAGTAGATAATAATTTTCGAGCAACAAAGCTTGCAAGTACAGGTGGTTTTTTGAAATCCGGCAATACCACCTTTATGATTGGAACAGAAGATATCCGGGTAGACCGTGCCCTAAAAATAATTAAGGATAATTGTCAATCGAGGGATCAATTAGTGGCTCCAGTCTCCCCAATGGGAGGAAACGCTGACTCCTTCGTTCCCTATCCAGTAGAAGTAGAAGTTGGTGGCGCAACGGTATTCGTCCTGCCAATTGAACAATTTTTGCATTTTTAATAAAATCTTATTTTTGTGAGTGAGTGATTAGCTTGGTGAAAACATGGGATCAACTGGAAGAGCTGCAGCCAACCGTGTTAAAAATGTTTAAAAACAGCATGTTAAAAAATCGTGTCGCCCATGCCTACCTGCTCGAGGGAATCAGAGGGACAGGGAAAAGGGAAATAGGCTTATTAATGACGAAAGCCCTTTTTTGTGATTCTCTCGTGGAAGGTTTTAAACCATGCGAAAATTGCAGTAATTGTCGAAGGATTAACAGTGGTAATCATCCGGATGTTCATATTGTTGAACCTGATGGGCAGTCAATTAAGGTGAATCAAATCAGGGAACTGCAGACGGAGTTTGCCAAAAAGGGAGTAGAGTCTTCCAGAAAAGTCTATCTGCTTGAGCATGCCGACAAAATGAGCACCAGTGCTGCGAATAGTTTATTAAAGTTCTTAGAGGAGCCTAACTCTGCGACAACAGCATTTCTATTAACGGAGCAGCCGCAGCAAATTTTACCTACTATTCTTTCGCGCTGCCAAATATTATCATTTCAGCCGTTATCTCCACAAACAATGATTGGGCAATTGATAGAAAATGGCGTTGATCCGCTAAAAGCACCATTGCTGGCACATCTAACCAATAGTCTAGAAGAAGCATATCAATTAAATGTCGATGATTGGTTTGCACAAGCCCAAAAAATAGTGTTAAAATTGTATGAGGTGTTGAAAAAAAATCCGTTAGAAGCAATGGTAACACTTCAAGGAGATTGGTTTTCACACTTTAAAGAGAAAGAACAGATTAATCGTGGTTTAGATCTATTACTTCTTATTTTTAAAGATTTATTATATATACAGTTAGACAAAGAGGAGCAAATTGTCTTTAAGAGTGAAAGTGGCCGGTTAAGACAATTTGCCCTAACGACATCCGGACGGCGGTTATCGGATCAAATGTCAGCGATTCTCGAAGCAAAAAGAAAGCTTGCGGCTAATATGAATCCGCAGTTGATGATGGAAGAGCTTGTGTTAACTTTGCAGGAGGGATCTTCATTTGTATGATGTTGTAGGAGTACGCTTCAAAAAAGCGGGGAAAATCTATTATTTTGATCCTGGGGACCTCTCGATTCAAAAGGATGACTTTGTAATTGTCGAAACGGTGCGGGGAATTGAATATGGTAAAGCCGTTGTTCCTCGTAAACAGGTAGATGAGCATGACGTCGTTCTTCCGTTAAAGAAAGTAGTGCGAATAGCGGACCATAAGGATCGAATGATTGTTGATGAAAATAAACATGCTGCCCAGGAAGCCTATGAAGTTTGTAATGAAAAAGTAATTGAGCATCAACTAGATATGAAGCTAGTGGATGTCGAATATACATTTGACCGAAATAAAATCATCTTCTACTTTACTGCCGATGGCAGAGTTGATTTTCGCGAGTTGGTGAAGGATTTAGCTGCTATTTTTCGGACAAGGATTGAACTGCGTCAAATTGGCGTCAGAGACGAGGCAAAAATGCTCGGCGGGATTGGCCCATGTGGAAGAATGTTATGTTGTTCTACGTTCTTAGGAGACTTTGACCCTGTTTCGATTAAAATGGCAAAGGATCAAAATCTATCATTAAACCCTACGAAAATATCCGGTTTATGCGGTAGACTGATGTGCTGTTTAAAATATGAAAACGATGAGTATGAAGCAGCGAAGGAGCAGCTGCCTGATTTAGGTGAAATCATCGTTACTCCTGATGGACAGGGGAAAGTGGTAGGATTAAATATATTAGAGCGGGTACTTCAGGTGGAACTTAAGGAACAAGAACGGGTTCTGGAGTATACATTAGATGAAATCAATAAAGAAGGTGCCTTTTCTATACAATCCACAGATTAAGAGGTGGAAGACGTGGATAAAAAAGAGATATTCGATTCAGTAAGTAATATGGAAACACAGATTGGCCATCTTTACCAACAGCTAGGAGAATTAAAGCAGCATTTAGCCGAAATAATAGAAGAGAATCATTATTTAAAGCTGGAAAATGAACATCTAAGACGCCGTTTAGATGTAACCACGGAAAAAGAAGAAAAGAAGGATACGAAAATGAAAAAGGGGACAAACCCGCAGCAGTCAGGCAGCGATAAGTCCGTAGATATTGGCGAAGGTTACGATAACCTCGCCCGTCTCTATCAAGAAGGATTTCATATTTGTAACCTTCATTTTGGAAGTTTGCGGAAGGAAGGCGATTGCTTATTCTGCCTCTCCTTTCTAAATAAGAAATAACTCAGTGCCTTCCATTATGGAGGGCTATTTTTTGCCGATAGGAAAGTATATCTTTCCTATCAGGCATAAGTGCAACTACGCCTCTAACTGCGCCTTTAAGGGCGGAGCCAGAGGCGAGTTTTCTAATAAAAAAGAGGTACATATTCATATGGTAAATTTAAAAGATGATGAACGGCTTGATTATTTGCTTGCAGAAAATTTAAGGATTATTCAAAGTCCCTCTGTATTTGCCTTTTCCCTAGATGCTGTATTGCTGGCACGATTTACGTATGTTCCCATTCAAAAAGGAAACATCATTGATCTTTGCAGTGGAAACGGGGTCATTCCGTTATTTTTAAGTGCTAGAACGAAAGGGAAGATTACCGGGGTTGAAATTCAGGAGCGCTTATACGATATGGCGGCTAGAAGTGTCGAATACAATGGCCTTCAAGAACAGGTTCAAATGATTCATGGCGATATAAAGGAAATTCCAAAAAAGCTTGGATTTGGTAAATTTGATGTAGTCACGTGCAATCCGCCTTATTTCACAACACCATCAAAAGAAGAAATGAACCCCAATGAGCACCTTGCGATCGCTAGACATGAAATTCTCTGTACACTTGAGGATGCGGTTAAAGCCTCCAGTCAGTTAGTTCGTCAGGGAGGGAAAGTAGCCTTTGTCCATCGGCCTGGTCGCTTACTAGACATTATTACATTGATGCGGGAGTATCGCCTAGAACCGAAAAGAATTCGTTTCGTTTATCCAAAGCAGGGAAAAGAGGCGAATACGATTTTGGTGGAGGCAATAAAAGATGGCAGCCCTGATTTAAAGATTCTCCCACCATTATTCGTATACAATGAAGAGAATGAATACACTGCTGAAATTAGAGAGATTTTATATGGAGAATAATGATCATTATTTCTATGTGTTAACCTGCAAAGATGGCAGTTTTTATGGAGGGTATACGAATAATCTAAAACGGCGGATTAAACTACATAATGAAGGCAAAGGGGCAAAGTATACACGAGGGCGGGGACCAGTGCAGCTTACTTACTATCAGGAATTTGACAGTAAAGGTGATGCATTGCGTGCAGAATATCAATTTAAGCGAATGACTCGTAAGAAGAAGATAGAGTTTTTAATAAAAGAAGCAGGTGGTTATGATGTGGCAGCAGAAGAGCTTTGAGAATGAAGAGCAAAAAGGAATTCTTTACCTTGTTCCGACACCAATTGGAAATCTTGAGGATATGAGCTTCCGAGCGATTAGGATTTTAAAAGAAGCAGATTTAATTGCTGCAGAGGATACAAGGAATACGAAAAAGCTATGTAATTATTTTGAAATCCAAACCCCTGTTGTCAGCTATCATGAACATAATAAAGATACGAGCGGAGAGAAACTCATTCATAAAGTGAAAGACGGGATGAAAATCGCCTTAGTGAGTGATGCAGGTATGCCAGCCATTTCTGACCCCGGATATGAACTGGTCCAAGCAGCTGTCGATCAAAAAATTACAGTTGTCCCGTTACCAGGAGCCAATGCAGCTCTTACGGCACTAATTGCCTCTGGCCTATCCTGTCAGCCTTTCTACTTTTATGGCTTTTTAAGCCGTAGTAAAAAAGAGAAGAAGGAAGAGCTAGAAATTCTAAAGAAGCAAAAGGCAACATTGGTTTTCTATGAATCACCGCATCGAATGAAGGAAACGCTGGCGATTATGCGTGAAATTCTCGGCAATCGTAATATGGCTCTCTGTCGTGAACTAACGAAAAGGTTTGAAGAGTTTATTAGAGGAAGCTTGGAAGAAATTTTAGAATGGTCCAATCAAGATGAAATTCGTGGTGAGTTTTGTTTAATTGTTGAGGGCGCAGATGAGCAGCAACAAGAAGAGGAAATAAGCTGGTGGGAGCCTTTGACAATTGAAGCGCATATCAACCATTATATTAATAGTAAAGACATGTCTTCCAAAGAGGCGATAAAACAAACAGCAAAAGATCGGGGCTTAAATAAACGAGAAGTTTATCAGATCTATCATATTGAATAAAATAAAAAGCTTCTCCACTTTTGGAGAAGCTTAAGTTTTATATTTATTTCGCTAATTCAAATTGATTTTGAATTTCTTGTATTAATTGTTCTGCACCTTCACGGCTAAGAATTAATTTACCGCCTGCAAGTGCTAGGTTGTCATCTGAAACTTCACCAGTTACCTGGCAAGTCATGTTTGGCTTATATTTTTTCAAGATAATGCGCTCATCGTCTACGTAGATTTCAAGAGCATCCTTCTCAGCAATACCAAGTGTACGTCTTAATTCAATCGGAATAACCACACGACCTAACTCATCAACTTTACGGACAATACCAGTAGATTTCATTTAATTAATCTCCTCTCGAAAATAGCTATATATTTTATCTATTCGTCAATATTCGACATATTTTTCATATTTTTATAATACCAGCGTTTCCCAAATCCGTCAATTATTTTATTTTAAAAAGTAATGGAAATTTTTATATTTTTGTGAAGATGTTGCTACATCGGGATTTATCGAAAATACGCATTAATAAACAGTTAAAAAATATTATTATATAAAATATTAGGAAAAAACAAATTCGACAAAATTCTACAGTGGGCCAATCATAATATTCGTTTGCGCGGATTGTTTTTTGGGGGTATAAGGAAAAATATTTAAAAAAATGGAATTGCATTGAAAATCGGTAATATTGCACAAATGTTAATTTTTATGTATATTTTGATGATAGAAGAGGCTAAAAAAGGGCAATAATGAAGAAATAGATTAATTGAAATGGCCTACTTTAGGAGGGTTACAAATGGCGGAAAAATTAAAGACATTTTATCTGACTACCCCGATCTATTATCCGAGTGGAAATTTACATATTGGTCATGCCTACACAACGGTTGCTGGGGATGCAATGGCACGATATAAGCGGATGCGCGGTTATGATGTTAGATATTTAACAGGAACTGACGAGCACGGGCAGAAGATTCAGCGTAAGGCAGAAGAAAAGGGGATTACTCCGCAACAATATGTGGATGAAATTGTTGACGGAATTAAGGACTTATGGAAAAAACTTGATATTTCCTATGATGATTTTATCAGGACGACAGAAGATCGACATAAGCAAATTGTTGAGAAAATATTTGCTAGACTTCTTGAACAAGGGGACATATATCTCGACAAATATGAAGGGTGGTACTGTACACCTTGTGAATCGTTCTATACAGACCGCCAGTTAGTCGATGGTAATTGCCCTGACTGCGGAAGACCGGTTGAAATTGTGAAAGAGGAATCTTACTTTTTCAGAATGAGTAAGTATGTAGACCGCCTGTTGCAATATTATGAAGAGAATCCTGAATTCATCCAGCCAGAATCGCGAAAAAATGAAATGATCAATAACTTCATTAAGCCCGGTTTAGAGGACTTGGCTGTTTCCAGAACTACCTTTGATTGGGGAGTAAAAGTTCCTGGCGATCCTAAGCATGTGATTTATGTTTGGATCGATGCGCTATCAAACTATATTACCGCTCTTGGTTACGGTACAGAGAATGATAGTAACTACTTAAAGTACTGGCCTGCAGATGTTCATCTTGTAGGAAAAGAGATTGTCCGTTTTCACACCATTTATTGGCCAATCATGTTAATGGCATTGGATGTTCCACTTCCAAAGAAGGTATTTGCTCATGGATGGCTGTTAATGAAGGATGGAAAAATGTCCAAATCCAAGGGCAATGTCGTTGATCCTGTCACATTGATTGATCGCTATGGGCTGGATGCCCTTCGCTATTATTTATTACGGGAAGTACCATTTGGAGCAGACGGCGTATTCACACCAGAGGGTTTTGTCGAAAGAATAAACTTTGATTTAGCGAACGATTTAGGAAACCTTTTAAATCGTACAGTGGCGATGATTGATAAATATTTTGAAGGTGTAATACCAGAGTATTCCGGCTCGATCACGGAATTTGATGAATCATTGCTGCAAATGAACCGTGAAACGGTTTCTAAATACGAGGATGCAATGGAAAAAATGGAGTTTTCCGTTGCTCTAACAGCGATTTGGCAGTTAGTAAGCCGGACGAATAAATATATAGATGAAACGCAGCCATGGACGTTAGCGAAATCGGAAGAACGTAAGGGTGAATTGGCAAGTGTCATGGCTCATTTGGCAGAGTCCTTAAGAAGAATGGCCGTGCTGCTGCAGCCTTTCTTAACTCGGACACCAAATGGTGTTTTTGAGCAGTTAGGTGTGAGGGAAGCTGCGTTGAAAACATGGGATAGTTTAGCAAGCTTCGGCGCCATTGAAAGTGGTACCAAGGTGGAGAAGGGGAATCCGCTTTTCCCACGTCTAGAAATTGCTGATGAAGTAGATTTTATCCGCTCAAAAATGGGAGGAACAGCTCCAGAACAGGTGCAAGAGAAGAAAGTTGAAGAAAAGCCAGAAGAAATCGCAGAAATTGCTATTGATGACTTTATGAAGATTGACCTGCGCGTTGCAGAGGTTATTCAGGCTGAACCAATTAAAAAGGCAGATAAGCTTTTAAAGCTTCAGCTTGATCTTGGTTATGAAAAGCGGCAGGTTGTTTCAGGAATTGCCCAATACTACAAGCCTGAAGATTTAGTTGGAAAAAAAGTGATTTGTATTACAAATCTTAAACCAGTTAAACTTCGCGGTGAACTCTCACAAGGCATGATTTTAGCAGGTTCAAAGGACGGTCAACTATCACTTGCGACTGTGGACCAAACCTTGCCAAATGGTTCGAAGGTGAAGTAGAGAGTTATAATAAAAGAGCCTGTTCAAGGCTCTTTTTCTTTGCAACATTCTACAAAATGTTTCACGTGAAACATTTTTCGTTATTTTCCCAGTTTATTTTTATAAAAATGACAGTAAAACTTGAGCTAATAAGACAAAGGAGCGGCTTATATGTTATTTGATACTCATGTCCATTTAAATGCAGAACAGTATAAGGAAGATTTGCAGGAGGTAATTGCTAGAGCTCAAAATGAGGGTGTATCTCATATGGTTTGTGTTGGGTTTGATCGGCCGACGATTGAAAAAGCGATGGATTTAGCAGAAACCTATGATTTTATCTATGCTTGTGTAGGTTGGCATCCTGTTGATGCCATTGATATGAAAGATGAGGATTTACTTTGGATTGAGGAATTAGCTGCACATCCAAAGGTAGTAGCAATCGGAGAAATGGGATTGGATTATCATTGGGATAAATCTCCTAAGGAAATTCAAAAGGAAGTTTTCCGCAAACAAATCCGCTTAGCCAAAAAAGTAAAGCTTCCAATTGTCATTCATAATCGGGAAGCAACAGCTGATATTGTTGAAATCCTGCAGGAAGAGGGTGCGGCAGAAGTTGGTGGAATCATGCATTGCTTCAGCGGCAGTCCCGAGGTTGCCAAAGAATGTCTAAAAATGAACTTTTACATTTCACTTGGCGGGCCTGTCACCTTTAAAAACGCCAAAAAGCCCAAAGAAGTGGCAGCTGAGGTTCCAATAGAAAAACTATTAATCGAAACAGACTGTCCGTATTTAGCACCGCATCCATACCGTGGAAAACGCAATGAACCGGGCTATGTTAAGTTAGTTGCTGAGCAAATTGCAGAAATTAAAGGGCTAACTTACGAGGAAGTGGCCGAAGCTACGACACGCAATGCCAAAAAAATATTCGACATAAATTGATAGAAAACGATGTCGAACATCCATGAAGCTTGTCCGAAAATTTTCAGATAACTTAAAGTTCTACATGTCTCCTTTTCTACATAGGATAACCGTGTCGAGAAGTTTTCCTTTGCAAATTTCCCAACATTATGCATAATAGGTAATACGTTCGCAGGAAATGCAAGGGTTGACAGCCGACAGCGTGTTTCTCAATAATCTCTCCCGGAAAAGGAGGCGTTTTTCATCGTATTCAAAAACATGAAAAGCCTGTTTTCCAAGTCTTTGAGTAGAAAAAGGTTGGTCATTACTTTTGCTAGTTTTGTAGTTTTAGCAGCCACTCTAGGTTTTTCATACTTTGAAGGATCAAAGAAATCTGTTGCATTGACTCTTAACGGACAGCAAAAAGTTGTAAAAACACATGCCAATACAGTGAAAGAACTATTCACAGAAATGGATGTAACCCTTAACTCAAGAGACTACTTGTTTCCCTCGGCAAACGCCAAGTTAAAAGACAACCAAAAGGTTGTTTGGAAGCAAGCAAAACAGGTTCAAATTGTCAAAGACAACGAGAAAAAAACGATCTGGACAACAGCCGGTACGGTTGATGAGCTCTTAAAAGAGCAAAAAATTGTATTGAACGAACAGGATAAGATTTCACCAAAAACGCAGGATTCCATTAAGAATAAGATGAAAATCAATATTAAAGTTGCTCATCCTCTCACTTTTATCGACGGTGGAAAAACGCAACAGGTTTGGTCTACTTCGGCTACGGTCGCTGACTTTTTAACACAACAGGGTATCAAACTAAATGAATTTGACCGAGTTGAACCGTCATTAGCAGAGACACTAAAAGATAATGACAGCATTAATGTCATTCGCGTAGAAAAAGTCACCGATGTAGTGGAAGAACCAGTTCATTTTGCCGTCATAACAAAGAAGGATGAGAGTTTAGAAGAAGGAAAAGAAGTACTTGTCAATCAAGGACAACAGGGACTTGTTTCAAGAGAATATGAGGTAACCCTTGAGAATGGCAAGGAAGTATCAAGGAAAATAATTAGCGAACAGCATCTTAAAGAGAAACAGGATAAGGTTGTAGCTGTCGGAACGAAGGAATTGGATATTCAGGTTTCCCGTGGAGCCGAGACCGGTACAGAGTTTTATGTTAGTACCACCGCCTACACAGCTTATTGCAATGGCTGTTCAGGCACAACGGCAACTGGGCTTGATTTACGTGCCAACCCGAACGCGAAAGTGATAGCAGTTGACCCGAGAATTATCCCACTTGGAACAAAGGTCTATGTGGAAGGCTATGGTTATGCGATAGCGGCTGATACTGGCGGTGCCATTAAAGGTTACAAAATCGATGTATTCTTTCCATCAAAAGCGGAAGCTTTCCGCTGGGGAGTAAGGAAGGTCAAGATCAAAATATTAAAATAGGCTTACAAGTGCAGAGGTCTCGTACCTCTGCATTTTGCTTTTTCCGTTATTTTCTTTATACTTACATCGAATGCCTATAACTTTTTACTAAATCATATGAAAGTATTTGTTAATATAGACGATGGACATTACAAAAATGTTTCAAGTTTTTTTCAATTCAATAAATTTTTATGGGGAAATGAAAAATGAAGATAAAAGAAGTCATTGTAGTAGAAGGGAAAGATGATACGACGGCGATCAAACGGGCAGTGGATGCTGACACAATCGAAACCAATGGTTCTGCCGTTAATCAAGAAACAATTGAAAAAATTAAACGGGTACAAGAGACGAGAGGAATCATTATCTTTACAGATCCAGACTTTCCAGGTGAGAAAATTAGAAAGACGATTTCAGAGCAGGTTTCGGGGTGTAAGCATGCTTTTTTACCGAAAGAGGCAGCACTAGCTAAAAATGGAAAAGGTCTAGGAGTCGAGCATGCCAAGGTAGAGGCAATCCGCGAAGCATTAAAAGATGCTCAAGTCATGCGGGAAACGATCGCAGAAGAAATTACCCAAGAGGATTTAATCACAGCAGGCCTCATTGGTGGTGAAGGCTCAAAAGAGCGCAGGATAAAATTAGGAAAGCTTTTAAAAATTGGTTATACCAATGGGAAGCAGCTCCATAAGCGCTTAATGATGTTCCAAATTAGTAAACAAGAATTTGCCCAAGCATTGGCAGTTGTCATACAGGAGGAAAATAATGAATAAAGATATTGCAACCCCGGTAAGAACACGGGCTATACTTGAAAAATACGGTTTTTCTTTTAAGAAAAGCCTTGGACAAAACTTTTTAATTGATACGAACATTTTACGAAGAATTGTAGATTTTGCAGAGCTTGGTGAAAATTCTGGGGCGATTGAAATTGGGCCTGGTATCGGTGCACTGACCGAGCAACTTGCCCGCAGCAGCAAAAAAGTCGTGGCTTTTGAAATCGATCAAAGATTATTGCCCATTTTGGCTGAGACATTATCACCTTATGAAAATGTTAAAGTGATACATAAAGATGTGCTTGAGGCGGATGTTCAGACTGTGATGGCCGATGAATTTACGGATATAGACGATATCATGGTCGTTGCGAATTTACCTTATTACGTGACAACTCCGATTATTATGAAACTTCTAGAGGGGCATCTGCCGATTCGGGGAATTGTTTGTATGCTGCAAAAAGAGGTCGCTGACCGAATCTCCGCGAGTCCCGGGACAAAGGAGTATGGATCACTTTCGATCGCGGTCCAGTATTATACAAAGGCGGAGACAGTCATGATTGTTCCTAAAACTGTGTTTGTCCCGCAGCCAAATGTTGATTCGGCAGTAATCCGCCTAACAAGACGAGAAAAGCCAGCTGTTACAGTAAAGGACGAAAATTTCTTTTTCCAAGTAACAAGGTCGAGCTTTGCCCAAAGAAGAAAAACATTGCTCAATAATCTAACCAGTCAGCTTCCAGATGGAAAACAAAAGAAGGAAGATATTTTAAAAGCTTTGTCTGCTGCTGAAATCGACCCAACTAGAAGAGGAGAGACATTATCCCTCGAAGAATTTGGGCGCCTAAGCGATGAATTGTATCCATTTTTTAAATAGACCTAATATAGGTCTATTTTTTTTGCTAGAAGTAAAAATTCGACTTTGAGAATTGTCCAGCTCCAGCGCCTAGGAGTTCGGGTCATAAGCCAATCCATCAAGAAGGTTAAAAAGCAACCTTCTCGCTGGCTCGTCTTATGCCTGTCGCCCCTGATCAAGGCGCTTCCGCTTTTCTTATAAATTCACATATTCCTGGGTCGTTGCATAGCCTATGAGAGAAACGTGATTTAGAAGGCCTATACGCTGATCTAATTGGAGTGACGGCAGTGGATATTAAACGAATGGATATAGTCGGAAGGCAGTCCTATAACTGTGATATTTTATTCCGGGTGATCGATATACAAGAAATAAACGGTGCTAGGTTTGCTATCCTATATGGGGAAGATTTTCGTTTAGTGGCAGATGCACCATACGAAGATTTAGAAAAAGCAGATCAAAACATGAGATCGAAAATTTCAAAAGAATATAAAGCATTAGAAGAGCAATCCTACCGCTTGTTTGCGCAGGATGTCCATTTAATCAAGCAAAGACGGGAATATACAGCCACAGATGGCTATGCGAAACCATCAAATTATTTTCAGATTCCTGGGAAGGTTCTTCATTTAGATGGTGATCCCGACTATTTAAAAAAGTGTATGACATTATATGAGAAGATTGGGATTCCTGTTTATGGTGTTCATTGTCATGAAAAGGAAATGCCAAATAGGATAGGTGAATTAATCGATCATTATCGTCCAGATATACTGGTGATTACCGGTCATGATGCCTACTCAAAGTCTAAGGGTAAGATGACAGATCTGAATGCTTATCGTCATTCAAAGCATTTTGTACAAACGGTAAGAGAGGCACGGAGGAAAATCCCGCATTTGGATCAACTCGTTATTTTTGCTGGTGCCTGTCAATCTCATTTTGAATCTTTAATTCACGCAGGGGCGAATTTTGCCAGCTCACCATCCAGGATCAATATTCATGCACTTGATCCTGTGTATATTGTTGCAAAAATTAGTTTTACACCGTTTATGGAGAGGATTAATGTTTGGGACGTATTGCGAAATACGCTAACAGGAGAAAAAGGGCTGGGAGGTATTGAAACAAAAGGTGTTTTACGAACCGGGATGCCATATAATCCTGTTCAGGAAGAAGATTCATAAGCCTTTAATTAGCGGAAGGCTTATTTTTTTATTCTAAGCACATATTCTTCCCTTATTAAGGTAAACCTAGAGATGTTGAATTTTAGTAGAAAAAGTAGAAGAAAAAATATTGACAATCATTTTGTCGGACTGATATAATTTTATGTTTTTAATTGACAGGACTATGTCAGTGTGATATACTTTACACAGTGAGGTGGACCGAATGCCAAAAACTTTAGCCGATATTAAAAAGGCTCTAGATTCCAATTTAGGGAAAAGATTGTTGCTTAAGGCAAACGGAGGACGCAGAAAAACAATCGAACGATCCGGCGTGTTAGCCGAAACGTACCCTTCAGTTTTCGTAATTGAATTAGACCAGGAAGAAAATGCATTTGAACGAGTGTCATACAGCTATGCAGATGTTTTGACAGAAACCGTTCAAATTACCTTCTATGAAGATGCAGCAGGAAATGTAGCTTTAAGTTAAGTTAGAATATAAGCAATACGTAAGCAGTAAACTCAGGTTTACTGCTTTTTGCTTTTTTAAAAGGCTGTGTGATAGGACATTGTTGATTGGAACGGAAGGTACGAAGACTCCTGCGGGAGTACGGAACAGGGGAGAGCCCGCTGGAGCGCAGCGACGAGGAGGCTCCCCGTACCGCTTGCGGAAAGCGAAGTGCCTGGAGTGGAAATCAACGGACTTATTTAATACGCCATTTTAAAAAGGGAAAATAGCCCTCATCAATTAAAGGATTCAACCCATACTAATAATGCCGTGTGTGTTGAAAGGGGTTGTATAGATGGCGAGAAGAAGAGGAGTTATGTCTAGCCACTTTAAAGAGGAGCTGGCAAAAGAACTCGGTTTTTATGATGTTGTTCAAAAGGAAGGCTGGGGCGGTATCCGTGCAAAAGATGCAGGGAATATGGTCAAACGAGCAGTAGAACTTGCACAACAACAGTTGATGAATAGAAACTCAAATTCTTAGTAAGCTTGAAATTACCTCTAATGTTAAAAATAGATCACACATGGTAAAGCCAAGGTCAAAAGCCTTGGCTTTTTTAAGTCTTGACTTTGAGAATTGTCGAGCTCCAACGCCTAGGGGCTCGGGTCATAAGCCAATCCGTCAAGAAGGTTAAAAAACAACCTTCTCGCCGGCTCGTCTTATGCCTGGCTACAGAAACTGTACGCATTAAGGGAGACTAAGCTCTGGCTTCGCCAATCGCTAATTCTCCCTATATCGCCCCTGGTCAAGGCGCTTCCGCTTTTCGTTTATTAATGATAAAATATGTAATCTGAAATAATTGTCACATTGTCACGTCTTACTTTTATCTTTTTGTGGTAAAATAGGACAAAATGTGGAATTCGGATTTTACAGAAGTAGGTGGGCGTAGTGAAGCTTTTAGTAAAAGCACCGGCCAAAATTAACTTATCTTTAGATGTTTTACATAAACGTCCTGATGGTTTTCATGAAGTTGAAATGATAATGACGACGATTGATTTGGCTGATCGAGTTGAATTAACTTTATTAGATCAAGATAAAATACGGATACTTTCCCATAATCGGTATGTTCCGGACGATCAGCGGAATTTAGCGTATCAGGCTGCGCAATTGTTAAAGGACCGCTTTCAGGTGAAAAAAGGCGTGGAAATAGCTATGGAGAAGACGATTCCTGTTGCCGCGGGATTAGCTGGAGGAAGCAGTGATGCTGCTGCCACTCTAAGAGGCTTAAATAAACTTTGGAATCTAGGATTGACGATGGAGGAATTAGCCGAGCTTGGCTCCGAAATTGGATCGGATGTTTCGTTCTGTGTATATGGAGGGACAGCGTTAGCGACAGGAAGAGGGGAAATCATTACCGAACTTCCTGCTCCTCCAACCTGCTGGGTCATTCTTGCCAAACCTTTTATTGGTGTTTCTACCGCTGATGTTTATCGGCGTTTGGACTTAAATGGAATGAAGCACCCGAATACTCAGGATATGATTCAGGCCATTAAAGATAATGACTACCATCAGGTTTGTCATAATGTAGGCAATGTTCTTGAGGATGTTACTTTGAATCTCCATCCAGAAGTAGCACAAATTAAGGAGCAAATGAAGCGGTTTGGTGCAGATGCTGTGCTAATGAGTGGTAGTGGACCTACTGTGTTTGGAATTGTCCAGCATGATTCTAGGATGCACCGGATTTATAATGGTTTAAGAGGATTTTGTGATCAAGTTTTCGCTGTAAGGATGCTGGGAGAGCGACATTCTCTTGATTAAAAACGTACAAAAATGATATTCTGTTAATAGAATATTCGTCTTTTGGGGGTCCGCTATGAAGTTTCGCCGCAGTGAACGATTAATAGATATGACGAACTATTTACTTGACCATCCGCGCCAACTTGTACCGCTCACCTTTTTTGCCGAACGTTACTCTTCTGCTAAATCATCCATTAGTGAAGATTTAGCTATAATCAAAGAAACGTTTGAACAAAGAGGCATTGGAACGTTGCAAACGGTACCAGGTGCCGCTGGAGGAGTTAAATATCTAGTCAATGTAAGTATGGAAGACGCTAAAAAGTTTGTCGGGGAATTGTGCCATTTATTTGCTAAACCAGACCGGCTATTACCTGGTGGTTACTTGTATTTAACAGATATTTTGGGAGATCCTCAGGTGGTGCAAAAAGCAGGAAGGATCATTGCTTCCGCTTATGCAGATGCAAAAATTGATGTAGTAATGACAGTCGCTACAAAAGGAATACCCCTTGCTTATGCTGTTGCCAGTCAACTGAATGCCCCTGTTGTGATTGTAAGAAGAGACAGTAAAGTGACAGAAGGTCCAACCGTGAGCATTAATTATGTCTCTGGTTCTGCCAAAAGAATTCAAACCATGGTCTTATCGAAGAGAAGCTTAGCTCAAGGGTCAAGAGTACTGATTGTCGATGACTTTATGAAAGCTGGCGGCACGGTCATGGGGATGATTAGTTTGCTTGAGGAGTTTAATGCAGAAGTTGCTGGGATCGCTGTCTTAGTGGAAGATGAAAAAGTCCAGGAACGTCTAGTGGATGAATATGTCTCCCTTGTCCAACTGACGGAAGTAGATGAAAAGGAAAAACAGATTCAAGTAAAAGAAGGCAATTATTTTAAACGAAGAGAGGCGGAATGAGAATGAAAGTAGTTCAAACCAACCAAGCACCTGCAGCTATTGGCCCTTACTCGCAGGGGATTATTGTAAATAATTTATTTTATAGCTCAGGACAAATTCCGTTAACAGCAGAGGGTGTTTTGCTAGAAGGCGGAATAATCGAACAAACTCATCAAGTTTTCAAAAATTTGGATGCAGTTCTTACTGCAGCTGGTGCCTCGTTTGAAACGGTTGTGAAAGCAACGGTCTTTATTAAAAATATGGATGATTTTGCAGCTGTGAACGAAGTATATGGTCAATATTTTTCAACAAATAAACCAGCACGTTCTTGTGTAGAAGTTGCCCGTCTTCCAAAAGATGTCTTAATTGAAATTGAAGTCATTGCGCTCGTAAAATAATACGAGCGTTTTTTTTTGCGATTTATGTCAATGTACGAAATAGGAAAAAATGTATTGTTTTTACAAATGTTCACAATAATGACTAAAATTTTCAAAAATATTTTAAATTTAAAGAAGGATTATGTGATTATCTGTTGAATTTAATAAACTAGCTTTTTAACTTTAGAAAAGGGTGTGAGCACATGGAAGTAACAGACGTAAGATTACGCCGCGTTAACACGGACGGTCGTATGAGAGCGATTGCATCAATCACATTAGACAATGAATTTGTCGTTCACGACATCCGCGTTATTGACGGAAATAACGGTTTATTTGTTGCAATGCCAAGTAAACGTACTCCTGATGGAGAATTTCGTGATATTGCGCATCCAATCAATTCAGGAACTCGCGGAAAAATCCAAGAAGCAGTTTTAGCTGAATATCACCGTTTAGGTGAATTGGAAGTTGAGTTTGAAGAAGCAGGGGCTTCCTAAAATTGAATTTTTACAACTTAGAGCCTACTACATAAGTAGTGCTCTTTTTTCTATTCCCCCCATTCCCCAACATCCTCCATTCTCTAATTTTTTCAAAATAACAAATTCAGACACATATCGTTCATTCCTTGAAAAGACAGGCTATTTACGTTAATATTTTTAATGGATAAAAAGGTAAATTGGAGGCCTGTTCATGTCTAATCGTTATGCTGTGATTTTAGCCGCCGGACAAGGGACGCGGATGAAATCTAAGCTTTATAAGGTATTACACCCTGTATGCGGTAAACCGATGGTGCAACATGTTGTTGACCAAGTCGAAAAGCTTCAAGTACAAGAAATGGTCACGATTACTGGCCATGGTGCAGAAATGGTAAAAGCACAATTAGGAGAAGCCAGTCACTATGCGCTTCAAGCTGAGCAGCTTGGGACTGCCCATGCAGTCATGCAGGCACAACAGATGCTTGAAGGAAAAGACGGAATTACCATCGTTGTTTGTGGGGATACACCGTTAATTAAAGCAGAAACAATGGAAGCCCTTTTTAAACATCATGAGGAATTATCTGCAAAAGCTACGATTCTAACAGCAAGAATTGATGATCCGACTGGATATGGCCGTATCATCCGCAACGAAGCGGGGCTTGTTGAAAAAATCGTTGAACATAAAGATGCGGACGAAGCAGAACGTCGAATAAATGAAATTAATACCGGAACCTACTGTTTTGACAATGCAGCCTTGTTTGAGGCGTTAAAGAATGTCTCCAATAACAATGTTCAAGGTGAATATTACCTCCCTGATGTGATTGAGATTCTAAAAAAACAGGGGGAAGTTGTCACAGCCTACCAAACGAATGACTTGGAAGAAACATTGGGCGTAAACGACCGGGTTGCCTTGGCGGAAGCAGAGAGAATTATGCGCAGACGCATTAATGAAAAACATATGCGTAATGGCGTCACCATCATTGACCCTGCTAATACGTATATTGAAACAGAAGTAGTGATAGGTCCGGATACAATTATTTACCCGGGAACGATGATAAAAGGAAACACAGCCATTGGTTCTGAATGCCATATTGGACCAAATTCTGAAATTGATTCTTGCGAGGTTGGAGATGAAACGGTCATCCGTCAATCTGCTGCTCATCAAAGCTCGATTGGCAATCACGTCAATATTGGGCCATTCGCCCATATTCGACCTCAATCTGATATTCAAGATGAAGTAAAGATTGGGAACTTTGTTGAGATTAAGAAGGCCGTTTTCGGACAGGGAAGCAAAGCATCTCATCTTAGCTATATAGGTGATGCTGAGGTTGGCAAGGATGTAAATATTGGCTGTGGTTCCATTACGGTTAACTATGATGGAAAAAATAAATTTTTAACAAAAATTGAAGATGAAGTCTTTATTGGTTGTAATTCTAATCTAGTTGCTCCTGTGACAGTAGGAAAGGGTGCTTATGTAGCAGCAGGTTCAACGATCACAAAGGATGTCCCTGGGAAGGCATTATCGATTGCACGATCACACCAGGTTAATAAGGAAAATTACGTTGAGAAGCTTAATTTGAAAAAATAAGCATGAATATTGGAGGGCAATATGTCAAATCAATACTTAGATCCAAACTTGAAGGTGTTCAGTCTAAATTCTAATCTCCCACTTGCTAGAGAGATTGCAAAAGTCATTGGTGTCGAACTAGGGAAAAGCTCAGTTACCAGATTTAGCGATGGTGAAATCCAGATTAATATTGAGGAAAGTATTCGTGGCTGTGATGTTTATGTGATTCAGTCTACGAGCGCACCGGTTAACGAAAATATTATGGAAGTATTAATCATGATTGATGCGTTAAAACGGGCATCGGCAAAAACAATTAATGTTGTTATGCCATACTATGGCTATGCTCGCCAAGACCGTAAAGCCCGTGCACGTGAACCAATCACGGCTAAATTGGTAGCGAATCTTTTAGAGACCGCTGGTGCAACCCGGGTTATTTGCTTAGATTTACACGCACCACAAATTCAAGGGTTCTTTGAAATTCCAACAGACCATCTAATGGGTGTTCCTATTTTAGCAGACTATTTTAAAAAGAGAGAGTTTGATGGTGATGTTGTCATTGTATCACCAGATCATGGCGGTGTTACCCGCGCACGGAAAATGGCTGAACGCTTAAAAGCACCAATTGCGATCATTGACAAGCGCCGCCCACGTCCGAATGTAGCGGAAGTAATGAATATTGTTGGGAATATCGAAGGGAAAATTGCGATATTAATTGATGATATTATTGATACAGCAGGAACGATTACTCTAGCGGCTAACGCTTTAGTCGAAAACGGTGCTCGGGAAGTATATGCTTGCTGTACACATCCTGTACTATCCGGCCCTGCTATCGATAGAATCCAAAATTCAAAAATTAAAGAATTAGTTATTACGAATTCCATTGCCCTTCCAGAAGAGAAAAAGACTGATAAAATTATTAACCTATCTGTGGCACCATTAATCGGTGAAGCGATTATTAGGGTTCACGAAGAACAATCCGTAAGTACTTTATTTGATTAATGATTTCTTAATGGGGATTTGACTAGAATAGTTAAATCCCTTTTCCTGCGTCTACACATTTTCTATGTTTAGACCTTCCTGTTTTAGGGCATTTTTTATATAGGCAGTAAAGAACTAAACTAGGAAGGTGACGAACATATGAGTACTGTTTTACAAGCAAAAGAACGTAATGAATTTCGAAATTCTGCTTTAAGGGAGATTAGAGAAGCTGGTAATATTCCTGCTGTCATCTATGGAAGTAAGGTTGAGAGTAAACCGGTTTTAATTAGTTCCGCAGATTTAACGAAAACGATTCGGACGGTCGGCAGAAATGGGATTATTTCTCTTGATGTAGATGGCAGTAAGCATGATGTTATCTTAAATGATTACCAACAGGATTGTATCAAAAAGGAAATTATCCATGTCGATTTCCTTGCCGTTGATCAATCATCGCAAATAACCGTAAATGTAAGACTTGTTCTGACTGGTGAAGCAGCTGGTGTGAAAGATGGTGGTGTTCTCCAGCAGCCAGTTCATGAACTTTCCATTACATCTACTCCAAATGAGATTCCTCAACAAATAGAAGTGGATGTATCGAATCTTCAAGTTGGGGAAACGATGAAAGTCTCTGACATTCTATATCAAGGTTCCTTCACCATTAATCACGAGGAAGAGGAAGTGGTCGCTTCCATCCTGCCTCCTAAGCAAGAAGAAGAGATCAATTCTGGTGAGCAGCAAGAAGGAGAACACCCTGACAATGAAGAAGGAAGAGAAACGGAGCCTGTTGGGGAATAGGTAGCAAAGACGTAACCTGATTATGGTTACGTCTTTTGATGCATATTTAATTGGGGGAAAAATGAAATGCTTCGAAAATGGATCAACAGGTGGACTGGGCCGAAGGAGAGGGAGAAAATGAAATTAATCGTTGGTTTAGGAAACCCGGGAAAGCAATATGAAAATACAAGACATAATATCGGATTTGATGTGATTGATGCACTATCGGACAAATTTTCGATCCCTTTGAATCAGTCTAAATTTAAAGGACTGTATGGAATGGGTGTTCATAAGGGTGAAAAAGTGGTGTTGCTAAAACCACTTACCTATATGAACCTATCAGGTGAATCAATACGCGCTGTCAGTGACTATTATCAGATTGATATAGAGGATATCGTAATTATCTATGATGACCTTGATTTGCCTGTTGGCAAGATTAGGCTCCGGCAAAAAGGGAGTGCTGGCGGACACAATGGGATTAAGTCAACAGTAGCCCATTTGGGTACCCAAGAATTCAACCGAATTCGAATAGGGATTGATCGGCCAAAGAATGGAATGAAGGTTCCGGACTATGTTTTAGGTCGTTTTTATGATGAAGAAAAGCCATTCACTCAGGAAGCAGTGAAAAAAAGTGCTGCTGCATGCGAAGCTTGGTTAGAAAAGCCTTTCTTACAGGTGATGAATGAATTTAATCAGTAAGTTGTTCATGGGATAAGCTTTTCTATCATACAATAAAGCAGTTGAATAACTTTTTCCTCTCGAGTTAATACTATGATTAATAGTAGAATAGGGAGGGGACTATAGTGGCTATTCATTATCATTGTCGTCATTGCGGCACAAGCCTAGGTTCAATTGAGCAGTCTTCAATTCACAGTGAAACACTTGGACTGCATAAATTAACACAGCAGGAACGACAAGAAATGGTTGCATATGATTCAGCTGGAAATATCCAGATTTCAGCCATCTGTGAAGACTGTCAGGAGGCATTGGAGCGAAACCCTGAGTATCATCAATATGACTTTCTGATTCATTAACCGCTTTGGAAGGCAATCCAAAGCATTTTTCTATTTAAATTCATTCATTAACATATAAAAATTACACAAGGAGAGGAGGAGAGCGTTTGAATGGTTTAAAGAATCTTTTCCTTCAGCAGGAAGATATTCATTCGATTATTTCAGGAGTACAGGAAGGCCTAAAGGAGCAGTTAATTGCAGGGCTTTCTGGTTCTTCAAGAACAGTACTAACCGCAAGCTTTTATGAACAGTTGAAAAGGCCAATTTTATTTGTTACCCATAATCTATTACAAGCACAAAAACTCTATGATGATATTGTAAATCTATTAAGTGAGGATGATGTCTTTCTCTTTCCAGCCAATGAGTTGATTGCTGCTGAGATGAGTATTGCCAGTCCAGAATTAAAAGCACAAAGAATGGAAGCTTTGAATCATTGGAGTAAGCGAGACAACGGAATTGTCATTGTTCCGATTTCAGGATTAAAGAAGGTCATCCCGCCTAAATCCTTGTGGAAGCAATACCAGCTTTCCTTTAAGCTAGGCGATGATATTGATGTAGACCAAGCTTTAACGACCTTGGTGCAAATGGGATATGTTCGGGCGGAAATGGTATCAACTCCAGGAGAGTTTAGTATTCGGGGGGGAATTATCGATATATACCCACTGACCGAAAATAATCCCATTCGTATGGAGCTATTTGATACCGAGATTGAATCCATCCGCTATTTCTCCCTTGAAGACCAAAGATCAAAGGAGAAAATTGCAGAAGTCTCGATTGGTCCGGCAACGGAGGTTCTGTTGTCACAGGAGGATTACAGCCGCTTAGCAGACAGGCTGGAAGATGGCTTAGCAAAAAGTCTGCGGAAATTAAAAGATGATAAAGCAAAACTTCAGCTCTCACAAAATATTAGTTATGAACTTGAACAAATTAAAAATGGTCAAAAGCCTGATCAGGTTTTTAAATACCTATCGATTGCCTATGAAAATCCCGCTAGTTTACTAGATTACCTACCGCGTAACGGAATGGTGTTTATTGACGAAATCAGCAGGGTCCAAGAAATGAATGACTCACTTGTGAAAGAAGAGGCGGAATGGTATACCGCGCTACTTAGTGAAGGTCAGATTATTCATGGTTTAAGCATCTCCCATGATTTACAGGGATTAATTCAAAAAAGAGATTTCCCGATTCTGTATATGAGCTTGTTCCTTCGTCATGTGGCTAATACGAATCCACAAAATATCATTAATATTTCATGTAAGCAAATGCAGAATTTCCATGGACAGATGCACTTGTTAAAAGCTGAAGTAGACAGATGGAAAAAAGGGAATTATTCTATATTATTTTTAGGACCGGATGAAGAACGAGTAAAAAAATTAGAACGAGTTTTAGAAGACTATGAAATAGATGCCACTGTAATAAAAGATAATCAGCAGCTTCTTCCTGGAAGAGTTCAGATTATGAAAGGCAATTTGCAAACAGGATTTGAGCTTTCCATTCAGAAAATCGCCATTATTACCGAGGAAGAACTATTTAATAAACGGGTCAAAAAGTCTAAGAACAGGCAGAAATTATCGAATGCTGAAAGAATTAAAAGTTATTCTGAGCTTAAGATAGGCGATTATGTGGTCCATGTTAACCACGGAATCGGGAAATACTTAGGAATTGAAACGCTCGTTATTAATGGTATTCATAAGGATTATTTGAATATCCACTATCAAGGGACGGATAAGCTCTATGTCCCAGTTGAGCAAATTGACCTTGTACAGAAGTATGTTGGTTCAGAAGGTAAAGAACCGAAAATCTATAAACTTGGCGGCAGTGATTGGAAAAAGGTGAAAAAGAAGGTCCAATCCTCTGTTCAAGATATTGCTGATGATTTGATTAAATTGTACGCAGAACGTGAGGCGGCTGTTGGATATGGTTTTTCACCGGATGGGGATATGCAGAGAGAATTCGAAGCGGCATTTGCCTACCAGGAAACAGATGACCAATTACGCTCGATCCATGAGATTAAAAAGGACATGGAGCGATCCCGTCCGATGGATCGGTTGCTCTGTGGTGATGTCGGCTACGGAAAAACAGAGGTGGCAATTCGAGCAGCTTTTAAGGCGATTGCCGATGGAAAGCAAGTTGCCCTGTTAGTTCCGACGACCATTTTAGCGCAGCAGCATTATGAAACGATGCGGGAAAGATTTCAAGATTATCCAATTAATATTGGGTTATTAAGCCGTTTCCGTTCCAAAAAGCAACAAACCGAAACCATTAAAGGTCTAAAAGCAGGTACGGTTGATGTAGTAATTGGAACACACCGGATTCTATCAAAGGACATAACCTATCGTGATTTAGGATTATTAATCATTGATGAAGAGCAAAGGTTTGGTGTTACCCATAAAGAAAAGATTAAAAAATTTAAAACAAATATCGATGTTTTAACCTTGACGGCGACCCCGATCCCGAGAACGTTGCATATGTCGATGCTCGGCGTCCGCGATTTGTCTGTTATCGAAACGCCGCCTGAAAATCGTTTTCCGGTTCAAACCTATGTCATGGAATATAACGGTTCGCTTGTAAGAGAGGCGATCGAAAGGGAACTCGCCCGCGACGGACAAGTTTACTTTTTATATAACCGGGTTGAAGATATTGAACGGAAGGCAGAAGAAATCTCGATGCTCGTTCCTGATGCCCGTGTCACCTGCGCCCATGGACAAATGACAGAAAATGAACTGGAATCTGTGATGCTTAGCTTTTTAGCAGGTGAATTTGATGTGCTTGTCAGTACTACGATCATTGAAACAGGCGTGGATATTCCAAATGTGAATACTTTGATTGTTTATGATGCTGACAGGATGGGTCTTTCACAGCTTTACCAGCTCCGTGGCCGGGTAGGACGCTCCAATCGTGTTGCTTACGCGTATTTTACTCACCGCAAGGATAAGGTTTTAACAGAAGTGGCTGAGAAGAGGCTGCAGGCAATCAAGGAGTTTACTGAACTGGGTTCAGGCTTTAAGATTGCCATGCGCGATTTATCGATCAGGGGTGCAGGGAATTTGCTTGGAGCGCAGCAGCATGGATTTATTGACTCAGTTGGTTTTGACTTGTACTCGCAAATGTTAAAAGAAGCGATCGAGGAACGGAAAGGCGATATCAAGCCAGAGGACAGAGTTAGCGTGGAAATTGATCTAGAAATCGATGCTTATATTCCGGATAGCTATATTAAGGATGGCCACCAAAAGATTGAAATGTATAAGCGCTTCAGAGGCTTACAAGCATTGGAGGATATTGAAGAACTTCAAGAGGAAATGCTTGACCGCTACGGGGAATACCCTGAAGAGGTTGCTTATCTGTTCCAAATTGCTGAGATGAAGATTTATGCACTCTTAGCGGGTGTAGAGCTTATTAAGCAAGTGAAGCAGGAAGTGACGATCTTAGTGAATGAACGGGCAAGTACGGCAATTGATGGTCAAAAGGTTTTTGCCTTAAGCAATAAATATCCAAGAATGATCGGTCTTGGTATGGATGGACAAAAACTGAAAATCGTTTTAAAGACGAAAGGCACAGAAACAGCCCATTGGTTGAATATTGCCTTTGAGATGATCAAGGGTCTTAAGGAGTCAAAAAAGGGCCAGGAGAATCCCGTTTAATTTATGAGGGAGCCTGTTACTTATTTCACAATAATTGGTGGAAAATGAAAAAATATTACGATTGTGTATAGAACTTTCTAGATGAAAGATACTAAGTTCAAAGTTGGTGATGACTAGAAAAGCGTAAGCGCCTTGACCAGGGGCGACAGGCATAAGACGAGCCGGCGGGAAGGTTGTTCTTTAACCTTTCTGACGGATTGGCTTATGACCCCGAGCCCCTAGGCGCTGAAGCTAGACAGTTACATATCTAATAATATGTCATTACCAAGTTAGTTAAAATCATCAGATGAAAGTGAGGCAACATTGGATGAAAGCAACTGGTATAGTTCGTCGAATCGATGATTTGGGTCGTGTTGTCATACCTAAAGAAATACGCAGAACATTGCGTATTCGGGAAGGGGATCCATTAGAGATCTTTGTGGATCGAGATGGAGAAGTCATATTGAAAAAATATTCACCAATCAGCGAGTTAAGCGATTTTGCTAAAGAGTATGCAGAAGCCCTATTTGACAGCCTCGGTAATCCGGTATTAATTTGTGATAGAGACACGTATATTGCGGTCGCAGGTGGTTCCAAAAAAGATTATTTAAATAAAAATATCAGTGATTTAGTCGAAAAGACAATGGAGGATCGTAATTCGGTTCTGATTACCCAGCAAGGAAATATTGCCTTAACTGATGGTAACGATGAAACGATTTCCTCCTATGCGATTGGCCCTATCATCGCAAACGGTGATCCAATCGGTGCAGTGATCATTTTCTCAAAAGAAGGAACCATTGGAGAAGTGGAAAAGAAGGCAGTTGAAACCGCTGCTGGATTTTTAGCAAGACAGATGGAGTCATAAAATAGTTTCATACATAAAAAAGGCAGCTGCTGCTGTCTTTTTTATTTTAATACGTTAAGAAAGCATAAAAATTTAGCACTGAAGATATCTCGATGTAGTAAAAATTTTTAGGAATTAAGTATAAGTGCAACTAGACAATCGCCTGCGCCTAACGGCTTAGCGCTCGCCAAGTTTTCTTTATGTTATAATACTTGCGACATTATTTTTAGAGGTGAACTAATGAGGCCCGTTAATCAATCAAAGGCACTTTTCAGAGGGGCTTTTATATTAGCACTAGCAGCACTCATTACCAAAATCTTAAGTGCTGTTTATCGCATCCCATTTCAAAATATCGTCGGGGATGTTGGTTTTTACATATATCAACAGGTTTATCCCTTTTATGGTCTAGCCATCGTGCTGTCAACAACGGGATTTCCGGTTGTCATTTCAAAACTTTATGCAGAACAGCAGGAGTCAGGGGACGAAGAGCGGACAAGACGGCTCTTATTCGTTTCCTTTGTCATTTTACAGGCGATAGGCATTTTTTGTTTTCTCATCCTTTATTTTGGTGCCGGCCAGATTGCAAGGTCCATGAATGATGTAAACTTAGCGGTATTAATAAAAGTGGTTGCCATCGTTTTCCTGCTGTTTCCGATGGTCTCGATCCTAAGAGGCTATTACCAAGGGAAGGGCGATATGGTTCCTACCGCATTATCACAGGTTGGGGAACAGTTTCTCCGTGTCTTTACGATTCTCTTTTTGGCCTTACTGCTGACAAAAATGGATTATTCTCTTTATCTCGTCGGCGGAGGGGCAATGGTAGGGTCGATTACTGGAATTATGACAGCAGCCGTCATTTTGATTACCTTTTTGTGGATTCGTAAAGAATGGAAATTAGCGGTACCGAGGAAAGAAATGTTTAAGGGATATTTATCAGAGTCCAAGCATATCTTTAAGGCACTCATCTTCCAGGGTCTTGCCATTTGTATTAGTGGAATGCTTATGATTTTTATCCAGCTGGCAGATGCCTTAAATCTTTATTCGTTACTCCTTGATAGTGGTTATGAAAGAAATGCAGCAAAGGCTATGAAGGGAATCTTTGACCGTGGTCAGCCGTTAATCCAGTTGGGCACGGTTGTAGCCACTTCCATGTCATTATCGCTAGTTCCACTGATTTCAAGTGTGCGCTTGAGAAAGGATTCGGATTTCTTAGTTGATAAAATCAGACTTGGAATAAGAATTATGTTAGTGATTAGTATTGGAGCCTCTGCAGGACTGTGGGCGATTATTGAGCCCACCAATATGATGTTATTTGAAAATAAATCGGGTTCTTCGGTGTTAGGAGCCCTAAGTTTTGTCATTCTCTTAAGCTCGATCATTACAACGATTATTGCCATTCTGCAAGGATTAGGATATTTATTATTTCCAGCTATAGTGGTACTGACCGCTTTTCCCCTTAAATACGTGTTCAATATTTTTTTAGTTCCAAATTATGGAACAATGGGAGCTGCTATTGCTACATTGATTACTTTGGTCATTATCTGTCTATTATTATGGTTAAGATTTAAGCGGGTCCAGCCGAGCTCATTGCTTACCTTTCAGTTTGGTCGAACCGTTTTTGCGGCAACCCTATTGATGGTTTTATTTTTAAAATTATATCTTGCACTGACAGATACAATCACGGCTTCTGTTGGAGTGGAACGGTTAATAGCCTCGTTACAGGCGTTGACAGCTGCGGGTTTTGGCGGATTTATCTTCTTATTTATCATCATAAGAGGAGGGATTTTCCACGAAAAGGAACTGGCGCTATTTCCCTTCGGCAGCAAATTGAGCCTTTTATTACCTAAAAAGAATAGGAGTTAAGATGATGGGAAAGAAAATTGAAATTCTCGGTCTTGGTGCAGGAACACTGGATCAGCTTCCATACGGTGTTTACAAAAAACTGCTCAAGGCCGAACATGTCTATTTAAGAACGAAGGAACATCCTGTTGTAGCAGAATTAGCATTAGAAGGTCTTGTCTACTCCTCGTTTGATATGGTTTACGAGAAGCATGACCAGTTTGAGCAGGTATATCAGGAAATTGTTGACACCTTATGGCAAAAAGCAAGACAAGAGGACGTCCTATATGCGGTTCCAGGACATCCACTAGTGGCTGAAAGAACCGTGCAATTACTTTTAGAAAAGGGCAGTGAAGGGGATATTGAGATTATCATCGGCGGTGGCCAAAGCTTTATTGATGCCATCTTTCAGGCATTGAAAATAGATCCGGTCGAGGGCTTTCAGCTGCTGGATGGGACATTATTGAAAGCAAATGAGCTGCAAATTAATCAGCATATTTTTATCAGTCAGGTTTATGATCAATTTGTCGCTTCCAATGTGAAGTTAACCTTAATGGAAAGATTACCGGACGATTATGAGGTCGTGATTGTTACGGCAGCGGGAAGTCATCAAGAATGGATTGAAAATATACCGTTATATGAGTTGGACCGGAAAGTGACCCTTGATAATCTTACCTCTATTTATGTTCCTCCGGTAACAGACGAGCAAATGATGCTGAAGGAATTTTCAAAGCTCCGCGATATCATCGCTGAACTAAGAGGTCCGAATGGCTGTCCTTGGGATAGAGAACAAACCCATGAGTCATTGAAGAAATATTTAATTGAAGAAACATATGAAGTAATTGAGGCGATTAACAGCGGTGATGTTGACCATTTAATTGAAGAGCTTGGTGATGTTCTGCTCCAAGTTATGCTTCATGCTCAAATTGGTGAGGATGAGGGCTATTTTGCGATTGAGGATGTCATTGAGGTCCTTTCTGAAAAAATGATTCGCAGGCACCCGCATGTATTCGGGGATCGAAAAGCAGAGAACGCCGAGGAGGTTGTCCGAAACTGGCAGGAAATAAAGCAGGAGGAAAAAGGAGAAACAAATGGTTCACTGCTTGATGGCGTATCTACGTCACTGCCCAATTTATTAAGGGCCTATGAAATCCAAAAGAAAGCCGCAAAAGTGGGCTTTGATTGGCAGGAGATTGGTCCTGCTTTAGCGAAAGTGAAAGAGGAGCTTGGGGAGTTTGAACATGAATTAACCCAAAAAGAAGCAGGCTTGCTGCTTGCAAAAAAAGAATTCGGTGATTTATTATTTGCCTTTGTAAATGTGGCAAGATTTTTGGACATTCATCCAGAAGAGGCATTGTTTGAAACGAATGAAAAGTTTATTCGCCGGTTCCAGTTTATTGAGGAAAAGGTTCAAGAAAGTAAGAAGCCGTTTGAAGCTTTTTCATTAGAGGAACTTGATTGTTTTTGGGATGAAGCAAAGGCAAATGGACTTTAGAATGGGGGAATAAGTAATGCGTTTAGATAAGTTTTTAAAAGTATCTCGTTTAATAAAGAGAAGAACCTTGGCCAAGGAAGTATCAGATCAAGGGAGAATTCTGATTAACGGTAAAGAAGCAAAAGCAAGCACGAACGTCAAAGTAGGAGATGAATTGACGATCCGCCTTGGACAAAGACTAGTTACAGCTCGTGTTGACGTCCTCCAAGAAACAACCCGTAAGGAAGCAGCTGCTGAGATGTATACCATTATTAAAGAAGAAAGAATCGGCACATCAGAGTTCTAAAGGGAGATAATTCACCCTAATGTTCTAATTCATTTACCCCTCACATAAATTATCTAATAAATAGGTTGTACAAATGATTGTGAGGGATGAATGATGAGTCAATATTATGAAGCAAACTCAGGCAAGGGGACGATTCCAGACCATGATGTCATCATGAGAGGCAGAAAGCTCCTAGATATAACGGGTGTAAAGCAAGTGGAGAGTTTTGATAACGAAGAATTTTTATTGGAAACGTCGATGGGATTTTTGGCGATTAAAGGGCAAAATCTGCAAATGAAAAATCTTGATGTCGAAAAGGGGATTGTTTCGATTAAGGGAAAGATCTTTGATTTAGTCTATTTAGATGAACATCATGGGGAGAAAACTAAAGGCTTCTTTAGTAAGATATTCCGATGACTCTTTCAACTCAATTCCTAACCATGCTTTCGATGATTGGGATGGGGACGCTGTTTGGAGCGATGTTTGATACCTATCAGCGGTTTTTGAAACGACCAAAGCGAAGATCGTGGATTGTCTTTTTTAATGATTTACTATTTTGGATCGCCCAAGCGTTAATCATTTTCTATGTATTATTCCTTGTGAATAATGGAGAGTTACGCTTTTATATTTTTATTGCCCTCCTTTGTGGATTTGCCGCTTATCAAAGCTTGTTGAAAGGTTTGTATTTGAGATTACTCGAAATAATCATTCGCACCTTGATTTCAGTTTATAGATTCATTCGAAAATCCTTTATAGTTCTCATCTATAAACCGATTATAGGTATCCTTCAATTGCTTATTTCGCTAATCATCCTAATTGGCAGGGGGATTTATTCCCTTGTCAAATTTATTTTAAAGGTTTTATTATGGATTATTAGAGTTCTAATCGTGCCAGTTGAAAAAATAATAATAATTCTTTGGAAACTTTTGCCGAAAGGTCTTAAAAAAACCGTCGAGAAGTTATATAATAAAACGGCAGGAATTTTTATGGTAATCAAGAATTACTCTATAAAGATGTTAGAAAAGTGGAAAAAACGAAAATAGTAAGGAGGTTTAGGGAATGAGTGAGGTGAGAGATAAGAAGAATGTAGCAAAAATACAGACAACCTATGTCAAACAGAAGGAATATGCTGAAGTGGCATCAGCAAGAAAAAAGAAGCTTCTGTTTAGAAGGCTGTCATTGTTTCTGGTTTTTGCTGCTGTTATTTCCTACTTTCTGATTTCTGGCTTTGTTTCCCAATCCTCTAGCTTAGAAGCAAAAGTGGCCCAAAAGCAGCTGCTTGATAAAGAGTTAGCAGATTTAGAGAAAAAAGAACAAATTCTTAATGAAGAAATTATTAAGTTAAATGATGATGATTATTTAGCGAAGCTGGCGAGAAAGGAATATTTCTTCTCTGAACAAGGTGAGATCATCTTTAATATCCCTGAGGAAGAGGAAGGAAAAAACAACCAGTAGCTAGTATTATTGACACTTATTTTTCCGTTTTTGTATAATATATAGTAAGTATGATTTTTTATATTTTTAAGGAGGAACATTCTTTTTATGTCAATCGAAGTAGGCAGCAAGTTACAAGGAAAGGTAACAGGGATTACAAATTTCGGAGCATTTGTGGAGCTGCCAGATGGCTCAACAGGACTCGTGCACATCAGTGAAGTCGCTGACAATTATGTAAAAGATATTAATGATCATCTTAAAGTTGGCGACCAAGTTGAGGTGAAAGTCATCAATGTTGAGAAAGATGGGAAAATTGGGTTATCTATTAAAAAGGCAAAAGATAGACCAGAAGCGCCGCAAAGATCCCATTCACACTCAAACTCACATTCACAACGCCCTCGTCAGGGCAGATCAAACGATCGTAATAACCCTCGAGGAGAAACGTTTGAATCAAAAATGGCGAAGTTTTTAAAAGATAGTGAGGATCGTTTAACATCCCTAAAACGTCACACGGAATCAAAACGTGGTGGCAGAGGAGCTAGACGGGGGTAACTTGCTGCTTATTTATTAGCTGATAGATGGCAGGATATATAAAGTGAAACTTCAATCAGTGGGGGTTTTTATTCATCCCCCGCTGAATGTTAGTTGAACTTATCGGGCTTTTACGGGCAGTTATCCCCCACCTAAACTTCGCTTTTACTAAAGTTTTAAGGTGGGGGTCTACTGCCCGTTAATGCGGGATAAATGGTTGCTATTCAAAGACAAGTCGACTCGACTTGTCTTTTTGTATGGGTTTTAAAAAAACACAAAAAAAGCACTGGAAAATTCCAGTGCTTTCGCTATTCTGATAGCGGCGGAGGGGATCGAACCCCCGACCTTACGGGTATGAACCGTACGCTCTAGCCAGCTGAGCTACACCGCCATGTCATTAGACACAAGATATATAATACCGAGGACTAAAACAGATGTCAACGAGTTTTTTTCGAATTACGACATATATTTATGCTTGCAATATTAATTGAATGAATATAGTGAAAACCGTCGAACGAAAATTTTCCATTTGTTCACTAATTTGACAAACTTTGAACTCTAGCAATTTTATAATAGAGCAACGAAGAAATTAGTAGGGAGTGTGATCCATGGAAAAGATAGAGCGGAGTCTAATAGAGCCGGTTGGGGAAGTCAACTTCCAAGCATCTAAGTGGAATTGGGGCATAGGATTAAAAAAATTCCAGTTAAAAGTAGAATCCTTCTTGTTAAAAAAAGGATATCTTTTACTCTTAATAGGTTTCTTACTTGGAAGAGCTTTAATATTGTCACAGCTTACTCCTTTTAGTCTTCCATTTTTCGCATCCGTCTTTTTAATTAAAAGAGATCGGTCACCACTAGCCTTAGTCGGACTCGTTGCAGGGGCTGCGACGATATCCATAAAAAATGCTGCATTTACCTTTGCCGTATCTGTCCTGTTTCTTGTTCTTTATCGAATTAGTGAGAAATGGATAAAAAACGAAATGCGGACGGTTCCTTTCTTTGTGGCGATCATCCTCGGTGGGGGGAAACTGGCAGAGTCCTTCTTTATCTCTAAAGAATTATCGCTATACGATACGATGATGGTAGGTGTACAAGCAAGTCTAGCATTTATTTTAACAATGATTTTTTTACAAAGTATTCCATTGCTGATCATGAGTAAACGGAGACAGCTGCTAAAAACAGAAGAGATTGTCTGTTTAATTATCATGTTGGCATCGATTATGACAGGGACAATCGGCTGGAAGATCTATGATCTATCCCTGGAACATATTATGTCCCGCTATTTAGTATTAGTATTTTCATTTATTGCCGGTGCAACGGTGGGCTCTACCGTTGGGGTAGTGACGGGCCTCATCTTTAGCCTTGCAAGTGTATCTAGCTTCTACCATATGAGTTTATTAGCTTTTTCTGGAGTATTGGGCGGTTTATTAAAAGAAGGGAAAAAAATTGGTGTAGCCATTGGCTTGTTTATTGCCACTCTTTTAATTGGTATGTATGGGCAGGAAGGCGGCTCGCTCACCATCACATTACTAGAGTCCACAGCGGCCATCTTCCTATTTCTCCTAACACCACAATTTTTTACCTCTAGATTAGCTAAATATATTCCAGGTACCCCAGAATATACGACGGAGCAGCAAAAATATATGAGGAAAATGCGCGATGTGACAGCGCAAAGAGTGTCTCAATTTTCAAATGTTTTTCATGCTCTTTCTAAGAGCTTTTCACAAATGGATATCCAGCCAGATATCGATGAAAATGAACGAGAAATGGATTACTTCATGAGTAATGTTACGGAAAAAACCTGTAATACCTGCTTTAAAAAGGAACAGTGCTGGGCAAAGAATTTTACGACTACCTATTCCTACTTAGAAGAAATTATTCATGAAATGGATCAAAGTGATGGAGTCGTACCTGCAAAACTATCACGGGAATGGGAAAAACACTGTACAAGATCCCAGCGAGTTTATGAGGCGATTGGGCAGGAGCTGACGTTCTTCCAAGCCAATCAAAAACTTAAAAAGCAGGTTCAAGAAAGCCGGAAGTTAGTTGCCGACCAGCTCCTTGGAGTATCAGAGGTCATGGAGAACTTCGCTAAGGAAATTCAGCGTGAGCGAGAGAATCATCATAAGCAGGAAGAACAAATTATGGAGGCGATCCAAGCTTTTGGTATCCATATTGAACATGTTGAGATCTATAGTCTGGAACAAGGTAATGTTGATATTGAAATGACAGTGCCATTCTGCAATGGTCATGGAGAATGTGAAAAGTTAATTGCCCCGATGCTTTCGGATATTCTTGGAGAAACCATTGTCGTGAATGCTGAAGAATGCGCAACCTACCCGAATGGTTTCTGCCATGTCATGTTCCGATCCTCCAAAGCCTTTACAGTCGAAACGGGTGTCGCACACGCAGCAATGAATGGAGGGCTAGTATCGGGAGACAGCTATTCAACCATTGAACTAGGCTTAGGTAAATTTGCAATTGCGATTAGTGATGGTATGGGGAACGGTGAAAGAGCTCATTATGAAAGTAATGAGACACTAAAGCTGTTACAGAAAATTCTTCAGTCAGGAATAGAGGAGAAGGTGGCGATTAAATCTATTAACTCCATTCTTTCATTGAGGACGACAGATGAAATTTTCTCAACCTTAGACTTGGTGATGATTGATCTGCAGAATGCTGCGGCAAAATTCCTCAAAATTGGTTCGACACCAAGCTTTATCAAACGGGGAAATAAAGTGATAAAAATTCAAGCAAGCAATCTTCCAATCGGGATGCTGGAGGAATTTGAAGTCGACGTTGTCAGCGAACAATTAAAAGCCGGCGATATCTTGATTATGATGAGCGATGGGGTCTTTGAGGGACCGAGGCATGTGGAAAACTATGATATTTGGATGAAACGGAAGATCCAAGAATTGCAAACGAACGATCCTCAGGAAATTTCCGATTTAATCTTGGAAGAGGTTATTCGTTCACGCGATGGACAGATTGGCGATGACATGACCATTGCTGTGGCAAAGATTAAACATAATACCCCTAAATGGGCAAGTATTCCTGTTCATAAACTGAAGAAAAGAGCATAATCCGTTATTTTGCACTGACTTCTTAATAATTATGTATAAATCCCCTCCACCCGGTCGAAAATGGTAGTAATTCGAAATGTGGAGGGAGAATGGGTATGTATACGGGAAAAATTCGCCAAATCCTACTAATCACAGATGGGTGCTCCAATCAGGGTGAGGATCCGATTGCCATGGCTGCCCTAGCAAAGGAACAAGGAATTACGGTAAATGTTATCGGTGTAATGGAACAGGATGTCATTGATGAAAAAGGAATGACAGAGATTGATGGAATAGCGCGGTCAGGCGGCGGAGTCAGTCAAATTGTATATGCACAGCAGCTTTCCCAGACAGTACAGATGGTTACTCGAAAAGCAATGACACAAACCATACATGGGGTCGTAAATCGGGAATTGCAGCAAATTCTTGGCCGTTCCCAAACAATCGAAGACCTCCCGCCTGAAAAGCGAGGAGAAGTGATGGAGGTTGTCGATGAACTTGGGGAAACTGTCGAATTAGAGGTGTTGATTCTTGTCGATACAAGTGCGAGCATGAAGCACAAGCTTCCGACGGTGAAAGAGGCTCTACTTGACCTTTCCTTAAGCTTAAATGCCCGCACAGGAGAAAACCAATTCTCTGTATTTGTATTTCCCGGGAAAAAGAATGATGTCGAAAACATATTAGAGTGGACTCCAAAACTACAATCTTTGACAAGTATTTTTTCTCAGTTAACAACAGGGGGAATTACCCCGACAGGACCAGCGCTTCGTGCCGCTTTATCTTCCTTTAGTTCAAAACGATCATTAAGGAGTATGCTAGCCAGTGATGATGAATCATACTTTGAAGAATCGATGTAAAGTTAATCCTGGCACTGTTATCACTGGGAAATGGCATTCAAACAAATATACGGTCGTGAAGGAATTAGGATATGGTGCAAACGGCATTGTCTACCTTGCGAAATGGAATAACACTCATGTAGCACTGAAGATGAGTGACAACGGGATGTCAATCACCTCAGAGGTAAATGTGTTGAAATCATTTGCGAAGGTCCAAGGGTCTGCCCTCGGGCCTTCTTTGCTTGATGTAGATGATTGGAAAACAACTGATGGACAAATATCCTTTTATGCAATGGAATACATTCAAGGACCCGATTTGTTAACCTTTATCCAGCAAAAAGGGAAGTCATGGACGACGGTACTCTTTTTGCAATTATTAAATGACTTGAATAAGCTTCATGAAAATGGCTGGGTTTTTGGTGATTTAAAGCCTGAGAATCTGATTGTAACCGGTCCGACACCAAGAATTCGTTGTATTGATGTGGGTGGAACCACGATACAGGGAAGGGCAATAAAGGAGTTTACCGAGTTTTACGACCGGGGTTATTGGGGACTTGGTACTAGAAAAGCAGATCCTGGATACGATTTATTTGCCGTTGCCATGATTATGATTAATACCGCGTATCCAAAACGGTTTAACAAAACAACGGGTGGTATTATCCAGCTTAAAGAGGCGATAAGGAAACAGAAGGACTTACTGGGATGGGAAAAGGTAATCGTTAAGGCGCTTCAGGGTCATTACTACAGCGCACTAAAAATGAGATCAGACTTAATGTCATTAGTAATGGATAAGGATATAGCTAATCGTCCAGTTTCACCAAAGGTGCCGAATAAAGCTTTGGGAATGTCAAATGGTAATCAGCCACTATCCCGTCAATCGTATCGAAAGAAAAAGAAAAAAGGACGCTGGATGGAAACGATCCTCATTACCTGTACAATAGCATTTCTATACCTTATGTATATTCAAAAATTTTTATAATAAATGAAACTAATTGTTCATTCAATCGTAATAGATGGATACAGAAAAGCGAATGCCGTGCCGCTTTCGCTTTTCTTATTGCAAGCTCCAGTATCTAGGCGCTACCGCTTTTCTTATTTTTTGATACATCAGCCATTAAAGTGGTAAGCTATTGTTATTATTATTTTTACTAAAGAAATTTGTTTTTTAGGGAAGAATGTAAAATGTTAGAATCAAAGGTTGACGCTTTGCTTAAGCGCCATTCATTTCAACTAGAGAATAAAAATATTGTCGTCGCTGTATCGGGCGGTCCTGATTCTCTTGCGTTGCTTCATTATTTGTGGAGGCTGAAAGATACAAGGAATATCGCGATTGTTGCAGCCCATGTTGACCATATGTTCAGAGGTCAAGAATCACTGGAAGATGCCCTGTTCGTGAAAGCTTTTTGTGAGGAAAATGCTATTCCGTTTGAAATGGAGCGGATCAATGTTCCTGAGATTATCGAACAATCAGGACTTAATTCACAAACTGCAGCAAGGCAAGCTAGATATCAGTTTTTTGCGAAAGTAATGAAAAAATATGGCTATGATTACTTAGCCCTGGGCCATCATGGTGATGATCAAATTGAAACGATTCTCATGCGCTTAACGAGAGGAAGTACTGGAGCGGCAAGAGCTGGTATCCCTTTTTCCCGGGCATTTGCAACTGGGACACTTTTCCGGCCATTTTTAGGTTTAACAAAAGCGGAAATGAATGAATACTGCCGAAATTACCATTTAGAACCTAGGTTAGACCCAAGTAATGAGAAAAACATTTACAGCCGAAATCGATTTAGGCAAGAAGTGATCCCTTTTTTAAAAGCAGAAAATAGCCATGTTCATGACCATTTTCAACGATTTAGCGAGGAAATTCAGGCTGATGAGTTATTTCTACAGGAATTAACTGTCCAAACAATGAATACAGTAATGAAAACTAGAGAAAAGAACAAAATAACTATTGATATTTACCGATTTCTTGAGGTGCCAATTCCTTTACAAAGAAGAGGTATTCAACTAATATTAAACTATCTTTATAAAGTAAAACCTGCTTCATTATCAGCACTACATATAGATCAGACGTTTTCATTAATTCAGCACCCTCACCCTTCAGGAACACTTGATTTTCCCAATGGTTTAAAGATCATTCGCTCTTATAATCATTTGTCTTTCCAATTTGATATAAGTGCCGCATTGAATTATTCCTTTACGTTGAAAGAACCAGGTGTGATTGACCTGCCAAATGGTACGAGTGTCAAAATGTCCATCATTAAGGATAAGGAATTTGACTCTGGTGATGGCATGGCGATGTTTCCAGTTGACAAGATTAAACTTCCGTTAGTGATTCGAACGAGAAGAAATGGAGACCGCATGAGCCTTAAGGGAATGGCTGGAACGAAAAAACTGAAAGATATTTTTATCGATAACAAAATTCCAATTCAGGATCGAGATAGTTGGCCGGTGATCACGGATGCTTGTGGTTGTATACTGTGGCTGCCTGGATTGAAAAAAGCATCATTTGAAGGTATGGGTAACCCAGTTAATCAATATATACAACTCATATATCATAAGTAACGATCTTCTAGGGGGCACAAAAAATGATGAATCAGGATATTGAAAAGGTATTAGTTTCAGAAGAAGAAATTCAAGAAAAAATTAAGGTGTTAGCGGCAGAATTGACAGAGGAATATAAAGATAAATTTCCACTGGCAATTGGTGTTTTAAAAGGCGCAATGCCATTTATGGCAGATTTATTAAAGCGGATGGATTGCTATTTAGAAATGGATTTCATGGATGTTTCTAGCTATGGATCAGCTTTTGTATCATCGGGTGAAGTGAAAATTCTTAAGGATTTGGATACTTCTGTTGAGGGAAGAGATATCTTAATCATTGAAGATATCATTGACAGCGGCTTAACATTAAGCTATTTGGTTGATCTTTTCAAATACCGGAAAGCAAAATCCATCAAAATTGTTACTTTGCTGGATAAACCAACAGGAAGGAAAAGTGCAATTAAGGCAGACTACGTAGGTTTTATTGTTCCAGATGAGTTTGTGGTCGGCTATGGTTTAGATTATATCGAAAAGTATCGAAATCTACCATATATTGGTGTTTTGAAGCCGGAAGTATATAGCACGAACGAATAAGTAAAACTTAGATAATGGAAGTATGAAGTAAATGATAACGCTAGGATTTAAAGTGTAATTTCTTGAATTACCATGATTTTCTATGATACATTTATGACAGTTTTTACCCGCGGGAGGAGGTAAGAGATGAATCGGATTTTCCGTAATACCATCTTTTATTTATTGATATTTTTAGTAATCATTGGCGTGGTCAGCTTCTTTAATGGCAGTAACGAACCAACTGATAATATTTCGTATGACAAGTTTGTTGCCCACTTAGAAGCAAAGGAAGTTAAACAATTTTCAATGCAGCCTGAACGAGGTGTCTTTGAAGTTCGCGGGCAATTTGATGAAGATGTAAATAAAGGTAAAAACTTTATTACCTATGTTCCAAACAGCGAGAAGATACTTGAACGTATTGATCAAGCTGGATCGAAGGTTGAAGTAATGCCTGCTAAAGAAACTAGCGGCTGGGTTACATTCTTTACATCCATTATTCCTTTTGTGATTATCTTTATTTTATTTTTCTTCTTATTAAACCAAGCTCAAGGCGGCGGAAGCCGAGTAATGAACTTTGGCAAAAGTAAAGCCAAGCTTTATAACGACGATAAGAAAAAGGTCCGTTTTAAGGATGTAGCTGGTGCAGATGAAGAAAAGCAGGAATTAGTTGAAGTGGTAGAATTCTTGAAGGATCCAAGAAAGTTTGCTGAACTTGGTGCCCGTATTCCAAAAGGGGTACTTCTTGTAGGACCTCCAGGGACTGGTAAAACATTACTTGCCAGGGCAACAGCAGGAGAAGCTGGCGTGCCATTCTTCTCAATCAGTGGTTCTGATTTCGTAGAAATGTTTGTCGGTGTCGGGGCTTCACGGGTTCGTGATTTATTTGAAAACGCGAAGAAAAATGCTCCATGTATTATCTTCATTGATGAAATTGATGCTGTTGGACGTCAACGTGGTGCTGGTTTAGGCGGAGGTCATGATGAACGTGAACAGACCTTGAACCAACTTCTTGTTGAAATGGATGGTTTTGGTGCAAATGAAGGAATTATTATCATTGCAGCAACAAACCGTGCGGATATTTTGGACCCTGCGTTATTGCGTCCGGGACGCTTTGACCGTCAAATTACGGTTGACCGACCAGATGTCATTGGTCGTGAAGCAGTCTTAAAAGTACATGCTCGTAATAAACCGTTAGATGACTCCGTTAATTTAAAAAATATTGCGATGCGTACCCCAGGTTTTTCAGGTGCGGATTTAGAGAATCTATTGAACGAAGCGGCACTAGTGGCAGCTCGTGCAAGTAAAAAGAAAATTGATATGGAAGATATTGATGAAGCGACAGATAGAGTCATTGCTGGTCCAGCTAAAAAGAGCCGAGTCATTTCTGAAAAGGAACGAAATATCGTGGCTTTCCATGAAGCTGGCCATACAGTCATTGGATTAGTCCTAGATGAGGCTGACATGGTTCACAAGGTAACCATCGTTCCACGTGGGCAAGCTGGAGGATATGCGGTTATGCTTCCTCGTGAAGATCGTTACTTTATGACTAAGCCTGAGTTGCTCGATAAAATTACCGGTTTATTAGGTGGACGTGTAGCTGAAGAAATCGTCTTTGGTGAAGTGAGCACCGGTGCCCATAACGACTTCCAACGTGCGACAGGAATTGCTCGTAAGATGGTCACTGAATATGGTATGAGTGATAAGCTTGGGCCATTGCAGTTTGGTCAAGCACAAGGTCAAGTTTTCTTAGGGCGTGACCTGCATAATGAACAAAATTATTCAGATGCAATTGCATATGAAATTGACCTAGAAATTCAACAGATTATTAAAGATTGCTACGAAAAGGCAAGAAAGATTCTATCCGAAAATCGCGATAAATTAGATCTTATTGCTAAAACACTTCTTGAAGTGGAAACACTTGTGGCAGAACAGATCAAATACTTGGTTGACCATGGTCATATGCCTGAGCCTACATTAGCATTGGAAAGCGTTCCAGTAGGTCCGAAAAAAACAGATGATGTCAAGGTAACCATCAGCACAAAGAAGGATGAAGAAACGGATAAACCGTCTTCAGATCTGGATAGTAAGTAAAACGGTTAAAAGAGTGCTTCTCTATTGAGCACTCTTTTTTTTCGAAAAAATAATAATTATGATATGATGTTTGCAGTGTAACCAAAAGAAAAATCTCGATAAAGTGAGTGATCGTTTTGATTTTCGTATTTGACGTTGGAAATACAAATACTGTTTTAGGTGTATATGAGGGCGAGGAACTAAAATATCACTGGCGTGTAGAAACTCATCGAAATCGGACGGAAGATGAGTTTGGAATGATTGTTAAGAACTTATTTGACGCTTCAGGGTTATCGTTTTCACAAATCGATGGGATTATCATTTCATCTGTTGTCCCGCCGATTATGTTTTCTCTAGAAAGAATGTGTAAAAAGTATTTTCATATTAATCCTATGGTTGTTGGTCCGGGAATGAAGACAGGGCTTAATATTAAATATGAAAACCCAAGAGAGGTTGGAGCTGACCGAATTGTGAATGCAGTCGCAGCGATTCATGAATACGGAAGTCCGCTAATTATCGTAGATTTTGGCACAGCAACCACGTATTGCTATATCAATGAACAGCGTCAGTACATGGGTGGAGCCATTGCGCCTGGTGTAGGTATTTCAACAGAAGCACTTTACACAAAAGCTTCTAAACTTCCACGGATCGAAATCGCCCGCCCCGAAGGAGTTATTGGGAAAAATACCGTTGCGGCCATGCAGGCTGGTATTGTTTATGGGTATGTCGGTCAGGTAGAAGGAATTGTGAAAAGGATGATGGATCAGAGTGAACAACGGCCGACGGTTATTGCGACTGGAGGATTATCTAGCTTAATTGCGCAAGAATCCACGGTGATCGATGTTGTCGATCCATTTTTAACTTTAAAAGGACTGCAATTAATCTATAAGCGTAATATGGATAATATAAGGAATGGATAGTGCTTACCATACAGCCAGAAAGGAGTTACACAATGAATGATTATTTAGTTAAGGCTTTAGCTTATGATGGCCAAATTAGAGCCTATGCTGTCCGCACAACGGAGATTGTGACAGAGGCACAGCGAAAACATGGAACATGGAGAACCGCTTCTGCTGCACTTGGCCGTTCCCTTACTGCTGGAGTCATGATGGGAGCAATGCTAAAGGGCGATAATAAACTTACGATTAAAATTGACGGTGGAGGCCCGCTTGGTGTTATCCTTGTCGATAGTAATGCCAAAGGGGAGGTCCGCGGTTACGTAACAAACCCTGAGGTGGATTTTGAAGCAAATGAGCATGGGAAGCTTGATGTCCGCCGTGCGGTCGGCACCACCGGGACTTTAACGATTGTGAAGGATGTTGGGATGCGTGACTTCTTTTCTGGTCAGGTACCGATCGTCTCTGGTGAATTAGGAGAAGACTTCACCTATTATTTTGCTACTTCAGAGCAGGTACCTTCATCCGTTGGGGTGGGTGTACTTGTTAATCCAGATGATTCGATTCTTGCTGCTGGAGGCTTTATATTTCAATTAATGCCGGGGATACAGGATGAAACGATTACAAAAGTGGAAGAGCGCTTAAAGTCGATTCCGCCAATCTCGAAATTAGTGCAAAATGGTTTGAGTCCTGAAGAGATTCTTGAGGAGTTATTTACAAAAGAGCATGTGAATGTCCTTGAAACCATGCCTGTGAAATTCCAATGCGTCTGCTCCAAGGAGCGCTTTGCTGATGCGATTGTCGGTTTAGGGTCGGCTGAAATTGAAGCAATGATTATTGAGGATGGACAGGCAGAAGCTCACTGCCATTTTTGCAATGAACGTTATAACTTTACCAAGGAAGAATTAGAAGAACTACAAAGTCAGGCTAAATAAGCATTTGGGGGGAGGATTAATTGAAGCGGAAGCAGCTTTGGATTGTGATAGCAGCCCTTATTATGCTTAACTGTTTAACCGTTGCTTTTTTCCTTTCAAAGATGAATGAGGCGGGCGGTGCGGTGTTAAAAGAAGCTGTAGCGACCATTGGGAAGAGTGAGATTTCTAGACAAGAGTGGCTCAATGAATTAGAGAAACGGTATGGAAAAGATGTCCTTAAGGATATGATTGATCAACAAGTTATCCGAGAGATGGCGGAGAAATATAAAATTAAGGTATCGGAAAAGGATGTAGAACGGGAGTATCGAATTCTTCGAACCACTTATAATCCTTCCAGTGAAACGAAAACTAGCGAAAAAGAGTGGAAAAGACAAATCCGCAACACATTGATGCAAGAGGAAATTTTGACTAGAGATGTTGTTATCTCTGACAAAGAGATGAAAAGCTTTTACGAGAAAAACGAGGAGCTTTTTAATATTCCTACTGCCTATCATTTAGCACATATCATTGTCAAAACGGAAGAAGAGGCAAATAAGGCAATAAAGGAACTCTCAGAAGGGTCGAATTTTGCAGCATTAGCAATGGAAAAATCGATTGAGGAGTTTTCGGCGAATGAGGGAGGCAATATTGGTTTTCTGATTGAAGGGGAAGAACGCTATCCTGCAGAGTACTTAAAAGCAGCTAAGAAGCTTAAGAAAGGTGCGTGGAGCGATCCGATTAAAGTAGATCAAGGATTTGCCATAGTAAAACTCGAAGGAAAACTAAAAGACGTAAAATATTCCTATAAAGATGTAAAACAGCAAATTCGCCGAGAAATTGCTTTAGAGCAAATGAAAACATCCGCCTCCGCCGAAACCTTCTGGGAAGAAGCAAAAGTCGAATGGTTTTACGACAAAAAAGAATCAAACTAGTGAAGGTGCAGAATCTAATTCTGTACTTTTCTTTTTGGAGTCACTAATTTGTCAAATTCTTTCGAAAAATTAAATAGCAAAACAATTGACAAAACATGTATAAAACTGTTAAATTCAAATTAAATAAATCCAATAAAAATACTCGGAATAGAGGTGCGCATAATGGTACGCGTTGCAAATTCAGTTGCCGAATTAGTCGGTCAAACACCTATTGTAAAATTAAACAGATTAGTAGATGAAAATAGTGCTGAGGTTTATTTAAAGTTAGAATACTTCAACCCGGGCAGCAGTGTTAAAGATCGAATTGCATTAGCTATGATAGAAGCTGCGGAGGAAAAAGGCTTAATCAAACCTGGTGTGGATACAATCATTGAGCCTACTAGTGGAAATACAGGTATCGGTCTAGCGATGGTTGCAGCAGCAAAAGGATATAAGGCAATTTTTGTCATGCCAGAGACCATGAGCTTAGAAAGAAGAAATCTTCTACGTGCGTATGGGGCTGAACTAGTATTAACACCTGGACCAGAGGGAATGAAAGGTGCTATTGCAAAAGCGAATGCACTGGCTGAAGAGAATGGTTACTTTGTACCACAGCAATTTGAAAATGAAGCCAATCCTGAAGTACACCGCAGAACAACCGGTAAGGAAATAGTTGAACAAATGGATCAACTGGATGCATTTATTTCAGGTATCGGTACTGGTGGAACGATCACAGGCGCAGGAGAGGTTCTTCGTGAGAAGTTCCCTAATGTGAAAATTTTTGCTGTTGAGCCTACTGATTCACCAGTATTATCTGGCGGAAAGCCTGGCCCACATAAGATTCAAGGGATTGGAGCAGGTTTTGTTCCGGGAGTACTCAATACCGAAATCTATGATGAAGTAATACAGGTCCAAGCGGATGAAGCATTTGCAGCATCCCGCCGTGCAGCAAAAGAAGAAGGTATCCTTGGGGGAATCTCATCAGGTGCAGCAATCCATGCGGCATTAGAGTTAGCGAAAAAATTAGGAAAAGGTAAAAAGGTACTAGCGATCATTCCTGATAATGGTGAACGTTACCTAAGCACAGCGCTTTACCAATATGAAAACTAATAAACGTTCAAAAGAGGTTAGCGATTTGCTAACTTCTTTTTTTGTTCAAATATCATTCTTCTTGTATGATGTAAGGAGTAGAAAAAATGAAAAGAGGGATGACCAAATTGCAGACAACTAGTAATCACAGCATTCATTGTGGCCGCTATACGTTAGAACTGGGGAAGAAAACAATGATTATGGGGATATTAAATGCCACGCCAGATTCTTTCTCAGATGGGGGCCAATACAATCATATCGAAACGGCAGTTATGCATGCGAAAAACATGGTGGAAAATGGGGCTGATATCATCGATGTTGGCGGTGAATCCACACGTCCAGGACATGCAGCTGTCTCAGTAGAAGAGGAGTTAAACAGGGTCATTCCCATTATTAAAGCTCTATCCCGGAATATTAATGTTCCGATTTCGATCGATACATATAAAGCGGAGGTAGCCAAACACGCAATTGAGGCGGGTGCACATATCATTAATGATGTATGGGGGGCAAAAGCCGACATAAGAATGGCGCAGGTTGCGGCAGATTACAATGTCCCGATTATCCTGATGCATAATCGTCCAGACCGGAATTATCAGCTGTTTATCAGAGATGTCATGAATGATTTATATGAGAGTATAAACCTCGTGAAACAAGCTGGGGTAAAGGACGAAAATATTATTCTTGATCCAGGCATTGGTTTTGCGAAAGACTATCAGGAAAATATTCAAATGATGCAGCATTTAGATGTGTTAACAGCAACGGGCTATCCCGTCCTTTTAGCAACATCAAGAAAGACAATGATTGGTACTGCCCTCGATCTTCCTGTGAACGAAAGAATGGAAGGGACAGGGGCGACCATCTGCTACGGTATTCAAAAGGGCTGCCATATCATACGAGTTCATGATGTAAAGGAAATGAGCAGAATGGCGAAAATGATGGATGCGCTAATGGGGAAGGGTGTAAGCAATGGATAAAATCTATGTCAACCAGATGGAGTTTTATGGCTATCATGGCGTCTTTCCAGAAGAAACAAGACTTGGACAGCGTTTTATCGTGGATTTAATGGTCCATGTAGATTTAAAAAAAGCGGGAGAAACGGATGAACTAGAACATTCCGTTAACTATGGAGAGCTCTTTCAAGTATGTAAAGAGATCGTTGAAGGAAAACCCTTTAAATTGGTGGAAGCAGTGGCTGAAAAAATGGCAGAGTCTATTCTGTGTAAGTTCCCTCTGATAGCTGAAACGACTGTTAAGGTTATTAAACCAGATCCCCCGATTCCAGGTCATTACAAGTCAGTCGCCGTAGAAATTACGAGGAGTAGATAAAAATGGGAAATACAGTATTTATTGCCCTTGGATCAAATATCGGTAATCGTTATGATTACTTAAGGAAAGCTATTCAACGATTAAATCATTATCCGGAAGTGAAGTTGGTAAATTACTCCTCTGTTTATGAAACAGATCCTGTTGGATATGAAGACCAAGATTTATTTTTAAACATGGTGATAGAGGTCCAGACTGAATGGAGCGCCCATGAGCTATTGAATACATGCTTAACAACAGAGGTAGAACTTGGAAGGAAAAGAGATGTCCGCTGGGGACCGCGGACAATTGACCTTGACATTCTCCTTTATAACCAAGAAAATATTGAAACAGAGAAACTAATTGTTCCCCACCCAAGGATGGGGGAACGGAATTTTGTGATGATTCCTCTGTTAGAGATAAATCCTGACATCATTATTCCAGGTAAGGAAACATCATTAGAATCAGGGATAAACGAATTACCTAACAAAGAAGGAGTCCGAGTATGGAAGCGGAAAAATGGGGTAGACGTATTCGAGCCTATCGAAAGCTAAAAGGTTATACACAGGAGAGTTTCTCGAAGGAATTAGGTGTATCAGTTTCAATCATTGGGGAGATCGAAAGGGGAAATCGCCTGCCGACAGGAGATTTACTTGAAAAAATCGGTCAAACCTTAAACATAAGTATTGAAGAATTAGCACCTTCTATTGAATAAGTAGGAGAGGAGGTTTCGGCATGTTGAAAATTGGCGATATCCAGATGAAGAACCAAGTAGTGTTAGCACCAATGGCCGGAGTATGTAATTCAGCCTTCCGTTTAACGGTGAAAGAATTTGGAGCAGGTCTTGTATGTGCAGAAATGGTTAGTGATAAAGGAATTGTTCTCAAAAATGAAAAAACAATGAATATGCTTTATGTTGATGAGCGGGAAAAGCCACTTAGTCTGCAAATCTTCGGTGGCGAAAAAGAAACTCTTGTTGAGGCAGCTCGATTTGTCGATAAAAATACGAATGCGGATATTATCGATATCAACATGGGCTGTCCGGTTCCGAAAATCACAAAATGTGACGCAGGAGCAAAATGGCTTCTTGACCCCAACAAAATCTATGAAATGGTTTCAGCTGTTGTAGATGCTGTAGAAAAGCCTGTTACTGTAAAAATGCGAATGGGTTGGGACGAAGATCATATTTATGCAGTTAAAAATGCACAGGCTGTTGAACGTGCAGGAGGAAAAGCCGTTGCTCTCCATGGACGGACTCGTGTGCAAATGTATGAAGGAATAGCAAACTGGGACATTATCAAAGAGGTGAAGCAAGCAATCAATATCCCTCTTATTGGCAATGGTGATGTCCAAACTCCACAGGACGCAAAGAGAATGCTGGATGAAACCGGCTGTGACGGCGTGATGATCGGAAGAGCGGCTCTGGGGAATCCTTGGATGATTTATCGTACTGTTCAATTTCTTGAATCGGGAAAACTATTAGGTGAGCCATCTGTCCGTGAAAAAATGGATGTTTGTATCTTACACTTGGATCGTTTAATCGCACTTAAAGATGAGTATATTGCCGTAAGGGAAATGCGTAAGCATGCTGCTTGGTATTTAAAAGGCGTACCGGGAAATGGAAAGTTTCGGAATACGATTAATGAATGTAATACCCGTGACCAGCTAGTAACGCTATTAAATGATATGGTCGCTGAAGTAGAAGTGAGGGAAAGTCAGGTTATAGTAGGATAAATTTGACTTTACTAATCACGTTTTCTATAATGTTTTTGACTAAAAGCAAGCTGCCAGTGGAAATACTGGCAGTTTTTCTATAAGATAAGAATGTTTAACATAAGACTTTGAGAATTATCCAGCTCCAGCGCCCTAGCGGCTAGTGTCCTTCGCTCTCCGCCCTACGATAAGTCAAGCACGAATGCGCTATCGCTCTTCGTGTTTCCTTTATCTCGGTTGGAGCGCTCCATAAAGGAAGGCTTCGTAAGCATTGGCATCGCACGAAGGAAAAGTGTTTTTCTTTTTCGAGGAGGCCATACGCCGCTGACCAGGGCGCTTCCGCTTTTCTTATATATTAATCTTTTTTTAATGTCTGAATTCGCAAGTTTGTGTAAAATAATAAAGTATGTAGAAAAAATGAATGCCGCAGCTTGAATGCGACTTACATAATAAAGAAAGTATTGGAGTTGATTAAGCGTGAGTCAGGAAGAATTAAATGACCAGTTTTTGGTAAGACGTGAAAAAATGAACGCAATGCGTGAAAATGGGTTAGATCCATTCGGTAAACGATTTGAACGTTCTCATAGTATCAAAGAATTAGTTGAGCAATATGGGGAGTTAGAAAAAGAAGAGATAGAAACGAAGAATGTATCTGTTTCACTTGCTGGTCGAATGATGACAAAGCGTGGAAAAGGAAAAGCTGGTTTTGCTAATATTCAAGATTTGTCTGGGCAAATTCAAGTGTATGTACGACAAGATGCAGTTGGTGAGTCCGCGTATGAAATATTTGATAGCTCAGATTTAGGAGATATCATCGGGGTTAAAGGAACCTTATTTAAAACAAAAGTTGGTGAGCTTTCTGTTAAAGTTCAAGAATTTGAATTCTTAACAAAAGCACTACGTCCATTACCGGATAAATTCCATGGTCTTAAGGATGTGGAGCAGCGCTACCGTCAACGTTACTTAGATTTAATCGTCAGCCAAGAAAGTAAGGAGACTTTTATTTCAAGAAGTAAAATTATTCAATCTATGCGCCGCTATTTAGATAATAACGGATATTTAGAAGTGGAAACACCAATGATGCATTCCATTGCAGGTGGTGCTTCTGCTCGACCGTTCATTACACATCATAATGCTCTTGATATGGAGTTATATATGAGGATTGCGATTGAGCTTCATTTAAAACGTCTGATCGTTGGTGGTCTTGAAAAAGTTTATGAAATTGGACGAGTATTCCGTAATGAAGGTGTATCTACCCGACACAATCCTGAGTTTACGATGATTGAACTTTACGAGGCTTATGCTGATTATCGCGATATTATGAGTTTAACTGAGAATCTAATTGCCCATATTGCCCAAGAAGTATTAGGAACTACAATTGTTCAATATGGTGATTATGAAGTAGATCTTACTCCAGAGTGGAAAAGACTTCATATGGTTGATGCCATTAAAGAATACACTGGAGTCGACTTCTGGAAAGAAACGAGTGTTGAAGATGCCCGTGCGATTGCAAAAGAACATGGGGTGGAAATTACTGAACATATGCTTTACGGACATATCGTCAATGAATTCTTCGAGCAAAAAGTAGAAGAAAAGCTAATTCAGCCTACCTTCATTTACGGTCACCCGGTTGAAATTTCTCCGCTTGCGAAGAAAAATGATGAAGACCCAAGATTCACAGATCGTTTTGAACTATTTATCGTTGCGCGTGAGCATGCGAATGCATTTACAGAGCTTAATGATCCAATTGATCAGCGTGAACGTTTCGAAGCGCAATTAAAAGAACGTGAACAAGGTAATGATGAAGCGCATGAAATGGATGAAGATTTCGTTGAGGCATTGGAGTACGGAATGCCTCCTACTGGCGGCCTAGGTATCGGAATTGACCGCCTAGTTATGTTATTAACCAATTCACCATCGATTCGTGATGTATTATTATTCCCATTAATGAGACATCGTTAATTTTTTAACACCGGCTCCTGAGCCGGTGTTATTTTATTTCATACATGAAGGAATTTGAAAATTGTTACTTTAATATTTTGCTGAAAAAGTTATTGCACACATGAAATAATGATGGTATATTAATATCTGTTGTTGCGAAACAACGAAGTTTTAAAAAAGAAATAAAAAAAGTTATTGACTTTAAGTTGATAACTTGATATTATAAGAAAGTCGCCTTTGAGCGATTCGAAGAAATTGATCTTTGAAAACTAAACAAACAAAAACGTCAACAAACAATAATATTTTAGTTTCTACTATAGAAACTAAGCCAACGTAACTTTATGAGCTATATCAACTTTCTTGGAGAGTTTGATCCTGGCTCAGGA
>NZ_JBSLYA010000017.1:0-52101 GCF_053749995.1 Neobacillus sp. K501 | reverse complement strand
TCCTGAGCCAGGATCAAACTCTCCAAGAAAGTTGATATAGCTCATAAAGTTACGTTGGCTTAGTTTCTATAGTAGAAACTAAAATATTATTGTTTGTTGACGTTTTTGTTTGTTTAGTTTTCAAAGAACAATTTACTTCGTGAGTACTTCGCTCAGAAGCAACTCTATTAATATATCAGATCGTCGATTTCGTGTCAACATTTTTTTAAAATGTTTTTTAACATCTTCATGTTGTTAACTCGTCATTAACGACTGCTTTAATATAATAGCACCCTCTACGAACTCCGTCAACAAAAAATCAAAATTTATTTTTAATGCATAATAAAGCCGACCCTTCAGCGGATCGGCTTCATTATATTACTTCGAAATCTTAATGATTCCTTCTTGCTGCAAATTAACATGTCCTTGCTTTTCGATGACCACCTTCTCACCTTCGGCTAAGTTCGTGAAGACAATCGGAGAAATCGTAGATGTTGCGTGTTCTTTAATGTACTCTAAATCAACTTTCAATAACGGTTGACCTTGTTCTACAATTTCATTTTCAGAAACTAACGTATCGAAACCTTTGCCTTTTAAGTTAACTGTGTCAATTCCTACGTGGATAAGAATTTCACGACCAGTATCAGAAAGAATACCAATAGCATGTTTTGTTGGGAATAGGTTTACGATTTTCCCATTCACTGGAGATACAATGGTGCCTTCAGATGGGACAATGGCAAAGCCGTCACCCATCATTTTTCCTGCAAATACTTGGTCTGGCACCTCAGTAATGGACTTTAATTCACCTTTAATTGGTGCGACAAAACCTTCATCTTTCGTTGCACGAGTAGTTCGAAGTGCTTCTGGATTCACTTCTTCAATTTGCTGCTCCACACCTTTTTCAGGCGCCTTAACAGTTGTACGAGGTTTTTTACCTGCCATGATATCCTTCATTTGACCTTTGATTGTTTCTGAACGCGGGCCGAAAATCGCTTGAATATTGTTACCTACTTCCATCACACCCGCTGCTCCTAATTTTTTCAATTGATCCTTATCAACATAATCAATGTCATTAACAGAAACGCGAAGACGAGTAATACATGCATCTAAATGAGTAATATTATCTTTACCACCCATCGCCTCAAGGATGTCAGAAGCTAAGTCACCAGATCCAGCTCTACCGGTTGGTGCTTGGTTTTCTTCTTCCTCTAATTCACGTCCAGGAGTTTTTAAGTTAAATTTACGAATAGCAAAACGGAAACCGAAGTAGTAAACAACGGCAAACACAAGACCTACCGGAATAACAATCCAAGCATTGGTTTGCGGGTTAATTAATCCAAATAGGATATAGTCAATTAACCCACCGGAGAATGTCATCCCGATTTTCACATCTAAAATATGCATAATCATAAACGAGAATCCAGCAAAGATTGCGTGGATTCCGAAAAGAACAGGTGCTACGAAAAGGAATGAGAATTCGATTGGTTCAGTAATACCCGTTAAGAAAGAAGTTAGGGCTGCAGATGCCATTAATCCCCCAACAAATACTTTCTTTTCAGGTTTTGCTTCGTGATAAATCGCTAACGCTGCTGCTGGTAAACCAAACATCATGAATGGGAATTTACCTGTCATAAATGTTCCCGCTGTTAGATTTTGTACACCATCTTTAATTTGTTCCATGAAGATACGCTGATCACCACGAACAACATCACCAACAGCATTTGTGTAACTACCAAATTCATACCAGAATGGAGAATAGAAGATGTGATGCAATCCAAAAGGAATCAATGAACGTTCAATGATACCGAAAATGAGAGCGGAAATAGTTAAGTTTGCATGGACCATGTTTTGTGAGAATGCATTTAATCCATTCTGAATCGGCGGCCAAATAAAAAGCATCAATAGACCTAATAATAAAGCTGTTCCTGCTGTAATAATTGGTACAAACCGTTTACCAGCAAAGAATCCTAAATAGGACGGAAGTTCGATTTCATAGAACTTGTTATACAATGCTGCTGCGATAATTCCAACGATAATACCACCGAAAACCCCAGTTTGTAATGTTGGAATCCCTAACACATTCGCATAGTTCAAACCATTTACATCTTTAGCTTCAATTCCAAGGACCGTACCCATAGTTACATTCATGATTAAGTAACCGATAATCGCAGCGAGACCTGCTGTTCCTTCACCGCCAGCCAATCCGACTGCAACCCCTACTGCAAATAAGAGCGGAAGATTAGCAAAGACGATATCCCCTGCTTTTTGCATAACAGCTGCAATCATATCCACAGTGCTGTTATCTAGGAATGGTGCTAATTCTATCAGAGCAGGGTTTCGTAGCGCGGCTCCTAATGCAAGCAAAATACCTGCCGCCGGTAAAAGGGCAACCGGAAGCATTAGCGCCTTACCAACTTTTTGCAAGACACCAAAAGCTTTTTTAAACATATTATTTACCTCCAATATTTTTCAACTCATTAAGCGTTTTTATTTACTGTAAAAAGGCAAAAAAAAGGCATGAGTAAAAGTTCAATTGATCGGAAGTCTTGGGTATAGATTGTCCCAACAGCTTCAATTCAATTAATTTCACTCATGCCTGATAGAATCAGTAACACGTAAAAATTTATAAAGGCTATTTAAATTTCTTTTGAATTCGCTGTAAATGCATCGTTAAATAGACAGCCTCTGCATCGAAGACCTTCATTTTTAATGTTTGCTGCATCACTTTAATGAGTTTCCAGGAGAGATTATAGCAAAGAGGATACTCCTCTTTCAATAGAGAAGAGATTTTATCTGGTTCTTCTACTTTCTCCCCTTTGATGACTCTCTCAATGGTGAAGCGAAGGTGACGGACAAGCCTCATATAATCGATGCCTTCTTTGTCAATTTGGATTTCAAACTGTTTTTCTACCATTTCAACCAGCCTGCTAACCAATTGAGAATGCTGGTTCACATCAGAAAGATTTTTATTCGTAATGGAAGAATGTATGTGCAGAGCAATAAAACCAATTTCTCCAATCGGAAGGGCAAATCCTGTTTTCTGCTTAATCAGTTCAACAACATCTGACGCGATCTCATATTCATGTCGGTAAAGAGTTTTTGTCTCGACAAGAAATGGATTTTTCATTTCCAACCCCTGGGAAGCTCTTGTAATCGCAAACATTAAATGGTCGGTCAAAGCAACATGAATATGTTCGTTCAGCATAGAATGTGTTCTTTGTTTGATCAGGTCAATGGCTGAAATAATGACTTCAAGTAAATCGTTATCAATAAAGGGAAGTAACTTGATATAGCTTGCTTGCTCTTTTTCATTTTTTAAAACAAATAATTTATCGACAGAATCTGTGTCGATATACTCACCGTGTTTTCGGTTAAAGCCAATCCCTTTTCCAATTAACACAACTTCTTTGTAAGAAGGGTGCTCCGCGATTAAAACATTATTATTAAGAACCTTATCGATTAATAAATTTGCCATTTGCCGATTTCTCCATTTCGCCTAACCTACCAATAGTATCTTCAATGTTATAAGAGACAAAACAGGAAGTCAACGACAAAAACTGACACAATTTTATGACATTTTTATTTATAGGTAATTCCACGCAAACCAATGAAAAAGAACGCCACCGTAAATCCCGAAAGTGCCAATGTATCATAAAGAAGTGTTTTAACATGGAGACTTCCACTAATTATTTCTTTAAACCCGGACATCGCCCAGCTCTGAGGAACAGCTAAAGCTATTTTCTGCATCACTTCTGGAACAAATTCGATCGACCAATATACCCCGCCAAGCATACAGGTACTGACAATTAATACCGCACCAATAGCGCCAGCCTGTTGTTTTGTTTTCACTAGCCCGGCAATCATAAGACCAAATCCGACAACACATAAGATCACCAAAGAGGCAAACGGAATGAGATAGATTACATTTCCCCAATTCGTATCGTAAATGAACTTCATTGAAATCATTAATACTGCAAACTGAATCCAACCCATCAAAAAATAAGCAAACATGTAACCTAAGCTAATCTGCCACTTACTAGCCGGTGTTGTCATCAGTCTTCCCCACGTACCGCCAATCCGCTCATCAAGAATTGTAGAGGCGGCACCAGAAAGCCCAAACATCATGAACATAATCGCGAAACCAACAATCATTAAATTCATTTCCACAGGGCTTGTGTCTTTATCATCTTTTTGAACAATCCGCTTCTCTACCTTCACATTTTTACTTGCTGCTACCGCTTCGATTACGTCAGGAAAGGCATCAGAATTAACCTCTTTCGTCACCTGATAAGAGCGGATAATTAAATTAGCTGTCCCCTCTAAATGTGGAACTAAAGCAAGATAGTCATCCGTTTTGTTACGAAGAATTATTTCAAACAAGGGCTCGTGATTAACAATACGTTCATAGGAATTACTAGGAATCACCACAGCTGCAGCTGTTTTTTGTTTTGATACATTCTCATTGGCCTGTTGTTTATTTACTCTTTTCCATTCAAATTGATCATTCCGTGCCAAAAGATCGAAAACTTCCTGACTGATTTTCCCGTCCTGAACAACAACATTGACTACCGGCTTATTCTGTTCCGTTCCAACAGCAATACCACCGAAAATCAAACTAAATAGTAAAGGTAAGACTAACATTAAGGCTAATGCACCAGGAGATTTAAAAAACTCTTTCAAGTGTAGCGATGAAATGTTCCAAACTTTACGCATACTTCCTCCTCCTTTCAAGCGAAAGGCGAAATAACCCGATACAAATAAATAATAAACCTGATAGAATCGAAGTAACGATCTCTGGAATGACATCGGTAAATGTGGCACCTGACATTAGGTCTAAATATGTTTGCAAGGCAAGGCCATTTGGCAAAAACTTAGACGCGGTAACAGCCCAATCAGGGAATATATACAACGGCGCCATACTTCCCCCTAACGCTGCAAAAATTTGTGTTCCTAACATCCCTGCTACATTAAAGGATTTCTCTGACTTAATAAACGAAACTGCAACCATTCCCAAACCACATGCATTCACAACAAAAGCAAACGTCATTATGATAACGCCTAAGACAGAAGCTCCCCACTCCACTCCAAAAAGAAGCTTTGTGCCAATAATAATGATATACGCTTGGGCTAGGCAAATAAGCAGTAAACCAAGCATCTTTCCAAATAAATAGTGCGTGTAGGTTAAATTTGATAGCAGCAGCCGCTTGTAAACCTCTTGTTCTTTTTCTAGTATCATTGTTGCCGCCCCCTGAACGACCGTCATGAGTAAAAACATGACACCCATTCCAGCAGCATAATACTGAAAAGAAGTAACCGGTTTTGTTTTTGCATTGACAGTAGTTTCATGGAGGAGAGTCTGGTTGATTGGCTGTATGGAGGAGAGTTCTTGCCCTGTACCTGCTTGAACAGACTGTACTGCCATTGATTCAATTGGAATTGATTGGGCAAATTGCTCAATTACACTTGTAACAATGATTCCCTTAATCCCTGGGTCTGGTACAGATAGAAGCTGGACTTTTGTTTCATCGCCGGACATTAACGAAGTGGAGAAATCTTCACCGATAATAATTCCCACATCCAATTTATGATCTTTAATTCTCTTATTTAATGCTTGTTCTTGATAAAATTCTACCTTTATTTTATCGGCCAATTCTTGTTTAAATATCGTCTCAGATAAAATTTTTCCAAACTGACCATCATCTAAATTTACAATACCCAGGGTGAATTTCTCGACTTTGACATCTCCACCTTCCTTCAGCATATCGCCAAAGGCGGAGCCTAAAATGGCAATTAATAATAACGGCATCAGAATAAGTGTTAATAATGCCTTTTTATCGCGAACGGTTATCAATAAATCCTTCAAAGCAAGCCACCAGAATGTCATCATCCCCACCTCTAATCCCTTAAACTTCGACCGGTTAGATGTAAAAACACACTCTCTAAGTTCGGTTCAACGATTTCCACTGTGGACACCTTCGCACCAGTGTTCGTGACAGTTTGAATTAAATCACTGAGGATAAACTGAGGCTCTTTATGGTATACAATAAATTGTTTCTCTTGGATCTGGATGTCTTTCTCTAAAAACTTTCCTTTAAAAACATTTTTAATACTCGGACGTTCCTGATCCATCGTTAAGATAATTCTCGAGCGATCACCGATGGATTCCCTAAGTTCCCGTAATGTCCCACAGGCAATTAATTGACCGTGATCGATAATGCCGATCCGTTCACAAAGGTACTCGACTTCCTCCATATAATGACTGGTATAAATGATTGTCATTCCTTCATTGTTCAACCGCTTAACCGTTTCTAAAATATGATTTCTTGATTGCGGGTCAATACCGACCGTCGGCTCATCCATAATTAACATCTCTGGACGATGCAAAATCGCAGCACCGATATTCACTCGCCTTTTCATTCCGCCAGAGAAGGTCTCAACTTTATCCTTAGCCCGTTCCGAAAGGCCGATAATTTCAAGCACACCATCGACACTCTTCTCAAGCGCTTTTCCAGTTAAATTGTACATTCTTCCCCAAAACTTTAAGTTCTCCCTTGCGGATAAGGTCTCATAAAGCGCAATTTCCTGAGGGACTATACCAATCCACTTTTGGGCCTGCTTTGGACTTTTAATGACATCGATGTCTTTTATATGTATCGAACCTGATGTAGGAGAAAACAAACCAGTAATCATGTTAATTATCGTCGATTTACCAGCACCATTTGGCCCAAGCAAACTAAAGGATTCCCCTTTTTCAACAGAAAAGGATACACCACTTACCGCTTCAAAATCACCAAAGTTTTTTCGCAAATCTCGAACATTCACTAAATTCATGTTCAACACTCCTTCTTTCATACAGCTATAATCATACAGAAGAAGCTCCGCGAATTTTGTAATGTTTTGTAAAAAAACCAAATTTTTGTGAAATAATTCACATATCGGACACTAAAAAAAGAACTGTGAATAATCACAGTTCCCTTCATCCCTATTGTAGGAAAATAAAATACAGTAAAAAGATCACAAAGAAGAAGTACATAATTGGGTTAACATCTTTCGCGCGCCCTTTAACAATCATCGTAATGGGATAGAAGATAAAGCCAATGGCGATCCCTGTGGCAATACTGTAGGACAACGGCATCGCAATCATCGTTAAGAATGCTGGAACAGCAATTTCGAACTTTTTCCAATCAATTTTTCCTAAAGAAGAAACCATTAATACCCCAACTATAATTAACGCTGGTGCTGTAACAGGCGCAGTGACGACAGACAATAACGGGAAGAAAAAGATCGATAGAAGGAATAACCCTGCTGTAACCAATGAAGCAAATCCCGTTCTTGCTCCTGCAGCAACCCCCGCAGACGATTCAATATAAGATGTTGTTGTCGATGTTCCTAAAACCGCACCCACTGTTGTGGCAATGGAATCAGCAATTAACGCCCTGCCTGCACGCGGCAATTTATTATCCTTAATCATGCCAGCTTGATTCGCTACCGCTACTAGTGTTCCAGCATTGTCGAAGAAATCAACAAATAGGAAAGTAAGAATGATCCCGACCATGGCCGTTGTATAGAAAGAAGGATCCGCAAGCGAAGTAATCGCTGCCCCAAAGGTTGGTGTTAAACTTGGTACACTATCAACCACTTTCTCCGGTGCATCAATCAAATTAAAAATCATTCCAACAATTACGGTAATGACCATTCCGTAAAAAACAGATCCATTAATACCTCTAGTCATCATAATCACAGTCACAACGATTCCAAAAATCGCGAGTAACGTTGGACCTGCAGTTAAATCACCTAAACCAACAAGTGTTGCATCATTATTTACGATAATTCCAGCATTTTGTAAACCAACAAAAGTAATAAATAGGCCAATCCCTGCACCAACGGCATGCTTAAGTTCCATTGGAATCGCATTAATGATTTTTTCACGAAGACCTGTAAGTGTTAAGACGAAGAAAAATACTCCCGAGATAAATACGGCGCCCAATGCATGTTGCCATGGAATTCCACTTCCTAACACAACGGTGTAAGCAAAGAAAGCATTTAAACCCATTCCTGGCGCTAGGGCTAGCGGGTATTTCCCTAATAGTCCCATCACGATCGAGCCAATCGCTGCCGCTAAAGCTGTTGCTACAAACACGGCACCATAATCCATTCTTAACGCATCTGGTAAATCTTCTACACTTGATAGTGTCAACGTAAGCGGGTTGACCACCAATATATAAGCCATCGCTAAAAAGGTAGTAATACCACCTATAAACTCACGGCGATAATTTGTCCCTAATTCTTTAAACATAAAGTACTTTTGCACGTTCTTTCCCCCTATTATTCTAGTAATAAAAAACACTCCGATCGATTCTACCGGAGTGTGACTAGGGCATGTGTAAATCATTAGAGGGAAAGCCTCTGTATTTAACACTGCCTCGTAGTCAAGCCATTTACGGTGGCTCGGTAGAAACTTTTGGGCCATATTCCCAATATTATACGAGTATATTCGACATTCTTCTTAACACTTCTTCATTTTAACAACGATTCAGCCTTTTGTAAATATAAAAAAACGAACGTTTTAAAAAATATATTTTAAAACGTTCGTTTTTAGAACTATTTCTTATTCCCACTCAATCGTTGCTGGCGGCTTGCTCGTAATATCATAGACGACGCGATTGATATGAGGGACCTCATTCACAATCCGGGTCGAGATTACTTCAAGTACATTCCAAGGAATTCGCGCCCAGTCGGACGTCATCCCATCGATGGAAGTAACCGCACGGATCCCAATCGTATAATCGTACGTACGGGCATCGCCCATTACGCCGACGCTGCGAATATCCGGAAGTACGGTAAAATACTGCCAAATATCACGGTCAAGACCTGCTTTTTTGATTTCCTCACGGAGAATCCAATCTGATTCGCGGACAATTTCAAGCTTCTCCTCAGAAATCGCTCCAAGCACGCGGATACCAAGTCCTGGACCTGGGAATGGCTGGCGCCAAACGATATCATCAGGAATACCCAGCTCAGTACCAAGGGCACGGACTTCATCCTTAAACAAAGTATTTAACGGTTCGATTAACGTAAATTGCATGTCTTCAGGCAGACCGCCGACATTGTGATGTGACTTAATCGTTTGCGCAGTAGCAGTACCACTTTCAATAATATCTGTATAAAGGGTTCCTTGTGCTAAGAACTCGATCCCCTCAAGCTTTGCTGCCTCATCATCAAAAACGTAAATAAACTCGTTGCCAATAATTTTCCGTTTTTTCTCTGGATCAGAGACACCTTCTAATTTTGATAAGAAACGGTCTTTCGCATCGACTTTGATAACATTCATATGAAAGCCTTCAGAGAAAGTCTTCATGACACTTTCTGCTTCATTTTTACGAAGCAAACCGTGATCAACAAAAATACAGGTTAATTGATCTCCGATTGCCTTATGGATCAGAACAGCCACAACCGATGAGTCAACGCCGCCGCTAAGCGCACAAAGCACCTTCTTATCGCCAACCAGCTCACGAATCTTGATCATTTCCATCTCAATAAAGTTTTCCATCGACCAATCGCCCTTACAATCACAAACATGGAATACAAAATTTTTGAGCAGTTCATTTCCATATACAGAATGACGTACTTCTGGATGGAATTGAACAGCATAAAGGTTACGTTCTTTATTACTCATTGCCGCAATGGGACAGTGCGGGCTTGTTGCATCGACTGTAAATCCTTCTGGTGCTTCAACAACTAAGTCACCGTGGCTCATCCAAACAACCTGCTCTTCCGGCAAATCAGTGAATAATTTAGATGAGTGCTGGATGTTGATACCAGCCTTTCCATACTCGCGATTCTTTGCTTTTTCCACTTTTCCTTCGAAGTGAACGGTCATTAATTGCATGCCATAGCAAATTCCTAAGATCGGCAGACCCATTTCAAAAATTTCCTCATCACAACGGAAGGAATTTTCATCATAGACACTATTTGGACCACCGGAAAAAATAATTCCTTTTGGATTCATTTTACGAATTTCCTCTGCAGTAATTGTATGCGGATGAAGTTCGCTGTAGACGCCAAACTCACGAATTCGGCGTGTGATTAACTGGTTATATTGACTTCCAAAATCTAAAACAACAATCATGTCCTGTGTTCCTGTCAAAATGGCCACCTCTTTAGTAAAAGTAATAGTAGTATTTCCAATTAAAAACAAAAAAACTAGGATTCCCCCTCCAAATAAACCTAGGAAGGCAGAATTCTAGTTTTCTCATCATGACAACACCGAATATTCTACCTTCATAGTCAGGTCATTTGTGGTGACCCGGTAGAGACTCTCGAACCCTATTATCGAGGATATATGAAGAATAAATAGCTTATTAAATTCTAAGCTATTGTATCAGTAGGTAGATTTTCCGGTCAAGCAATTGTCTTTTTAATTAAATTTTCCCACAATTCCCGTGAATCCCCCCAGGTTCCTTTTGGAATCTGCTCATGATATAAATATTGCTCATATCGTGCTGTTAGCTTGGTCATTTCACGGGTCGAAAAGAAGGTATCAATATAGCGTGCATAACTACGGAGTGTTTGATTCTCTTTTCGCTTAATACCGTAGCGGTCTAATTGCTTTAATAAAATCAGATACGCTTCTCCAATGTTATCATCCTTTTTCTTCCAACGGAATCGCAGTAAATACAAATACGGAACCCATTTCCCCCGGATTCGATAAAGTAATCCTATTGCTCCTCCACCTACAGCAACGATTAACAGCATCTGTTTCCAATGATCTCTAAGAAATGATTTTATATCCAGCCAAATTCCTTCAAAATTAAAAGATTCCTTTGTTTCCGGTTTATCGTTTTTAGCTGCAGCGTCTTTCTGCTGTGGCTTTTGAACCGGCGGCGGAGTGGTATCTGGTGTCGTCTGACCTGAATTTTCATTAATAAAGTTGATGGAAACTTCATTGGTAAATCCCTTCGTTGGTTCAAAAGGAACCCAGCCTTGATTCGGAAAATACACTTCTACCCAGGAATGGGCATTGTTGTTGGTAATTTCGTAAATCGATTTGGCTGAATCTTTTTCACTGTATTCGATGAAGTCACCGCCCGTGTACCCCTTTACCCAGCGGGTTGGTATGCCGAGCGTTCTAAGCAGTACGGCCATTGAAGAAGAGAAATTATCACAATAACCCGTTTTGGTATCAAACAAAAATTGGTCAACGTAATCATCATTCTCTCCTGGAATCGCTACATTCTTTTGATCATACGTAAACTCAAAACTGCCAAAATACTTCTCCACTGCTCTTGCCTTATCAAACCAGTTCGTTTTACCTGCGGTGATTTGTTCTGCTAACTGCTTCACTCGTTCTGGTAATCCTTCTGGCAGTTGGGTATAGTTTTCAATAAATTCCTGCCCTACCTGCTCAGGATCCGCAAATGTTGTCTGCATTAAGTCACTGGCTTTATATTTTGGTACTTTGTGTTCCATCGTATAGGAATCAGGTGAAACAGACTCAGCAAAAGCATCCTGAATCGATATTTTTTCCTTCGTAGAATCAATCTCAAGACTATAGTTTTGCGAAAATTGAACCCTTTGAATTCCCGCCGGATAAATGAGATGAGGATAATCCATCTCTAAATACAAGGTTGCCGTTTCATCACGAGTTTCTACCGTTTTTGGAATCGAAAAAACAGGAATAAGATCATTACTGCCAATCGTGAAAGGTGTGGAACCAGACGGAATCCAGCCCTTCCCCGTGTATACATCCTTTGTCTCGACCTTCCAATAATTCTTTCCATTGGCTTCACTGCGGAATACGACACTGTCATCCCCAAGAAACGGGCCTCCTAACTTTTCATCATTCGAACCATAACCTATTCTGGATATCCCACTATTACCATCCTCGCCTCCTTTGTTCCCAGCTGCCTTAAGATAAGGTACTGGATCCGGCCAGATGGGCTCTAGTTTAGGAGCCGTGATTCCAATAAGAACACTTGCCGTAATCATCAACGCTAATGGCATCATCCATTTGCGGGTTACCGAAGTATCTTTGTTAACATTTTCCTTCATCAGGATACGGTAGTAGGTCAGCATTCCCATGACTACAAAGCCAACAACCACCGTCCGGATAATCGCTGTCTTCGAATTGTAAGCAGTAAAGGTATCAAGTACCGTAATATAAACAAGCGTAATTAGAAAGAATGTAAAAATCTTTTGCCGATTTAATAGCCAGAAATGGATTAAGTACACCATCAGCCATAGAAGAATAAAGAATATCAACGTTCGAAATCCATCGGATAAATCAAGCCAATTTCGTTCCCATACGAGGAGCAAATCCCCCTGTAAGTCGCCAAGAAATGAGCTCAGCCACTGAAATTGGAGGAAACCTTCCTCATAATAGAAGCGATTAATCGAAAAGAAAATAAACCAAAGCTTGATCATCCATTGCCAAAACCATCTGAGCTTAAAAAAAGCTGCAGTAAAAGAAAATAGTAAAAAGATAATAAAGGTTTCAATATTATCCGTAGTGGTAAGCTGTTCGAGCGGTCTTAACCACTCCCATACCAGCATAAAACCGAGTGCGTAAAGGAGAAAAGTAGAAAAATCCCTCTTCATTTTCATATCTTCACCCCCAAAAAGGCAGTGGAAAAGTCGCCTTCATGAACCATAACCACTCTAACCCCACGGGCATTGGCCAAGGCAATTAGCGAGCGTTCATTTTCTGTTGCTGCTTCTTTTTCACCTTTCACGAGGAAAAGTGCGATTTTCCCTTTACGCTGTCCAAGAAAGCTAGCTTTCTCAATTAATCGCTTTGTTAATTGAGAGGTGACGAGGAGGAAACCAACCGTATGTTGAACAAACAGCCCTTCTGTTTCTAACACTTTATCAAAAGAAGAAATGCTTTTTGCTTCAATTTTTGCAAGATGATAAAAAAGCTGCTGGAGATGTTGTTCCCCGCCCCTAATTGGAAACGCTGCTCTTTCATTGCTAATCGTCAATAACCCCGTTTGCGCTCCTTTTTTTAACACAGCACGCAGTAAGGACGCCGTAAAGGAAACCATGACCTCAAAGTGCCGGTCAGGAACACAATCCAACACGACGAAAACATCATGTGACTGGCGTTGTTCAAATTCCTTCGTCATGATTTCATTTCGTTTTGCGGTTGCTTTCCAGTTAATCCAAGAAAACCGATCTCCCGGCTGATAATCCCTAACCCCAATCGCCATCGAGGTATCCCGCTGCACCCGTTCCCTCGATGCCGTCATTCCTTGATCGAATTGGTTTTCAAACGGCCGATACAACAGCTCCGAATACGCTGGGTAGACGACAATTTTACTTTCTCTCTCGATGATTTTTTCCTTTTCATATAAACCAAGCGGGTCGCCAGTCTTAACGGAAAATCCCTGAAAAACATGCTCGCCACGCGGCAATTCCGCTATCACGTACTCGTAGGAAAACTCCTTTTTCAGTCCCGGGATCAATAGCGTCTTCGTTTTCCTATGCTGCTGCGAAAACGTTAAGCTAGCATCCAGTTGGTCTGCGATCAGTAAATAGAATAATGGAAAGGACGAACTCCGTTTGACTGTTACTGTTACTTTTAACGGTTCACCCGCATTGTAATCCGATTTTGGAATATCTCGGGAGATATCCAATCCACTTAAAGAATAGAATGATAAGGCAACACAATAGATAGCGAACGGTAAGAAGCTGTAAAATAAGAACCAGCTGACAAAGCCGCCTTGAAACATCGCATACGAAAACGTAAGGAGGATTAATAGAAGTAACACAATAAACTTCCATACCTTTTTGAATGGAATCCACAATCTTTTCATTTTACTTCACTAGCCTTTGCACAGGGACAGGTATTCGCGCAACAACCCGGTTGACGATATCTTCTGCTGTGACTCCTTCAAACTTAGCTTCTGACTTTAAAATAATCCGGTGAGCCAGAACAAATGGAGCTAAATATTGAATATCATCTGGAATGACATAATCCCGGTCAAACATATAGGCGTAGGCCTGCGCTGATTTCATCAAGGCAATCGATCCCCTTGGACTTGCCCCTAAATAGACCCCGGAATATCCCCTCGTCCGGTTCACAATGTCAACGATGTAGCGCTTAATACTGGCATCCACAAACACATTTTTAATATCCATTTGCAGTTCCCGCAGCTCTTCAAGACTGATCACGGGAGACAGGTCTTCAATGGGAGGAACCTTCTGCGCCCTGTTTAATACTTCTACTTCCTCATCAATATCCGGATAGCCCATTTTCATTTTTAATAAAAAGCGGTCAAGCTGTGCTTCAGGAAGCGGGTATGTACCTTCATACTCAATCGGGTTTTGTGTCGCCATAACAAAGAACGGCTTTTGAAGTTTATGGGTGACACCATCGATGGTGACACTCGCCTCCTCCATCCCTTCTAGCAGCGCGGACTGCGTCTTTGGCGAAGTCCGGTTGATTTCATCCGCAAGTATGATATTCCCCATCAGCGGGCCGGGCCGGAATTGGAATTCCATTTCTTTCGGATTATAGATGGATACACCCGTTACATCGGATGGTAATAAATCTGGCGTAAACTGGATTCTGCGAAAATTAGCATTCACCGATTTTGCCATCGCACGAACCATCATCGTTTTTCCGACACCTGGTACATCCTCTAATAAAACGTGGCCTTCTGCCAGCAAGGCTACGAGACTTAACTCAGCGACATTTCTTTTTCCAATCATAACCTTTTCGATGTTATGAATAATTCTTTCTATCGTTGGATTCATTTGATCACGGGTCACAGTGCAACCTCCTCATTCGGTATACCTTTTTATGGCATTCTATCTTAATTAATTCGTTTCTTTTCGAAAAAATCCTGTGTTTACAACAAACATTATTCAAGATTAGGAATTAGACGAAAGAAATCGGGTAAACGTTTCACCTGATGTGAGGGTGGTGGGGAATTTCTATTTGTGAGGGTGGTGTCACAGTTTTGACACGATTTTGGTCATAAATATAGAGAAACCGGGCATAAATTTTTATAAGCGAGCATATTTTATTAAATTCGAGCAGAAACATAATGTTATGTGTCATAAAGCCTTATCATGTAAAAAGAGAGTGTCTCAAAGCTTTTTGGGGCACCCTCTTTCATTAATTTTTTATTCAATTCGGCCATTTGATCACAGTCAGAACACTTTCCAAAGAAATGGTGACGAAAAAGACAGCCATAGAGCTGTCTTTTCTTACAATAGCTTATTAAAATGGGTTCGTTGCCAGCATACTCGCTGTTTTCACATAAATACGCGGATGTAATTTTAGCTGTGAAACAATAATTTCAGCAATATCTTCCGGCTGCATATATTTTTGATCATTGTTTTCAGCAATTAAGTTGGTTTTTACTGCAAGTTCAGTCGCAACAGTACTAGGTGTGAGTGTAGTAACTCGAATATTATTTCGGCGGACTTCCTGTGCCAATGATTCGGTTAAGCCGATTAAGCCGAACTTCGATGCACTGTAGGCACTAGAAGTAGCGGCACCATTTAGTCCATTTGTAGATGAAATATTGATAATATCTCCGCCATTTTTTTCAATTAGTTGCGGTAGAACGGCACGTGTCATATAGTAAGGACCCATTAAATTCACATCAATGATTCGCTTCCATTCCTGCGGATCCATCTCTAATAATGTGGCAAATTTGCCAATCCCAGCGTTATTAATCAGAATATCCGCCTCACCTAACTCGTCAGTCAAGCTTTTAACAGCCTGCTCTACCTCTTCTTGAGATGAGATATCCACAGAGGCATAAGCGGCTTTTATGCCTAGAGCTTCCACTTCTTTGACAACTTCCTTCAGATCTGCCTCTGTTCTCGCTAGTAACCCAACGTTGACTCCCTCATTCGCTAATGCAACAGCAACAGCTTTACCAATCCCTTTACCTGCACCCGTTACAAGCGCTACTTTTCCTTTTAATGTTTGTGCCATAGTTAACAGCCCCTTTCCAATCTCATTATAGTATTGTGGGGAGATATTTCTATCATTATGCTTAGGATAATGGAATGTATTTGAGGACTTAAATTCTGAAATGTACCCCCCACAACAAAAAACCACTTTCATATATTTTAGGAAGTGGTTTTTGCAGTTAGATAGACATTTTATGGACCTACTACGATTAAGATTTCTTATTTATAGCTTGACTTATTCTGTACCAGGAGTAGCTTCACCCTGACTCACTACCTGAATTGCTGCTGGTTTCAGCGGTGTAAATATGGTTATGATCAGTGCCACGATGGCTAGGATCATCATGAAGTAATAAGATTGACTGGAAGCGAAGGTGGAAGACAAGGCAGCAATTCCTTCTATCACACCTTGACGGGCAAGGTCCTTCCCATAATCAGTTGCTTGAGCTGTGTAGATGGTTACGACTACAGCTGTACCAATCGCTCCGGCAATTTGGCGAACGGTATTGTTAACCGCTGTTCCATGTGTCACCAGTTCCTTCGGCAAAGCACTCAAGCCGGCTGTGTTCAACGGCATGGTAATAAAGCTTAAACCAATCCTTAAGAAAATCGTTCGAATCATTAAAAAGGTAAAGGTAGTGGTTTCCGTTAAGTCCGTGACCACCCACATCGATGGAATCACGAAAAGTAAACCGATAATAAACAGTGGCTTCGCACCAAAGCGATCATACATTTTCCCTGTAACAGGTGATAAAACAGCATTGACCAAAGCACCCGGCAATAATAACAAACCTGCATCAAAGGCTGTAAATCCGCGGCCAGTTTGTAAATAGATGGGCAATAAAATCATGTCAGCATATAACATCATGGTGACAATAATATTTATGAGTGACGTCATCGTAAAAGTTTTATTTTGAAACACACGAACATCTAAGAACGGATCACTTGCGCGTAATTGACGCGTTGTGAATAATACTAACACGACGATCCCCACAATAATCGAAGTTAACACAAGCCCATCATCCCATCCATGACTGCCCGCGTTACTAAATCCATACAGTACAAGTCCAAAGCCAACAGTGGATAAAATTACACTCCACACATCTAAATCCGCTTTGGATCCTTCCGCTACATTAATTAGGTATTTAAAGGCTAACAAGATCACGATTCCGACAAGCGGAATTAAGCCTATAAATAACCAGCGCCAAGAGACATATTCAATGACAAATCCTGAAAGAGTAGGAGCAATGGCCGGAGCAAAGATCATCGCAAGCCCGATGAGCCCCATAGCACTTCCTCGGTTTTGGGGTGGGATGATAAACATGACGACACTCATCATCAGCGGCATAATAATCCCAGCGCCCGCCGCTTGAATCATTCGTCCGATTAAGAGAAGAGTGAAATTGGGTGCCATCGCACAAAAAATAGAACCAATTAACAGTAAAAGCATCGAACTTATAAATAATTGCCGTGTCGAGAAACGCTTCATTAAATAAGCCGTAACGGGAATCAATACCCCGTTTACTAACATAAATCCTGTTGCAAGCCATTGGACCGTTGTCGCATTGACATCAAAGACTTCCATAAAATTGCTTAAAGCAACGTTTAAAAGCGTTTGATTTAAAATCGACAAAAAGCCGCCTAGCAGCAACACAAACAATAATACTTTCTTATTAATTTGTTGAGCCATAGCTACGAAGTACCTCCCTTTACTTTATCAACATAATGACGATAAAATGAATTGTAACAGCAAATAAAAGAAGAAACCACCAACAACTTTGGACTAAGTGTAAACTAAACAACGGATTACGATAATTTGTCGTAGAAATAGTGGTAAAATCAACAATCGGGGTGTAAAAATGTCAACGAAAAAGGAAGATCCACGTGCCATTCGCTCAAAGCGTTTATTAAAGGAAGCTGTCATTTCAATTTTAAAGGAAAAACAAAATTTACAGGAATTAACTGTTCAAAGTGTAGCGGCAAAGGCAGAATTAAATCGCGCCACCTTTTATCTCCACTATGTCGATATGCGCGATTTATTAAGGCAGCTCGTTTACGATATTTTCGACGACCTGTCTATGAAATTGACCCCGCTATTACAGAAAGACTCTGTCCCCCGGGAGGAACAGCTGTTGGCATTTTTGGATTATTTTTATCAACATCGAAAATATTTATCGGTATTATTTGAAGAAAATGGTTTTCAAAAAAAGCTCCATTCCTTTATCGTCGAATTCGTCCAAGCTAGACGGGATTTACGTGAAATCGTAACAGAGGACGCCGTCTCAGAGGATATTATTGCCTCCTCCATTATAGGTATTTTAAAGTGGTGGATTCGCGATGGAAAGCACCATAGTTCCGAATATATCGCCCAACAAATATCACTTTGGATGTCTAGGAGGCATTAATTGTGAATAAACAAAAATGGCTATTCACCATAACCTGCAGGTCGATTATGGTGAACAGCCATTTACTTTATAGAAAAAGACTACCAAGATAGTCATTTAAAAATACCCCATCCGGATCTACTTCTTGACGGAGCAGCAGAAAGTCATCTAGCATTGGATATCGTTGTTGGATATCCGCTTTGTTCAGGGTATGCATTTTCCCCCAGTGCGGTCTTCCCTCGTATTCTTTTAAAATGGATTCGAAATAGCGAAAATACCCTTCGTGCTCCATCCCTTTATACATATGTAGGGCAATATACGCACTGTTTCTACCATGGGCAGGGCTTAGCCAAAAGTCATCCCCTTTTACAAAACGACACTCAATCGGGAAATTCACTTGAAAACCTTGTTTGGGGATTTCTTGATGAATTCTTTCAATGACTTCTCCTAAAAAATGATCGGGAATACTGTATTCCATCTCTTGGAATCGGACATTACGCGGCGTACAGAATAATTCGTGACTCGGGCCAACCAGTTTAGAATCACTGACTAGCTTTGACATTAAGGTACTTATTTTCGGCGAAGCCTTTGGGAATAACCGGCAAAATTCACTTACTAAAAATAGAGCCTTGTTTTCAAGCATATTCGTTTTCCATTGTTCAAATTTGAGAGACTGTGGTGGAAGATTGGTAGGATTCATGGTTTTGAGTTGGATGTTTTCACTGTACGGAAACAGATAAAACTCAACATGATCATGATCGTTTTTAATAGACTTTAAGTCTTGAAGCACATTCTTTAATAGTTCTTTTCTTACGTTTAATTCATGGGTTTGCGAAGGGACTACTCGTATTTTCACCTTTACGATAATCCCTAGCATTCCAAGGGACACACCCGCTGCATGAAAAAAATCGGAATGGTGATCCCGTGAACAAGTAAGCACCTCCCCATTGGCAAGGACCAAGGTGATTTCCTCTAGCTGGGAAGCAATAATTCCATAGTTTGCACCGGTACCGTGTGTTCCCGTCACAAAGGCACCTGCCACGGACTGAACATTGATATCCCCTAAGTTTTCCTGAGCATATCCATGTTTATATAGATTTTCACTAAGATCATATAGCCTCGTTCCTGCCCAAACTTCCGCAACCCTCTTTTGGTGATCAATATTGATGACACCCGATAGTTTGTCCAACGAGAGAAGAAGATGGTTACTTCTGATTAAAGGCGTAAAAGAATGCCGCGCCCCCATGACTCGAATCGATTTTTTAACAGAACGGGCATGGTGGACAATCTCAACGACTTCATCCATACTTTCTGGATAGTGGATTTCCTCGGGAGAAAAGGAAACAGAACTAGACCAATTGTGAATCGGTTCATTTTTTAATAAAAGCACTGATTATCACCTCGATACGTATTGTATTGATCCACGATTTGATTATCCTTGATGATATAGAGAAATGGGAAGCGTTCGGCGATTTCCCCAGCTTTAGCAGGGCGAAACAGAATAGCCTCTCCTATTTGCAGGGATTCATCCCCCTTATAAAGAATCGGGGTTTGTACCTCACCCGCCCCCTCTAACGGTAATAATTTTGCTCCCTGCGGGGAAAAAGGAACCGGTGATTTCTCATGCCCAACCGCACCTGACCCAATATAACCGCCACCGGCACAGGTATAAATGTGATCAGCCGCCTTTCTCACGATGGGCAAGGCGAATCCAATTGCTGGCTTATACGTAAAATCATGATAATAATCAAAGAGAACCGGTGCATAAAAAGCGGAACCCACCGTTATTTCGGTAACCCAGTTTTCTAAGCCTGTACTGTGAATACTTCCGGTCCCCCCGCCATTTACAAATCGGAGTTCCAAGCCCATTTTTCGTATGGCTTCCACGATTTTTTCCCGCCTGCTTGATATCGTCTTTATAGAATTATTTTTTAACCCGGATATAACAAGATTTTTGGCCCATTGCTGTGGAGTGTTATCTCCAACTCCGGCAATTTGTGCTTCGTATCCCATGATTCCATCTAGTGCTAGGTGAGGTGATTCTTTAATGTAGGAGATAAGGGGAATGATGTCTTCTGGACTTTTTAGTGGTGAGCGTCTCACTCCAAAGTGAAAACCGAAAAAGGAGGTACTCATATCAATATCAATGCATACTCTCACGGTGATTGAATGTTTTTTTGCGATACTCTCCAATAACTCGATTTGCGATAAATGATCGACCATAAAGGTGATTATTTTATTACTTTTTATATGTTTAATGGTCGATTCAATTCCCGCAACATCCATTGTTGGATAGCCTAGCAGAATGTCATCAAAACCAGATTCCGCTAGGTACGCTGCTTCATGGGGACTATAACCCATGATTCCGTGATAACAGGGATGACAGTTTAATATATATTGTAAAACTGGTACACTGCGAATGGATTTACTGGCAATTCGAATTCTCTTTCCATTCGCTTTTGAGGCTACAGCCTGTACATTCTGTTCAAAGGCCTCCCAATCCAAAAACGCGCATGGTAAGGAATTGTTTTTAAAAGCCTTTCGGTCCATTTTTTCACCTCCATTGCATCTTGAGAATATTTATTCGGGGTTTTGTGGGTAAATTCCTTTTTCAGGTAAAAAAGAGCTCCCGCATAGCTGTGTGTGTTGGCATTGGTCACACTTTTGTCACCACTTTGGTCATAAATATGGAAAATACGGTCATAAATTTGATTAATCGAGCATAAAATAATATTTTAGAGCATAAACGACCATCTTTGCGTCATAATCCCTAAACAGCCAAAAAAAGACTACTTCCACCCTATACGGAAGTAGTCTTTTCATTAGACTTTTGATACTATTTTAAATTTTTTACCCCTGTTTCTAATATTTCCATTTGCAGCAGGGTCTGTTCGTCTGTTATGGTCTTATCTTTACCGTTTATGATCGCTTCATATACATCATCATAGACTCTTCCATAATCACCATTTACCGATTTCACTGTTTCTTCGTGGACGGTACCCTCTTCATCGATATAGGTGATGACACCATAATGCTGGATGGTATCTATACCAAAATCTTTGTTATCAGGCATGTAAAATAACTTTAGATGCTCTTCCTGGCGATCCTTAGTTTCTTTCACAAAGCATCCCTTTTTGCCGTAAACGACGAAGCTTGGTCTTTCTTTAAGTCTAAAATAACTTGATTTTACAGATACTTTTAACTTGCCATAATATAGATCTAAATCAAAATAATCATTCAATCTTCCTTCACCCAATAATTGCCTTACATCATAATGGATATCATCGGGCTTTCCAAAATAACTGATGACCTGATCGAGTGTATGACAGCCATGTCCATATAAAAATGAATCATTAGGATTAAAGGAATGAACAGACTCCGGTACTTCGGGACGAAAATAGTCATAATGCATTTCTACTTCCAGCAAGTCCCCTAATTTCCCTTCTTCAATGACCTTTTGAACGGTTAAAAAATCACTGTCAAAACGTCTGTTTTGATACGTCTGAACAAGTAATCCTTTCTCTTTTGCGATAGCAAATATTTCTTTTGCCTGTTCTGAGGTTTCCATAAAAGGCTTTTCAACCAAACAGTGTTTATTATGCTCTAATACTAATTTTGCGTATTCATAATGACTATCATGTTTTGTGCAAAGCACAATGAGTTGAATGTCCTGGTCATTTAATAGTTCATCTAAATCAGATGTATAGTGTACTCCGGGAATCCGATCCCAACTTTCATTTTTAGGATTTCTTTGGTAAATGGTTTTTACCTTGATATTCTCCCTTTGCAGAACGAACGGCAGATGATATCTGTTCGTACTTTTCCCATTTCCAACATAACCGATTGTAAGCATAGCGGCCCCCTAAGTATTTATTTTATACGAAAAGCACCTCCTAATGATGGTTTATCATACCAGGAGGTGCTGCTCTATATTTATTACATTAGTTTCAATAAGTGGAATACAATACCAACTGCGAATAATCCAAGGATCATAACAATTGGAGAAACTTTCTTCTTAAGCAACCACATAGCAAGTAATGTGATAAGCAATCCAGCTAATCCAGGAATTAAGCTATCCAAGTTGCCTTGTAAAGTAGTAACTTTAACAGGCTCTAATGAAAGACCCGAAGCTTGCTGTTGTAAAGCTGTTTTAATACCTTCTGCTCCAGCAGGTAATTTATCCCACTCGATATACGCGCCTTCGGAGAGGTCAACCTCTGATACAACAGGCGTAAATCTTACTGATACCCAACGGTTAACTAATGAACCAAGGATGAACATACCCAGGATGGATGCACCTTTTGTAATATCTTGAAGTAATCCGCCAGATAAGTCGTCCGTAATTTTAGAACCAGCTTTGTAACCAAATTCTTGTGTATACCATGTGAAGCCCATACGAATAAGATTCCATAACACGAAGAAAATAATTGGCCCAAGGATGTTACCAGTTAAAGCAAGAGAAGCTCCTAACGCACCAAGGATTGGTCGAACCGTGAACCAGAAAACTGGATCCCCGATCCCTGCTAAAGGACCCATCATACCGACTTTAACCCCTTGAATGGCTGTGTCGTCAACCGGCGCACCATTTGCACGTTCTTCTTCAAGCGCTAACGTTACACCAATAATTGGTGAAGCTACATATGGGTGAGTATTAAAGAACTCTAAGTGACGCTTTAGTGCAGCAGAACGATCTTCTTTTGATTTATATAATCTTTTGATTGCGGGAATCATCGTATATGCCCAACCACCGTTTTGCATACGTTCATAGTTCCAAGAACCTTGAAGGAAAGTTGAACGCCACCAAACAGAAATACGATCTCTTTTTGATAATCTTAATTCATTTGCCATTTTTATGCCCCCTCCTTCTTAGTAACTATCGATAATATCGCCTAGTGGATCGCCAGTGTTGGAACCGCCGCCGCCATTACCTGAACCGCCTTGTTTAGAAAGCGCTAAGTAAATAAGGGCAAGTGCCACACCGATAGCACCTAGACCGATAAGTGTAATTTGTGAAACTGTCGCTAATACGAAACCAATTGCGAAGAATGGCCAAACTTCTTTTGTAGCCATCATGTTAATAACCATCGCATAACCAACAGCTACTACCATTCCCCCACCGATTGCTAAACCTTCTGTTAACCAAGTTGGCATAGAGACAAGTAATTCTCTAACCGGAGCCGCACCAATCGCTAAAATTAAGGCAGCTGGGATCGCAATACGTAACCCCTGCATGCAGATAGCAACGATTTGCCAAAATTCAACTTTTCTAATGTTTCCTTCTAGTGCTGCAGCATCCATAAAGTGCACGATTGCTGTTGCAAGCGTACGAACGATGATTGTTAATAATAAACCTGCAACTGCAAGCGGTACTGCAATCGCAATCGCAGATGCTACACCCTCTTTACCTTGTCCACTTAAAACTAAAATAATAGCAGAAGCAACTGATGCTAACGCAGCATCCGGTGCTACAGCAGCACCGATATTAGCCCAACCTAGAGCGATCAATTGAAGAGTACCACCTAAGATTAGACATGGTACTAAGTTTCCTGTAACTAAGCCTATTAACGTACAAGCAACTAGTGGTTGGTGGAATTGGAATTCATCCAAAATCCCTTCCACACCAGCTAAGAATGCTACGATAAAGACTAATATTATTTGAATCACATTCAAATCCATGGTTATTAATCCTCCGTTTTCTCTGGATTTATTTTTGTTTTTTTAACTCTTCTTGAGCCTTCTTGATAATTTCGTTCATGTCGCCTTTGGAATCGTTCGGAACTTTACGTACATCAAAGTTCAAACCAGCTTCTTTTAACTTAGCAAAAGCATCAATATCATCTTGGTTAAAAGCCAACACCTTATTCGGTTGAACTTTTCCAGGTGAGTGTGCCATCGAACCAACGTTGATCGTCTTCAATGGTACACCGCCTTCAACCGCTCTTAGCGCATCTTGCGGGTTTTCGAAAAGAAGTAATGCCTTCTGACCGCCAAAGTGTTGATCATCTTTTGCAAGTTCGATCATTTTATTAATCGGAACAACGTGTGCTTTAACACCTGGAGGTGCAGCCTGTTGGATTAATTTCTTACGAAGGTCATCCTTTGCCACTGCATCCGATACAACGATGATACGCGTAGGCTGTGTCGTTTTTGTCCAAGCAGTTGCAACTTGTCCGTGAAGCAAACGAGAATCAATACGTGCTAATACGTATTCGAAACTACCTGGAGCACCTGCATTAGACGGTTTAGCAGCTGCCGTAGAAGAAGCCGCTGGAGCTGGTTCTAATTCTTCCGGTTGTACTCTAACCCCTTCTTTTGCTGTCCCTAAAATATGCACGGCAATTTCACGCGCAGTGTTCATTGAGAACCGTGATGCAAAGGCTTCAATCACCATAGGTAAGTTCATACCAGCAACGATTGCCCATTTGTCCTTGTGTTCTTCAAACAAGCTGTTGGCTTGGTTGAAAGGAGTTCCACCCCAAAGATCGACTAAGAATAATACTTCGTCTTGGTTGTCGAAAGAGGCGATTGCATCTTTTATTTTTGCTTTTACATCATCAGGTCCTTCGCTCGGCATCAATGTAACAGCTTTTACATTTTCTTGTTTTCCAAAGATCATCTCTCCAGATTGCAAGATACCAGTGGCAAATTCACCGTGACTAGCAATGATAATTCCTACCATCTTTTTACCTCCTATTTTTATTGTTACAGTTAAAAAACACCGTAACTCTTAAATTTTTTCAAGCTCATCGTAAGCGATTACAGTTTCGACAAAAATACAAAAAAGGCATGAGCAAAAAGTTGACCAATGAAGATATGGGTATAGAATGCCCCTAATTCTTCAAATCAATCAATACTTTTCACTCATGCCTGATCGAATCAGTAACACGTAAAAAATAATGGCTATAATAATTTATTTTTGTAAACGCTGTAATAGAGTGTTAAACCCATCACTTTAATGAACTTCTAATAGGTATATTAGCATACCTGTTATTCCTCTATCAAGAGGGAAATTATTTTTTTCTGGTTCCAATTTTGGCATTGTAACAAAAAAGACAAGTTTTCAACCTGCCTTGTCTGATAATTTATTGCTTCTTTAATTTGCTCTTAAAGGCCCGTTTGATCACATCAAAGAAACTTAACGATTGGACCATACGATTCGGATCAACGTATTCACGGATCGTTCGCAAAACTTTTTTCGGATCTTTAGAAGAAAAGGTAAACGTTCCATTTCGCTTCGTTTTGATCGCATAACGGGGAATCCATTTCCCTTTGAACATGACGGAAGCAATCACGTTATCAACTTCTTCCCAAGGAATTTGAATAAACTTACGAGCATCACGGCTATTGAAAAATTCAAACCCTTTGTCTCCGATCATGATTTTCCCATATTCTGCGATTCCGATATGTGAAGTGGCTTCCATAACTAAATCCACTTTTGTATTGATTGACTGGACCATTTGATCTACTCCATTTCTATCTCATAGGCTGTGTGCAACTCATTATTAGATTTCCGCACTAATCAAATCAACTATCTTCTTTACACAGCCAGCTTTTTATAAATCATAATTATACTCATTTTATCACTTTAAGCAAAAAATACTTGTGACAAATTAGGGAGCATTCTCTTCAAATTGGAAATAGACCGATTAAACGGCCAACGAAATCAACCAATTATGTTAACATAAAGCATTTAATCTACTTTAGATTAATCTTTCTTTATTCACTAGAATTAGACTCTTTGGTTTCTTTACACCTTCTATCATTGACACTTTTTTCATCTAAAAGGAGAGAGATAACCACTGTAACCATGGTTCCTTTATTCTTTTCGGATTGGACAAGAATATCCCCTCCATGCAATTGAGCAATTCTCCTCGCAATGCTCATCCCTAGTCCGGATCCCTCCACACGTTCATCCGTATTTGTTCCTCGGTAGTAACGATTAAACAGATGTTTCCTTGTCTCCTCATCCATACCGATTCCATTATCTTGGATCATAATCTTAAGCTTTCCGTTTTCCCTATCTTCATTGAGGATAATCTTGATAGACGTTCCAGAAGGGTTATGAAGAATCGCATTGTAAATTAAGTTATCTATCATTCTCTCAAACCAACGTTTGGCGATTGGTAAAGACATTTCACCCTTTAGAGGCTGGAACGATAGTTGATAATTAACTAATGTCCGATCATCATGGAACTTCCTAACAATGTTTGTCATTAATTGATTCATTTCCAAGTACTGAAAATCCTCAAGCGATTCATCGTTCTTTAACTGGAAACTCAACGAGAAATCTTCAATAAGACTTAACATATAGGCACTTTTTTCACCAATCGTTTTTCCGATATCTTCAAGTTCTTGTTTTGACCAAACATACTGCCCGCTTTCTAATAATGTTCCATATCCTTGCATGGTCGTTAACGGGGTGCGGAGGTCATGAGAAATCCCTGTCATCCATTCTTCTCTCGATTTCTCTAGCTCCTCCCTTTCCTTCGTGGAGGATGCTAATTTCTCTGCCATATCATAAAACTCTTGAAAAACCTCTGCATATAATCGGTACTTTAAACGGACCTTGCCATTTTTTCGAAAAATGAGCTTCTTCTCTTTTTCTGTTAAAACCTCATGATATTTTCCGTTCCCCATACGACTTAGCCAGCCTGTAAAAATAAATAGCGGATTTCCATAGCGGAAGCCATTCCAAAAGGAAATGATAATGGTAATAACAAGAACGATGACACCTGTTGCCGCGAAGGCAATGGCAACGTCTTTAATGGAGTTAAGCTTGATTTCTTGTTTATTCTCATTTGGGGTATAGAGAACCCATAATATTTGTGTCTGTGGATTCTTATACAACGTTGTTTTGGTTACATAAGTGTCTGGAGCCATTTTTCGGACAAATATATCTAAGGGATACTCCTTATCAGACTCTAAAGGACTGCCAAAGGTTTGGACAAGTTGATCATTTTTATCATAAATCTCAATGAATCCTTCCATCGCCGCAAGTTTATTCTCAACTTCTCTCCTATTGGACTCCTGGACTATACCTTCTTCTCCATAGTCATCGACGACTTGATGAAGCAATCTTAGCGCTTGATCTTCATGCCCTAAAACAAATAAATAAGGTTCATCATACATAGTTTCTAAATAGAAATAGAGGGCATAGCCTTGGAGCTCATTTGTTTCCTGCATTTTATATAAGTCGTGCTGGCTATAATGAGTTGGAATGTTTTTTGGTACATTGCCTGAATCCATTACATCCCCTTTTTCATTAATGATTTGAACCCAGATCTTCTCTTTTGCAAACTCCTTATCCCATTCATCTATCATGACTAATTCGTCCAAGGAATTTCCTGTGTCCATTGAAATACTTTCAACTTTTGTCTGATAGTAATTATAGTTAGATTCATGTCTCACACTCCAAACCAAGGCTAGGAGCAAAATGAATAAGAACAGAATGATGATGGCAACGGCCAAGGAAATATACTGTATCGAGAAATGGAGAAATAGACGCCTTCTTAACCGTTTCATATGGCTTTTCCCTTCACTAATTTGTAGCCGAGCCCTCTAATCGTAAGTAAATATTGAGGATTACTTGGATCCTCTTCAATCCTCTCTCTTATTCTTCTAATATGAACGGAGACCGTGTTGTCATCCACAAAGTGCTCAAATCCCCATACTGCTTCTAATAGAGTTGCTTTAGAAAGCACGATATTTGGATGCTTGCAAAAATAGAGCAAAAGTAAATAGACCTGGGTAGGACACGGAACTGGTTTTCCATTTACAATTAACTCTCCAGCACTTTCGTCTAAAATAAATCGTCCGAAATCATATCGTTTCGTCGTGTTAGGTTCAGATTGAATAGTAGCAACAGGCATTCTTTTAAGATAGGCTTTGATCCTAGCAGCAATCTCAAGTGGATTAAAGGGTTTTGTTACATAATCATCCCCTCCCGTTGCAAAGCCAGTCAGCACATCAAGGTCTGAAACCTTTGCTGTTAAAAAGAGAATATATGCATTCGTTCGTTCCCGAATTTTTGGGCTAAGTTCAAAACCGCTGCAATCTGGCAGCATCACATCAAGAATAATAATATCGATGTTTATTTTCTCAATGATCGCAAGCGCTTGATCACCTGAATGAGCCGTATATATATGTTGAAATCCTTCCTTTTTTAACATCAATTCCAACATTTTCACAATCGCCTTTTCATCATCAACAAGTAAGATATTCTTTGTTTCCATGCATTTCCACCTCCACCCTATCGTAGCATAGCAACTTTACGAACAGTTGAACGAAATGGAAAAAATTAATCCAATTGTAAGGTTTTGTTCAATATGTTGAAAGCTGACATAAGTAGAATTAGAGAATGAAGATAGGGATATAGGAGGAGATAAGGTGAAACAAAGACTTGCCATCATAGATGGAATTAGAGGATTTAGTTTAATAGGGATTTTAATGGCCAATATGCTTATTTTTCAGTATGGGATGTTTGGGATGGATGAGCTGGACCATTTTAAGCTTTTTCCTGGTGATGAAGTAGCAAATATCTGGGTTAAGATCGTGGTCGAAGGCAGCTTTATGCCTATCTTTATGTTTTTGTTTGGATATTCCATGATAAAAATGAAGAACAAGCTAGAAGAAAATGGTGGAAAGGTAAAGCGGCATTTCGCACGTCGTTTTATCCTATTAATTGGACTCGGGTTCCTTCATTCTACATTTGTTTGGGAAGGAGATATTTTACTTTCCTATGGCTTCTTAGGCCTAATGATGATGATTTTCTTAAATCGAAAACCCAAAACACTCTTCATTTTGGCGGTTACTTTACTCGTATTAACCTCCTTCTTGGGGTTAGGATCGATGATGGAAACGCCAGAAGAAGCAGAGCGAATGGATTCATATGTTCAAAAGGCAAATCATATTTATGCAGATGGCAGCTATTCTGAGATTAAAGATTTTCGTATTAGCGGGGAAGATCCACTTGGTCTCCCTGACGGAGCTTATATTCTTATGATCCTATTTGCTCCATTCATGTTATGTCCGTTATTTTTGCTTGGAATGTATGCAGCTAAAAGGAACTATTTTTCCCAACCAGGGGAGGAACAAAAGCTGTATTTATGGTATGCAAGCCTGCTGATCCCGATCGGCTTACTGTTAAAGAGTATTCCATATATCCTGCCGAATTCCCCTTGGGCAGGTGTGGCAGAATTTTTGGGTGCACCATTATTAGCCATTGGTTATATTTTCGCTTTTGCCATACTTTATGCAAAGGGTGTTACCCCGGCTTTTCTAAAGCTTTTTGAAAATGTCGGCCGCCTTTCTATGAGCAACTATTTACTACAAAGCCTCATTTGTACGACTATTTTTTATGGCTATGGGTTAGGGTTATTTGGCCAAATCGGAGTATTAAAAGGAATCTTACTAACTGTTGCCATTTACAGTTTGCAAGTCGTTTTCAGCCACTTCTATTTAGAGATTTGGAAGGTTGGCCCTTTCGAAAAATTAATGAGAGTTGGCACGTATTTAACATGGAAAGGTAATACCAAAAAGAAAGCAAAACCAATTAGAGATTTCCAACAAGTAAAAGAACAAGCATAAAGATGAAACCACTTGACGAGGTTACCTCTTCTCGACAATTTTCTTAACTCCAGACAGATTAAAACACTAACCTGACAGGCACCAAAGCCTTTCTAATCAAACGATTAATTAAAACAGATTGAACTAATTAATCGTTTGATTAAAAGGAAAGGATGCCCCTTTGGAACACATCTCCCCTAGTTTTCCCGGGGAATTTTTTGTCGAAGAAACCTCTTCCGTGATCTCATTCATCAAGGTTAAAATCCTCCTCCGTCGGTCTCTCTTGTCCCCTTCCTACTGACTTGGTAGTAGATTTGTAAGGTTTGAATAAACCATAAGGAAGGACATCAAGCGTGGATGTCCTTTTTCCCTAAATGCAATGAAATCAAAATGGCCACTAATTGTAAGACCATTTTTTAGATATTTACTGTCTGTTGGAAAGGACATGATCAAGAAACTTATCTGCGTCACTATTAAACTTCCAGGAGACTCCAAACTTATCAACTAGCATTCCAAAGCATGAAGACCAAGGAGTATGGGATAACGGCATTGTTACCGTGCCACCAACGGAAAGTTTATGGAAATATTCCTCTAATTTTTGTTTATCATCCATGATGAGACTAATCAATATATTATTTCCATTCACCAACTCACCTGTTACCCTCTTCATTGATGGCAAAATATCCGACATCATTATTTTCCCACCTGCAAATTCTATAGAAGACTCCATGATCATATTTAACTCATTTTCTGGTAGTGGATAGTTTGGATCCTGTGGGATATCCTTAAACTTCACCTTCTTTACCTCGTATGCATTTAATGCCTCCGAATAAAATTCAATCACCTGTTCTGCCATTCCTTCAAAGTTTAAATAGGTTATAGCTGCCATCATACAATACCTCCTTCATGTGTTAACTGTAGTATAATTGGTGAAAGGTGACAGTAGTATGTCACCTTTTTTAAACGGGGGTTAAATTCATGCAAAAAATTGAGCGATTAATATCGATTATCATGATCTTGCTAAAAAAAGATGTTGTTTCTGCAAATGAATTCGCACAATTATTTAACGTTTCCAAACGAACGATTCTTCGTGATATGGAAACACTGAGCTTATCAAATATTCCCATCTATTCCATCAATGGAGTGAACGGCGGCTACCGTATGATGGATGAATACAAGGTTGATAAGCGTCTTTTAAGTAGTTCCGACTTAGAGAATATCCTAACGGCGCTCGGAGGATTGGAACAAATTCTAGTTAGCGAAGAAGTGGAAAAGACAATAAGAAAAATAGAAGCAATGGTTAGCCCGTTATCTTTAAAAAATTCCATTCATCTATCCTTTTATGATTGGGAGGGCCGGTCTGAGATCCTTCAAGTGTTAAAGAGGTGTCAAGAATCCATCGTAAAGAGAAGGTTGGTTTCATTTGACTATATCGATAAGGATGGTGTGAAAACAAAGAGAAAGGTCGAGCCCTATCAGCTTCATTTCAGCGAGTCAAGCTGGTATTTGAAAGGATTTTGTTTACATCGCCTTGGGTATAGGACATTTAAATTATCTAGAATCGAGCATCTTCAGATGGATGAAAAAACATTTAATCCAAGAGATGATCTATTAGAAAATGATGCTGGTTACCAACCGAAGCTAGTCGAGATCAAGGCACTGATTTCTCCCAGTATAAAAGATCAATTTATAGAACGCTATGGTCGAAAAAGTATTGAAGACTATAATTCTGAAGTTTTGTTAGCAACCATCTCTGTCCCTCAAAACAGTACAGGATTTCAATTTCTAGCAGGTTTCGGCACAAATCTAAAAATAGTTGAGCCGAAAACATATGTGGATGACTTTCGAAATTATTTATCTTCCATGATAAGGCAATACCCTTAAATCGGGTCTGGCATTGCCTCTCAGTAGGGTGTCACATTTTTGACACCATTTTGGTCATAAATTGCTTGAATCCGGTCATAAATTTTAATAATCGGGCATAAAAAACTAGATTCGAGCATAAACATAAATTTTCCGGTCATAAAGCACAAAACAGTATAAAAAGGACTACTTCCAATTATGTTCATCAAGAAGTAGTCCTTTTTTACATATGCTATTATAACGTACTAAGCCGTAGTTCATAAAAATACTGCACAATTGGATGCTTTAACTTCATCTTTTCTTTCATTTTTAATATTCGTCCTTTACCTATCCGTCTGTCCACCAAAGCTAGAATATTCAATAGGATATCATTGCTCTCTAGGCTTTCCTCTATCGAAGTGGATAAAAACTTATTAGCTACAACGATAAAATTTGATTTACTTAATGATGACTGCGCTGCCAAGAGCTCCTTTGCATATCCTGTTAATTTCCTACTCTTTGCAATTACTTGTAGACGATCCTCAGGAACTATCCCCTTGGTTTCTTTTCTTACGGCTTCGATTTCCTCATTGCTGATAGGAATTTGGATATCAGAATCATTCTTTATTTCCTGTTCCGTCTGATACCATTTGATTAAGGTAGTTACGTCACTCATATTGAGTACATTCTTCTTATCTACTGCAATATAACAAATTCCTGCTTTATCAGGTAAATAACGGTAGCTTGTTGCACGGTATTCAACCCTTCCATATAAAGCAGGACAGAGAAAACTCTCCAAATTTTGCTTCAATTTGCTCCAGGTCATGTAGTTCTCCTTAACTTTTATATTATATATCTTTGTAGAAGTTATCAGGTTGGGGATGGTATAGCATCACCCTGATTTGAAATGTAATCTTGGATCGACTGGTTTAGTTTATCATACCAATTGCTGCCCTTTGAAGATAGTAACTCCCAATAAGAAACATGATCGATAAGACTTTTATGTACGTGAGGTTCTTCAATCTTTGGTAAAAGTAATGTAGGTGTTTGTTCGGGGACAACGAATGTAACCTTAATTTTACATAATTTAAATATTCGAGCATAAACTTAATTTTTTTCATAAAGCCTAAACAACATAAAAAGGACTACCACATTTATTTTCAGGAAGTAGTCCTTCATTAAGCCCCTACCTCGACCCCTCATACTCCGTAAATAGGTATTCAACAATCTTGCACCTAACGGCTTCGTCTTCGATGTTGTGGTTTTTCATTGCAAGGGTAGCCATGTCTTGGATATTCACTTCTTTTAACTTGGTGAACATGCGATCCTCCGCTTCCCAAATGTTCTGGTGGACCTCACACATACCAGGTAAAGCCACCAACCCTCTTGTCTTGCTTCGGATATTGAAGCATTGGAACATGTGCGACCGTCCATTTATCGCAGCGTACACATCATAGAAACTTATCGTTTCGGGAACTTTAGAAAAGCTGATGCCCCCCTTCGTACCCAGTGAAGAATTAACGAGCCCCGCCTTACCTAATTGAGTGAAAATCTTAGCTAAATAGGAATGCTGAACCCCCAGCATGAATGCGAGCTGCTTGATTGGAACTCTTTCTTGGGAAGGTAACAGTGCCATTGTTATTAAACTGTGAAGCGCCGTTTCATAGGCTAACGAATTTCTCAACAAAACCCCTCCATACCTATCATAAAAATGCTACCATCGTTCGTAACGCAACAAACGACAAAACAAGGAACAATATGATCGTCGCGTAACTAGCCACTTTTTGCGATTTGGGAGATACAGTAATCCCCCAACTGACGAGAAACGACCAGATTCCATTAGAAAAATGAAATACAGCACTGATAACGCCGACAAGGTAAAAAACGAACATAGCGGAATTGGTAAGAATGTCATGCATCATGTCATAGTTAAGCTCGGTATTTCCTAGTGCGTATTGGATTCTCGTTTCCCACACATGCCAAACGATAAAAATCAGCGTGATGATACCAGTTATTCGCTGCAGGTAAAATAAATAATTACGGGCAAACCCATATGCCCTTACATTGTTTTCGGATTCAAAGGCAATATAGATACCTAACACCGCATGATACAAGATGGGAAGATAAATCAGCAAAAACTCTAAGACGAGTAAAAATGGTAAACTCTCCACGAGATGAACTGTCTTGTTAAACGCGTCAGGGCCTCTAGTAGCTTGATAATTTATCAAAAAATGAACCAGCAAATACCCTCCAATCGGCACAACCCCCACTAACGAATGAAGCTTCCGGTATCCAAAGCCATTCAACATCCCCATTTCCCTCACTCTCTACTCAAATTACGATAATTGATATCTAAATTATATGAATTGGATTTAGAAAAATTACCCACAGTGACAGCTCGAATTTAACTACAAAAAACCACTCCCTAATTTTTATAAGAAGTGGTTATTGCTATTTATATAAATTGTTTTCATGACTGCTTCACCCAATGGGCGAAAAAAACGCAGGACTTCTATGCCTTTTTTCTGAATGCTAATTAGCATCTTCTTTTTTATTAATTGTATTCAATACAATACAAACTAAGGCTGTAATAGCTTTGGGTGGAAAATAAACTTCACCGTATCGGTTAAATTACATCATGCCGCCGTAAGCTTTGAGTGTGCAATTTCGTTAACCCGAGGTGCGAAAAGTGCGGTAAATCAACGTTTTGGATATTACTGGTTGTTACATCTTTAACGTCGATTTACCGTTTTTTATCGAATTGCGTTAGCAAAATGTTAGCTTGTTAGTTTGTTTATACAATTAAGTTCATACAATTTTATTATAAAGATCAAATAACACTTTGGGTAACTCTGGGTTTTTTGAAAGCTTTCCAAAATTGAAATACTCTTGGACATACTGTAAATCTTCTTTTTCACAAGCTAATACAAAACATAAATAAAAAATTGAAATTCCACTCGTGACCGATTCCCATCGTTTATCAAGCATTGACAACCACTTTTCTCCAAGAGTTTTAATAATTTCTTTTCTTGATTCTAAGGATTCCTTCAATTTTTCGATAGTATCAATTCCAAAGAAACTTAGTTCGTTAATTCTTTTTGCAATATATCTCTCATCTGTATATTCAACGGTAATCGCCTTAGTTATAATCATAAAATGTTGCTCGATTTCATAAACTATTTTATCTTCCTGCAGAAATTCCTTTAATGATATATTATCTATAAATAAATTTAAATTTTGGGATTTAATTTGTTCTTTAACTTCAATTGTATACTTTTTTATTTCTTCTTTTATTCTTATAAATTCGATATCTGCTAATTCCAATAAACCTGCTATCCTGGAGAACTTTCTTCTCATATCAACAGGAATTTCAATTGCACTCTTATATCCAATATCATGTTCAATTTCTGCCCATGCATGTTGCAAAATAGATCTTATTTGAATTTCAAAATTAATCTCATTAAACCTTGAATACTCAGGTAGGGATGCTCTTGGCTCTGTTAATTTAATAATATAATGGAGTGATGAGTACCCAAAAGAGTCGAAATTTTTATTCCTTTTATCACATGAGTTATTTTTGTCTACATGAAACTGAGTTTTAACAATATTAGCAATTGTATCAACATCATCTTCAAAATATGTTATAACTCTTAGACCCAGAATATCAGTAATTTTATCTAAACCTGTATATTTATCTTCTTTACTATCAATTTTCTTAGATAAACTATTCCTGTCTTTTACCCTTGATTCAATACCATGAATAGTAATCCCGTTTTCCTTAATCAAGGAAAATATTAAATCTCTCAATTTTTTCTCGTATTCCAAGAATATTATTTTCTTTTGATCATATTCATTTAAAATTACTTCTTTCAAAACTCTTCCCCCCTCATCGAACTTAACCCTTTTCACTTTACATTGGTGCGTAACAATCTTTGTCTCTCCGTGAACAGGTAGTTCGGTGAGTCTGGCATTCCGTTACACAACAACAGCAAAATTTCCATTTTGCACCACCATTATATCAATCTCTAACTTCATTAATTTACCGTTTTTCACTGGATTGCGTTAGCAAAATGTTAGCATATTTTTTATGCTTGGAGGTTTTAGAATTTGTATACAATCCATCATTTAAATAATAAGCTAATGAGACAGCTCTCAATATGCTTGTATACCAAACTTAAGTAACTTCTTGGGTAATATATCATCTAAATTTTGGATATCAGCATCATTAATCTCTATTAAATTAAAGCCATATTTTTCATATATCCTTATTTTTTCTTTTTTTCTCACTTCATATTTCTCATCATTCTCTAGTCCCCAAAATTCTATGTATACTTTTCCCACTGGCAAATAAAAATCACAATATACATCTTCTTCAATCGGAAGTTTTCTCTCATAAGCATGAACTATTTCAGACATATATAACCAATTATCTATAAGCATTTCTGCCCTTGAACGAACATAGTGACCATCAGCACTTCTATGCTTTGCTTCAAACTTTTCTCGGAATCCTACATTAGAGTGGTTACTTTCGTTTTTCTCTTCTGGAGAGGATTCTCCTTGTATCTCTTTGAATGAACTTATAATACTCTTTTTAGTTAGAATATTTGGATTCCAACAAACATATGGAACTCCAGTCTTATCATATTCAAATTGCTTTCCACCCATTAGCTTGCCAAGTGGAGTGACTGTCCATCCCTTAACACCTTTTTGGACTAGACCTAATTCAGATAGTATGGGATTAATTCTAAACTTTGAAATTCCAAAGTGATTTCCTATGGCAGTGGAAGTTAATAAGTTTTTATTATTCTCTAACGAGTTAAAGATGGAGTCATTTTTAAAATCTTCGCTCCAAGCAATATAATTTCCATACTTTGGGTGGGATTTGACTATTCCTCCCTTATCTTTTCCCGCTTCTGTTAAAATCCAATTATCATCTTCTCTTTTGACTAATCCGAAATCTGCTAGTAATTTAAACACTTCCTTAACAGACATTTGGATTTCTTTTGAGAGTGCTGTTGTTGAAATGTATTTAGTTGTCACGACTCATACTCCTATCTTGTATTCACTTATGAGATTATTACAACAAGTCTAGTTACATTATCTTAAAGTGGTATTTCTTATCTATTCTCTTTGCAATTTCCTCCAAAAATGTATCCACTGTCATTTTTTCTACTTCTCTAGTATACCAAGCAAGTTTTGCACCCTTATCAATTCCGTTATATTCAACCTTTAATGGGATATATCCCCCCATTGTTTTAGTAAAATCAAATTTAATATAAAGTTCATCACCATTTGGACATTCAAGTAATACCTTGTAAATTGGATTTTTATATTCTGGTTCAAACTTTACTTTCTTTATTTTTGCTAACATCTTTATTCACCTACTAATCATCTTTTTAAACAGAACTCATTTTTTTGCTAGATTTATTACATGTTTATTTAAATACTCTTCTATCTGCATATATCTTAAAATTGGTGATTGTAAATTTTTAGTTTCACTCTTAGCGAAACTTCTTAATTCCATTAGACATTCTTTATACTTTTCATTAATAACAAACTCAAGATTCACTCCATATTTACCTAAAATCATTTCTTTTACTTTATTCAGTTGGTAAATTTGACTACTTTCAATTGTTGTTTTATTATCCTTTACAATCGGTGACCAAAGCATATAGTGTTTTTCATAGTTTGGTAGATACTTTTCAGCATATTCAATATCCTTACTGAATTTATCAACCAATTTCTGAATATTATTGTTCTTATTATCCTTTCCAACATATAATAATCCTGTTGTTAAATGTGTTGTAGATTCACAGACAAATGCCTCATTTGTTTTTAGATTCACCCCTACAAGGTCAATTTCACCTTGAACATCTTTCGTGTATAAATTCCTCTGAACAAAGTCACATTTTTTTATATGTTCTAGATAACTAGCAACAATTTCTTCACCAATATTCATATTTACCTCCATATTATCCCTGTAATTATTATACCAAAATTTGTTATGAAAAATCTTTACAACAAAAGACAGGTTATTGACGTTCATGACTATTAGTTATGTCTTCAACGTTATTAACCTCATTCTGTAAACAATAATCCCCCAAATGTGTTTCATAATTCGTCTTGGTCGTACTCTTGGTAAGTCTGTCATCCAAAAAGTCTTGATACGCAAATTTTAACAGCACAAAAAACCACTCCCTAAATTTTATAGGAAGTGGTTATTGCTATTGATATAAATTGTTTACATGACTACTTCTTAAAATGGGGGAAAAATAGCTATAACTATTTCTCAAATGTATGGCTTAGGAAGCCTTACATCATGCCGCCCATTCCACCCATACCGCCCATTCCGGACATGTCAGGCATTCCAGCACCAGCTGGTTCTGGCTTGTCAGCAACAACTGCTTCAGTTGTTAAGAACATAGCCGCTACAGATGCAGCGTTTTGAAGAGCTGAACGAGTAACCTTAGTTGGGTCAACGATACCAGCTTCGATCATGTTTACCCATTCGCCGTTAGCTGCGTTGAAACCTGTGCCGATTTCTTCGCGCTTTAAGCGGTCAACGATTACAGAGCCTTCAAGGCCAGCGTTGTGAGCGATTGTGCGTACAGGCTCTTCGATCGCACGTAATACGATGTTGATACCAGTTGCTACGTCGCCTTCTGCTTGAACTTCAGCCACTTTGCTGTATACGTTAAGAAGGGCTACACCACCACCGGATACGATACCTTCTTCAACAGCCGCACGAGTTGAGTTTAATGCGTCTTCGATACGAAGTTTGCGCTCTTTTAATTCTGTTTCAGTTGCAGCACCAACTTTGATGACTGCTACACCGCCAGCTAGTTTAGCTAAGCGCTCTTGTAATTTTTCACGGTCAAATTCAGAAGTCGTTTCTTCTAATTGAACGCGGATTTGGTTTACACGTGCTTGAATTGCAGCAGTGTCTCCAGCACCTTCAACGATTGTTGTATTTTCTTTCGTTACAACGATTTTCGCTGCGCGTCCTAAAGAAGTGATTTGAGTTGTTTTAAGGTCACGGCCAAGCTCTTCCGTTACCACTTCACCACCAGTTAAGGCAGCGATATCTTCAAGCATTGCTTTACGACGGTCACCAAAGCCAGGTGCCTTAACCGCAATCGCATTGAAAGTACCACGAAGTTTGTTCAAGATTAATGTAGCAAGTGCTTCGCCTTCTACATCTTCAGCAATCAATAATAATGGCTTGCCTTGTTGAACAACTTGCTCAAGAACCGGAAGAATTTCTTGAATGCTAGAGATCTTCTTGTCAGTGATTAAGATATATGGGTTTTCTAATACAGCTTCCATTTTATCTGAATCAGTTACCATGTAAGGAGATGCATATCCACGGTCGAATTGCATACCTTCTACTACATCTAATTCAGTTGTGAAGCCTTTAGATTCTTCTATTGTGATAACGCCATCGTTACCAACGCGCTCCATCGCTTCTGCGATTAATGCACCAACTTCTTCGTCAGCAGCAGAGATAGAAGCAACTTGTGCGATAGACGCTTTGTTTTCGATTGGTTTAGAAATAGCTTTTAATTCTTCAACCGCTACAGAAACAGCTTTTTCGATCCCTTTACGGATACCCATTGGGTTAGCACCAGCTGTAACGTTCTTTAAGCCTTCGCGAATCATCGCTTGAGCAAGAACCGTTGCAGTTGTTGTACCGTCACCAGCAACATCGTTTGTTTTGCTAGCAACTTCAGCAACAAGCTTAGCACCCATGTTTTCGAATGCATCTTCTAATTCAATTTCTTTCGCAATCGTTACACCATCATTTGTAATAAGTGGTGAACCGAATTTTTTTTCAAGAACCACGTTACGTCCTTTTGGTCCAAGCGTAACTTTAACTGCATTTGCTAGGGCATCAACCCCACGAAGCATTGCGCGGCGCGCGTCTTCACTAAACATAATTTCTTTAGCCATTGTTCAAAAAACCTCCTCGTATTTTTTAAACTAAGTATAATTGATTAAAATCCTTATTCTACAATCGCAAGGATATCGTTTTCACGTAAGATTAAGTATTCTTTGCCTTCGTACTTTACTTCTGTACCTGAGTATTTTGAGAAGATAATGCGACTTCCTTCAGAAACTTCAAGAGCAACACGTTCGCCATTTTCAAGGACACGTCCAGTTCCAACAGCAACTACTCTTCCTTCCTGAGGCTTTTCCTTCGCAGAGTCCGGTAAAACGATACCGCTTGCAGTTTTTTCTTCTGATTCGACAAGCTCAATGATAATGCGATCACCTAATGGTCTTAACAAATCAAACAACCTCCTCAAATATGTCTGTATTCTGAAATTATTAGCACTCTCTATTCATGAGTGCTAACACAATTATTATAATAATAAATGGTAAATTTTTTTGCAAGTCTGATGATGAATTTTTTTTACTTTTCTACAACCTTAAGAGTATTCGAGCAAATAGGAAATAATATACCTTAATTCTTCAAAATTGAAACAGGCAGGCTTTTATTAGTAGAATGGAATTAGTGCAAAATAAACCCTAAAGGAGATTTCATTTTGAAAAGGGAATATTGGATTATTTTAATAGTCTATATCGCAATGCAATTATCCAGCATCTTAGGAATTCCTGGGCTAACCTTTTTATTTAACTATTTAGGTCTCGACCAAGGTCTTGTCGTTCCCTATTGGTTGATATTTAGCTTCTCGATTGCTTTAATCATTGTGCTCTTCTTATTGCGAAAAGAACGCAAAGACTCTCGTGGGCTTGAAAGAGGCAGTTCATTTATGGTATCGGCTGTATGGGCCGTTGCTGGGGTATTTTTAGCTTTATTTTCTCAAAGTCTTGCAGGCAATATCGAACGATTGATTGGAGTGGAGATCGAGTCAGAAAACACCAAGCAAATCATTGGAATCATTGAATCCTTTCCACTTGCAATACTCGTCAGTTCTGTCATTGGACCCATTTTAGAAGAAATTGTTTTTAGAAAAATTATCTTTGGCTCACTACATAAACGCTTCAATTTCTTTATTTCAGCATTAATCAGTTCCGTGATATTTGCCTTAGCCCATATGGAGCCAGAACACATTCTCCTTTATTCTGCGATGGGCTTTACCTTTGCGTTTCTTTATGTGAAAACCAAGCATATCCTGGTGCCAATTTTTGCCCATGTTGCCATGAATACGATGGTTGTTCTCGTCCAATCTGTCTATAAAGAAGATATTGAAAGGTTAATGCGTGAGGCTGAAGCGATTCAAAACTTTATCGGAGGCTATCTATGAGACGTTCACCTTTGTTTTCCGGATTTATTTATTTCGTGCTCGGCAGCTTATTTACTTACTTTGCCATTCATGATGTTCAGCAAAACGGCTGGGGCTTTTTCAGCTATTTGCTCGTGTTGCTTGCCACATTTGATTTTGGTTCAGGCATTAAAATTTTTATTTTCTACTTTAAGTTCAAGGATAAAATTAAAAACAAATAGCGAAAAGCCTTTTCCCCCAGCATACGGGAAAAGGCTTTTCGCTTATTTTGAAACCTCTCGATTAATCACCATTCGTTCTTTCCCTAGTACAAAAATAAACAAAAACCCGAGCCCCGCGGGTACAAGAGCCCATGTAAAGGTTTGTACGATGGAGCTTGATAAAGCTTCTGTTATCTTCTCTAAAATTTGCGGCGGAATTTGACTTCTTGCTTCCTCCGATAATAATGACTGTGAATCCCCTTGTGCCATTGAACCCATACCGCCAAATGCTTCCGAAAGCTTGTCATTTAAACTGTTTCGTTGGATCATCCCAAAAATCGTAATCCCAATCGTCATCCCAAGCGAACGGATGAAATTACTGGTAGCCGTTGCCGACCCGCGCTGTTCCATGCCGAACGGATGAATCGCAGCCATGCTCAACACTGAAAAAGAAAAACCGACCCCTAAGCCAATGACCACCATGTAAATGGTTAAAACAGCTCTGCTAGTTTCAGGTGTAATCGTGCTTAATAATAGGAAGCCAGCGATTAAGATAATCGCTGAAATAAACATAATGTTTCGATAGCTCATCTTTGTTGTCAGGAATCCTCCGACTTGAGCGGTAATTACCGACCCAACCATCATTGGTAATAAAATCAGCCCTGAATTGGTTGCCGTTCCGCCATAAACGCCCTGTACAAAAATCGGTATATAAACGGTACCTGCCATAAACGCCGCACCATAGAATAGTCCAACCAGGGTGCTTCCGGCAAATAACTTATTTTTAAACATGACAAAGGAGATGATCGGATCACTTGCCTTCGTTTCAACATACAGAAAGATAATAAAAAGCAAAGCAAATCCCGCGAATAAGCTCATAATAATGCCAGAATCCCAGTCATATTTCTGACCGCCCAGCTCAAGTGCAAACATCAGACAGACAACAGCCCCGACTAACGTAACCGCTCCCCACCAATCGATGGACTGCTTTTTGTGAATCGGTGATTCTTTATAGGCAATGACAATGAAAATGAGCGAAATAATTCCCAGCGGCATGTTAATATAAAATATCCAGTGCCAGCTGATATGATCGGTAATAAACGCTCCAAGTAATGGCCCAAAAATACTCGACAATCCAAAAACCGCTCCAAACATTCCACCCATTTTACCTCGTTTTTCAGGTGGAAATAAGTCAAACATAATCGTAAAAGCAATGGGTACGAGCGCCCCGCCGCCAACACCTTGTATCGCTCGATATATACTTAACTGCGTGATATTTTCTGCAGTTCCACATAATGCTGACCCAACCATGAACAAGATTAATCCAAAAATAAAGAACCTTTTCCGTCCGTACATATCAGATAACTTCCCAAAAATCGGCATTCCAGCCATCTCCGCTACCATATAAGCGGAAACAACCCAGACAAAGCTTTCGAGGCCGCCAAGATCCCCGACAATCGTCCCCATCGCCGTTACAACAATCGTGTTATCCATTGAGGCCATCAGTATTCCTAGTAACAGGGCAGCAACCACCAAACCTAATTTACTCTCCTTCGTAACCATCCCATTCTCCTCATCTTTTATTCGATATTTTTACAATGGCTGATCCTTCTTGCGTAAAATCCTTGGTATATTCAACTAAATCGATATGGCAGCCATACCCTATCTTGACATTGTTGCCTCTGACAACTGCTGCTTTCGTATTTTCCAAAAAAATCTCATCACCCTCAATTACTTTTACAAAAAGGGAAGCATCATGATCCCCAAATGGGAGAAAGGCAGATTTTCTTTTTATGGTGATTTTCCCGCCACCGATTTCCTCTGCGATACTTTCACCAAAGCGGAGGACAATTTTTATCTTATCGGCGTTAAGCAGACCTTTTACCTCCATACCGCCATTTAGAACAAAGTTCTCATATTCCACATCTCCCTTAACCGAGAGGCTACCCTTAATATCAGCCTCATCCCCTGATAAGTCCTCACCGCTGTCGAGCGTGCCAAGAATCTTTATTTTCTTTAATTCTGACGTGCCGCCGATCATCATATTGCCCATGATCAACATATCATTTGCAGTCATATTCCCTTTGACTTCTGCTTCGCCAAACACTTTTACGGACCCCGTTTTAACATTTTCTAGTGCTTCACAAGTGCCATATACCTTAAGGACATCACAGTCCACATCGGTTATTATATTTCCGTCTCCCCTGATAGTGATTTTGTCATAATGCCCACCAGGATAATCCCCAGATCCATTGATCGTAAGATTTTGACCTTTACTCATTCCTTTCCCCCCTTACACTTCTCTGATTTCTTTCACGATTGCCGTTTTATCGATCGAAAACTCCCCAGAGTATTCCACGACATCAATCGTACAATTAGCACCGATCAAAACATGGTTTCCTCGGACTATTTCCGCCTTGGTGTTTTCAATTTCAATTCGATCGCCTTCAATCAATTCCGTCTCTAACTGGGTTGGCAGGATCGATTTAAATAGTCCCAATAGCGAAGCTTTTTGTTTAATCACAATCGTATGACCACCGATTTCTTTCGCTTTACAATCCCCAAAAAGTTTTATGTCGATTTTTTCCGCATTCAAAAGACCACTGATTGTAAATTGTGATTCCGCCTTAAACGTTTCTGCTTCGCAATCTCCTTCTACGGTTAACCGGCCATGGATACCTATTTCATCACTTTTAATTTTCCCGCCCACAGTTGCTTTTCCGGCTACTTTTAGTTTCTTAACATAGAGGCTATTCGCGATTTTAGCTGTTCCATCAACCTTTAGGGACTCACCCTCAAAATTCCCGTTAATTTTCCCGTTTCCGTTAATTTTGCCTGCTTGTGCAAATACATTCCCATTGACAACCCCAGAACCGTTGCAATCAAATTCCGTACATACTATATCGTTATTAACGGTCCCTTTTCCATTTAATTTCACTCGATCGAACTCTCCGCCGTTGGAAGACCCAAAACCATTGATCACCAAATCTCTCCTGATTTTCGAATCCATATTTCTGCTCCTTTATAGTAATTTCGCTTTTATTTCCTCCATACATGCCATCAACGAGAGGTGTGCAACCGTTTTGGTACCAGGTTCACATCGGAACCCCTCTGGATTGATTAACAATAGACAAGAAGATACCCCAAGCTTTCTCGTAATCACCACTTCACAATGTTTCTGCTTAATCTCCTGCCTGTTGGGGATTAATACTTGCAGCAGCATCTTCCCTTCATCCAAACTAATTTCGCCTGATTGAAGCAGCTTTTCTAATACATAAATCTCCAGCATCCTTGATAAATTAAAACGTGGTCCGCTTTTTTCGAGATCTAAATATAAATCCATTACAACTTGAGAAACAATGTTACGTTTTATGATTTCGCTTGACTCTAATGTTAAATTTGACAAATTGGGTGAAAACATATCTGCAAGTTCATCTAAGGACAAATTCTCTTTCATTGTTTGGATTTTTTCTATTCTTTCTAAAATTTTTGCTTTTGGAAAGAAGGTTTCCTGACCCGTAAACGTTGATTTCCGTACAAACCATTCTTCAGGAATAAGGTCTTTACGTTTCCAACGGTATAACTGTCCGTACGAAATTCCGGCCGCTTCTAATAAATCCTTTTTCGAAATTAACTCCTCGCTCATTTTGTAAAACTCCCTTCTAACAACAATGTAACATAACACTGTTACGTTGTAAAGTTGTGGAAATGAAAAAACTCTTCCCTTTTAGAGAAGAGCCTAAAGTCATCGTTATTTATCCCGCATTAACGGGCAGTAAAACCCCCACTGATTGAAGTTTCACTTTATTCCACTTCCTCAGCCGTTGGATAGTGCTTTAAGAAGTAGACGAGAGATTGCAGTTCTACCGCTAGATCAATGTGATGGACACGAATCGATGACGGGACATTTAATCTCGCTGGAGTAAAATTCAAGATTCCTTTCACATTTGCTTTTACCAGCCGGTCAGTTATCATTTGCGCGACCGGTGCAGGTACCGTCAGAATCGCCACCGGAATTTCCTCTTTCGCCAAATATTCATCCAAGTCATCCATATGGTAGACTGGGACATCGCCGATCGTCGTACCCATTTTTTCTGTGTCCACATCAAAGGCACAGGCAATTTTTGTATTATTATTTTTCAAAAAATTGTAATTAAGAAAAGCGGTTCCGAGGTTACCCACCCCAATCAACGCCACTTTTGTTAATTCATCCTGATCTAATGTTTTTCTGAAAAATGTAAGAAGATAATTCACATTGTAGCCGTAACCCTTTTTCCCTAAGGCACCAAAATAGGAAAAGTCCCGGCGAATGGTTGCAGAATCCACTTTCACGGCCTCACTTAATTCCGCCGAGGAAACCCTTTGTTTGCCGGAAGAATGAAGATTCTTTAGAAATCGATAATATAAGGGAAGTCGCTTTGCTGTCGCTTGTGGTATTTTCATCGTATCGTTACTCATAATCTCCACACCCTTTGTTCTTTATTTAACCGGTTCGGTTCTTAGGAAATCTCCGTTTTTCCCTCCGGTTTTTTCCACTAGATAAGTTGATCCAATCACCATACCCTTATCTACTGCTTTACACATATCATAAATGGTTAACGCACAGGCAGATGCCGCTGTTAGCGCTTCCATTTCAACACCTGTATTCCCTTTTGTTTTTACTGCTGCTTGAATATTTAGGCGATACGCTTCCGTCTGTTCCTGTTCCCAAGCAAAGGTTACATTGACACCCGTCAACGGAATCGGATGGCACATCGGAATGATATCCCATGTTTTTTTCGCTGCCAATACCGCGGCAACCTGCGCGACAGCAAGAACATCGCCTTTTTTCATTTCATTATTTGTGATTTTTTCATAGATTTCTTTACTAACAACAATGCTGGAATGAGCAAGCGCCGTCCGTGCTGTCTCTGGTTTATCACTAACATCAACCATCTTTGCTCTTCCTTCTTCGTTAAAATGCGTAAACTCTGCCATACAATTAATCCTCCAATAAAAAGATGATACACTATTTTTATCCATTTGTCTGTGAAACTTTGAACGAATTACGATAAATTATCTGTTTTTTCAGGAGAAACCTATGACCATATAGACCTTTATTGCCGCAACTGTAGGAATAAGGTACACTAATTTTAAGTAATAGAGGTGAATTTCAATGATATTATTACAAGTTAATCAATTACAGAAATATTATGGTGCTGACCTTATTTTATCGAATATAAAACTTGAATTACAAACCCGTGACCGTGTAGCCCTTGTTGGAAGGAACGGGGCGGGCAAGTCAACGCTATTAAAAATTATCGCCGGACACCTGTCCCATGATGGCGGAGAAATTATTAAACCGAAGGAAGTCACGATCGGTTATTTAGCACAGAATACGGGCCTAGAATCGAATTTGTCTATTTGGGACGAAATGTTGACGGTGTTCGAATCCCTTAGGTCCATGGAAAAATCACTAAGAAAGCTCGAAGAACGAATGTCAGACCCTTCCGCTTTCGAGGACAGTGGCAGCTATGAAAAGATCTTAAAGGAATACGACCAGCTTCAGATCCAGTTTAAAGATCAAGGCGGCTATCAATACGAGGCCGATATCCGCTCGATCTTACATGGTTTAAATTTCCCTGATAGTTCGGTGATGATTTCAAGTCTAAGTGGTGGTCAGAAAACACGTCTGGCGTTAGGGAAATTACTGTTAACCAAGCCGGATATTTTAATCCTCGATGAGCCGACGAACCATCTAGATATTGATACTCTTTCCTGGCTTGAGCAATACTTACAAGGTTATGATGGAGCCATCTTGATCGTATCCCATGACCGTTACTTTTTAGATAAAGTCGTTACACAGGTATATGAGGTTTCTCGTAAGCAAATTCAGAAATTCATCGGCAACTACAGCTCTTATCTGGATCAAAAGGCAGCCAATTATGAGCGGGATATGAAGCTTTTTGAGCGGCAGCAGCAGGAAGTCGCAGCCCTTCAAGACTTCATCCAGCGAAACCTTGCACGAGCCTCCACAACCAAAAGGGCTCAAAGCCGCCGTAAAAAACTCGACAAAATGGAACTTATGGATCGCCCGTTAGGTGACGAAAAATCGGCAACGTTCTCATTTGAAATCGAAAAGCAAAGCGGAAATGATGTTCTGACCGTTGACTCCCTTGCGATTGGCTATGATGGCGAGAAAATTTCAGATGATATTTCCTTCCGTGTCTACAGAGGCGATAGTATTGCTTTAGTAGGTCCGAATGGCATTGGCAAGTCGACATTATTAAAAACGATTATCAAAAAGCTCCCGGCCTTAAGTGGCAATGTCTTATATGGCACCAACCTCAATATTGGTTACTACGATCAGGAGCAGGCGGAGTTGACCTCCAATAAGCGTGTATTGAACGAACTTTGGGATGAGTATCCTTTAAAAAACGAAAAGGAAATCCGGACTGTATTAGGAAATTTCCTCTTCTCTGGTGACGATGTGTTAAAAATCGTTTCTACCTTAAGCGGTGGTGAAAAAGCCCGACTTGCACTCGCGAAGCTGATGTTGGAGAAAGCCAATGTCTTGATTTTGGACGAGCCTACTAACCATCTGGACCTTGATAGCAAGGAAGTACTCGAAAATGCGCTGATCGATTATCCTGGAACGATTTTATTCGTCTCTCATGACCGTTACTTCATTAATCGGATTGCGACAAAGGTTGTAGAATTAAGCGGTAACGGCAGCACGGAGTTCCTTGGAGACTACGATTATTATGTTGAAAAAACACTTGAGCAGGAAGAACTTCTAGCATTAGAGGCTGCTACGGTAAGCAAGAAAGCTAATGCAGAATCTCCTGAGAAAAATAGTTATCAACAGGATAAGGAAAGTAAAAAGCTTGAACGGCAGCGCAAACGGAAATTAGAAGAAATAGAGTTGCGGATTGAAGAGTTAGAGGAACAGATCCAAGGTTATGAGGAACAGCTTTGTGAGCCAGAGATTTTCCAAGATCACGAAAAGGTTTTAGAAATTAATTTAAAAAATGAAAAGGCAAAAGCTGAACTGGAACAGTTAATGGAGGACTGGGCTGAATTAGCTGAATAGATAGAAGTGCAGGGCTTGGAGAATTTATTCCAAGCTCTTTTTCCTGGATTTCGTATGTTTTTCGACAAAATTTACCGGAATTCGCTACAAATCGAGCTTGATTTTCGCTTTTCCACAAGGTTATTCACATATTAAATCTGATTTTTTCAGGCTAATTCACACTTTTCCACATTGTCCACAAAAAACCGCTCACTTATCCACATTATCAACAGAAATAACATTGGTTATCCACATTATTCATGCTATGCACAATTCTCAGAAAAAAGTTATCCACATAAAAATGTCGGAAAAACTTTATATACTATGTTTTACGTGACCAAATCTCATTTTTTATAATTACCCTTCACACTGATCATCACCAGCTTGGGCATTATCAACCCTTTATAATTACCATTCTCACCGATCCATCACCGGCTCGGGCATTATCAACCCTTTATAATTACCTTTCTTACCGATCCATCACCGACTCGGGCATTATCAACCATTTTTTCTAACTCAGTGCGGGCACATAGAGTCAAAAAAGCCCTTCTATTAAAGAAGGACTATACATTATACAATTCAATATCCAAACCAGGGTTGGCATTTAATGAAAGTTCCGCACGAATGCCTTTTTCAAACATGATACTGCCAGCTGCTGCAATCATTGCCGCGTTATCTGTACATAACGATAACGGCGGAATCACTAACTCAATTCCATCCTTTTCTGAAAAAGCCTGCTCCAACGCGGCCCTCAGCCCCTTATTCGCGGCAACTCCACCAGCGAGTAAAACCTGTTTTACACCATACTCTGCCGTTGCTCTCTCTGTTTTCTTCACTAATACTTCGATCACACTTTCTTGGAAGCTTGCTGCAAGATCTTCAGGTGCGATTGTTTCGCCTCGCTGCTCTGCATTGTGGACAGTGTTAATAACCGCTGATTTTAAGCCGCTAAAACTAAAATCATAGGAGCCTTCCTCCAGCCATGCTCTAGGCAAATTAAGAGTTGCACTGCCCTCAGCCGCTAAGCGATCAATATGCGGACCACCAGGATACGGCAGATTTAATGTCCTTGCTACCTTGTCATAGGCTTCACCAGCGGCGTCATCTCTCGTCTCTCCAATGACCTCAAAGTGGCCTTGTTCCTTCATATAGACAAGCTCAGTGTGTCCACCAGAAACCACCAAGGATAACAGGGGAAATTTCATTTCTGTCACCAATCTATTCGCATAAATATGACCCGCAATATGATGGACAGGGACAAGAGGAAGATTATGCGCAAATGCCAATGCTTTCGCAGCATTCACACCGATTAACAGCGCTCCTACTAAACCAGGACCTTCCGTTACGGCAATCGCATCTAAATCAGCAAACGTTAGACTCGCTTGATTTAATGCCTCTTCGATTACAAGCGTAATTTGTTCAACATGGTGCCGAGATGCGATCTCTGGAACAACTCCCCCAAAGCGCTTATGACTTTCAATTTGGGATGCTACGACATTCGCCGCTATTTCCCGTCCATTTTTTATGATGGCCACAGCCGTCTCATCACAGCTCGTTTCAATTCCTAATATCCATTGATCTTTTTTCATAAATTCACCCACATCACTAGCGCATCTTCCTGATTATCAGAATAATAATTTTTCCGAATGCCGCCATTTTGGAAACCTAATTTGCGATAAAGCGATTGTGCGACATGGTTTGTCACACGGACTTCAAGCGTCATGCTCCTAGCCCCCAAATCGACTGCTACTGTCATCATTTTTCGCAGCAGGGCTTCCCCTAGCTTCTTACCTCTATATTCAGGCAGAACGGCAACATTCGTTACATGCGCCTCATCAATGACAATCCAAGCCCCGCAATAGCCAATAATTTTTTCATTTTCTTCTAATACCAAATAAACTGCAAATTTATTATTGAAAATTTCGTTATAGAAAGCATCACGACTCCATGGTGTCGTAAATGAAGCATGTTCAACCTCAAGAATCTGATCGATATCCTCTTCCTTCATATAACGAAAAACAAAAGAATCTACCATATCTCTCGAATCCTATCCATTTAAAATTTTCCCCTTTGCCTCCAACCACTTCGCCTCGGCTTCTGCTAGGCGAATATAATTAGGAACAAACGAATGAATGTCTTCCTCTGGTTTATTCTTACCTAGAAAGGCAAGCTCTGAGGGGCGGGGATTATATTCTGTAATTGCTGCAAAAACAGCCTGAGAACCTAATATTTCTTCTATATTCTCTTGATGGAGTGGCAAATCATTGCCGACAAAGAGAATCGGCTTAGCCGTCTCCTTTAATTCAGCAGCCCAATCGACCAACATGAACAGCCTGTCTTCCTTAACCGTTTTGAATGCACCACTTTCATAGTGATATAAACCAGTGTAGACTTGTCCTCTTCTTGCATCAAATAGCGGTGAAACATAGCCATCAAAGTAACGGCCTGTTCCTGAAGCTAAGATTTCAAGACTGGAAACACCCACGAGCGGCAGCTTTAATGACCAAGCCAAGGTTTTTGCTATTGTCACACCAATTCTTACACCAGTATAAGACCCTGGTCCTTTTGCCACAACAATCTTTGTTAAATCTGCTGGCACCCTTTCACAATCCTTCATTAACGTCTGGATTGCCGGCATGATTCTTACTGAATGGTTCTTTTTTAGGTTTGTTATATATTCACCAAGAACCTGGTTCTCTTCTACAAGCGCTACCCCTAATGCATAATTGGAGGTATCAATGGCTAATATCGTCATTTGAAAAAATCTCCTTACATAATTGCTCATATCTTTTTCCCTTTGGAACAAGGACCATTCTTCGCTTATCATGTTCTTCATGATACAAATAAATCGTCAGCATTTCCGCTGGGAGCTGCTCTTCGATTAAATGAGCCCATTCCACCACCGTGACTCCATCACCTTCAAAGTACTCATCAAAGCCTAAATCTTCAAAAGCATCGGCAACACGATATACATCCATATGGTACAAAGGCAATCTGCCCCTATATTCTTTTATGATCGTAAAAGTAGGACTATTTACTATTTTCTTAATATCCAATCCCTTTGCCAGCCCTTTGGTAAAAGTAGTTTTACCTGCACCTAAATCTCCTTCTAATGCAAGAACATCTCCAGGCTGTAAAAACCTAGCTAGCCGCGCAGCAAACTCGGAGGTTTCATTTGGATCGGTTGTATTTAATTCAAATTGATTCATCCAATCACCTTTTTACTATAACATTACTTTCCATTAACCATTTTACCTTATTTATGTACAAAAAAACCTTAGGATGTCTCCTAAGGATGCATATTTACTATGTATTTTACCTAAAAAATTTATTTTCAGCAAAAAAGACATAAAAAAAACGAAACTTTGTTTCGTCATTCAATCAAACTATTAAATGGCGGTCCCGACCGGGATCGAACCGGCGATCTCCTGCGTGACAGGCAGGCATGTTAACCGCTACACCACGGGACCACTGTTTTTAAATAATGGATTATTGCGGGGACAGGATTTGAACCTGCGACCTTCGGGTTATGAGCCCGACGAGCTACCAGACTGCTCCACCCCGCGACAATAAAAAATATATAATTTTGATCATACCCTTAGTTTGAATGACCGCCCCGATTTCAGAAGGCTTATTCAAGTAGTGGCTCAATCGGTGCGCTGTAGATAATTCGAAGAAGTTTATTCGAACGTGCTCCACCCCGCGACAATATTATGTGTGTGTACTAAATTAGTATATGTAATTAAAAATAATTTATGCACACTTTTTAAAATAAAACAGCCTGGCAACGTCCTACTCTCACAGGGACAAAGTCCCAACTACCATCGGCGCTGAGAAGCTTAACTTCCGTGTTCGGTATGGGAACGGGTGTGACCTTCTCGCTATTGCTACCAGACTATTTTCTT
>NZ_JBSLYA010000016.1:0-60588 GCF_053749995.1 Neobacillus sp. K501 | reverse complement strand
GGATCAAACTCTCCAAGAAAGTTGATATAGCTCATAAAGTTACGTTGGCTTAGTTTCTATAGTAGAAACTAAAAATATTATTGTTTGTTGACGTTTTTGTTTGTTTAGTTTTCAAAGATCAATTTCTTTGTATCGCCGAGAGGCGACTTTATTAATATATCATCTCTACTTTGTAATGTCAACAACTTTTTTAACTTGTTGATGTACTTCAGCAGCGACGTTTATTAATATAACAAGATAACAACTAAAAGTCAACTGCGTTTATAAAAAAAATCATCTTTTTTTCTACCTCTTTTATCTTTCCTCATATATTTTAAGCATTCATTTGGTGAAGCAACCCTTCTAAATAAGGTAAACAATATCTTATAGCGCTCCTCCATGGCTCTTTTTACAATATGATCAATTCGCTCGTCTTTTAAGTCAAATAAGATTTCATCCATTTCACGTTTTATTAAGTATTCCATTTCCTTTACCTCTCTTGCGTTAATAAGAAGTCCTAACATTGAATCACCTCTTGAATTATCTAGTTATAGTAGTCTTTTCCATTTTAGTTATTTTTATAATACGATTTCTTAATCATATTATTAAAAAACCAGACATAAGTATGAGACAAGGAAGGTATTGGACGAGGTGGTAGAATGAATTTCTTTTTAGTATTCAGTGGAAAATCAGTCAAACAAGTTTTATTGGTTCTCATTGCCGCATTTTTTACTGCATTATTTTTGTTTATCGGAAACGTTTCGTTATCTCCGGTCTTTTCCACCAAGGATGGACCAAAAGCTGTCTATCGTGGTGAAAAAGACGTCGCCTTAACCTTTAATATCGGCTGGGGAGACGAAAAGGCAGAACCTATTTTGGATGTTTTACAGAAAGAAAATGTAAAATCAGCAACCTTCTTCTTAGCTGGTTCCTGGGCAGAGAGACATCCGGACATTGTTAATCGAATTGCAAAAGAAGGATTTGAAATTGGGATCCTCGGTTATAACTATGAGGATTACACAGAATTGGAAGATATGAAAATCGGCAAGGATATTGCGAAAGCGAAAGAAGCCTTTAGAAAGTTAAATATTAAAGATATTAAGCTCATGCGGGCACCAACTGGACATTTTGATGAGCGTGCATTAAAAATTGCCGAGCGCTACGGCTACTCCATGGTCCATTGGAGCGTGGATTCAAAGGATTGGACGAATCCTGGCGTTAACAAAATTGTGGAGAATGTGAAAAAGGCTGATAAAGGGGATATTATTCTTCTCCATGCTTCTGATGCAGCTAAACAAACAGCAAATGCATTGCCACAAATCCTAGCTGAGCTTCGCGCTAAAGGATTAAAGCCTATATCTGTTTCCGAAATGATTGCTAACGGAAATGTTGAGAGTAAAGAAATACAATAAAGAAAACAAAAAAACCGCCCATATTAAATGGACGGTTTTTTGTTCATTTTTCCTGCTTTGTTTTTCTTGTTAACCGACTTAGGAGAATCCGCAGCAAATTTTTGTCTTTCCTGCTGTGATTGTGTATTTAATTTATGGAGAATTAATAGTTGGTATGCGTTACATGCTAATAGTGAGAACAGCATGAGATACAACCAGCTTTTTTCATTTACCCGTAAAACAGGGTACCATTCAATAACCGTGACCACAATCATGAAGAATAGTGCCGGGATAAATGCCTCTCGATTTGTCTGTTTTGCTTTAAACCAGGCTGTAATCACAGAGACAATAAGTAATATGGCCGCTAGACCAATATAAGAAAAGAGATTTTCTCCTGCTTTTGCAAAGGTTTCATAGCGCAAATATACGAGATCAAATAAAACAAACAAGATTAACACGACTTGAACGCCATTCCAGAGGGACACTGACTTAAAGATTCCTAAGCCGAAACGATGAACGGTGAGGTAGGCGAAAAATCCCATTTGACTAACTACACTGAATAGAAAGCCCATAAAAATTAACCAAACAGTTGTTGATAAAATATCGATGACCTGAAAGTCCGTAAAATAATGCTGAAATTCATTCCAGCGAACAATAAAACCAAATAACGCAGTAGTAATCCCACCAATGAATAAAGTGGTCATAAACAGTCTTACCCAAATACGACTTGTCACACTTATTTCCTCCATCGTACAAAAATAAATTCCATACTGATTGTACCAATCCATTTATGAAAAATCCATATTTTCAATTTCTTCACGCATAATCTAGGGCATTTTTCTTCATCCTAAATCTTAAGGATTCTTATGTGAAAGGAGCTTATATTATGAAAGGGAAAATCCACATGCTCCTCTTACTCATCATCGTCTTCCTAAGCAGTTGTTCTCCTGCTGAATCAGGCAGCGGAGGGCAAGTAGATTATGAAGAAACGAAAAAAATGGTTGTCGATATTTTAAAAACCGATGATGGTAAGAAGGCCATTCAAGAAGTAATGTCCGATGACAAAATGAAAGAAAAGTTGGTAATGGACCAACAGGTAGTTGCCGATACGATTCAACAAACCCTTACTTCCGAGCAGGCAACCGAGTTTTGGAAAAAAACCTTTAACGATACAGAATTCGCCAAAGGTGTAGCAAAAAGCATGAGATCCGAAAATGAAGCACTACTAAAAGCTTTAATGAATGATCCAGAGTATAGAGGCATGATGATTGAGGTTTTTAAAGAGCCTGAAATTCAGAAGGAAATGGCAGATGCCCTTAAGAGTAAGGAGTACCGCGAACACTTGCAAAAGGTCATCTCAGAAACTTTAGAAAGTCCGCTATTCAAAGCAAAAATGGAGGAATTACTCCTAAAGGCCGCTGAAGAAACCAAAACCAAGGAAACTGAAAAAAGCTCTGAAGGTGAAAAGAGCGAAGAAGGCCAGTAACAAAGCATTGGGTAAGCTATCATCTAATAAGAAAAAAGCCTCTTCAGTTCAGTTTGAAGAGGCTTTTCCTATTCATTATTTATTTAGCAGACCAACCATTTTTTCAGCAATATCGAGATAGATCTTTCCTAATTGGTGATCTTCCTGATAAACAGACGGTGCGAAATCTTCCTCATTCCAATCTGGCTGATTTAATGGCAAGCGGCCTAGAACCTCTGAGTTTAATTCTTCGGCTAATTTATCACCGCCGCCTTTGCCAAATACGTATTCTTTTTCACCGGTAAGCTTACTTTCAAAATAAGCCATATTTTCAATAATTCCAAGGATTTCATGATCGGTTCTAAGCGCCATTGCCCCAGCACGAGCAGCGACAAAAGCAGCTGTCGGATGTGGTGTTGTAACAATCACTTCTTTACATGCTGGCAGCATCGAATGAACATCTAAGGCTACATCCCCTGTTCCTGGCGGCAGGTCTAGAAGTAAATAGTCGATATCTCCCCACTCTACTTCATTAAAAAAGCTGTTAAGCATTTTCCCTAACATTGGACCACGCCAAATGATTGGAGAATTGTCTTCCACAAAGAAGCCCATTGAAATGACCTTCACACCAAAACGCTCAACTGGAAGGATTTTTTCTCCTCTTACTACCGGTCTTTTCGTAATTCCCATCATGTCAGGAACACTAAAACCATAGATATCGGCATCCACTAGGCCAACCTTTTTTCCTAAGCGTGCTAATGCTACTGCAAGGTTAACAGACACCGTCGATTTCCCTACTCCGCCCTTACCGCTCGCAATGGCAATAAAGGTTGTATTACTTACTGGAGAAAGTAATCCTTTATCCTCTGTTCCACCTGCTGCTTGACGATGAGCCGCTAACACAGACTCCGGTAATTCATTGAAACGGATCCCGACTGTTTGAGCTCCCGCTTCTTTTAGTAAATTCACAATCTGTGTTTGCAGCTGTAATTGTTCGGAAGTTCCTGTTCTAGCGATTTGTACCTTGACACTGACATGGCCTTTTTCCTCTTTAATCTTAACTTCTTCAATAGCATTTAATTCTGCTAATGATTTATGTAAAAATGGTTCTTTTAAACTCCCTATTACTTCACGAACTTTCACTTCTGTCAACATGCTAAAAACACCTCACCTAATGAATTCGTTTCCAAGTTCAAGTATACCATATTCCCAATCAGAATCAGTTATCTGAATCACTATTAAAGATAACCCACAGACTGGCGAAAAAAATAGAAGGTGTTTCCACCTTCATTATTCCTCTTCTATTAATTCTTTCTCATTTGTAAAATAGCGGTTGATTCCCTGATAGATGGAGGCGGCTACTTTCTCTTGATAAGCTTCCTTTTTCAATTGTTCTCTCTCTGTTGGATTGGAAAGGAATCCTACCTCTACCAGCACTCCAGGCTTCTTTGCATGCTTTAATATATAAACTTGATTAATGGGTTTTGCTTTTCTTGTTGTATTTTCTAAATTTACCCGAAGTTCATCCTGAATAAATTTTGCCGCTTTAGCATTTTCCTTAAATTGAGGTGCATAAAAGGTTTGGGCGCCGCTCCACCTCGAGGATGGGATTGCATTTAGATGTATGCTGACAAAGAGATCATTGTCCGTGTTGTTGATCATCTTTAATCTTTTTTTCAAGTCCTCTACCTTGCGGCGGCTATACCCTCTAGTATCATCATCCGCTAAATCTTTATCGGTCTCTCTTGTCATCAACACTAGGGCACCTTGCTCCTGTAAATAATCCCTGACTTTTAAGGAAATATCAAGGGCAATATCTTTCTCGAGAGCATGTTTCGTTCCTGCTCCGCCATCTGGTCCACCGTGACCTGGATCAAGCAAGATGATTTTCCCAGACAAAGGAAGATTCCAGTTCTCCCCCCATGTATCTTCTTTGATAAAATCGTATTGCAAAATAAGAAATAAAAGTAATAAACCCACAGAAAAAACAATGACTTTTACTCTTTTCCTCGACAACCCCATCATTCCTTCCCGCTCGTCCCTGTTCAATTAACTATATGGGACAAGGGGGAAGTTTAGAACTTTTTGGTTAGTGAAGGCGAAGTTTATGACGCCGCTGCCCTTTATCAAATCCTTCTCTCCACCATACATCAATATAACCCTCACAGGAGTAGTAGAGAGATTCGCTCATGATGCCTTCACTGCCGCTTCCCCAATAAAGTAGAAAGTTATAGAGAGTATCGATTAAATGTTTCTCTTCTCGGAAACAACGTTTTCTTGCATCTTCAAGGGATTCTCCGTAATAGCCAAATTTACTAAATTTTGCCCCTAGCAAATACGCTTCAAGGGCAACATCATAACACGCTTCTTCTATTCCAGAATTCATAATAAAGCTCGAAGCAATATTTGATGAGCCAAAATAATGCTGTACTCGTTCTTTTAATGTTTTAACTGATAGTTCCTTAAGGACGGAGCGCTCATATTTTATTTGTTTATCGCGCCGCTTTTCTTTAAAGGTTGTGATAACATTCAATGCTTTTCACCTCTTAGAACTATTCTTCATCCCATAAAGCAAAGAAATGCAAAGTCCTAATCGTTTTCCATTGCCAATTTTTATCGTAAATTTTTCAACAAATTATTCAATAAAGGAACCTCAACCAGAATAGTTGTGAGTCAATGAGAAATGAATCATGCTCCCTTCGAAAAAGGAGGAATCGACTGTGCAGATTGTTTATTTTTCGGTAGAGAAATGCCCGTAATGCCAAAAAAGACAGTAATCAATGGTGATAGTAAGCAAAATAACGCAAATGGAGCGTAATCTAGAACAGATACTCCAAGGACTGAAGATAAAAATACCCCACAGACACTCCATGGCACAATAGGATTTACGACCGTTCCCGCATCCTCTAATACCCGTGATAGATGCTTTGGCTCCAAACCAGCCTTTTTGAAGTGGTCTTTAAAGGCATTACCAGGCAGCAAGATCGATAAGTATTGCTCTCCAAGAATAAAGTTAACCGCAATGGCCATTCCTGCCGTGGAACTGATTAATAAGGAGACGCGAGTTAATAGTTTTTCTACAAGTGATAATAGCGCAGGAATAATCCCTAACCGGAAAAGCAATCCTCCCATACTTAATGCCAGCAAGATCACACTTATGCTGAACATCATGCTCTCAAGCCCACCACGTGTCAGCATCGAGTCCACTTCATCTATACCGCTGTCGGACTTATAACCAGAATAAAGAAGTTCAAACAATCCTTTGGTGTCAATACCGCCGTTAATCCCAATAGAAATCAAAAGTGCCGAAACCGTTCCCGCTGAAAGTGCAGCAATGGCTGGTACCTTTTTTAGCGCCAGTATGACTAAGACAAACAATGGGAGAAGTGAGTACCAATGGACAAGATTTAAATCGGTTAAGGTCTCTTTAATTAGTCCCATCTGTTTAAGACTTTCTGCTGTTTCTCTTGGTGAAAGCAGCAGATAAATAAAAAATGATAAAATAAACGCCGGGATGGTTGTCCATGACATGTTTTTAATATGGTCAAATAAATCGGCACCAGCCACGCTAGCAGCAAGGGTTGTCGTATCGGATAGAGGTGACATTTTATCACCAAAGAATGCCCCTGAAACAACTGCTCCTGCTGTGATAACAGGTGACACGCCCAGTGCGCTGCTGGCTCCAACAAAAGCCACTCCCAATGTTGCCGCTGTTGTTAAAGAACTCCCAATGCTAAGACCGATAATAGCTGTTGCAACAAAAACGATTGCGTAGAAAAATTTACCCGAAACTAGATCTACAGCTAAATAGATAAATGTCGGAATCGTTCCACTCGCCATCCAGCTAGAGATTAGCATCCCGATGAAAAAGAAGATCATCACAGCTGCTATTCCGGATTTAGCTCCATCCGCCATTGATGCTTCCAAATCCTTAAAACTCACCCTTTTAATTGCACCGTATACGAATAACAGAGCAATACCTGTCATGATAGCAATATGCGGAACTACTTTAATCGCGATAATTAAATATCCTACCACTCCTAGTAAAAGGGCAGTTATGAAAGCCGCTTCCAGTGGTTTGATTTGCAGTACTTTTTGATCTTGAAGCATAAAAATCCCCCCTATAATCCGTAAAAATAAACGCAAAAAGACCCTTCGTCTTTAGGGACGAAAGGATTCCGCGGTACCACCCTATTTGACAAGGAATAATCCCTGCCCACTCAATGAGAATGCCCGTTCAAGACAGCTGTAATTCGATATTATCATTGCCCAGTTTTCCACCTTCCAACTGGTCTCTTTATGCTGCGAATGATAACTCTACTAAAACTGTAGGCACAATATTTACTTTTTCACTAAAACGCTTTTAAGCGTTAAAGTGTGTATGCAAATACTATACACTGATTATTTTATTATGTCTACAATAATATTTTCCTGTACAAAAAAAGACCCCCAACCAAAATGGTTGAGAGCCTTTGTACGTTCGCAAAAATTAACGCTTTGAGAACTGAGGCGCACGACGAGCACCTTTAAGACCGTATTTCTTACGTTCTTTCATACGTGCATCACGAGTTAATAATCCAGCGCGCTTTAATGTTGGACGGAATTCTGGGTCAGCTTGAAGTAATGCGCGAGCAATACCGTGGCGGATTGCGCCAGCTTGACCAGTGTATCCACCGCCGCTTACGTTTACAAGAACATCGTAGCTGCCTTTTGTTTCAGTAGCTACTAATGGTTGGTTAACAACCACACGTAAAGCTTCAAATGGGATATAATCTTCGATGTCACGTCCGTTAACTACGATTTTACCTGTTCCTGGAACTAAGCGCACACGTGCGACAGAGCTCTTACGACGACCAGTACCAATATATTGAACTTGTGCCAAGTTAATTCCCTCCCTCTTTATTAACCGCGAAGTTCGTAAACTTCAGGTTGTTGTGCTTGGTGTGGATGTTCAGCACCAGCATATACATGTAATTTTTTGAACATTTGACGGCCAAGAGAATTCTTTGGAAGCATACCTTTAACAGCAAGCTCGATCATTTTCTCAGCATAGTTCGTACGCATTTCAAGAGCAGTTCTTTGCTTTAAACCACCTGGATGCATAGTGTGACGGTAGTAGATCTTGTCAGTTAATTTTTTACCTGTTAATTCTACTTTAGAAGCGTTAAGAATGATCACATGATCACCAGTGTCAACATGTGGAGTAAAAGTTGGTTTGTTTTTACCACGTAAGATTGAAGCTACTTCAGAAGCAAGACGTCCAAGAGTTTTGCCCTCAGCATCAATCACGTACCATTTACGCTCGATATTGTTGGCGTTAGCCATAAACGTTGTACGCATGAGTTTCCCTCCTAAATTAAATCCATTTATTTTCGCACCATCATCGGCAGTCTCCGTTCGATTCTGTTCCGGGAATCAACGTTAATGCCGCTGTGCGGTCAATTTTCGTTTCATATATTTTCAATCACGATGAAGACTTTCCGGGGCTTTATCGTGGGATTAAAAACACGCACATATAATATAATAAATACCTTGGGTCAAAATGTCAAGAAGATGTTACACCAGGTTAGGTTGTTTTAATAAAAAACTTTATAATGACCTTGGATTCGCTATTTACACATATTCGGGCATTATAAACCCTTTATAATGACCATGTTCCAGCTTTTTAAACATATTCGGGCATTATGAACCCTTTATAATGACCATGTTCCAGCTTTTTAAACATATTCGGGCATTATGAACCCTTTATAATGACCATGTTCAGCTTTTTCACATATTCGGGCATTATAAACCCTTTATAATGACCATGTTCCAGCTTTTTAAACATATTGGGCATTATGAACCCTTTATAATGACCATGTTCCAGCTTTTTAAACATATTCGGGCATTATGAACCCTTTATAATGACCATGTACCAGCTATTTACACATATTCGGGCATTATGAACCCTTTATAATGACCATGTTCCAGCTATTTACACATATTCGGGCATTATGAACCCTTTATAATGACCATGTACCAGCTTTTACGCGTTTCGGGGCATTATAACCCTTATGAAGCTTCGATTCTCTCCAATGCCTTAATAAAACACTTCCCAAAGATACAAACCATTCGCTGGTGCTGTTTTACCGGCAAAGCGACGGTCTTTTTTTTCTAGGATATCCAATATTTCAGCTGGTTTACGATCACCTGATCCGACTTCTAATAAAGTCCCTACCAAAATCCGAACCATATTATATAAAAATCCGTTACCAACAAAGCGGAAGCTCAAACTCTGTCCCTCTTGTCGAATCTCAATCGCCTCTATTGTCCGAACCTTATCTTCAATTTCTGTCTTTGCAGAACAAAAACTAGAAAAATCATGTGTCCCTAGTAAATATTGGCTTGCCTTATTCATGAGGGCAATATCCAATGGATAAGGAAAATGATAAGCAAAATTTCGTTGAAAGGGATCCCTTTTCCTTGATAGATAGAGAAAATAACGATATTCCTTGCCGCTCGCATCAAATCGTGCATGGAAAGTCTCACTGGCTTTTTCCACTTTTAAAACCGAAATATCATCAGGCAGCAAGGAATTAAGTGCCAACTCCCATTTATCCTCAGAAATAGGCAATGGTGAATTAAAGTGGATGACCTGCCCTTTCGCATGAACGCCTGCATCCGTTCTTCCAGATGCAGAGACTTTCACATTCTCCCCTTTATGCATTTTTGATAATACTGCTTCAAAATCGCTCTGAACCGTCCGCTTATTTGGCTGGACTTGATAGCCAGAAAATCGCGTTCCATCGTAGGCAATTATGCATTTATAGCGCTGCATCGTTTCGCTCCATTATGACCTTAATAGGATTAATAGTATTGTTAAAATGGCAAGAATGACTAGCTGGAGCGAATCCGCAAAACGCCAGCTTAATTGGCGGAATTTAGTCCTGCCTTCACCGCCGCGATATCCCCTTGCTTCCATCGCCACCGCAAGCTCTTCAGCCCGTTTAAAAGAGCTGACAAACAATGGGATCAATAAAGGAATAACCGCTTTAATTCGCTCTTTAATCGGCCCGCTGGCAAACTCTACTCCGCGAGCAATCTGGGCTTTCATAATCTTGTCGGTTTCCTGCATTAACGTCGGAATAAATCGTAAAGAAATCGACATCATTAACGCCATTTCATGAACCGGAAAGCGAACCTTTTTCAATGGATTGAGAAGAGTTTCCAAACCATCTGTTATCTCAATCGGTGTTGTCGTTAATGTCAACAAAGATGTCATCAGGATTAAGAAAAAGAATCTCAATGAAATGAAAATCCCCTGTCTAACCCCTTCTTCGTAAATCTTTATGGGACCCAGTTCATATAGCAAGCTTCCTTCTCTCGTAAAAAACACCTGTAATAGTAAGGTTAAGATGACTAACCAAATAACCGGTTTTAAGCCAGCATACAAAAAACGAACGGGAATACGGGATAATCCAAGCATAAGGAATGTATAAATACCAATAAGTACATAAGTGATCCAATTATTTGCAAAGAAAATGATACAAACAAATAGGAAAATCACCATTAATTTAGACCGAGGATCCAACCGGTGAATCAAAGAATCGGCAGGAACATATCTTCCGAAGATCATTTTCTCCATCATACGCGAACACCTCTGCTTATCAAGTCTGCCACAGCAGAGGATAGTTGTTCAGTTGAAAGATAGGTTCTATCTAGCTTAATACCCATTCGTTCCTCGAGCTTTAACTGAAAACGGACAACCTCTGGAACATCAAGTCCCATTTGCAGCAAATCCTCTGCTGAGGAGAATATTTCTTCTGGTGTCCCCTGTTTCACAACCTGGCCTTGCTGCATAATCACAATTTGATCGGCATATTTTGCAGCATCCTCCATACTGTGTGTGACTAATATAGTTGAAAGGTTTCTTTCCTTATGGAGCTGATAAAACATATCCATAATTTCCTTACGCCCACGAGGATCTAAACCAGCAGTCGGCTCATCGAGAACAATCACATCCGGCTCCATTGCAAGAACTCCGGCAATTGCCACACGACGCATTTGTCCACCTGATAAGTCAAACGGCGACTTTTGTAACATTTCCTCGTTTAGGCCAACCTGACTTAGGGCATGCCGAGCCCGTTCCTTAGCCTTCGATTCCGACACACCAAAATTCATCGGTCCAAAAATAATATCCTTTTCAACCGTTTCTTCAAACAATTGATGCTCTGGAAATTGAAAAACAATCCCTACCCGTTGGCGGATTTTCTTTAAATCACGGTTCTTTTGCTTCGCTATGACCTCATGATCACCAATCACTACTGTACCCTCAGTTGGCTGAAGAAGCGCATTTAAATGCTGAAGAACCGTTGACTTACCAGATCCTGTGTGACCGATTAACGCCATATAGGTGCCAGATGGTATGTCGATGCATACATCCTTAATCGCCAAGCGCTCAAACGGAGTGTTTGCTTGATAACGGTACTCTACATTTTTAAGCGAGATATCCATAACTCATTCACCAACTCTTCTTCCGATAAATAGTGCTTCGATAAATCAAATCCCTTTTGGCGGAAAGCCTTGCTCATTTTAACAGAGAAAGGGATATCAAGTCCTAAGCGAACAAGCTCCTCATCCATCGCAAAAATTTGCTCAGGTGTTCCTTCGCGATATACTTCACCTTGGTTCATAACGATAATCCGATCTGCCTTAGCCGCCTCTTCTAAATCATGTGTAATCGAAATGACCGTAAGGGATTTTTCAGCTTTTAATTCGCGCACCGTTTCCAAGACTTCTTCCCTTCCCCGGGGATCAAGCATGGATGTTGCCTCGTCTAAGATGATAATCGATGGTCTTAAAGCAAGGACTCCCGCAATCGCGACACGCTGCTTTTGACCTCCGGATAGATGGTGGGGCTCTTGATTGAGAAAATGATCCATTTTGACCTTTTTCAACGAGTCTTGAACCCTAAGGACCATTTCATCCCTTGGTATACCATGGTTTTCTAAACCAAAAGCCACATCATCCTGTACAGTCGTTCCAACAAACTGGTTATCCGGATTTTGAAAGACCATCCCCAATTTCTTGCGAACATCCCAAATGGACTCTTCGGTTAATGTGATCCCGCAAACAGAAATTTCACCGTGCTGAGGGAACTGTAAACCATTTAACAGCTTAGCCATCGTCGATTTACCCGAACCATTATGTCCGCATATCGCTAACCATTCACCTTCATATATATCAATATTCACTTGATTGAGTGCATTCTTTTCCTGAGATTCATAACTAAAAGAAACATCCCTAAGGGACACGATTGCTTTTTTCATCACAGATTCACCTCTCGTCTATGCTACTCTCTCTCTTCTCGACTCTTAGAATATAAAGAAAACTTGGCTAGCGCCAAGCTGATAGTCGCAGGCGATTGCCTAGTTGCCCTTATACTTAATTCTAAAAAAATTTTATACTTTCTTAACGTACAAAAAAAGCCTGCACCTCGACCCTTAGCAGAAACACGCGTTCACTGCTAACATAAACGAAATTTCTTAAAAAAGAAATGGGAGGAGGTGCATGAGCTAGACGAGTCGTGAAAAAGATGTATGTCATCTTTCCAAGGAAGAAAATACTTTTCCTAAAGGGCCCATTGAATTTGGGTCACGCTCATCATAACACTCTTTTTGGCTTGGTTCGTATACTATTTACTTTGGTTACAGAAAAAGGGCAGAGAACAAGTTTGAATGTAAACTGTCCAGCGCCCTTGTTGTCTGTTAAAAGGTATTAAACTAACTCGATGATAACCATTGGCGCACCGTCACCGCGGCGAGGTCCAAGTTTCATAATACGAGTGTATCCACCTTGGCGCTCTGCATAACGAGGAGCGATATCAGTGAAAAGTTTTTGTAGCGCATCTTGACCTGACTCTACGTTTGCAACTTCATTACGAACGTAAGAAGCAGCTTGACGGCGAGCATGTAAGTCACCACGTTTACCTAAAGTGATCATTTTTTCAACAGTCCCACGAAGTTCCTTCGCGCGAGTTTCTGTTGTTTCAATGCGCTCATTGATAATTAAGTCTGTAGTTAAATCACGTAGCATAGCTTTACGCTGTGCACTTGTGCGTCCTAACTTTCTGTATGCCATGAAGGGTTCCCTCCTTTGTTGAAGTCATTAAACAGGATTATTTAGCTGCAGGAACAACTTAGTCGTCCTTGCGTAAGCCTAATCCAAGCTCTTCTAGTTTTGCTTTCACTTCTTCAAGTGATTTGCGGCCTAAGTTACGTACCTTCATCATATCTTCTTCAGTCTTATTTGCTAATTCCTGAACAGTGTTGATTCCCGCACGCTTTAAGCAGTTATATGAACGAACTGATAAATCAAGTTCTTCGATTGTCATTTCAAGGACTTTTTCTTTTTGGTCCTCTTCTTTTTCAATCATAATCTCAGCATTTTGTGCTTCGTCAGTTAAACCAACAAAGATATTCAAATGCTCGGTCAAAATCTTCGAACCAAGAGCAATCGCTTCTTTTGGCCCAGTGCTTCCATCTGTCCAAACATCTAGCGTTAGCTTATCATAATTTGTCATTTGACCTACACGAGTATTTTCTACTTGATATGACACACGAGCAACTGGCGTATAAATAGAGTCGATCGGAATCACACCAATTGGTTGGTCCTCACGCTTATTTTGGTCAGCCGGAGTATATCCACGACCACGCTTAGCTGTTAAACGCATGCGAAGATGTCCATTTGAAGATAATGTTGCAATATGAAGATCTGGATTTAAAATCTCTACATCGCTGTCGTGAGTAATATTACCCGCTTTTACAGCACCTTCACCCTGCACATCAATTTCAAGTGTTTTTTCTTCATCAGAGTAGATTTTTAAAGCTAATTTTTTAATGTTCAAAATGATGGATGTTACATCCTCTACGACGCCTTCAATTGTTGAGAACTCATGAAGTACCCCATCGACCTGAATCGATGTAACAGCGGCACCTGGGAGTGAAGATAATAGGATACGACGTAAGGAGTTACCCAAAGTGGTACCATATCCACGCTCAAGTGGCTCTACGACGAACTTCCCGTACTTGGCATCATCGTTGATCTCAACCGTTTCGATTTTTGGTTTTTCTATTTCGATCATCAAATAACCCTCCTTCAAAACGTCGAAACCTCGATTAGTTAATGACTAACCGAAATTCCCCCATGTATACGTTCCCGTTTTGTGCACAACAACTGGAATAAATCTTCTGTATAAACGGAAAAAATTAGTATCATATCCATTATAGACAGGGATACAAAATGCTATACAGAAAAATTAAACACGACGGCGTTTTGGTGGACGGCATCCGTTATGAGGAACTGGAGTAACATCTTTGATTGCAGTTACTTCAAGTCCTGCAGCTTGAAGAGCACGAATAGCAGCCTCACGACCTGCACCAGGTCCTTTAACTGTAACTTCTAAAGTTTTCATTCCGTGTTCGATTGATGTCTTAGCAGCAGTTTCTGCAGCCATTTGCGCAGCGAATGGAGTAGATTTACGAGAACCTTTAAATCCAAGCGCACCAGCACTAGACCATGAAATTGCATTACCATGAACATCAGTAATAGTTACGATAGTATTGTTAAAAGTTGAACGGATATGGGCAATACCAGATTCAATATTCTTTTTAACACGACGTTTACGTGTATTCGTTTTACGTGCCATTTAAATTAACCTCCTTTGCCGATTACTTCTTCTTGTTCGCAACAGTCTTACGAGGACCTTTGCGTGTACGAGCGTTGTTTTTCGTATTTTGTCCACGAACCGGTAAACCACGACGATGACGTAATCCGCGGTAGCAGCCGATCTCCATTAAACGCTTAATGTTAAGAGAAATTTCACGGCGAAGGTCACCTTCAACTTTTAGTTTGTCGATGATATCACGGATTTTGTTTAATTCGTCTTCTGTTAAATCACGCACACGAGTATTTTCAGAAACACCAGCTTCTGCAAGAACTTTTTGTGCAGTATTTTTACCAATACCATAAATGTAAGTTAAAGAGATAACTACACGCTTTTCACGTGGAATATCTACACCAGCAATACGTGCCATTAGTTAGCGCACCTCCTTCAAGATTAACCTTGTTTTTGTTTATGTTTAGGGTTTTCACAGATAACCATGACTTTACCGCGTCTACGGATAACTTTGCACTTTTCGCAGATCGGTTTAACAGATGGTCTTACTTTCATTATCCTAACCTCCTTAGTAGTACGGAGTGCAAGCAGATTATTTAAAGCGGTAAGTAATTCTTCCGCGTGTTAAGTCATATGGAGAAAGCTCAACAGTAACTTTGTCACCCGGAAGGATTCGAATGAAGTGCATTCGGATTTTACCAGAAACATGAGCTAGCACGGTATGACCATTTTCTAATTCTACCTTAAACATGGCATTTGGCAAAGTTTCAATGACTTTACCTTCAATTTCAATTACATCATCCTTGGCCATCAGTCTCGTCTCCCTTCTCATTTCAAATGTAGTGTTTGGAAATGTAAAGCAAATCTTCTCATTCGTACGACATAGCAACCTTATAATTCTACCATAAGGTTTGTCTTCTGTCCGCAAGTTTTTCTACATATTTAGGAATTTTTGATTCCACATGTAATTCTTGCCCAACTCTCGGTCCTACATACTCAGTACAATAGAAAAGCCATTTGCCTTCACATACTTTTGAATCTAATGGAAGAGATGTTCGAGAGTCGCTCGCACGGTTTACTCATGATCATTAATGTAAATCCTTAAGCAATTGCTCGATATCAGCAAATACCTTTTTAATATCTTGCTGACCATCAATCGTGCGAAGATAGCCTTTTGTTTCATAGAAAGTTAGTAATGGTTCTTGTTGTTTGATATTTACGTCTAATCGATTTTGAACCGTTTCAGCATTATCATCGGCTCTTTGATAGAGTTCTCCGCCACATTTATCGCAAGTACCCTCTTTTGTAGGAGGATTAAATACTAAATGATAGGTTGAACCGCAATCTTTACAAATACGACGCCCAGTCAACCGCTCCATTAATATACTTTTGTCCACACTAATATTGATTACATAATCAATTTTTTTATCTAATTCAGATAAAAGTGTTTCTAATGCATCTGCTTGAGGTACAGTTCTAGGAAAGCCATCAAGTAAGAAGCCTTTTTGGCAGTCATCTTTACTTAATCGTTCACGAACAATGCCAATTGTTACTTCATCAGGAACAAGTTCACCTTTGTCCATGAAGGATTTAGCCTGCATGCCTAGTTCCGTTCCTTCTTTCATCGCTGCACGGAACATATCTCCAGTAGAGATATGAGGGATGCCGTATTGTTCGACGATTTGTTCAGCTTGAGTACCTTTACCAGCACCCGGAAGCCCCATTAATACTAAATTCACACGTGTTCCCCCTCGTGCTATAAATGGGTTTTTAGGGCCCTCGAGGGAGGTCCCGTAAAACCTTTTATTTTATAAAACCTTTATAGTGACGTTTAACTAGTTGTGCTTCAAGCTGTTTCATTGTATCAAGTGCAACACCGACCACGATGAGTAAGCTCGTTCCCCCAATTTGTGCTGTTTGTGGAAGATTGGCAATGTTAATAAAGAAAATTGGCAATACCGCAATAACAGTAAGGAAGAGTGCACCAACAAACGTTAAACGATATAATACTCGAGTTAAATATTCTTGTGTACTCTTACCTGGTCTAATCCCAGGAATATAACCGCTTTGTTTTTGCAGGTTTTCAGCAGCTTGCTCAGGATTAACCTGAATGAAAGCATAGAAATAAGTAAAAGCAATAATTAGTGCTGCGTAAAGGATCATTCCGATTGGCTGGGAATAATCTAATTCTCTTGTAATCCAAAGTGTTACATCATTTTGTGGAAAAAATGAAGCAATCGTTCTTGGCGTCACAATAAAAGACACGGCAAAAATTACCGGAATAACTCCCGCTGCATTCACTTTTAACGGCATATGAGTAGATTGTTGTCCTGTTGTTCCACGACCGTTAACAGAACGTTGTTTTGCATATTGAATTGGGATTTTTCTTGTCGCTTGTTGGATAAAAATAACCCCAACAACAATTGCAACGACTGCGAGTGCAATCAGTGCAACTGTAACAATATTCAAGAACAACTTATCACCAGCGTTTTCAAACTGCTGTACATAAATCTGATTAATAGTTGTAGGAATACTCGCAACGATACCGGCGAAGATGATGATGGAAATACCATTACCAACACCTTTTTCAGTAATTTGCTCACCTACCCATAATAAAAAGGCAGTACCTGCAGTTAACACAACAGCAATTAGTAGGTAAGTACCTAGAGATGGATTTTGAATTAACTGACCACCGGCCATGCTATTAAATCCGTAGGACATACCCATTGCTTGAATAAATCCAAGCACGATTGTAAAGTATCGGGTAAACTGTGCTAACTTACGTCGACCAGCATCCCCTTGTTTTGACCATTCCGTAAACTTCGGAACAACATCCATCTGTAAAAGCTGAATGATAATGGAAGCAGTGATATAAGGCATAATACCCATGGCTAAGATGGAGAAGTTTTGCAACGCTCCACCACCAAAGGTATTTAAGATACCGAAAACACTTAGTTTGTCCTGTGCTGCCAAAATATCAGCATTTACACCCGGAACTGGAATGAAACTGCCAAGTCGAAATACGACCAGCATTAAAAGGGTGTAAACTATCTTTTTTCTAATTTCACCCACGCGCATAAAATTGGAGATTGTCTGGAACATTAGATCACCTCAGTAGTTCCACCTACAGCTTCGATTGCTTCTTTGGCGGTAGAGGAGAATTTATGAGCTTTAACAGTAAGTTTTTTCTCAACGTTCCCTTTTGCTAGAATTTTAATTCCAGCTTTTTCATTCTTAACAACGCCTGTTTCGATAAGAAGTTCTGGAGTAACTTCTGTACCATCTTCAAAGCGGTTAAGAGCATCAAGGTTAACAACCGCATAGTCTTTACGGTTAATGTTTGTAAAACCACGTTTTGGTAAACGACGGAATAAAGGTGTTTGACCACCCTCGAAACCAAGACGGACACCTCCGCCGGAACGAGCGTTTTGACCTTTATGACCTTTACCAGCAGTCTTACCTTGACCAGAACCGATACCGCGTCCTAAGCGTTTACGTTCTTTACGAGAACCTTCCGCAGGTTTTAGTTCATGAAGTTTCATATTGGCACCTCCTTATGAAAGAAAACAATCTCTTATTGTTCTTTAACTGTTACAAGGTGAGCAACTTTGGTAATCATACCGCGAATAGCAGCATTATCTTGATGCTCAACTGTTTGATTTAATTTACGTAATCCAAGAGCAGTAACTGTTTTACGTTGGTCCTCAGAACGACCAATGACGCTGCGAGTGAGGGTAACTAATAGTTTATTTGCCATTTGATTTCCCTCCTTATCCTAACAGTTCTTCTACTGACTTACCACGTAATTTAGCTACGTCTTCAGCACGTTTTAGTTGTTTTAAACCATCGATTGTAGCACGTACCATGTTAATTGGAGTGTTTGTTCCTAAAGATTTAGAAAGGATATCTTGCACCCCGCCTAATTCTAGGACCGCACGTACTGGACCACCAGCGATAACTCCTGTACCTTCAGAAGCAGGCTTAAGAAGGATTTCGCCAGCACCGAAACGTCCAATTACTTGGTGAGGAACAGTTGTTCCAACCATTGGTACTTCGACTAAGTTTTTCTTCGCGTCTTCGATTGCTTTACGAATTGCATCTGGTACTTCTTGAGCTTTACCAGTACCGAAGCCAACATGACCGTTTTTATCACCAACTACTACTAGAGCAGAGAAGCGAAAACGACGACCACCCTTAACAACTTTCGCAACACGGTTAACCGTTACTACGCGTTCTTCTAGTTCAAGTTTGTTTGGATCAATACGACGTATCATTTATGTGTCCCTCCTTTGTCTATTAAAATTGTAAGCCGTTTTCGCGGGCAGCATCAGCTAATGCTTGAATACGTCCATGGTATAAGTATCCTCCACGGTCAAAGACAACGGATGTGATACCTTTTTCTACCGCACGTTTAGCGACTAATTCTCCGATCAACTTTGCAGCTTCAAGATTACTTGAAGATTCAAGAGTTAAATCTTTATCTAAAGTTGAAGCACTTGCTAAAGTAACTCCATTCATATCATCGATAACTTGAGCATAAATATGCTTGTTAGAGCGGAACACGTTAAGACGTGGACGAGCTGCAGTACCGCTAAGCTTCGCACGAACACGCGCATGGCGCTTCTTACGAGTAGCGTTTTTATCCTGCTTCGTAATCATTTACGTCACTCCTTTCGTTTACCTAGGCGGCATTACTTACCTGTTTTACCTTCTTTACGACGAACAAATTCACCTTCGTAACGGATCCCTTTACCTTTATACGGCTCTGGAGGACGAACTTGACGAATATTCGCTGCTAATGCACCAACACGTTCTTTGTCAGTACCTTTGATTGTAATTTTAGTGTTAGCTGGTACTTCAATTTCAAGACCAGTTTCAGGCTCGATCTCAACTGGGTGAGAGTAACCAACGTTTAATACAAGTTTGTTACCTTGCTTTTGAGCACGGTATCCAACCCCGATTAATTCTAATTTTCTTTCGAAGCCTTTAGAAACACCTTCCACCATGTTCGCGATAACCGCACGAGTTGTTCCGTGCAATGCGCGGTGTTCTTTCACATCAGATGGACGAGAAACTGTAACAACATTCTCTTCGATTTTGATTTCAATATCAGGATTAAAAGAGCGAGAAAGTTCGCCTTTAGGTCCTTTAACAGTAACAGTACTATTATTTAAAGTAACTGTAACTCCTGCTGGAATTTCAATCGGTTTTTTTCCTACGCGAGACATTTAGTGCACCTCCATTCATTCAGAAACTTGATTACCAAACGTAAGCTAATACTTCTCCGCCAACTTGTTTAGCACGAGCTTCTTTGTCAGTAATAACACCTTGTGATGTTGAAACTAGAGCGATACCAAGACCGTTAAGAACGCGTGGTACCTCAGTAGATTTTGCATAAACTCGAAGTCCTGGCTTACTGATACGCTTAAGACCAGTGATTACACGTTCGTTGTTTGCACCGTATTTTAAGAAGATACGGATGATACCTTGCTTGTTGTCTTCGATAAATTCAACGTCACGAACGAAACCTTCACGCTTTAAGATTTCAGCGATTTCTTTTTTAATATTAGAAGCAGGCACTTCTAACTTTTCGTGACGAACCATGTTCGCATTACGAATGCGAGTAAGCAAATCTGCAATTGGATCTGTCATGACCATTAATTTTACCTCCTTCCCAGACTTGGGTTTTACCAGCTAGCTTTTTTAACACCAGGAATTTGTCCTTTGTATGCTAATTCACGGAAACAAATACGGCAAAGCTTAAATTTACGGTATACAGAGTGTGGACGGCCGCAACGTTCACAGCGAGTGTACTCTTGTACTGCATATTTAGGCGTGCGTTTTTGTTTCGCAATCATTGACTTTTTAGCCACATTTTCGCCTCCCTTATTTAGCGATTACTTTTGGAATGGCATTCCAAATTGAGTTAACAGTTCACGTGCTTCTTCATCAGTGTTAGCAGTAGTTACGATAACGATATCCATACCACGAACCTTGCTTACTTTATCGTAATCAATTTCAGGGAAGATTAATTGTTCTTTAACACCCAAAGTATAGTTACCGCGACCGTCGAATGCTTTTTTCGAAATACCACGGAAGTCACGAACACGAGGTAAAGAAACGGATACTAATTTATCCAAGAATTCGTACATGCGCTCCCCGCGAAGAGTAACCTTTGCACCGATTGGCATACCTTCACGAAGACGGAAGCCAGCGATTGATTTTTTAGCACGAGTTACAACAGGCTTTTGACCTGTGATCGTTGCTAGTTCTTCTACAGCATTATCTAATGCTTTAGCGTTTGCAACTGCATCGCCAACACCCATGTTAATAACGATTTTATCAAGTTTTGGAACTTGCATTACTGATTTATAGTTGAACTTGCTCATTAGAGCAGGAGTAACTTCTTTAACAAATTTTTCTTTTAGGCGGTTCATTCATAGTACCTCCCTTCTTATTTAAACTATTTATCTAAAACTTCACCGGATTTTGCTACGCGTACTTTTTTGCCATCAACCGTTTTGTAACCTACACGAGTTGGGTTACCAGATTTAGGATCGATAGGCATAACGTTTGATACATGGATTGGAGCCTCAAAGCTTAAAATTCCGCCTTGTGGGTTCACTTGAGAAGGCTTAGCGTGTTTTTTCACGATATTAACACCTTCTACTAGTACACGGCTTTCTTTAGGATAAGCAGCTAGGATTACTCCTGTTTTGCCTTTATCCTTACCGGAGATGACTCTTACTTTGTCACCCTTTTTAACATGCATCTGTGCGCACCTCCTTAAAGGCATATGGATTTAAATTATAGTACTTCTGGAGCCAAGGAAACGATTTTCATGAAGTTGCTATCGCGAAGTTCGCGGGCAACTGGTCCGAAGATACGAGTTCCACGTGGGCTCTTATCATCCTTGATAATTACACATGCGTTTTCATCGAAACGGATGTAAGATCCATCAGGGCGACGAGCACCGCTTTTCGTACGAACGATAACAGCCTTAACAACGTCACCTTTTTTAACAACGCCACCTGGTGTTGCTTGTTTTACTGTACAAACGATAACATCGCCGATACCAGCTGTTTTACGGCCAGAACCACCAAGAACTTTAATAGTTAGTACCTCACGTGCACCAGAGTTATCAGCAACTTTTAAACGTGATTCTTGTTGAATCATGTGTGTAACCTCCCTTCGGAATAAAGCTTAATCCGAACAATTAAATAATAACTGCTTTTTCAGTAATTTCAACTAAACGGAAGCGTTTCGTAGCAGAAAGCGGACGAGTTTCCATGATACGTACGATGTCGCCAACTTTTGCTTGGTTTTGCTCATCATGAGCTTTGAACTTCTTAGAGTACTTCACGCGTTTACCGTAAAGAGGATGCTTCTTGTAAGTTTCTACTAAAACAGTAATGGTTTTATCCATTTTGTCAGAAACAACGCGTCCAGTGTAAACTTTGCGTTGGTTACGTTCACTCATTATGTGAACCTCCTCTCAATGATTACTTGTTAACGCTGATTTCTCTCTCACGAATCACAGTTTTCATGCGAGCAATCGCTTTGCGTACTTCACGAATGCGAGCTGTATTTTCAAGTTGTCCTGTCGCTAATTGGAAGCGAAGGTTGAAAAGCTCTTCTTTTAAAGATTTTACTTTTTGTTCAATTTCGGCAGTGGTTAAGTCTTTAATTTCATTAGCTCTCATTTGATTCACCACCAATTTCTTCACGTTTTACAAACTTACACTTAACTGGTAGTTTGTGCATTGCAAGACGAAGTGCTTCACGAGCGATTTCTTCTGATACACCTGCAATTTCAAACATAACTTTACCAGGTTTAACTACTGCTACCCAGCCTTCAGGTGCCCCTTTACCGGAACCCATCCGCACTTCTAGAGGCTTTGCAGTATATGGCTTATGAGGGAAAATTTTAATCCAAACTTTTCCGCCACGTTTCATGTAACGTGTCATTGCAATACGTGCAGCTTCTATTTGGCGGTTTGTGATCCAAGAAGCTTCCATTGCTTGCAAGCCGAATTCACCGAATGTTACTTCAGTGCCGCCTTTTGCGTTACCACGCATTTTCCCACGGTGTTGACGGCGATATTTTACGCGTTTTGGCAATAACATATTATTTGCCTCCTTCCGCAGATTTCTTCTTAGTAGGAAGGACTTCTCCCTTATAGATCCATACCTTTATGCCAAGCTTACCGTATGTTGTATCAGCTTCAGCATGAGCATAGTCGATATCAGCACGAAGAGTGTGAAGTGGAACAGTTCCTTCGCTATAGTGTTCAGAACGAGCGATATCCGCACCGCCAAGACGACCTGATACCATTGTTTTAATACCTTTAGCGCCTGCACGCATAGCACGTTGAATTGCTTGCTTCTGTGCACGACGGAAAGATACACGATTTTCTAATTGACGAGCAATATTTTCAGCTACTAATTTCGCATCAACATCAGCTTTTTTGATTTCAAGGATATTGATGTGTACACGTTTGCCAGTTAATGAATTTAAAGCTTTACGAAGTGCTTCAACTTCAGTACCGCCTTTACCGATAACCATACCAGGCTTAGCTGTGTGAACTGTTACATTCACGCGGTTAGCCGCACGTTCGATTTCAACTTTAGATACAGAAGCATCCTTCAAACGCTTCGTGATGTACTCACGAATTTTAAGGTCTTCGTGTAAAAGATCAGCGAAGTCTTTACCAGCGTACCATTTAGATTCCCAATCTTTGATGATTCCGATACGCAATCCGACTGGATTTACTTTTTGACCCACAGGTTATCCCTCCTTCTTTTCTGATAGAACGATTGTGATGTGGCTAGTGCGTTTGTTGATTTGGCTTGCACGGCCCATTGCGCGCGGACGGAAACGTTTCAACGTTGGTCCTTCGTCTACAAAAGCTTGAGTTACTACCAAGCTATTAACGTCCATTTCATAATTGTGCTCGGCATTTGCCATAGCAGATTTTAAAACTTTCTCAACGATTGGAGAAGCAAACTTTGGAGTGAGATTTAAAATCGCCACCGCTTCACCAACTTGCTTTCCTCGAATTAAATCTACGACTAAACGTGCTTTACGAGGAGCAATACGAACTGTTCTTGCAACAGCTTTAGCTTGCATTTGGATGCCCTCCTCTCTTAACGTCTTGTTTTCTTATCATCATTACCATGGCCTTTGTAAGCACGAGTTGGAGCGAATTCTCCAAGTTTGTGTCCTACCATGTCTTCAGTGACATATACAGGCACATGTTTGCGACCATCATAAACAGCGATAGTGTGGCCAATAAATTGTGGGAAGATCGTAGAACGACGTGACCAAGTTTTAACAACTTGCTTACCTTCAGTTTCATTTAACTTTTCGATCTTAACCATTAAATGATCATCAACAAATGGTCCTTTTTTTAGGCTGCGACCCATGGATGAACCTCCCTTCGTGATTGTTCTACGGTTCGTTCTGTGAACCGTAGTTCAACCCCGTTATTTTTTACGACGACGTACAATAAACTTGTCGGATTTGTTCTTTTTCTTACGAGTCTTGAATCCAAGAGTTGGTTTACCCCATGGAGACATAGGTGATTTACGTCCGATTGGTGAACGTCCTTCACCACCACCGTGTGGGTGATCGTTAGGGTTCATTACTGATCCACGAACTGTTGGGCGCTTGCCTAACCAGCGTGAACGACCAGCTTTACCAATGTTAATAAGTTCATGTTGTTCGTTACCTACTTGACCGATAGAAGCACGGCACTCAGCTAGGATCATACGAACTTCACCAGAATTTAAACGTACAAGTACGTATTTGCCTTCTTTACCTAGAACTTGTGCAGAAGTTCCTGCAGCACGAACTAATTGTCCGCCTTTACCAGGCTTCAATTCGATGTTGTGTACTACTGTACCAACAGGGATGTTAGCTAGTGGAAGTGCGTTACCCACTTTAATATCTGCTTCTGGACCAGACATTACTTCCATGCCAACTTGAAGGTTTTTAGGAGCTAAGATATAACGCTTTTCTCCATCAACATAATTAATTAAAGCTATATTTGCAGAACGGTTTGGATCATACTCAATAGTAGCAACGCGTCCTGGAATGCCATCTTTGTTACGTTTAAAATCAATTAAACGATATTGACGCTTATGGCCGCCACCTTGATGACGAACAGTTAACTTACCTTGGTTATTACGGCCGCCTTTTCTCTTAAGCGGAGCTAATAGAGATTTTTCTGGAGTGCTAGTAGTGATTTCTGCGAAATCAGATACAGTCATACCGCGACGACCATTGGAGGTAGGTTTGTACTTTTTAATCGCCATAATTTTTCCCTCCTCTTCTTGATAGGTTCTTATGCTTCAAAGAATTCGATTTCTTTGCTGTCAGCAGTTAATTTTACAATTGCTTTACGACGTTTGTTCGTGTAACCACCGAATTTACCCATGCGCTTGAATTTACCTTTATAGTTCATGATGTTTACTTTCTCAACTTCAACGCCGAAAATTTCTTTTACAGCATCTTTAACTTGAGTTTTGTTAGCTCTAACATCAACTTCAAACGTATATTTCTTCTCAGCCATTAGGTCAGTAGAACGTTCAGTGATAACGGGGCGCTTAATGATATCGCGTGCATCCATTATGCAAGCACCTCCTCTACTTTTTCAACTGCAGCTTTCGTCATGATTAATTTATCATGATTTACTACGTCTAACACGTTGATTCCGTCAGCTGTTACAACTGTTACACCAGGAATGTTACGAGCAGATAATGCTACGTTTTCATCAAGGTCAGCTGTTACGATAAGTGCTTTCTTCTCAACAGAAAGGCCACCTAATACTGATTTGAAATCCTTTGTTTTTGGAGCATCGAAAGCCAAGCTTTCTAATACTAAAATGTTTTCTTCTAATACTTTAGAAGATAATGCAGATTTAATCGCTAAACGGCGTACTTTCTTCGGTAACTTGTAGCTGTAGCTACGTGGTGTTGGTCCGAATACAGTACCACCTCCGCGCCATTGTGGAGAACGGATAGACCCTTGACGAGCACGGCCTGTTCCTTTTTGACGCCATGGTTTACGTCCACCGCCGCGTACTTCAGAACGAATTTTTGTTTTATGAGTTCCTTGACGTAAAGAAGCTCTTTGCATAACAATCGCTTCAAATAATACGTGTTGGTTAGGCTCGATACCAAATACTGTTTCGTTAAGTTCGATTTCACCAACTTGTGAACCGTTTTGGTTAAATAATGAAACTTTAGGCATTCTTTTGTTCCTCCTTTCTTATGAAGATATTACGCTTTAACCGCACCAGAGATTTTTAATAATGCTTTCTTAGGTCCTGGAACATTACCTTTGATCAATAATAGGTTGCGTTCAACATCAACTTTTACGATTTCAAGGTTTTGTACTGTTACTTGTTCTCCACCCATACGTCCTGGTAATAATTTACCTTTGAATACACGGTTTGGAGCAACAGGTCCCATTGAACCAGGGCGACGATGATAACGTGAACCGTGAGCCATTGGGCCGCGTGATTGTCCGTGGCGTTTAATTACACCTTGGAAACCTTTACCCTTTGAGATTCCTGTAACATCTACTACATCGCCTGCAGCGAAAATATCAACTTTGACTTCTTGACCAACTTCATATCCTGTTACGTCAACTCCGCGGAATTCGCGAACGAAGCGCTTAGGAGCAGTATTTGCTTTAGCAACATGGCCTTTTTCTGGTTTGTTAGCTAACTTTTCACGTTTGTCTTCGAAACCGATTTGAATTGCTTCGTAACCGTCGCTTTCAACTGATTTCTTTTGAAGTACTACGTTTTGAGCTGCCTCAACAACAGTAACTGGGATTAAGTTGCCGTTCTCTGCGAATACTTGAGTCATACCAATCTTTCTTCCTAAGATTCCTTTGGTCATTTAAGTCACACCTCCTAATTTTCTTGTTTATATATTTTCATTAAAGTTTAATTTCGATATCTACACCAGATGGTAAATCTAAACGCATTAACGCATCAACTGTTTGTGGAGTTGGGTTAACGATGTCGATTAGACGCTTATGTGTTCTCATTTCGAACTGCTCACGAGAATCTTTGTACTTATGCACCGCACGAAGGATTGTGTAAACAGATTTTTCAGTTGGAAGCGGAATCGGACCTGAAACTGCCGCACCTGAACGTTTTGCTGTTTCAACAATTTTTTCTGCAGATTGATCAAGAATTCTGTGATCATAAGCTTTTAAACGGATACGAATCTTTTGTTTTGCCATTATTTTCCCTCCTTTATCGCCTATTTTCTAAATAGACATTTCTCAGTGAAAATTTCCCACACACTCGCCATGGCAAAGCGGCCGGGTGTGTCAGCAACCTTCCACATCATCGCAGTCAAAGACCAACATTGTCTATTATACATAAAACATTAGGCAAACGCAACAATTATTACGTTTTTTCTTTTGTTTATGTTCCAGCACACTTTTATTATTATAGCGACGTGTTTATACAATTTCAATAGAAAAAATAATTCTCCAGAAATAACCTATCTATTCGCTTACTTAATTGAAAAATAAAATAACTTTATATAATAGAAGAAACTCGTCAGTTCGCATAAAAAAAAGCAGGTGGATCGTCTCCACCTACTTTTTTATAACTATAGACTATTCCATGATTTTAGCAACTGAACCTGCGCCTACAGTACGTCCGCCTTCACGGATTGAGAATTTAGTACCTTCTTCAACCGCAACTGGAGCGATAAGTTCAACTGTCATTTCGATGTTGTCGCCAGGCATAACCATTTCTACGCCTTCTGGAAGATTACAGATACCAGTAATATCAGAAGTACGGAAATAGAATTGTGGACGATAGTTTGTGAAGAATGGAGTGTGACGTCCACCTTCTTCTTTAGATAATACGTAAACTTGTGCAGTAAACTTTGTGTGTGGGTTGATTGTTTTTGGCTTAGCCAAAACTTGTCCACGCTCGATATCTTCACGAGCTACACCACGAAGTAGTGCACCGATGTTGTCTCCAGCTTCTGCATAGTCAAGAAGCTTACGGAACATTTCTACACCTGTTACAGTAGTAGATTTAGGCTCTTCTGTGAAACCAACGATTTCAACAACGTCACCAACTTTAACTACACCACGCTCAACACGTCCTGTAGCAACAGTTCCACGACCAGTGATTGAGAATACGTCCTCAACTGGCATCATGAATGGCTTTTCAGTATCACGAGCTGGAGTTGGGATATACTCATCAACTGCAGTCATAAGTTCATAGATTTTTTCTTCCCAAGCAGCATCGCCTTCTAATGCTTTAAGAGCAGAACCTTTGATAACTGGAGTGTCATCACCAGGGAATTCGTATTCAGAAAGAAGGTCACGAATTTCCATTTCTACTAATTCAAGAAGTTCTTCGTCGTCAACCATGTCACACTTGTTCATGAATACAACAAGGTAAGGTACACCTACTTGACGAGAAAGAAGGATGTGTTCACGAGTTTGTGGCATTGGACCATCAGTTGCAGATACAACTAGGATACCGCCGTCCATTTGCGCAGCACCAGTGATCATGTTTTTAACATAGTCAGCGTGTCCTGGGCAGTCAACGTGAGCGTAGTGACGGTTGTCAGTTTCGTACTCAACGTGTGCTGTAGAGATTGTGATACCACGTTCTCTTTCTTCTGGAGCACCGTCGATTTGATCGTATGCACGAGCTTCTGCTTTACCAGTTTTAGCAAGAACAGAAGTGATTGCAGCAGTTAAAGTTGTTTTACCGTGGTCAACGTGACCAATTGTACCAATGTTAACGTGTGGCTTAGAGCGGTCGAATTTAGCTTTACCCATTAGGAAATCCTCCTTTAATATAAAAAAATTAAGTATATTGTTCATGGAAACTGTAAAGTGGTTGTCCCAATTTCACAGTTTCCATTGTTACATAAGTAGTTATACTTTATTGGTTGGCGAAAATCAATTATTCACCTTTATTTTTTTTGATGATTTCTTCAGAAACTGATTTTGGTACTTCTTCATAGTGATCGAAGTGCATAGAGAATACTCCACGTCCTTGTGTACTTGAACGAAGTGCTGTAGCGTAACCAAACATTTCTGAAAGTGGAACCATAGCACGAACTACTTGTGCATTACCACGAGCTTCCATACCCTCTACGCGTCCACGACGAGCAGTGATTTGTCCCATAATATCACCAAGATATTCTTCTGGGATTACAACTTCTACTCTCATCATAGGCTCAAGGATAACCGGTTGACATTTTGAAGCAGCATTTTTAAGAGCCATTGAAGCGGCAATCTTAAAGGCCATTTCAGAGGAGTCAACATCATGGTAAGATCCGTCAAACAATCTTGCTTTAATATCAACTAAAGGATATCCAGCAAGTACACCACGATCTAATGCGTCTTCAAGACCAGCTTGAACAGCAGGGATGTATTCACGAGGAACGACACCACCGACGATACCGTTTTCGAATTCGAATCCTTTACCTTCTTCGTTAGGTGCGAATTCGATCCAAACGTGACCGAATTGTCCACGACCACCAGATTGACGTGCAAACTTACCTTCTACTTGCGCAGAAGCACGGAAAGTTTCACGATAAGCAACCTGAGGAGCACCTACATTCGCTTCAACTTTAAATTCACGACGCATACGGTCAACGATGATATCAAGGTGAAGTTCACCCATACCAGCGATGATTACCTGTCCAGTTTCCTGGTCAGTGTGTGCACGGAAAGTTGGATCTTCTTCTTGAAGCTTTTGTAGTGCAGTAGTCATCTTGTCTTGGTCAGCTTTTGATTTTGGTTCAACTGATAGTTGGATTACTGGCTCTGGGAATTGCATAGACTCTAGAATAACAAGATTTTTATCATCACATAGAGTATCACCAGTAGTTGTATCTTTCAAACCTACTGCAGCAGCAATGTCACCAGCAAAAACCTTAGAGATTTCTTGACGGCTGTTTGCGTGCATTTGCAGGATACGTCCGATACGCTCACGCTTGCCTTTTGTTGAGTTTTGGACATATGATCCAGACTCTAAAGTACCAGAGTAAACGCGGAAGAACGTTAATTTACCAACATAAGGGTCAGTCATAACTTTGAACGCAAGAGCTGAGAATGGCTCTTCGTCACTTGAGTGACGTTCAATTACTTCTTCTTCATCATCAACAGCATGACCCTTAATTGCAGGTACATCTAATGGTGATGGAAGATAGTCGATAACTGCATCTAGCATTAACTGAACACCTTTGTTCTTGAATGCAGATCCACAGATTACAGGATAGAATTCAACGTTAACAGTACCTTTACGAATCGCAGCTTTTAGCTCTTCTTTAGTGATTTCTTCACCACCAAGGTATTTTTCCATTAACTCTTCATCTAATTCTGCAACTGCTTCTACTAATTTCTCACGGTATTCTTCAGCTTGTGCCTTGTATTCTTCAGGAATTTCACGAACTTCGATATCTGTACCTAAGTCGTTACCGTAGAATACTGCATTCATTTCCACAAGGTCAATGATTGCTGAGAACTCGTCTTCAGCACCGATTGGTAACTGAATTGGGTGAGCATTAGCTTGTAAACGGTCATGGATCGTTCCTACAGAATATAGGAAGTCTGCACCGATTTTGTCCATTTTGTTTACGAATACTACACGAGGTACACCATAAGTTGTTGCTTGGCGCCAAACTGTTTCAGTTTGCGGCTCAACACCAGATTGTGCATCAAGTACAGCAACCGCACCATCAAGAACACGAAGTGAACGTTCAACTTCAACTGTGAAGTCTACGTGTCCAGGAGTGTCAATGATGTTTACACGGTGGCCTTTCCATGATGCTGTTGTTGCAGCAGAAGTGATTGTGATTCCACGCTCTTGTTCCTGCTCCATCCAGTCCATTTGAGATGCACCTTCATGAGTTTCACCGATCTTATGGATCTTACCAGTGTAATAAAGTACACGTTCAGTGGTAGTCGTTTTACCGGCATCGATGTGAGCCATGATGCCGATATTACGAGTGTTTACCAAGGAGAACTCTCTTGCCATTGGGTCTTTCTCCTTCCTAGTTTGAAAGTTTTTATATTGAAGGTTAAATTACCAACGATAGTGAGCAAACGCTTTGTTTGCTTCTGCCATTTTGTGTGTATCTTCACGTTTCTTAACAGATGCACCAGTGTTGTTAGCTGCATCCATGATTTCGTTAGCTAAACGCTCTTCCATCGTTTTTTCACCGCGAAGACGCGCATAGTTAACTAACCAGCGTAATCCAAGAGTTGTACGACGATCAGGACGCACCTCAACTGGAACTTGGTAGTTAGCTCCACCTACACGGCGTGCTCTTACCTCAAGTACAGGCATGATGTTTTTCATTGCTGCTTCGAACACTTCCATCGGTTCTTTACCAGAACGTTCACGAATTGTTTCAAATGCAGAGTAAAGAATTTCTTGTGATTTACCTCTTTTACCGTCGATCATCATTTTGTTGATTAGACGAGTAACTAGCTTAGAATTGTAAAGTGGATCTGGTAACACGTCTCTTTTTGCTACAGGACCTTTACGTGGCATTATGTTTCCTCCTTTCAAAGAAGCTTCTATTTATTTCAGATTATTTTTTTGCTGCTTTTGGACGCTTAGTACCGTATTTAGAACGGCCTTGCATACGGTTGTTAACACCAGCAGTATCAAGCGCTCCACGTACGATGTGATAACGTACCCCCGGTAAGTCTTTTACACGTCCTCCACGAATAAGAACAACGCTGTGCTCTTGAAGGTTGTGACCGATACCAGGAATGTATGCTGTCACCTCGATACCATTTGTCAAACGTACACGTGCATATTTACGTAACGCTGAGTTTGGTTTCTTTGGAGTCATTGTACCAACACGAGTACATACTCCGCGTTTTTGTGGTGAAGATACATTAGTTTGTGATTTTTTGAAGCTGTTGTAACCTTTATTTAGCGCAGGAGACTTCGACTTTTCAGTGATTGCTTGACGAGGCTTGCGCACTAATTGGTTAATAGTAGGCATGTTACTTTTCCTCCCTTCATTTTTTGTAAGCCCACACACCCAGGTGGTTCATTTTGATGCAAAAACAAAGTTTTTGCAGACTACTCTATCTACAAAAACAGTTTTTAACGAATAATAGCTACAGCTGAGGCACCAACTTCTATTCCGCATGCTTTCCCAAGTTTTTTCATCGAGTCTACATACGTAACAGGGATGTTCATATCTAGAGCTAAGTTTACGACGTTTGTTATCACTTTCGCTTCAACATCACTCGCAACGATCAACTCTTTCGTTTTTCCATCCTTAAGTGCTTTGACTGTTTGTTTAGTTCCTATAATAACTTTATTTGCCTGTAATACTTTTTCATAAGACAATTTTCATATCCTCCAAAGTATCAGGTGAATAGGAGCACCTTTGATATATTATCATCATCCAAATCAGATGTCAACAAAACTTTAATTTTTTATCCATTTTCCTGGTATAGCTTTTTTCTTTAAAAGGCGGTACTCGCCTGGTAGGTGAGTACCGCACTTTTATATTAATTAATCAATTGCGATCGTTTCTTCCGATGTTGTGTCTCTTAGGACAGGTTCTGCTTTACGGTACCGCTGCATTCCTGTTCCTGCTGGAACGAGCTTACCGATAATAACATTTTCCTTCAAACCGAGTAATTCGTCACGCTTGCCTTTGATGGCTGCATCTGTAAGTACTCTTGTTGTTTCTTGGAAGGAAGCTGCTGATAAGAAGGAATCTGTTTCAAGAGATGCCTTCGTAATACCAAGCAATACCGGACGGCCTGTTGCTGGTAATTTTCCGCTTAACAAGGCTTTTTCATTCGCATCAGTAAATTGGTGAATATCAAGCAATGTACCAGGTAGTACATCCGTTTCACCTGCATCACTCACACGGATTTTACGCATCATTTGACGAACCATTACTTCAACGTGTTTGTCGCCGATTTCAACACCCTGCATACGGTAAACTTTTTGTACTTCACGTAATAAGTACTCTTGCACCGCAGCAACGTCTTTCACTTTGATTAATTCTTTAGGGTCAATCGAACCTTCTGTTAATTCTTGTCCACGTAACACTTGATCATTTACCGCAACTTTCAAACGAGCCGTATACGGCGCATTGTAAGTGCGTGATTCAACTTCACCTTGAACAACGATTTCATGCTGACGGTCACGACCTTCGTTAATACCCACAACCACACCATCGATTTCTGAAATAACCGCAACCCCTTTAGGATTACGCGCTTCAAAAATCTCTTGAATACGTGGTAAACCTTGAGTGATATCGTCTCCGGCAACCCCACCTGTATGGAATGTACGCATCGTTAACTGCGTACCAGGTTCACCGATGGATTGTGCAGCGATGATACCAACTGCTTCGCCCACTTCCACTTCCTGACCTGTTGCCAAGTTACGGCCATAACATTTTTTACAAACACCATGACGTGTATTACATGTAAAGACGGAACGGATTTTTACTTCTTCAATTCCTGTTCCGACAATTTGTTCTGCAAGATCTTCTGTAATTAATCCGTTAGCTGGGACCAACACCTCATTGGTTTCTGGATGCTTAATGGCATTACGGGCATAACGGCCAATTAAACGCTCATCCAATCCTTCAATGATTTCTGTACCATCTTTCAACGCACTGATTAATAAACCTCTATCTGTACCACAATCGTCTTCACGGACAATAACATCTTGAGCAACATCAACTAGACGACGCGTTAAGTAACCTGAGTCAGCTGTTTTCAAGGCTGTATCCGCAAGACCTTTACGAGCACCGTGAGTAGAGATAAAGTACTCTAATACGGTTAAACCTTCACGGAAACTTGATTTAATTGGTAACTCAATGATCCGTCCAGCCGGGTTGGCCATCAGACCACGCATACCAGCTAACTGAGTAAAGTTAGAGGCGTTACCACGGGCACCGGAATCACTCATCATAAAGATTGGATTCGTTTTATTCAGGGATTTCATAAGTTTCCCTTGAATTGTATCCTTCGCAGCACTCCAAATCGCAATAACACGATCATAGCGCTCGTCCTCTGTAATCAAACCACGTCTAAATTGTTTCAGGACGTTATCTACTTTACCTTGAGCTTCTTGAAGGATTTGCTGCTTTTCGCCAAGAACGACGATATCTGCTACACCAACTGTAATACCAGCTTTAGTAGAATATTTAAATCCTAAGTCTTTCATGCGGTCAAGCATTTTTGATGTTTCGGTAATTTTGAAACGTTTAAATACTTCCGCAATAATGTTTCCAAGGATCTTCTTCTTGAATGGATCAACGATCGGCATTTCTTTGATTCTAGCTACTACATCTTCACCTTTTTCAACGAAATACTTCGCAGGTGTCTCTACTTCTAAATTGTGTCTAGTTGGTTCATTGATATAAGGGAATGAATTTGGCAGAATTTCGTTAAAAACAAGTTTACCAACCGTTGTGATCAGCAACTTATTATTTTGTTCTTCTGTTAATGTTTCATTACCTAGCGATCCCGCATCGACAGCAACACGAGTATGCAAATGTACATAGCCATTTTGGTAAGCTAATAATGCCTCGTTTGTATCTTTAAAAATCATCCCTTCGCCAACTGCACCTTCTCTTTCAAGCGTAAGGTAATAGTTACCTAATACCATATCCTGGGAAGGAGTAACAACTGGCTTTCCATCTTTAGGGTTTAAGATGTTTTGAGCCGCAAGCATTAATAGTCTTGCCTCAGCTTGAGCTTCAGATGACAGTGGTACGTGAACAGCCATTTGGTCACCGTCGAAGTCTGCGTTATAAGCAGTACATACAAGTGGATGAAGGCGAATCGCTCTTCCTTCTACCAATGTCGGTTCAAAGGCTTGAATCCCTAGTCTGTGAAGAGTTGGGGCACGGTTTAACAGAACCGGATGCTCACGGATAACATCTTCAAGCACATCCCAAACTTCAGGGGATACTCGTTCAATTTTACGTTTTGCCGATTTGATATTGTGGGCTAAACCTTTTTCAACAAGCTCCTTCATTACGAATGGCTTGAATAATTCAAGAGCCATTTCCTTCGGAAGACCACATTGATACATTTTTAAGTTTGGACCAACAACAATTACCGAACGGCCAGAATAGTCAACACGTTTACCAAGTAAGTTTTGACGGAAACGTCCTTGTTTACCTTTTAACATGTGAGAAAGTGATTTTAACGGGCGGTTACCAGGCCCTGTTACCGGACGTCCACGACGACCATTATCAATTAAGGCATCTACCGCTTCTTGAAGCATCCGTTTTTCGTTTTGAACGATAATACTTGGCGCACCAAGGTCTAATAAACGCTTTAAACGATTGTTACGGTTGATGACACGACGGTATAGATCATTTAAATCGGATGTTGCGAATCTTCCACCATCCAATTGAACCATAGGACGAAGTTCAGGAGGAATGACCGGAAGAACATCAAGAATCATCCATGAAGGCTCATTGCCAGATCCACGGAAGGCTTCTAAAACTTCAAGACGTTTAATCGCACGTGTACGACGTTGCCCTTGAGCTGTTTTAAGTTCTTCTTTTAAAATGTCAACTTCCTTGTTTAAATCAATATCGGAAAGAAGCTTTTTAATTGCTTCTGCACCCATGGCAGCTTGGAATTTATTCCCGTACTTTTCACGGTATGCACGATATTCTTTTTCAGATAAAAGCTGTTTCTTATCCAGCGCTGTATCTCCGGATTCAGTCACAACATAAGAAGCAAAATAAATAACTTCTTCCAAAGCACGTGGAGACATATCTAATACAAGCCCCATACGGCTTGGAATCCCTTTAAAGTACCAAATATGTGAGACAGGAGCAGCAAGCTCAATATGTCCCATTCTTTCACGGCGAACTTTTGCGCGCGTTACTTCAACACCGCAACGGTCACAAACTACACCTTTATATCGGACACGTTTGTATTTTCCACAATGACATTCCCAGTCCTTTGTTGGACCAAAAATCCTCTCACAGAATAAACCGTCCTTTTCAGGTTTTAGCGTACGATAGTTAATCGTTTCTGGCTTCTTGACTTCTCCAAATGACCATGAACGGATTTTATCTGGTGAAGCAAGACCAATCTTCATATACTCAAAATTATTAACATCAATCAAGGGGCCTACCTCCCTTTCGATCTAGACAATTAATAGCTGAAGCGCACATTCATTGCGCTTCAGCTAATACCTATTCTTTTGTGCCGACCTTTTCAGATTCAAACGTTTGTGCTTCTGGAACAATATTTAACGTATCGACTTGCTGTAAGTCTTCGTCATCTTCTGTATCACGCATTTCAATTTCTTTTTCGTCTCCGGAAAGGATTTTAACATCCATACCAAGACTTTGAAGTTCTTTAATTAATACTTTGAATGATTCAGGAACCCCTGGTTCCGGAACATTTTCGCCTTTAACAATCGCTTCATATGTTTTCACACGACCAACAACGTCGTCTGATTTTACTGTCAGAATTTCTTGAAGCGTATAGGCAGCACCGTAAGCTTCTAGTGCCCAAACCTCCATCTCACCGAAACGCTGACCGCCAAATTGTGCTTTACCACCAAGCGGCTGCTGGGTAACAAGTGAGTATGGTCCAGTTGAACGAGCATGAAGTTTGTCATCAACCATGTGGGCTAGTTTAATCATATACATGACACCGACAGAAACACGGTTATCAAATGGTTCACCAGTACGGCCATCATAAAGAACCGTTTTCGCATCGCGATCCATTCCCGCTTCTTCGATGGTTCCCCACACATCTTCTTCACGCGCTCCATCAAATACTGGTGAAGCAACATGGATATTAAGGGCTCTTGCAGCCATACCTAAATGAAGCTCAAGCACCTGTCCGATGTTCATACGTGAAGGTACACCTAATGGGTTTAACATGATATCTACTGGAGTACCGTCTGGTAAATACGGCATATCTTCTTCCGGTAAAATTCTTGAGATAACCCCTTTATTACCGTGACGTCCTGCCATTTTATCTCCGGCAGAAATTTTACGCTTTTGAACGATATAAACACGAACAAGCTGATTGACACCTGGAGGAAGTTCATCTCCGTCTTCTCGATTGAAGACTTTAACATCGAGAACGATACCGCCGCCGCCGTGTGGAACACGAAGGGAAGTATCACGAACTTCACGTGCCTTTTCACCAAAGATCGCATGTAACAGGCGTTCTTCAGCCGTCAGTTCAGTTACCCCTTTTGGCGTTACTTTACCAACAAGTAAGTCGCCATCTTTTACTTCCGCACCAGTACGAATAATTCCGCGCTCATCCAAATTACGAAGGGCATCTTCCCCAACGTTAGGAATGTCACGAGTGATTTCTTCTGGTCCTAATTTTGTATCACGTGATTCTGATTCATACTCTTCAATATGAATCGAAGTATATACGTCATCTTTCACAAGACGTTCGCTCATGATGATTGCATCTTCATAGTTGTAACCATCCCAGTTAACGAAGGCAACTAAAACGTTACGACCTAATGCCAACTCTCCTAGTTCCATTGAAGGACCATCGGCAAGAATTTCACCTTTTGTTACCCGATTACCAACAGCAACAATTGGGCGTTGGTTATAACAGGTTCCTTGGTTAGAACGTATAAACTTTAACATTCTATATTTATCAAGGTCACCCTTGACTTCTTGACCATCTACAGTTTTTATGCGACGCACCCAAACTTCACGTGCTTCAACATGCTCGACGATTCCTTCATGCTTACAAATAACAGCAGCACCGGAATCCTTACCTGATACGTATTCCATACCTGTTCCAACTCGAGGAGCTTCTGGCTGCATTAAAGGAACAGCTTGACGCTGCATGTTCGCACCCATTAAGGCACGGTTCGAGTCATCGTTTTCAAGGAACGGAATACATGCTGTTGCCGCTGAAACTACTTGCTTAGGTGAAACGTCCATGTAATCGATTCGATCACGATGTACAACGGTGTTTTCACCACGGAAACGAGCAACAATATCTTCATCAAGGAAAGAACCATCTTCACCAAGAATAGAATTTGCTTGTGCGGTTACATAATTATCTTCTTCATCTGCCGTTAAGTAATCGATACGATTCGTTACTTTACCTGTTTCAGGATCAACCCGACGATAAGGAGTTTCAATGAAACCAAAACGATTCACTTTTGCATAAGAAGATAAAGAGTTGATTAATCCAATGTTTGGACCTTCCGGTGTTTCAATCGGACACATACGACCGTAGTGAGAGTAGTGAACGTCACGTACTTCCATTCCCGCACGTTCACGCGTTAAACCACCAGGTCCGAGTGCAGATAGACGACGCTTATGCGTTAATTCTGCAAGCGGGTTTGTTTGGTCCATGAACTGTGATAATTGTGAGCTTCCAAAGAATTCTTTAATGGATGCAATCACTGGACGGATATTGATGAGCTGCTGTGGTGTAATCGTTGCTGTGTCTTGAATTGACATTCTTTCACGAACCACACGTTCCATACGAGAAAGACCAATACGGAATTGATTTTGCAGAAGTTCACCAACAGAACGAAGACGTCTGTTCCCTAAGTGGTCAATATCATCGGTATCACCAACACCATGAAGTAAGTTAAAGAAATAACTAATCGATGCAATGATATCTGCAGGAGTAATGTTCTTAATTGGCTCTGGAACATACGCGTTACCAAGCACATTTATAACTTTTTCTCCATCTTCATTTGGCGCATAGATTTTAATTCCTTGAAGAATAATTTCCTCTTCCACTACTCCGCCAATCGGATTGAATCCTTTAAAATTAACATCCTTTTCAAGAGCAGGAATAATTCGATCTAAGTTTCTTCTATCAAGAACCGTACCCTTTTCGGCAATAATTTCACCGGTTTCTGGATCAACAAGTGATTCAGCTAAACGTTGATTGAAAAGACGGTTTTTAATATGAAGCTTCTTATTTATTTTATATCGACCTACATTCGCAAGGTCATATCTTTTTGGATCAAAGAATCTTGATACCAATAGACTTTTTGCATTATCTACGGTTGGAGGCTCACCTGGACGAAGGCGCTCGTAAATTTCAAGAAGCGCTTTTTCGACTCCTTCAGTGTTGTCCTTTTCCAGCGTATTGCGAATATACTCGTTGTCTCCAATCAATTCGATGATTTCTTGATCAGAACCAAACCCAAGTGCACGCAAAAGAACCGTAACGGGCAGTTTCCGAGTACGATCTATTCTCACATATACGACATCTTTGGCATCTGTTTCATACTCAAGCCAAGCGCCGCGGTTCGGAATAACAGTAGCGGTAAAGCCCTTTTTCCCGTTTTTATCAAGTTTTCCACTATAATATACGCTCGGAGAACGCACTAATTGTGAAACGATAACACGCTCTGCCCCGTTAATGACAAACGTACCCGTTTCTGTCATGAGTGGGAAATCACCCATAAAAACATCTTGGTCTTTCACTTCGCCTGTTTCTTTGTTTACAAGACGCACTTTAACACGCAAAGGCGCTGAATATGTAACGTCCCGCTCTTTTGATTCTTCTACAGAATACTTTGGTTCGCCAAGGCTGTAATCAATAAATTCTAGTGATAGGTTACCAGTAAAGTCCTCAATCGGTGAAATATCCTGGAACATTTCACGCAAACCCTCATCAAGAAACCATTGATAAGAAGAGGTTTGGATTTCAATAAGATTTGGTAATTCTAAAACTTCACTGATTCGCGCGTAACTTCTTCGTTGGCGGTGTCGTCCATACTGAACTAGTTGACCTGTCAACTGATTCACCCCTCAAATCAAGCGTTATATTTAGAAAAACTTGGTATTCACCATAGGCGAATGCCTTAGTTTTTCTTATGCGTTGGGAAATTACAAACTTGGAAAGTTTGAAATTTCTTAATCGCGAAAAATCTATTAACGTCTTTTGAAAGAAATAAGCATTCTTCCAACAGACAAAAAGAAAAAGGGTTTTTTAACTCAAAAACCACATTTTCACATTTTGACTATTATTTTGTCATCATTTCCGTTTTACTCCATTTTTATACCAAAAAATAAGTATTTAAAGGAATAATTCGGTAAATATTATGATGGCATTTTATAATGCTATCATAGTGACATTTTAGAGTCAACTATTTTGTTGCTCGAATAATAAAATACCCTCTAGACTTGTCAACTGTTTCAACTGTGGTAAATAATTGTTTTAACTTTTCAATTGCAGATGGTGCTCCCTGCTTCTTTTGGATCACGACCCATAGTTCACCTTGATGAACTAAGTGCTGGTGGCTTTGTTCGAAAATATCATGCACCGTCTTTTTCCCTGCACGAATTGGCGGGTTTGTTAAGATGGCTGCAAACTGATCTTCTTTTACATTTAACAACCGGTCACTTTCGTAAATCTCCACATTATGAACTCGGTTTTGTTCAGCATTAACCTTTGCTAATTCAATTGCCCGCTCGTTTACATCCACCATATGAACAAGGCGGCCAGAGAAAACACTGGCAATTGATAAACCAATTGGTCCATAACCACAACCTACATCTAAAATAGGACCTTCTACACTTGGTATCTCAAAAGCCTCAATCAATAATCGTGAACCAAAATCAACTTCACCTTTTGAAAAAACACCGTTATCCGTTTTGAAACGAAAGACTTTATCTCTCAATGTGAACTCCCAATACTTTGGATCACTTTCAACCTTTTGGGTACGAGAATAGTAATGTTCAGACAATAAAATCACCTCCCGAGGAATGATAATGGGGTTAATGGGGATTTTGCTATCCAGCGGAAGCGCCTAGGCGCTTCCGCTTTAAATAATTAAGCCAAAAAAAGCCCGCTTATACAGCGAGCTTTTCTATAGGGTTATTACTTAACTTCAACGTTAGCTCCAACTTCATCAAGCTTAGCTTTGATTTCTTCAGCTTCTTCTTTAGAAATGCCTTCTTTAAGTGGCTTTGGAGTGTTGTCAACAAGATCTTTTGCTTCTTTAAGACCAAGACCAGTGATTTCACGTACAACTTTGATAACTTTGATTTTTTGATCGCCAGCGCCAGCTAGGATTACATCAAATTCAGTTTTTTCTTCAGCAGCAGCAGCACCAGCTCCGCCAACCATTGCTACAGGAGCAGCAGCAGTTACGCCGAATTCTTCTTCGATTGCTTTTACTAGATCGTTAAGTTCTAAAACAGTCATAGTTTTAACTGCTTCAATGATTTGTTCTTTAGTCATTTTAAATTTCCTCCTTAATTTTCATTCCGTTATTTGTTAGGCGATAAAATTGATTAAGCGCCTTGTTCTTCTTTTTGTTCTGCAACTGCTTTTGTAGCAAGAGCAAGATTGCGAATTGGAGCTTGTAGTACGCTGAGTAGCATAGAAAGCAAGCCTTCGCGTGATGGAAGTTCAGCAAGTGCTTTAACCTCTTCAACAGATGCTACATTACCTTCGATTACACCAGCTTTTAATTCAAGTGCATCGTGCTTTTTAGCAAAGTCGTTAAGGATTTTTGCAGGTGCTACAACATCCTCAGTACTGAACGCGATTGCGTTCGGACCAGTTAATGCATCGTTTAGACCAGCAAGTTCTACTGATTCAGCTGCACGGCGAACCATTGAGTTTTTGTAAACTTTGAATTCGATGCCAGCTTCACGAAGCTGCTTACGAAGTTCAGTTACTTCCGCAACAGTAAGACCACGGTAATCAACAACAACTGTTGATACGCTGTTCTTTAACTTATCAGCAATTTCGTCAACGATTAATTTCTTTTGTTCAATTGCGCTGCTCATCTTTACACCTCCTGTAGATTCTCTACATTTATACCAGGCATTTAAAAGCCTCCACATCCTAACGAGACATGGAGGCAGCAAACAATAACTGAATGAATCAGCTAATATATCGCATTACCTCGGCAGGATGATTAAGCTATAAGCCCCTGCTGTCTACAGTACAAATGTTTATTATTTTAAACAACAAAATATATTTTAGCTAAAATATACTAGATTGTCAATTGGTAAAAAATTACTTAACAGAAACTGAAGAAGGATCTACCTTTACACCAGGTCCCATTGTTGAAGCAACTGTTACGTTCTTCATGTAAGTTCCTTTTGCTGCAGAAGGCTTAACCTTTAACATTGTTTCAAATACAGTGTTGAAGTTTTCAACAAGTTTTACATCTTCGAAAGATGCTTTACCGATTGGCACGTGGATATTTCCAGCTTTGTCAACACGGTATTCAACTTTACCTGCTTTGATTTCGTTAATCGCACGAGTTACATCAAATGTAACTGTACCAGTCTTAGGGTTTGGCATTAAACCTTTAGGTCCTAATACACGACCAAGCTTACCAACTTCACCCATCATGTCTGGAGTTGCTACGATTACATCGAACTCGAACCAACCTTGTTGGATTTTGTTGATGTATTCTGCATCGCCAACATAATCTGCACCAGCAGCTTCAGCTTCTTTTACTTTTTCACCCTTCGCGAATACTAAAACGCGTTGAGTTTTACCAGTTCCGTTTGGAAGTACTACTGCACCACGGATTTGCTGGTCAGCTTTCTTAGGATCAACGCCTAAGCGGAAAGCAACTTCAAGAGTCGCATCAAATTTTGCAAAGTTTGTTTTCTTCGCAAGTTCAATTGCTTCTGCAATTGGGTAAGCTTTCGTACGATCTACAAGCTTAGTAGCTTCTAAATACTTCTTACCTTTTTTAGCCATTGTTTTTTCCTCCTCAAATTGTGGTTTTAGCGAATAAGTTCTCCCACGAAAAAGGTTGCGAGTATTTTTTCAACACGCAACCCCTTCATTACAAAAACAAACAGTTTACATGGATTAGTCTTCGATAACGATACCCATGCTGCGTGCAGTACCTTCAACCATGCGCATTGCTGCTTCAACGCTTGCTGCGTTTAGGTCAGGCATTTTCTGTTCCGCAATCTCGCGTACTGTGTTACGCTTAACTGTTGCTACTTTATTACGGTTAGGCTGGCCTGAACCAGACTGGATTCCAGCTGCTACTTTCAAAAGAACGGCAGCAGGAGGAGTTTTCGTAATAAATGTAAATGAACGGTCTTCAAATACCGTGATTTCAACAGGAATAATTAATCCAGCTTGATCAGCTGTACGTGCGTTAAATTCTTTACAGAATCCCATGATGTTAACACCGGCTTGACCTAATGCAGGACCAACTGGTGGCGCAGGGTTTGCTTTACCTGCAGGAATTTGTAATTTAACAACCTTAATTACTTTTTTAGCCACGAGACACACCTCCTTAAAGTCCGTGATGTGGTAATAGGGATATACCCTCCCACTCAACGTAAGTCTTTATATAAACATAAAGATCTAACAAAAGTCTTGTCTCTTCAAGAGACATACTGACCTATGAAATATTACCACTTTTTAAAATTGATTTCAAGTTTTTTTACAATATCCATAATTTTTCTTTGAATATAGGTCTATTAAAGTTTCTCGATTTGAGTAAACTCTAGTTCAACTGGAGTATCCCGGCCAAACATATTCACAAGCACTTTAAGCTTGGACTTGTCCTTATCCATCTCTTCCACTGTACCAGTAAAGTTTGTAAATGGACCTTCCTTAACACGGACTGTTTCACCGATTTCATAATCCACATCGATGCGCTGCTCGTCCACACCCATCCGTTTTAAAAGACCCGTCACTTCTTCAGGAAGCAATGGTGTTGGCTTGGAGCCGGAGCCAGCTGAGCCAACGAACCCAGTAACACCAGGTGTATTACGTACCACATACCAAGAATCATCTGTCATGACGATCTCAACGAGTACATAACCAGGGAATACTTTACGTTTAACTGTTTTTTTCTTCCCGTTTTTAATTTCAGTTTCTTCTTCTTCAGGCACAACCACGCGGAAAATCTTATCTGACATCCCCATTGATTCAACACGCTTTTCTAAATTTGCCTTAACTTTATTTTCATAACCTGAGTAAGTATGCACAACATACCAATTTTTTTCCATTCAAGAGGACTAACGTCCGTCCCTCCCTATATATATAATTCCAATACAATTAATTAATTTTTTCCAAATGAAAAAACCCGCTAAACGGGCTTTACATAAAATTTCCTGTATTATTCACCATTATACCATGAATGACCAGCTATTATTCAAGAATAAGTCGAATCAATTTTGAAATACCTAAATCAACGACAGCAAAAAATACGGCAAAAAATGCGACTGTTGTTAAAACAGTGACTGTATAACGAGTTAGCTCACGGCGTTTCGGCCAGCTAACCTTTCTCATCTCACGGAAAATATCACTGAAGAATTTCTTTATGCGTTGCATCTCGTGTAACCTCCAACTATCGGAATAACCTTGCTAGTATCAACAGAATCTTATTTTGTTTCACGGTGGATTGTATGGGAATTGCAAGTTTTGCAGAATTTTTTAATTTCCATTCGTTCTGTTTGTGTCTGATTACCAGCAGTTGTATAATTGCGAGTACCACATTCACTACATGCTAGTATAATTTTCTTACTCATATATCGACACCTTCAATTTATAGAGCTTAATATCTTTAAAAATGTAACATGACCCCTATTTATTGTCAACCGCCTTTGATAGCGGATTCAAACAAATGTCAATAATACGAAATTACAAACTAAACTCTCTTATTTCTAAATAGCGTTCTAATTTCCGCTTCACGCGCTGCAAGGCATTATCAATGGATTTAACATGACGATTCAATTCCTCAGATATTTCTTGATAGGATTGACCATCTAGGTAAAGTGCTAAAACCTTACGTTCTAAATCACTTAATAGTTCTGTCATTTTCACTTCGATATGATCAAATTCCTCTTGGTTGATAATTAATTCTTCTGGGTCAAGTACTTTTGCCCCTGAGATAACATCCATCAGCGTCCGATCCGACTCTTCGTCATAGATAGGCTTGTCCAATGATATGTAGGAATTTAACGGGATATGCTTTTGTCTTGTGGCGGTTTTAATGGCCGTAATAATTTGCCGTGTGATGCATAATTCTGCAAAGGCTTTGAATGAGGTAAGTTTATCCTCGCGAAAGTCACGGATCGCTTTATAAAGTCCAATCATTCCCTCTTGGACGATATCCTCTTTATCGGCTCCAATTAAAAAGTAGGATCTAGCCTTAGCACGGACAAAATTACGATATTTATGAATCAAGTAATCCAGCGCTTCGCTATTCCCTTGATGGACTAAATCGACTACTTCCTCGTCTTCCATCGGTAAAAAATGTTCGTTGTTCTTTATTCCGAAGTCCCATCTCATGTAGATCCCCTCCACCGAACAAGCATAGATAGTATTATTATATATTAGGAAATTTTGGAACGTCAACGCTTACTTTTCTCCTCTGCGCCATTTTTCAAAAATTTCTGCCACTTCATCGCTAATTGGTATTTTAGAGACCGGTCGTTCCTCTTGAATGGTTTTCACCTTTTTTTCAATGCCTTTTTCAATGGAGTCCATTTCTATCAACAGCTCGCGAGCAGATTTCCTTAATGCCCCTTGTCCAAAAATTGCCCATTGTTCCGTAAAATCGGAAGTGGCTACATGAATTTGGGTTTTTCGGTTATTTAACGAAATCGCCATTTTTTCAATCCGCTCGTCAGCTGTTTCATTTTCCTTCGTAAAAATGACCTCAACCTTATGATTCTTGTACTTTTTCTCTGTCCCTTGGACAAAGTGGGCATCAAATATCACGATTACCCGATAACCCGAGTAAGCCTGATACTCGGCCATCCGCTCCACTAAACGATCTCGCGCTGCGGGTAAATCGCGGTCTTTTAAGGCCCTTAATTCTGGCCATGCGCCAATAATGTTATAGCCGTCAACAAGCAGAATATCCATTCCTATCCCTCAAGTGGATGCCGTTTACGGTAAACCTCATACATTAACAGTGCTGCTGCAACCGATGCATTTAACGATGTTACATGACCAACCATCGGTAACTGGATAAGGAAATCACATTTATCTCTAACCAGCCTGCCCATCCCTTTTCCTTCACTGCCAATCACAAGACCGAGCGGCATTGTGCCGTCCATCTGACGAAAATCTTGTTTTCCTTTTGCATCTGTTCCAACGATCCACACACCACGTTCCTTTAATTCATCGATTGTTCTCGCCATATTCGTCACTCGAACAACTGGAATATATTCAATCGCACCCGTCGAAGCTTTGGCAACTGTTGCTGTTAACCCCACTGCTCTTCGCTTAGGAATAATAATTCCATGGGCGCCTACGGAATCTGCCGTCCGCATGATCGATCCAAGATTATGTGGGTCCTCAATTTCATCTAGTAAAAGAAAGAAAGGAGGTTCATTTTTCCTTTCTGCTGCTGCAAATAAGTCATCCATTTCTGCATATTGATAGGCAGCAACATAGGCCAATACCCCTTGATGATTATCATCTGTTATCTGATCAATTTTTTTCTTTGGAACAAATTGAACAAGAACATTTGCCTCTTTTGCTAAATGGATTAACTGCTGCATTTGCCCCCGCTGGGATGATTCTGCTATTAGGATTTTATTTATATCTCTTTCTGATTTAAGTGCTTCGATGACAGGATTTTTCCCGACAATGTATTCCTGGTTCATTGAATCGTTCCTCCTTTCTTTTCTTCGACAATCGCAAATGCCTTTAGGATAAGTTCTTCTAATCGTTCTTTTTCTGAAGATAAATACAAATAACCCATTAACGCTTCAAAGGCAGTACTGTAGCGATAGGTTTGAACATCTGTATTTTTCGGTACAGTGCCCGATTTAGCATTTCTCCCTCTCATCACGACAGCATGCTCCGCTTCGGTAAGCAGCTGTTCATCCAATATTCGGAATAGAACCTGGCATTGAGCTTTTGCTGAAACATACTTCGTTCCTTCTCGGTGAAGCAGATGCGGCTTTACTTTCCCACTTTGCAAGAGATGACGGCGAACATATTCCTCATAGACCGCGTCTCCCATATAGGCCAGGGCAAGACTGTTCAATTGTTTCGCATCAATTTTTTCTTGGTAATCCAGCATTTATTAGCCTCTTTTCCATCTGGTTCCTTGCGGAGTATCCTCTAAAATGATATTCATTTCCTTCAGCTGATCCCGGATTTGATCTGACAACTTGAAATCGCGGTCTTTACGTGCCTGAATCCGTTTTTCAATTAAAGCATCAATTTCTTCGTCCAACAGTTCCTCTTTTTCTAGCGATAACCCAAGAACTTGGAATAAGTCTTCAAATTGCCTTGTAAACTGATCAATTACTGCCACGGAAGTATTTTTTTCTAATAAATAGTAGTTGGCCAGCTTAGATAGATCAAATAAAACAGAAATAGCCTTTGCTGTATTAAAATCATCATCCATCGCTTTTGTAAATTCATCCTGTTGAGCCGCGATTTTATCAAGCCATTCCTGATTATGATCGGTTAAATCTGTACTCGCTTCTCTTCGATGCTTTAAATTGTGATAAGAAGTGGTCAATCTTTCAAATGCTGCCTTTGTGCTTTCCAATAACTCTACACTATAATTAATGGGGTTACGATAATGAACGGATAGCATAAAAAATCTCAAAACTTGAGGGTTATGCTGCTTAATAATGTCATGAACAAGGACAAAGTTACCAAGTGATTTAGACATTTTTTCATTATCAATATTAATATATCCGTTATGCATCCAATAACGAGAAAACGTTTTTCCGGACAGTGCCTCTGATTGGGCAATTTCATTTTCATGATGCGGGAAGGTTAAATCCTGACCGCCTGCATGGATATCAATCGTATCTCCTAGATACTTTTTCGCCATTGCCGAGCATTCGATATGCCAGCCTGGCCGGCCAATTCCCCATGGGCTCTCCCAATAGATTTCACCATCTTTTGCCGCTTTCCATAAGGCAAAGTCCAGATCATCTTGTTTCTTCTCGCCCACTTCAATCCTTGCTCCAACCTGCAAATCATCAATCGATTGATGCGATAGCTTGCCGTAATCGTCAAATTTTCTTGTTCGGAAATAGACGTCACCCTCGGATTCATATGCAAAGCCTTTTTCAACCAGCTTGGCGATAAATTCAATGATAATATCCATATTGTCCATGACACGAGGATGGATATCAGCCTTTTTGCAGCCAAGTGCCGTAACATCTTCAAAATAGGCGTTGATGAAGCGATCTGCAATCGTTGGGACATCCTCACCTAATTGATTGGCTGCGCGGATTAATTTATCATCGACATCCGTAAAGTTTGAGACGTACTGAACATCATAGCCGCGATATTCAAAATAACGGCGAACGGTATCAAATACAATCGCCGGACGGGCATTTCCGATATGAATATAGTTATAAACCGTCGGGCCGCATACATACATCTTCACTTTTCCTTCTTCAAGTGGTATGAATGTCTCCTTTTGACGAGTGAGCGTATTATATAACTGAATGGTCATTAACTTTCGTCCTTTCTTCCTGCAATTCCGTTAGTTCATTTTTTAATTGGATAAATTCAAGCTCTATTTCTTTGATGCGGTCTGCGATTGGGTCAGGGAGATTGCAATGGTCTAAGTCTTTATTTATTCGTTTTCCATCTTGAATGACCACTCGTCCTGGTACACCGACAACAGTAGAGTTAGGTGGCACTTCCTTTAAAACAACTGAGCCAGCGCCAATTTTTGAATTTTCCCCAATGGTAATTGAGCCAAGTACTTTTGCCCCGGTGGCAATTAAGGCATTATCCTTAATCGTAGGATGACGTTTTCCTTTTTCCTTCCCTGTTCCCCCAAGTGTCACGCCTTGGAAGACGGTAACATTATCACCAATTTCGCATGTTTCCCCTATGACAACACCCATGCCATGGTCAATAAAGAATCTCCTGCCTATTTTTGCACCAGGATGGATTTCAATACCCGTGAAAAAACGACTAATCTGCGAAATAACCCTCGCTAGAAAATATAGTTTCCGTTTGAAAAAGGCATGGGCAATCCGGTGGGCCCAAATCGCATGTAGGCCTGAGTATGTTAAGATGACTTCTAAATAACTTCTTGCTGCAGGATCTTGTTCAAAAACTACCTCGATGTCCTCCTTCATTCTTTTGAACATTTCTTTTCCCCCTTTTAGTTGGTTGAGCTCTCCCCTTTTTTGTAACAAAAAAACGCCCCTGTCTTAACGACAGAGACGCTTATGCGTGGTTCCACTCTGATTAGACCGAAATGCATTTTAAAGCCACTTCATAGGTCTCACTCTTACCTGTTAACGGAAAGGTTCCGCTCAAGTCTACTCAGATAAAATCCTTTCGAAATGAGACTCAGAGGTGCATTTTCAAACAGGAGAGGCTTAAACCACTTGCAGCCGGTGATGGTTCTCTCTAAAAAGCATCCTATCCTACTTTTCCTCTTCAACATTTTCACATTATAAAATTCTTTCTTTTACTATATTACATTTTTTCTCTAATGTTAACCAATTATTTTCTCAATTCGAATTTGTACTTTTTCTTTTCCTAATAGCTCAATGGCTTGAGGAAGGTCCGGTCCGTGTGTTTGACCAGATACAGCCGCACGAATTGGCATAAAAAGATTCTTGCCTTTTTGACCGGTCGTTTTTTGCACTGCCTTCATCGCTGCCTTAATTCCGTCTGCTTTAAATTCCTCTAGCTTATCGAGTTCTTCTGAAAAGACTTTTAACACTTCAGGAACTTGTTCCCCAGTTAACACTTCTTTTGCCTCATCTTCATACTCTGCTTCATCTTTAAAGAACATTTCAGAAAGCTCAACAATCTCTGCACCAAAACTCATTTTTTCCTGGAGAAGGGCAACTAAACTGCGGGCCCATTGCATTTCTGCTTCTGTTGGGTTCTCACTTAGGCGTTCCGCTTTGATTAAGTGCGGCAATGCTAGCTCCAGCACTCGATCAACATCAGCCTTTTTGATGTATTGATTGTTCATCCATGTTAGCTTTTGTTTATCAAATAAAGCTGGTGATTTCGATAGGCGATTGGCATCGAAAATTTCAATGAACTCTTCTTTTGAGTAGATCTCTTCTTCGCCTGCGGGTGACCACCCAAGCAGCGTAATAAAGTTAAATAACGCTTCTGGCAGGTAACCTAATTCTTCATATTGTTCAATAAATTGTATAATCGATTCATCACGCTTACTTAACTTTTTACGGCTTTCGTTTACGATTAATGTCATATGACCAAAAACAGGCGGCTCCCAGCCAAGTGCCTCATAAACCATCAACTGCTTTGGCGTATTAGAGATATGATCATCTCCGCGCAGTACATGGGTGATTTTCATTAAATAATCATCAATCGTTACAGCAAAGTTATACGTTGGGGTACCATCCTTTTTAACGATAACCCAATCGCCCATTCCCTCAGACTCGAATGAAACATTACCTTTTACCATATCTTCAAACGTATAGGTTTTTCCTTCTGGAACGATGATTCGAATACTGGGTTCACGGCCTTCACTTTCAAACTCGGCACGTTGTTCTGGTGTTAAATGACGGCATTTCCCAGAATAATGGGGCGTTTCTCCTCTTTCCGTCTGCGCTTCCCGTTCTGCTTCAATTTCTGCCTCCGTGCAATAACATTTATACGCGTGGCCATTCTCCAATAACTGATTATAATAGGTTTGATAAATATCATTTCTTTCTGATTGACGATAAGGACCATATTCGCCGCCTACATCAACACTCTCATCCCAATCGATTCCAAGCCATTTTAAATATTTTAATTGGCTCTCTTCCCCACCGGCGATATTCCGCTTTTTATCCGTATCTTCAATCCGGATAATAAATTTCCCCTGATTGTTGCGGGCAAATAAATAATTAAATAATGCCGTGCGGGCATTTCCGATATGTAAATGTCCCGTTGGACTAGGAGCATATCTTACACGAACTTCGTTTGACATACATAATGCCTCCATAACCATTGATTTTTCAACATCTGATTTATTTTATCATTCTAGAATTAGCGGTTAAAGGTCTAATCTCTCTTTTTTAATAAAACAACAACTTGGGAGGCGATGCCTTCGCCACGGCCAGTGAAGCCTAACTGTTCTGTCGTCGTTGCTTTCACATTGACCTGTTTAGGAGAGGCTTCCAAAAGTTCAGCAATCCGTTCCTTCATCTGCCCAATATACGGTGCCATCTTAGGTTTTTGGGCAATGATGGTACAGTCGGCATTCACAAGCTCATAGCCTTTTTCTTTTACAAGCTTCCAAACATGTTCCATCAGCTTAGCTGAATCTGCATCTTTAAATTCAGGATCAGTATCAGGAAAGTGCCTGCCAATATCCCCTTCCCCAATTGCCCCTAAACAGGCATCCGATACTGTATGTAATAAAACATCGGCATCCGAGTGACCTAATAGCCCTTTTTCATAGGGAATCGTGATCCCTCCAATGATGAGCGGTCTCCCTTCTGTTAATTGATGAACATCAAATCCCTGACCAATTCGAAACATATTTAATATCCTCTTTTCTTTAGTATTGCCTCGGCAAAAAATAAATCCTCAGGAGTCGTGAGCTTTATATTATCGTAATCTCCTTCAACCATCGAAACGGGCTGGGCTATTCGTTCAACCAAACTGGAATCATCCGTTCCAATAAAACCATCCTTTTCTGCCTGCTGATAGGCATTAAGTAAAATAGAAATATGAAAAGCTTGTGGGGTTTGAACTGCCCACAAGCTAGATCGTTCGATCGTTTCAGACACTTGGTTTTGACGAATGACTTTCATCGTATCTTTTGCTGGTACCCCAATAATTGCCGCGCCTGTTTCTTGTGCTTTAGCAACTAGTTGGTGAATATGCTCCTTTAGGATAAACGGACGGGCCGCATCATGGACAAGAATAATTCCAGTGGATTTTGCCGTTTTTAATGCATTATAAATGCTATCCTGACGTTCCTTCCCTCCAGGAACGAAGTCCAACACCTTTTTTAAACCATATTTTTTTACTAAAAGGGCAAATTCCGCTTCATCCTGAGGGTGAATAGCTAAAATAATTCCGTCACATTTCTTATCCTCTTCGAAAACCTTTAATGTGTGAATAAGTACAGGAATGGTATTAAGCTCTAATAAAAGCTTATTTTTCCCTGCCCCCATTCGCTTTCCCTGACCAGCTGCCGGGATAATGACCTGGTAAGCCATAAAAAAACCCCAATCTATCCTGTCTCTATGTCTCTATCTCTGTCTATTTAGTACTATAGTGCTTTTTCTAGTAACTTTGGTTTTGCAAAAATCATTCGACCTGCCGAGGTCTGCAAGACACTCGTGACGAGAACATCAATTCTTTTTCCGATATATTCTCTGCCTTCTTCAACCACAATCATCGTCCCGTCATCCAGATAGGCAACCCCTTGATGGTACTCTTTCCCATCCTTAATTACCTGTACGGAAAGCTCTTCTCCAGGCAGCACAACTGGTTTTACAGCATTTGCTAGATCGTTGATATTTAGGACAGAAACGTTCTGTAATTCACATACTTTATTGAGATTAAAATCATTCGTTACCAGCATGCCATTTGTCAACTTAGCCAATTTCACCAGTTTGCTATCAACCTCTTGAATATCTTCAAAATCACCTTCGTAGATATCGACTTTGATCGCAAGTTCCTTTTGAATTCGATTCAAGATATCCAATCCCCGCCGCCCTCGGTTCCGCTTGAGGACATCAGAGGAATCGGCAATATGCTGTAACTCCTCGAGTACAAAGTGAGGAATTACAATCGTGCCCTCTAGAAAACCTGTTTGACAGATATCCGCCACACGTCCATCTATAATCACACTAGTATCTAATATCTTTAAAGAGCTGCTGCCTGATTTTTCTGTTTCCTCTTCACCAGACTTTTTCTTCCCACGGGTGCCAAAAAGATTTAACAGCTCATCCCGCTTCTTAAACCCTACCTGAAAACCCAGATATCCAAACAATAATGTCAGCACAATAGGAGCGACGGCATTTAAGATTGGTACTTGAATGGCGTTAAAAGCAAAGCCAATTAAAAAGGCAACCAACAAGCCAAAAATTAACCCAATGCTGCCAAATATGACATCCGTAACAGGGATTTTCACCAGTGAATCCTCAGCCCATTTTATAAATCCAAGTACATAATCAACTGCCCAAAATGTAATAAGATAAAAAATAAGTGCACCTATAATCGCCGTGACATACGAGTTATTAATTGCTGGAATGTCATCCAAACTTAACAAAATAAGTAATTCCGGGATTAACAAGATTCCAAGCGTACCTCCAGTAATGACGAAGCATGCCTGCACAATACGTTTTAACATTCCTTCACCTCCTCTACTCATTATAAACAGATTCCAAAAAATGAAACCTGTGCTTTCTGATTATTTTACCCAAATGGTAAATTCTTGAATCATTATTTTTTATATTTCAATCATAGGGTAGCACTGGAAAAAAACGGTGTCAATTAAATCGAAATTTGTTATTCTAACATAGCACATAGGACTTTTCAACTATTTTTACAACTGACGCTCCGTATATAACCGCTCTTTAATTAATCTAAAGCCTTCTTTAATTTTCTTTGCCCGCACTTCGCCAATTCCTTCGACATCATCGAGTTGATCAACAGACGCCGCGATAATTTTGGAAAGTTCACCAAATCGGCTAATGATATTTTCGATAATCACCGTTGGAAGCCTTGGGATTTTATGAAGAATCCGATATCCGCGCGGTGACTTATTTTCATCAAGATGGACATACCCTTGATAGCCCATTAATTTTAATAATACATGATCCTCAATCGTTCCCGTACTGGCAATGGCCTGCATACGCTGCAATACTTCCCATGCCTTAATGTCTCTAGCAAATGCATAATCCTTAATGAGAAGCATGGTCTCTTCCTCTAAATCCGTCAAAATCTCGTTCATTTGCAGACGGATCAGCCTACCCTCAGTTCCCAGCTCATTCAAATAGGATAACAGTTCATTTTTGATCTTTAACACCATTTCAAATCGATGTAGAACAAGTAAGCAATCATTATACGTAACAGATTCTTCGAATTCTAGAATGCTTAAATTCGCAATACTACGCTCAAGGACCGCTTTATACTTTTCAAGCATTTGAATCGCCTGATTCGCTTTTGTCAAAATAACGGATATATCCTTAAGGACATAGCGGAAGTTGCCTTGATATAGCGTAATGACATTTCTCCTCTGCGAAATGGCAATGACCAGCGCCTTTGTCTGTCTGGCTACCCTTTCCGCCGTTCGATGTCGCATTCCTGTTTCTGAAGCTGGGATTTCAGAATCAGGGGCAAGCTGGGCATTTGCAATGAGGATTTTATTTCCTAAATCATTTAGGATAATAGCCCCATCCATTTTCGCCAATTCATAGAGATAGCTTGGGGAAAAAGCGCAATTAATTTGAAAACCGCCATCGACAATGCTTTTTACTTTATCATTACAGCCAACAACAATAAGTCCCCCAGTATTGGCTCTCAGTACATTATCTAATCCTTCACGAATCGGGGTGCCTGGCGCAATAAACTGTATAACTTCGCTGACAGACTGCTCCCCAAGCCTTTTGTTTTCCATATGCTCTATTCCCCCAATGCTGCTTTTAATGCTTCACTTACAGAGGAAACGCCTATCAATTGAATTCCCTTCGGACTTTTCCAGCCTCCTAAATTATTGGCTGGCAAAATAACCCGTTCAAAACCAAGCTTGGCTGCTTCCTGAACACGTTGCTCGATTCTCGAAACCCTTCTTACTTCACCTGTTAATCCCACTTCACCTATTATGCAGTCGGTAGCTCTTGTTGGTTTATCGCGGAAGCTTGAGGCAATGCTGACCGCAATCGCTAAGTCTATTGCAGGCTCATCCAGTTTAACACCGCCTGCAACTTTGAGATAGGCATCCTGGTTCTGCAGTAGCATTCCTACACGTTTCTCCAACACGGCCATCAAAAGCGGAACTCGATTATGGTCAATCCCTGTCGCCATTCTCCTTGGATTCCCAAAGCTTGTAGGAGAAATAAGCGCTTGGATCTCGACAAGCACGGGGCGTGTGCCTTCCATCGAGGCAACAACAGTGGACCCAGCAGCCCCCTGTGATCTTTCTTCAAGGAAAATCTCCGATGGATTTTCGACCTCTTCAAGACCAAATTCCTTCATTTCAAAAATACCCATTTCATTGGTAGAGCCAAAACGGTTCTTAACCGCCCGTAAGATTCGATATGTATGATGGCGCTCCCCTTCAAAATAGAGTACCGTATCCACCATGTGTTCAAGGAGTCTCGGTCCAGCAATGGAACCCTCTTTCGTCACATGGCCGACGATAAAAATGGCAATTCCTTTCGTTTTGCCAATTCTCATTAATTCGGAGGTACACTCACGAACCTGTGACACACTGCCTGGAGCAGAGGTAATATCTGGATGAAATACAGTTTGAATCGAATCTATAATGACAAAGCTTGGATTGGTGTTTTCAATCGTCCGATTGATCTCATCTAAATTGGTTTCAGAATAAACGAGGAGATTTTCTGTGGATACCCCTAACCTTTCCGCCCGAAGCTTCGTCTGCCGTAATGATTCCTCACCGGAAATATATAACACTTGATTTCCCTTTTTTGCAAGCTGTGATGATACTTGTAAAAGAAGCGTCGATTTGCCAATACCAGGATCTCCGCCAATTAAAACGAGTGATCCCTTTACTACACCGCCGCCAAGCACACGATTTAACTCGCTTAAATCTGTAAGAATTCGCGGTTCATCCATTGATTCAATCGAAGTAATCGGTGTTGGTTTTGAGAGGATTCCCGTTCCGCTTGGTGAATGAGCAAAAGCGCCGCGTCGGTTTGCACCTGTGACTTCAACCTCTTCAACCATCTTATTCCACTGACCGCAGCCTGGGCATTTCCCCATCCATTTAGGGGATTCATAGCCGCACTCCTGACACATAAACTTTGTTTTTCGTTTTGCCATACCCTACTCGCTCCTGATAGAAAAGCGGAAGCGCCTTGCCCAGGGGCGACAGGCATAAGACGAGCCGGCGAGAAGGTTGTTCTTTAACCTTCTTGACGGATTGGCTTATGACCCGAGCCCCTAGGCGCTGGAGCTAGACACTGATCTAAGTTTAAAATTTTTTACTTCATAAATGAAAAAAGAGGTACACGGTGTGAAACTATTAACGTGTACCTCTTTTTGTTATCCATTAATACCTAATCAACCTCTTTATTTAGTTAGGCTCGTTTGTTCTGCTGTTCTAACGATAAATTCTGCATTATCAACATCAATTATAACATGCTGACCGGTTAATACGGTACCTTTAAGCAGTTCTTCCGAGAGACGATCTTCAATATGCTTTTGGATTGCCCTGCGCAGTGGTCTGGCACCATACTCTGGGTCATAACCCTCTTGAGAAATTTTCTCCTTAGCTGCGTCGGTCAACTCTAGTGAAATATGCTGCTCTTTTAACCGTTTTACGAGTTGGTCAGATAGCAATGTAACAATTTCATTTAGATGCTTACGCTCTAACGCATGGAAGACAATAATTTCATCAATACGGTTTAAGAACTCCGGACGAAACGCTTTTTTCAATTCTTCCATTACTTTGCTCTTCATATCTTTATAGTCTTGCTCACCATCTTGAATATTAAAGCCAACATACTTGTTACGTTTTAAAGCCTCTGCCCCAACATTGGAGGTCATGATAAGAACGGTATTACGGAAATCGACGGTTCTGCCTTTAGAATCCGTTAGACGTCCATCTTCCAGTACTTGCAGAAGGATATTGAACACATCTGGATGTGCTTTTTCAATTTCATCAAGCAGGATAACGGAATATGGTTTTCTTCTTACTTTTTCCGTTAATTGACCGCCTTCTTCATAACCTACATAACCTGGAGGTGAGCCAACAAGACGAGAGGTAGAATGCTTCTCCATGTACTCTGACATGTCAATTCGGATCATCGCATCTTCATCACCAAACATCGCTTCAGCAAGCGCGCGGGCTAATTCTGTTTTACCGACCCCAGTCGGTCCAAGGAATACAAATGAACCAATTGGGCGTTTCGGATCCTTTAGCCCTGCTCGTGCACGTCGTACTGCTTTTGAAACAGCTTTTACTGCTTCCTCTTGGCCAATAACACGTGAGTGCAGAATGTTCTCTAAATCTAATAACTTTGTCGTCTCGGTTGCCGCTAATTTCGATACAGGGATCCCCGTCCAGCTTGCTACAACACTAGCGATATCTTCAACCGTAACTTCACTGTTTTCTTTCCCTTGCTTTTCTTTCCAGGTTTTCTTCGTTTCCTCCAACTGTTCACGAAGCCGCTGCTCTGTATCTCTCAAGGAAGCTGCTTTCTCAAATTCCTGGCTTTGAACAGCTGCATCCTTCTCTTTCCGTACCTCTTCAAGTTTAACTTCCAACTCTTTTAGATTTGGAGGAGTCGTATAAGAACGAAGGCGTACTTTCGATCCTGCCTCATCAATTAAATCAATTGCTTTATCTGGTAAGAAACGATCAGAAATATAGCGGTCAGATAATTTCACAGCTGCTTCAATTGCTTCATCAGTAATCGAAACACGGTGATGTGCTTCATAACGGTCACGAAGCCCTTCCAAAATACGAACGGATTCATCCGCTGTTGGCTCATCGACACGAATTGGCTGGAAACGTCTTTCTAACGCTGCATCCTTTTCAATATACTTTCGATACTCATCAAGAGTCGTTGCTCCGATACATTGAAGTTCACCACGGGCAAGTGATGGTTTTAAGATATTGGAGGCATCAATCGCACCCTCCGCCCCTCCAGCACCAATTAACGTGTGGAGTTCATCAATAAAGAGAATGATATTACCGGCTTGACGAATTTCGTCCATCACCTTTTTCAAGCGATCCTCAAATTCACCGCGGTATTTCGTTCCTGCAACCACGGTTCCCATATCGAGCGTCATAACCCGCTTATCGCGTAGGATTTCCGGAACTTCATTATTCACAATTTGCTGAGAAAGTCCTTCAGCAATTGCTGTTTTCCCAACACCTGGTTCACCAATTAGAACAGGGTTATTTTTGGTTCGACGGCTCAAGACTTCAATGACACGTTGAATTTCCTTACTTCTGCCAATGACAGGATCAAGACTGCCTTCTCTAGCAATCGCTGTTAAATCACGCGCAAGGCTATCTAGTGTCGGAGTATTTGCATTTACTGATGCCCCACCCTGGTGACCACCTGATTCATTACTGCCTAATAATTGCAGCACCTGTTGACGAGCTTTATTTAGACTCACCCCAAGGTTATTTAGAACACGCGCTGCTACACCTTCACCTTCACGGATTAAACCAAGAAGAATATGCTCTGTGCCTACATAGGAATGGCCTAATTTTCTTGCTTCATCCATCGATAATTCAATCACCTTTTTCGCTCTAGGTGTATAGTGAATTGTTTGAGAAGCTTCCTGTCCTTTTCCGATTAACGATTCCACTTCTTTTTGGATCTTCTCTGAACCTAATCCAAGACCATAAAGGGCTTTTGCGGCAATTCCTTCGCCTTCACGAACTAATCCTAGTAAAATATGCTCTGTACCAATATTATTGTGTCCTAGCCTGATTGCTTCTTCCTGTGCTAATGCTAAAACCTTCTGGGCTCTTTCAGTAAAACGTCCGAACATCATATTCTCTTCCTCCTCACCGTTTATCTTGCTCCATTTTTAGTCGTTCTCGTATTAATGTTGCTCGTCTAACATCTCTTTCATTTGGTCTTAAATGACCGCCTGCATATTGCTGTAAAAATCCTGGCTGTGTTAGAATCATTAATTCATTTAATATATTTTTGGGCAAGTGCTCAATAAAGCCCATATCAATTCCAAGTCGTACATCTGAAAGGCATTTTGCCGCCTCTTTTGATTCGATAATCCGGGAGTTCGTTAACACACCATAGGACCTGAACACCCTGTCTTCTAATTGTATGTTTGAAGTCTTGCGTAATGCTTCACGAGCGGTCCTTTCTTGTGAAATTAACTGGCTGACAACACCTTTCAAATCATGGCAAATATCCTCTTCTGATTTTCCTAGTGTAATTTGATTGGAGATTTGAAAAATATTACCTAGTGCTTCGCTCCCCTCCCCATAGATTCCTCTTACAACTAGCCCCAGCTGGTTAATCGCTGGAATGATTCGGTTGATTTGCTGCGTTAACATTAATCCTGGTAAATGCATCATGACTGAAGCACGTAGACCTGTCCCGACATTTGTAGGGCAGCTAGTTAAATACCCATACTTCTCATCAAAACCAAATTGGATATGGCTTTCTAGCCAATCATCCACCGCATTTGCTGCTGCTAATGCTTCAGATAACTGCAGGCCCGGATATATACATTGAATTCGGATATGATCCTCTTCATTAATCATAATACTAACTTCTTCATTTTCGGTTAATAAAACCGCACCATATGGTGCATCTTCTGCTAAAAGTGGACTGATTAAATGTTTTTCTACCAGTACTCTTTTTTGAAGCGGCTGCAATTCCTCTACCTTTAATAATTCCATTTGCCCAAACTGATTAATGCTTGATTCTCTTAAAAGCCCTTCCATTTTTAAAATAATCGATTTCGCTTCTTGATGAGAAAATAAAGTAGGGAATTTATAATTTTCAAAGTTTCGGGCTAAACGGATTCGGGAACTTAGGACAATATCTGAATCAGGCCCCTCCTCGCTCATCCATGAGCTGACAGCTTGATTCATAAAGCGTTCAAGCGACACGTTATTCCCCTCCCTTGTCACTGCTAGTCGTTAATCTCTTTTCAAGTGAGCGGATTTCATCGCGAACATGAGCAGCTTTTTCAAATTCTTCTTGTGAGATTAAATCTCTCAGTTCAACCTTTAAACTCTCGATTTGCTTCCGCAGCTGAATACCGCCGCCAATTCTTTTCGGAATTTTTCCTGAATGGGTCCAATTGCCACTATGAAGTCTTTTTAGAACTGGTGGTAATTGTTCCATAAATGTTTCATAGCAATGGGCACACCCGAACCTCCCAACTTTCACAAATTGTGGAAATGTCATGGAGCAGTGGCTGCATTGGAGAATCTCCTCTTGCTGAAATGTATTTTGATTTGGTTTTTGAAAAGTAGGATCAATATTTAACAAACCTGCTAATAAGTTGTTAAACGAAAACCCCGATCCCCCAGTAAACATAAACATATCGCCCTTCTCCTGGGCACATTTCTCACAAAGGTTCACCTCTGTCTTTTCACCGTTAGTGATTTTGGTAAAATGGAGTGCTGCAGGCCTTTGATTACATTCCTGGCAAATCATATTTTCACCTCTCAAGCTGGTTGTGTTTGGTTTGGTTATTTATATAATAATGTTGTTAACATTGCTTTTAACATTCTTGCCCTTAATTCATCGCGGTATGGAAGATCAATATAAAGCACAGAACGGTCAATTACGCTTAACATAATTTTTGCTTCTCGTTTTGAAATAATCTCCTCTTGCACAAGTCTAACAATGACATCCTCTGCACTCGCTTGGCTAATTCGGTTTTCTATGAGTGACAGCAAATGGTCGATTAAATGGGCTGAATCATGAGATTGAACTTTCATGATTCGGATATAACCGCCCCCGCCGCGTTTACTTTCTACGACATATCCTCGTTCGATCGTAAAACGAGTATTTATCACATAATTTATTTGCGAAGGGACACATTGAAATTTATCAGCAATTTCACTCCGCTTGATTTCAACATGTTCTACTTCACTCATTTCTAACACTTGCTTCAAATAACTTTCGATAATATCGGAGATGTTTCTCATTTCTCCCACCTCCCATCCTTGACTTTGACTATCTTTGACATAAATTATACTTAAAATTTTATGTAGTTGCAATCATCTTGCTACTAATGATTTTCTCCAAATCTCGCAGGTGGGAAACCTGTTTGTATTTTTTATTTCTAATACAGTACTTTTCGCTCATTTTTGTGTACCGCCCAGTAAAAGATCCGATTTGAACACAAAAAAAGAACAACCTACATAAGGTTGTTCTTTGCTTGCCTGGCAACGTCCTACTCTCACAGGGACAAAGTCCCAACTACCATCGGCGCTGAGAAGCTTAACTTCCGTGTTCGGTATGGGAACGGGTGTGACCTTCTCGCTATTGCTACCAGACTATTTTCT
>NZ_JBSLYA010000015.1:0-73937 GCF_053749995.1 Neobacillus sp. K501 | reverse complement strand
CCTTTCACGGCGGTAACACGGGTTCGAATCCCGTAGGGGTCACCATTTTGGAGGATTAGCTCAGCTGGGAGAGCATCTGCCTTACAAGCAGAGGGTCGGCGGTTCGATCCCGTCATCCTCCACCATATATGTGCCGGGGTAGCTCAATTGGTAGAGCAACTGACTTGTAATCAGTAGGTTGGGGGTTCAAGTCCTCTCGCCGGCACCACTTATTTCATTATTTGCTCGACGATAGAGCTGGATGGGATAACAGTACGAGCCATTAGCTCAGTTGGTAGAGCATCTGACTTTTAATCAGAGGGTCGAAGGTTCGAGTCCTTCATGGCTCACCATATAGATATTGCGCCCGTAGCTCAATTGGATAGAGCGTCTGACTACGGATCAGAAGGTTATGGGTTCGACTCCTTTCGGGCGCGCCATATAACGGGAAGTAGCTCAGCTTGGTAGAGCACTTGGTTTGGGACCAAGGGGTCGCAGGTTCGAATCCTGTCTTCCCGACCATGCGAGTTTATTATATTTGGAGGAATACCCAAGTCCGGCTGAAGGGATCGGTCTTGAAAACCGACAGGCGGGTTAAACCGCGCGGGGGTTCGAATCCCTCTTCCTCCGCCATATTATTTTTAAAAAGTAAATATTTATCATCGTCGCAGGGTGGAGCAACGAGCGTTGCTTCAATGAATAATCTGCGAGTTGTATCAATCGAGCTGCTACTTGAGTAAGCTTGCTGAGATTGATACAGTCCATACAAACTATGGGCAGGAACAAAATAGTTTTTATTATTATCGTCGCGGGGTGGAGCACGTTCGAATAATCTTCTTCGAATCGTCTACAGCGCACCGATTGAGCCGCAGCATGAATAAGCCTTCTGAAATCGGGGCGGTCTTTCAAACTCGGGGCAGGAACAAAATAGTTTTTATTATTATCGTCGTGGGGTGGAGCACGTTCGAATTATCTCCTTCGAATCGTCTACAGCGCACCGATTGAGCCACAGCATGAATAAGCCTTCTGAAATCGGGGCGGTCTTTCAAACTTGGGGCATGAACAAAATAGTTTTTTATATTATCGTCGCGGGGTGGAGCAGTCTGGTAGCTCGTCGGGCTCATAACCCGAAGGTCGCAGGTTCAAATCCTGTCCCCGCAATTTGGTCCGGTAGTTCAGTTGGTTAGAATGCCTGCCTGTCACGCAGGAGGTCGCGGGTTCGAGTCCCGTCCGGACCGCCATTTTTATCCCAGCAGGTTACACTGCTGTTGATATATATCTAGTGTGGCTCAGTAGCTCAGTCGGTAGAGCACGATCGAGTAAGCTACTATGAATAAGCTTCAGCGTACCCATTGAGCTGCAACTTGAATAAGCTATCTGAGATGGGGACGAAGGTTTAACCACATTAAATGTTTAGGGAACAATTCCAATAAAGGCTCAGTAGCTCAGTCGGTAGAGCAAAGGACTGAAAATCCTTGTGTCGGCGGTTCGATTCCGTCCTGAGCCACCTTTTTAATTGAATGCCGTAATAAATTCCATATGGAGGGGTAGCGAAGTGGCTAAACGCGGCGGACTGTAAATCCGCTCCCTCAGGGTTCGGCGGTTCGAATCCGTCCCCCTCCACCATAAAAAATTTAAAAACTTTGTAAAACGCTTATCAGGCGTTTTTTTGTTTTTTGGCGGTATTTTACAAATTATAGGGAAATTTGTCTAACAACTATTATATTAAAAAGCAGGAAATCACCTCATATAAGCTGAACTTAACAATATATATTCTCATTCTTAAGAGCATCCTTTTGAATGGAATGTTCGTTATTTTGAACGTTTTGGGGTGATATAGTGGTTATTCTCTTTCATTATTTATCTGCACTGAATATTTTTGACGCTTTTATTACCTATTTTGGCTTGAAAAACTCGATAATCGAAGAAATGAATCCGCTCATGAATTACGTATTTGAAACGCATCCAGTACTTTTTATTTTTATTAAACTAGCATTTTCAGTATGTTTATACCTGTTTATATTTTTTAAAAAGGTACCAAGTTCGTCCCTAACGAAGGGATTAACCATTTGTGCCTCAAGTTTTTATACCGTGGTTTTCTTTCTCCACTGCAGCTGGCTTGTGGAACAAATTTAGCCAGATAAACTCTACTATTTTTTAGGAGAAATACGATATAATAGATTTGTAAATAGATAGAAAATTTAAAATGTTTAACTACAGATGAATATGGCATAGTAGGAGGGAACATTTTGAAGAAAAAGTTTAAGTTAGCGGGGCTTGTAATCGTAGTGGCAGCTTGTATAACTGGAATCTATTATTATTGGAGCAGTGAAGATGAGCGGGCGAGGATAGCAGAGATAGACAGTAAAACGTCTAGCGAAGTTCAGGACGAAATCGAAAAGAGCTTTACCTCGCAAACACCACAAGCAACGAAGGAGAAGTATGAAACATTTAGTGAAGGACAATTGATACAGGAAGTACATGATATGTCTCATCAAAAGGTACATGCCGATCAAAAATGGGGAGCTTCAGAAATTACGGAAGATAAGGTTTTGCTATTAATAGAAGCAATTAAAAGCACTCAATTTGAGAAGGAAAGCACGAAAGACATGCTTCTTGCCACACTTGAGTCATGGTCAGTGGGTAATTTCAGCAATGCCGTAAAAGATCACAATCTAATTTGGGCTTATCAAAAAGGGAATGTAGGCAAAGCCACTCGTTTGCTAACCCCACAAGAAGAATTGCAATACATAGAAGAAAAATTCAGATAAAACAATAAAAGCAGCCAAACAATAGGGAATTGTGACCCTATGTTTGGCTGCTTTTTTTTAAAATTAATTTACTTTTTGAATACGGCCTTCAGCGTTATATTCAAAAGGTGTTGGGAGTGATTTGACAAAATCAACAGTAGCTTGTAAATCTTCTGGACCAACTTCTAAACCAGTGGCAAGGGCATTTATCCCATAACTTGCATTGCCATACATATAGTTGTTCACGACAACAGAATATTCCTGGGTTGGATCAATTTTGCTGCCATCCGGTAAAAAGATATCAACAATTTTTCCAGTTGAAGTGGCTGTATCATAAGTGTACGTATACTTGAATCCAGAAATATGGAAGTCGAGACCTTTTGCGGTAATTTGTCGGTCTAATACCGCTCTTAAATCAGCACCACTAAGATTGATTTTATTTAACACGTTTCCAAATGGCTGAATCGCGAATAAATCTCCAAATGTCACTTCACCAGCATCAAGCTGTGCACGAACACCGCCGCCATTCATTAATGCAAAATCCGTTTTCATTGAGGCTTTCATTCCATCTGCAATCAAGTTTCCGAGTCCAGTATCACCGATTACAGCTGTGTGAGACGGATAGCCTTTTGCTAAGGTAGTTGACAAGTTACCAACTACTTCTGCTTTCATTGGTGCAACCATGTCTTCATACTTTTTCATAATCGCTGAAACCGTAGGGTCCGGAATGTAGTCAGACTGATAAACCGTTACAACTTCTGCTTCCTTTTTGATAATTTCACCAGTTTTTGGATCAAGTTCAAGATCAACATCAGAAAAAGCAGAACCATAAGAATACGCTTGGACAATTAACTTGTTATCTACTTCTCTATCAACATACGTATGGTTATGAGCAGCGAAAATAACATCCACTTCATCATCTACTTTTTCAGCGATGGCAGAAGCATCAAATAAATCCGTATAGCCTGTTTGTGCTGCTGGGTTATGGGCAAGTACGATAACAGCTTCAACTCCTTGCTCTTTTAACTCAGCTGTATATTGGTTGATAGCTTCTACTTCATCTGTTATTTTTAAACTTTCATTGCCTTTTGTAACAATCATATCTGGAGTTTCTTGTGTTACTACTCCGATAAAGCCCACTTTCTGCCCACTAACTTCTTTCACGACATAAGGTTCCGTGATTAATTTACCTGTGGATGTGTCGTAAGCATTTGCGGCAATAACAGGGAAGTTCATCCCGTCGTAACCTTTTGTTCCCTTTGGATGCTCACCGCCATTGATCATTCGGCGTAATTCGGAAATTCCCTCATCAAACTCGTGATTTCCAAGGGTACCGACATCAAAGCCCATTGCTTCCATCACTTCAACGGTCGGCTCGTCCTGGAATAGTGCCGAAACTAGCGGACTTCCGCCAATCATGTCCCCTGAGTGAACAAGCAAGGTATTTTTATTCGTAGCCTCACGGTCTTTGATAGCTGCAGCTGTATACTCCATGCTTCCAGCAAGTTGGGTTCCTACTTTCGTATCTGTATCCAGCTGACCATGCAAATCATTTAAGCCCAAAAGTTGTAATTTAATAGGTGCAGCCAAGTCTAATTGAAAAATACCAAAGCCCGCTGCATCTGTTTTTCCAGTATAGGAAATGTTACTGCCTTCTTTAATGTAAGCTTCTGCTTTTGGTGATGTAGTAAATGTTACATTGACATTGCCTTCAATTGGAGCAATCGACCAGTTGTTATCGGCAGTAGGCGTAATTTCTTTCATTTCTGTAATATAATCCATTAAGATTTGACGGTTTTCATCGGCTGAATCAACGACAAGTTCGCTTCCTTTAACACCAGGGAAGTTACCGCCTCCGCCGGCACGATAGTTATTCGTGACAACGATAAAGTCTTGATTTGGATCTACTGGTTGGCCGTTATAGGTTAGATTCACGACACGACTTGATTCTGGGTTAATAACTTTTCCTGCTGGGTCATATTTTGCAGGGGCCGTAACATCAATTTGATATTGAACGCCATCGATTACGTCAAAGTTATACACTTGGAATGACGGGTTTAATAAAGGCTGTTCTTCTGTTTTGTTAGGATTGATTTGATTGAATTTACCAGCTGTCATTTCAATCCACTCTTTAACGATGGAACCGTTGACCTTGATCGCTTTTAACGTATTGTCATAAAGATATAAATCACCGGCACTGCGGATCGTTAAATCGCCAGCTTGAATTTCTGTATACTCGGATACTCCGTTGCGTCCAGCTTTGAATGGTGCTCCAACAGAAAGAATTGGAAGATCTTTGTATTCTGGTTTGCTTTGAGCAATATATTTTTCGACGAACCATTTCTGTGCATTTGTGACTACTTGGATGGAAGGGTCATCCTGCACTAGGGAAAAATAGCTGTGAATATCATCCGTTGTTTTACCAATAGGAGTATTCACGTATGTTACCGTTGCTTCATGATCTGGTTTTACTGCATCCATAATCGATTGAACCGGATCAACCGCTCGTTGCGTTACTGTTTTTCCTGTAACAGGATCTTTTTCATCTTTAAAAATCTCACGTGTAGAAGATTGCGAGTTTTCAACCGCCCATTTACCTTTTACTTTTACTAGCTCAAGGTCAATAATTCCAAGTGAACCGCCGCCGTAACCAGCTTGTACCGCAGGAACACCATTAATGGTTCCTTTTTCATTGTCGACACCTTGAAGTGGCTGACCGTCCGCACCTTTGAACAATCCATCAAGTGCACTTACAGATTTTGCTGGGAAAACTTTATGTGTGTGCGAGAACGTAATCGCATCAATTCCAGGAACTTCACTTAAAGCATAAATAACATCCTCAGAGTTGTCTTTCTTGCCACTGAAGCCAGAGTGGGTCATCGCAATGACGACATCCGCGCCTGCTTCTCTCATTTGTGGAATAAATTTCTTTGCTGTATCAACAATGTTCTTCGTAATGACTTTACCGTCAAGATGGGCTTTGTCCCACTCATTGATTTGCGGAGGAACGAAACCGATAAAACCAACTTTAATGACATGCTTATTTCCATGCTCATCCACTACTTTTTTGTTGATGATTTTATAAGGAGTAAATTTATTCTGATCATTGTTAGGATTATTGTCCTTGTCGTCTACATATACGTTTGCATTAACAAAAGGGAAATTCGCATCATCATAAGCTTCCTCGAGAAAATCAAGGCCATAGTTAAACTCATGGTTTCCAAGTGTAGCCATATCATAGTCCATTTGGTTCATCGCTTTGAAAACCGGGTGAACCTCCCCGTCTTGAAGTGGATCAATTTTGGCGGAATAAGTTCCAAGTGGAGTACCTTGAATTAGGTCACCATTATCCACTAATAGGGAGTTATCGGCTTCCGCACGGGCTGCATTTACAAGTGCAGCCGTACTTGCTAATCCGACTTTCAGATATTCTGCATTTTTGTAATAGTCATAGTTTAATAGATTTGTATGCAAATCTGTTGTTTCCATAAGTCGAAGTTCTACTTTAGATGTTTTTGGTGTCATCATTTTTTGTTCTGCACTTACGTGTGAAGCTGAATAAAAAGGTGTTGCTAAAAGTGTTAGTGCCAATGATGTGGACATTATTTTCTTTGCCCTACGTAGTTGTTGCTTTTTCAACCTTATACACCATCCTAGGAAAATAGTATTTTTGCTTAATGAAACGGCAAATTTCATTTGAAAAATTTGCAGTCTATCATACATTCGTTTCATACATTAGGATTTATGTCCTTATTATTAATAAAATTTTTCTTTTTTCGATCATTTTCTTTTATATTGGGGTTAAATGAAAGGGGAAGAAGCCCTAGGAAAAAAGTGGGGAATGAGTTTTGGGTTGTGGGGAGTTAGAAAAAGAAAAGTCAGTTCATACCATTAATACTTGGAGAGGCTTGAACATATGTTTAGATAAAGGATTGCGATAAAGGGAGAGGTAAATGGCTAGAAAAACGATACGATCACAAGGAATGATGGTTGGAATTTTACTGATTATCACCCTGATTATTTTGTTTCTGTTGATTAAAGGGGCTTTCTTTTCAGCAGACAAGCAGGCGGTAGCCTTGGTGGAGGAATTTTATCAATATGAGCAAGCAGGAGAATTCTCCAAGTCTTGGTCACTATTTCACTCGGCCATGAAGGAAAAATTCACAAAAGGCCATTACATCCAAGACCGGGCACATGTATTCATGAACCACTTCGGCGTAGAAACCTTCACCTATACACTAGAAAAACCAGAGGAAGTAAAAACATGGAAAATGTCGAAAACAAGTCCTTCCCTGAAAAACGTCCACAAAATCCTCGTCACCCAAACCTACAAAGGAAAATACGGCAACTTCGACCTAAAGCAGGAAGTCTACGTAATTGAAGAAAAAGGGAAATGGAAGATTGCTTGGGATTATAATCAATAAGTGCGATACCTAAGAGCGGTGTCAGTGCGGTGACTCAGTGCGGTGCCTGTCACCTTCCGTGGACAGTTTTTTTTTTCTCAAGACAAGTGTATAAATGATTGTATAATGGGGGATGAAATGTATAAACGGTGACAGGCACTGTTGTTGGCGCCGTTGACGAATGGAATTTTATTGGTTATAATTATCTTGAATTCGAGATAATTTGCTTTACAGACACTAATAGGGGGGTTCTTTCATGAAATTATTAGGGTTGCATCATGTGTCGATTTTGACGGGGAAGGCAGAGAGGAACTTCCAGTTTTATACGAAGATTTTAGGTTTAAGGCTGGTTAAGAAAACGGTGAATCAAGATAATACAGAGTCTTATCATTTATTTTATGGCGATGCAAAGGGGAGTCCGGGGACGGAGATTACTTTCTTTGATATTCCAGGGCTCGGATCTACGTACCCAGGTGTTTCTAGTATTTCTTCGACATCTCTACGGGTAAGGGATACTGCTGCTTTACATTATTGGGAAGAGCGTTTTAAGAAATACAATATTCACTACGAACCAATTGCCAAAAGAGCAAATCGTGATTCGCTAGCATTCCAGGATTTTGACGGTACACGTTTAATCTTAGTTGCAGATAATGGAGAAAATGGAGTTGCTGCCGGTGAGCCTTGGGATGGAAGTGATGTACCGGTGGAGCATGCGATTATTGGCCTAGGGCCGGTAACCTTAACCGTTAAAATAGCAGACCCAACTGTCGGTGTTCTAACAGAAGTGATGGGCTTTAAACAAGTGGGCTCATACCCTTCGCTTGCTGGTGACTTCCCAGATATACTTGTGTTTGCTACTGGCGAAGGCGGTCCGGGTGCTGAGGTGCATATTGAGACGAGATCAGATCTGCCGCGAGAAAGACCCGGCCGGGGAAGTGTTCATCATGTAGCTTTCAGGGTTCCCAATGAGGAGGAATATAATTATTGGGCTGAAAGAATCTCCTCATTTGGACTAATCAATTCAGGTAAAGTGGAACGTTATTACTTCAAAGCGCTCTATTTCAGAGAACCCAATCATATCCTATTTGAATTATCAACGGATACACCGGGGTTCGATGTTGACGAGCCAATTGAAACCTTAGGAGAAAGTTTAGCTTTGCCGCCGTTTTTAGAGCCACGACGAGCCGACATCGAAGCAAGATTGCGGCCATTAGATTTAGAGATCGAATAAGGAAATAAAAGACAAGGACCAAAACTCCGGCACTTGTCTTTTATTTTTTACAACGGCAAAGACAGGTATCACAACTGTACGCCTGAGGTGGACACTGTACACGAGAGGTGCCTGTTACCGTGATTTTTCAACACTCACCTTCCCAGAGAAGAAGGTTGCGCCACCGCCCATGTCGGCAATTCGGTCGGGGGTTAGGGAGTTTACTAGTTGTTTCGTATCTTTTAAGTTTGCCCAGAGGCCTTGGCTGACGAGTACGCCTGGCAGGACGTTGTCGCCGACACTAACAAATAGTTCACATTCCCCGCGTTCGTTCCATACACGTACCATTTCTCCATCCACAATTCCAGCTTCAACCGCATCCTTTTGATTCATATGTAGCCTCGGCACTTTTTCAAGGCTAATGTGTTTTTGATTGTTTGAAAATGTAGAATTTAAGAAATTATGATTGGGGCCAGGAACAAAATGATAAGTGTGATCCCCATCCTCGTTGACCAAGGGAATATAGCTAGGCAATGGTGGATATCCAACCTTTTGCATTTGCTCCGAATACAATTCAATTTTCCCGCTTGGCGTCGAAAGTTTACCAGGAAACAACGGCTTAACTATTGCTTTTAAAAAGTTTTGCTCTACCAATGCTTCATACTGGATGCCCTCTAAATAAGGATTGCAAGGGTTATCAAGCGCCTGCCGGATCATCTCTCCTTCTGTCTCCTCGAAGGATGGTTCTTCAAAACCCATCCCCTTGGCCAGAAGGCGGAAGACATTGACATTGGATTTTGACTCTGCAAACGGCTCCATGACTGGCTGCTGAATTTGAATATAATGATGCCAGTATGACGTATAAATATCCGTGTTTTCAAAGGAGGAAGTAGCTGGTAAAACAATATCCGCATATTTGGCTGTCTCTGTTAAGAAAAGATCATGAACAACTAGAAATAAATCCTCGCGCTCAAGTCCCTGTCTCACTTTGTTCCCTTCTGGAGCTACCACAGCTGGATTCGTACCGTAAACATACATAGATTTTATCGGCGGGGTTGTATTCAATAAGGTATCGCCCAGCCGGTTCATGTTGATCAATCTTGTATTTTTATTTTTAAGTAAATCCGGACGCTGGAGGCTTGCTGAATTGGTTGCTAGGTAACCAGAATTACCTTTAATCGCTCCCCCGCCTTTCACAGCCCACTGTCCAGTCAGGGCAGGAAGGCAGGAGACTGTGCGGACAAACATACCGCCATTGTCATGATGCTGCGGTCCGTTTCCGATGCGAATAAAGGCTGGTGAAGTTTCCCCGTACATCCGCGCCAGCTTATAGATGTCTTCAACCGGGACACCTGTAATTTCCGAAACGACCCCAGGGTCATAAGTAACGACATGTTCTCGCAGTTCGTCATAGCCAACCGTATAGGTTCGTAAAAAATCCTCATCCACCATATTCTCAGCAAATAGAATGTGCATGATTCCAAGAGCAAGTGCGCTATCGGTACCTGGTAAAATCGGAATAAACCAATCTGCTAATCTACCGGTTTGATTTTTATGAATATCAATAACCACAATTTTGGCGCCGTGTTGTTTCCTGGCTTTTTGAGCAAGAGCCACCTGGTGCATATTGGTGCTCACTGCGTTAATCCCCCAAAAGATAAACAGCTTTGAATGAATGGTATCTTCAGGGTCGATTCCGAAGCTGCCGCCCATCGTATATTTATAGCCAACTGAACCAGCGGAGTTACAAATCGTTCTATCTAGCTGTGAAGCTCCTAAGCGATGGAAAAAACGCCGATCCATCCCTTCGGCAGAAAGCAAGCCCATGTTCCCATAAAAGCTATAAGGAAGAATGCTCTCTGGACCGTTAGTTGCAACAAGTTCTTTCCAGCGTGAAGTAATCGTATCAATCGCTTCCTCCCAACTGATCCGTTCAAACTTCCCTTCCCCCTTAGGACCAGTTCGTCTCAACGGATATTTCAAGCGCTTCTCATCATAAATCCGCTCCGTCATATTTCGAACCTTATTACAAATATTCCCCTTCGTCACAGGATGATCAGGGTCACCCTCAACCTTCACAATCCTTCCATTTTCCTTATGTACAAGCAACCCACACTGATCTGGACAATCCAACGGACAAACAGAACGAAAAATACCATTTTCTTTCATGACTAACCCACCTTTATGCATAAATGTATAATTGGTGACAGGCACCGCAAATGTACACTGTCCACCTCAGGCGGACAGTTAAGTAGAAGATTTATAGATTTTTGGGATGATCTTGATTTTGTATTATCATACGATGGATTAGGGGGGGGGATCAAGTGAATTAGGGTGGATGAGACAGGGTTGTGTTTTAATAATTAATTAAAGGCTGGTCAAAATCATAACGTGATGATTTTGACTCAGCCATTTTTTTTACTTTATAACTGCACCGGTTCCTGGTCCGGCGTAAATTTGGACTTTCCCTAATTGATCAGTCTGAATAATATAGACATGAGGCTGCGTTTCACCTAGGATTTCATATTGCAGGCCGCCAAATTTGCTTGGCCTTAATCGGGTTGGCAAGGCATTTTGCTTAATTGGAGTGACATTTAACGGATACACCCTCCACGTGTCGGCATCTGCTGGCAGGTAAAGTGTTCTTTTTCTAGTGGCGGGAACAGCCTGTGAAGGAGCAGGAGCTGGTGTGGGAGCAGCTGCTGTTGGAGTAGGTGCAGGAGAAGGAACTGTATTTCCTGAATGTTGAAGATTGTATATTTTAGCAAGCCCATTTACATGCCCGCGTGCAGCATTTTCTATCCAGTTTGGATCTTTCATCTTGGCGGCATCACTGGCATTATCAATAAAACCGTTTTCAGTTAATATCGCATCCATGGCCGATTCCCGGATGACATGAAAATCAGCCTTTTTTGCTCCTCTATCGGATAATCCAATGAGCTTCATGACTTCTTGGTGGATGACACGCTGCATATCTGCTGTCCGTGAGCGATCGGTGAGGCCGTTATAAATATAATCCTCGTAGCCCGTACCTCTACCGGCATTAATATGGATGGACAGATAGAAATCTGCTCCCCAAGCATTCGCCATATCAGTCCTCTGTTTTAACGAAACCGTCTGATCTCCTGTTCGGCTCATTTTGACTACTGCATTTGGATATTCATTTTGCAAAATATCGCGAATCCTTGTGGCAATTGAAAGTGTTACATTTTTCTCGGATAGACCGTTTCCGACAGCTCCCGAGTCTGATCCCCCATGTCCGGGGTCAATAAAAATTTTTACCATTTTCATCACCTCATGATTTTTATATGTCAGAAGCTGTGACAACGTGAGCAAACCGCTAAGAAATAGGTAAATGGACTTAAAAATCTCCTGAAATGAATGTAAATGTCTATACATTTAAAAGTAATTGTATATAATACTAGTTAGATAATCTTATTTTTTAAAAGAAAATAATCGTTTTGATATTATTGATGGAAAATTCTAAGCTCCATCATAACGGTTTTCATAGTTTAATAGTATGGTTACGGAATTATTGCCGTACGTAGAAAAAGATGTTAAATGTAGGGCTAGGTGGTGTTCAAACTGGTTAAATATCAGGAAATTTCGAATGAAATGCGAAAGCGGATTTTTGATGACTATTATCCCTCGGATCAGCCGATTCCCGATGAAATTTCGCTTGCCAATCAATTTTCATGCAGCCGCATGACGATGAAAAAAGCCCTTGATATCCTTGTCATGGAAGGGATTTTGTTTAGGAAACGCGGACACGGGACCTTTATCGTCAAAGCCCCGTTACAGAAAAATAAAGTTCATGTAGCAAGCAAAGAATCATTAGGATTAACGCAGTTAATTAAGGAAATGGGAAAGAGTGTTACCAGTCAAATCATTCGATTTGAGGTGAAGTTTCCAACCGAGGAAATTGCCGCTCATCTTACCATTGATGTCGACACTCCGATTTACGATATTATTCGATTGAGAATGGTTGATGGCGAGCCGTATGTCATGGAGCATACCTATATGCCAACGAATTTAATCCCAGGAATCACGGAAAAGGTGCTGAGTACCTCCGTCTATTCCCATATAAATGAAACGCTTGGATTAACAATGGCCGGTTTGCATCGAAAAATAAGAGCCTGCAAACCGAATCAGCTTGATATGGAATATTTAAGCTGTTTACCAGATGATCCGATTCTCGAAGTCGAGCAAGTGTGTTATTTAAACAACGGTATTCCTTTTGAATACTCTTTTTCCAGACATAGATATGATAAATTTGAAATTACAACGGTCAACATAAGACGCTGATTGAAGGAGGTAAGACAGGTATGTTATTTGGCGGTATTGAAGCGGGGGGAACGAAATTTATTTGTGCGGTCGGGGACGAGACAGGAAAGATTATTGAAAAAATACAAATCCCCACAACTGTACCAAATGAAACAATGGATCAGGTGATTCATTTCTTTAAGAAACATCCATTAAAAGCCATCGGAATCGGTTCATTTGGACCAATCGATGTGGATCAAAATAGCAAAACCTTTGGTCATATTACAACCACTCCGAAAACGGCGTGGAAGGAATTTCCTCTCATGCAAACGGTGAAAGAGGCATTCCCCGTCCCAATAGGCTTTAATACGGATGTCAATGCCGCCGCTTTAGGTGAGAGCAAATATGGAGCAGCAATGGGATTAGACAGCTGTTTATATATTACGGTTGGTACAGGTATTGGCGCAGGTGCGGTTGTGAACGGTCAAATACTGCAAGGGTTGTCTCACCCTGAAATGGGTCATATTCTGATTCGCAGACATCCAGAGGATGATTTTAACGGGAATTGCCCTTATCATGGAGATTGTCTTGAGGGTCTAGCTGCTGGTCCCGCCATCGAAAAACGCTGGGGACAAAAAGGAGATAGCCTCCAAGCTCAGTCACAGGTATGGGAGCTCGAGGGATATTACCTTGCACAGGCACTAATGCAATATATTCTCATACTCTCCCCGAAAAAAATTATCCTTGGCGGCGGGGTTATGAAGCAAAAGACGGTTTTCCACTCGATCTACCATCATTTAAAAGAGATGATGAATGGGTATGTCCAGCTGCCTGAATTAACAGAGTACATCGTGAGTCCGAGTCTTGGAGATTCAGCCGGAATTATCGGTGCTCTCGAATTAGCAAAAATAGCCTTTGAAAAGGAATAAAATGATTAGCGCACGTGGTACTTGACGATCGTTTAGTGAGAGGTGTGATAGGATGTTAAATCCTCGGTTAACAGCTATTTTACGAGAATTAATGAGAGCTAGGTCTGCAATCACCGGTGAAGATTTAGCATCCATTATTCAAGTAACATCACGAACAGTCAGAAATGATATGAAAGAGCTAGATTCGGTTCTTGCCCGCAATGGGGGCTCGATTAAATCTGTTAGAGGGACAGGCTACGAACTCATGATTCAAGATGATCATGCTTTCAAAGAATTTTTACAAATTCACTTTCAAAATGAAAACGGTGCCAGCCCGGCAACTCCTGAAGACCGGTTACGGTACTTAATGAAGCGGCTTCTCTTAGCGGAGGATTTTTTAAAAATAGAAGATTTGGCGGATGAGTTATATATAAGCAAATCTACGATTCAAAATGATTTCCGAGATGTAAAAAGAATGCTTGAAGGCTATGGAATTGCTTTTGAGGCACGTCCTGGTTATGGAATCCGCTTGGTGGGTGATGAGGTTAAACTTCGTTTCTGTATGTCAGAATTTATCTTTAACCGAAATGACTATCAAGGGTATCTATCTGATCAGGAAATGTCTATTCTTCCAGCGGATCAAATGCTCGGGATTCAACAGATTATTTTAGATCAAATGAAAGAGTACTCCATTTCTCTTTCAGATATCGCTTTAGACAATCTTGTCATCCACATTGCAATTGCGTTTAAGAGAATTGAAAATGGTAATCATGTCAGCTTGCCTGCGGAAGAATTAATAAACGTTGAAAAAACGAGAGAGTATTTCGTAGCAGAAAAAATGATTGGTTATCTCGAGGCGGAATTAGCTGTTATTTTTCCAAAAGTAGAGGTTGCCTATATTGCCATGCACTTATTAGGGACGAGAATGGTAGCGCATATAAGTGGAGATGAATTCGAGCATCAGGGATTTATTCATAATGAAACCACCGAGTTATCGGTGAAAATTTTAGAAGAAATTGAACAGGAGTTAAATCCTGGTATTCTTCAGGATAAAGAGTTGGTGATTGCCTTAAGCTTACATCTTAAACCAGCAATCAATCGCTTTAAATACGGGATGAATATTCGAAATCCAATGCTGAGTGAGATTAAGCTCAATTACCCTGTTGCTTTTGAAGCGGGGATCATTGCGGGCAGGGTGGTTCAACGAGAAACAGGGATTACCATAAATGAAGATGAAATTGGCTACTTAGCGCTCCATATTGGCGCAGCGTTAGAAAGGAAAGAGATGAATGTCCTTCCGAAGCGCTGTCTAGTCGTTTGTGCCTCGGGTATTGGCAGTGCTAGGCTGTTATCCTATAAGCTTCAATCGAAATTTGGTCCAAGAATTGATATTGTCGGGACAACGGAATATTACAAACTGAAGGATTTTCCATTTGATTTAATTGATTTTGTCGTTAGCACGATCCCAATCCGTGATATCTTGCCTGTACCGGTCATTGAAGTGAACACTTTTCTTGGAGAAGGTGACTTACAAAGAGTACAATACGTGTTGAAGGACCAATCAGAGCAGTCTCCTGATTTTATTAAAGAAGAATTAATTTTTCTTCAGGAAAAATTAGATTCAAGGGAAAACACGCTGCAATTTTTTCAAAAGAAACTACTAAAACTCGGTTTAGTGGATGAAACCTTTTTAGATTTAGTGCATGAACGAGAGGCTATTTCTCCGACCTCCTTTGGCAATCTTGTAGCGATTCCCCACCCGATTTCGCCAGTGACGGATTCTACCTTTTTGGCGATTTGTACACTGCAGAAGCCAATCGATTGGGGAGGGAAGCGGGCCCAGTTTATCTGCCTATTAAGTGTTGAGAAAAATAGCCATCAGGATTTTCAGAAGATGTATGATCTTTTAGGTACAGTAGTCGATGATGGTGCTAAGGTCCAAAGACTTTTAAAATCGAAATCCTACAAGGAATTTATTAAATTTTTATTTGAATAAGGTGACATAAAAAATGAATATATTATTATGTTGTTCCGCAGGGATGTCTACTAGTTTATTAGCAAAGAGAATGAAAAAAACGGCCCAGGAGCAAGGGGAAGAATGTAGAATTTGGACCTTGCCTGGAGAAGCCGTTCCGAAGCAGATTGATCAAGCTGATGTCGTTCTATTAGGTCCGCAAGTGAGACATATGCTGCCCATTTTGAAAAAACTGGGGGAGGAAAAAGGAATCCCCGTCGATGTGATTAACATGATCCACTACGGTACCTGTAACGGTGAAGAAGTACTGAAATTCGCCAAAAAGCTGCTAAATAAAGACTAAAAGGGATGGAACTAGTTTTCCACCCTTTTTTTTATTGGTAGTTTCTTTAGTGGTGCGGAAATCAAAAGACAGAGTTTATATATTTTGAAAACGCTTAATCATTTCCCTTGCGCAACGGAAAAAATCTAAGTTTAGATTCATGCTCGATTCCCCTACAATAAAGTCAACAAGATAAGAATAATTCAATTAGGAGGTTGTAACAGATGAATATATTACTTTGCTGTTCAGCAGGAATGTCTACAAGTTTATTAGTTACAAAAATGGAAACAGCCGCTAAGGATCAAGGAATTGAATGTAGAATTTGGGCAGAAGGTGTCGACGCAGTCAAAAACCATATTGATGAGGCTGATGTCCTATTACTCGGACCTCAAGTACGTTACATGCTGCCAACAATGAAAAAATTAGGGGAAGAGAAAAATGTCCCAGTGGACGCGATTAACCCGGTTCACTACGGAATGGTAAATGGGGCAGAGGTTTTAAAAGCAGCCATTCAATTAGCAAATAAATAAGAAAATAAGGAGGAAATGCGGATGAATAAATTAACTGCTTTTTTAGAAGAAAAAGTTATGCCGACTGCTGGCCGGATCGCTGGTCAAAGACACCTTCAAGCGTTAAGGGACGGACTTATTGCCACGATGCCATTGATGATTATTGGGTCGATCTTCTTAATCTTAGGTTTTATTCCAATTGATGGTTACTCTGATTTTATGGCTGGTATCTTTGGAGATGAATGGTTAACGAAATTGTTATACCCAGTGGGAGCTACATTTGATATTATGGCTCTAGTGGCAGCATTTGCCATTGCCTATCGCTTAGCTGAAAAGTATAACGTTGATGCCTTGTCAGCAGGGGTTATCTCGGTTGTGGCATTCTTGCTCGCCACTCCTTATCAAGTTTCTTTTACACCAGAGGGTGCGACGGAAGCGATTATGGTAGGCGGAGGGATTCCGACTGCATTAACGGGAAGTAAGGGTCTTTTCATTGCGATGATTTTAGCCATTGTTTCAACTGAAATTTATCGATTTATTATTCAAAAGAAAATTGTGATTAGAATGCCTGACGGAGTTCCGCCGGCAGTAAGTAAATCATTTGTTGCACTTATTCCAGGTTTTATTGTTGTCATTATTGTTTGGTTATTGCGTTTACTTATCGAACAAACAAGCTTTGAAAGTCTTCACAATGTCGTCACTCAATTATTACAAGAGCCGCTTAGTGCTTTAGGTGGTACATTATGGGGAACGATTTTAGCCTTGATTCTTGTTCAAATGCTTTGGTCCACAGGTTTACACGGTCAAACTATCGTTGGTGGGGTAATGGGGCCAATTTGGCTGGCTGCCATGGACGCCAACCGTATTGCCTTCCAAGCAGGTGATGAAGTACCAAATATTGTTACCCAACAGTTTATTGATATCTTCGTTTTAATCGGTGGTTCAGGAACAACACTAGCACTTGTGTTAGCGATGGTATTTACAGCAAAAAGTAATCAAATGAAGTCATTAGGTAGATTGGGTGTTGCACCAGGTTTATTCAATATTAATGAACCAATTATCTTTGGGATGCCGATTGTCATGAATCCCATCATGATCATCCCATTTATCCTAGTTCCAATTGTGGTCACTACGATTAGTTTCCTTTCGATGCAAATGGGTCTTGTTGCTAAGCCTGTGGGAATTTCTCTTCCGTGGACAACTCCTCCTATTTTCGGTGGATTCTTAGCAACAGGCGGTAAATTCTCTGGAGCCGTTTTACAAATCGTCAACATGGCAGTTGCCTTTGCCATCTACTTGCCATTCTTTAAACTATGGGATAAGCAAAAACTTGCAGAAGAAACTCAATTTAATACGAAAAAAGCATCATAACATAACGGTCATCATTCTAACATCTACTTGGAGGGAAACATGATGGAAAACTTAGAAACGGTTATTTTTCAAATTATTCTTCACGGCGGAAATGGAAAGAGTGCCGCGATGGAAGCAATCGCTGCGGCTAAAACTGGAGATTTCGAAGGAGCAAGACAGAAGTTAAAGGAATCAAGTGATGCGGTGAATGAAGCTCATAAAATTCAAACAGCTCTTGTTCAGGGTGAAGTACGCGGAGAAAAAACAGAAGTTTCCTTGTTAATGGTTCACGCCCAAGATCATCTGATGAATGCCATAACGATAAAAGATTTAGCAACAGAATTTGTGGATATGTATGAAGCCATGAAATTGCAGAACGTAAAATAATCAATAGAATAGCTGCATAAGCATAGTTTGGAAGAATAGATTCTGTTTCTTTTTCGAGGAAGCAGAATCTCTTTTCATTATATTAATGTGAAGGAGTGACAATGATGATACATAAAGAATTAAAACCATTTCCTAGTGATTTTCTGTGGGGTGCTGCTTCGGCTGCCTATCAAGTGGAGGGGGCATGGGATGAAGATGGAAAAGGAGTATCCAACTGGGATAGGTTTGTCCGAATTCCTGGCAAAACGTTTAAAGGTACAACAGGGGATGTGGCAGTAGACCATTACCACCGTTACAAGGAGGATGTCCAGTTGATGGCGGAGATGGGAATGAAGGCTTACCGTTTTTCTGTTGCCTGGACACGAATTTTTCCAAACGGCAAAGGTCAATTAAATGAAAAAGGCTTGGAATTTTATGATCGGTTAATCAATGAACTTAAGGCTAATAATATTGAGCCTGTTTTAACGTTATATCACTGGGATTTACCCCAGGCACTTCAGGATGAGTATGGCGGCTGGGAGTCGCGGCAGATCGTCGAGGATTTCACGAACTATAGTGTAGAGCTTTTTAAACGGTTTGGTGACAGGGTGAAATACTGGGTCAGCTTGAACGAGCAAAATATTTTTACCATGTTTGGCTACCGAATGGCGGCCCATCCTCCCGGTGTAAAGGATGATAAGTTATTCTATCAAGTCAATCACCATGCGAATCTTGCGAATGCCAGTGTGATTAAGGAATTCCGCAAATATGTTCCAGATGGGAAAATTGGTCCTAGCTTTGCCTATTCCCCTGCGTATGCGTTAACTTCTAAACCAAAAGACATCCTTGCTGCTGAAAATGCGGAGGAGTTAAACAGCCATTGGTGGATGGATGTTTATGCATGGGGGAAATATCCACAAGCTGCTTGGAACTTTTTAGAAAAGAACGGTTTGGCACCTGCAATTGAAGAGGGCGACTTTGAATTATTAACTGCCGGAAAGCCTGATTTTATGGGATTGAATTACTATCAAACTACCACTTTTGAAGAAAATCCATTAGAAGGCGGCGTCGGTGCAGGCGAGATGAATACTTCGGGGAAAAAGGGTACTTCCAAGGATACGGGAATTCCTGGAGTGTTTAAAACCGTTGAGAATCCAAATCTAGAAAGAACAGATTGGGATTGGAATATTGATCCCCACGGACTAAGGATTGCCCTTCGCAGAATCACAAATCGTTATCAATTGCCGATTTTAATCAGTGAAAATGGTTTGGGAGCCTTTGACAAAGTCGAGGAAGGCGATCTCATCAATGATGATTACCGGATTGATTTTATCCGTGCTCATGTTAAGGCCATTCAAGAAGCGATTTCAGACGGAGTCGAGATGTTAGGCTATTGTGTGTGGTCGTTTACGGATTTATTGAGCTGGTTAAATGGTTTCCAAAAACGGTATGGCTTTGTATATGTGAACCAGCATGAAGAAGGTGACCATGACCTGCGACGGATTAAAAAGAAAAGCTTTTATTGGTATAAAGAAGTCATTGAATCGAATGGTGAGACATTGTAACTGACAAAAGGAATCGTAACTCAGAAGAGGAAGGGGTCTCGGTTTGAAACCAAAAATTTATATTACAAGAAGAATTCCAGAAGAAATTGTTTTGAAGCTAGAAAAACATTGTCATGTCCGGATGTGGGAACAAGCCGAGATTCCTGTGCCGCGTGATGTATTAGAAAAGGAAATCGTTGATGTCGAGGGACTATATTGCCTTTTAACAGAATCTATCGATCAGGAATTAATCGAGAAGGCAAAATGTCTAAAAGTGATCAGTAATATGGCGGTCGGTTATAACAATATTGATATCGAAGCGGCAAAAGCCAAGGGGATTACGGTTACCAATACACCTGGTGTCCTGACTGAAACGACGGCAGATTTGACGTTCGCGCTAATGATGGCGACAGCACGCAGGTTGGTCGAGTCATCCGAATACTTACGGAATGGGAATTGGCAGACATGGTCTCCGATGCAATTGACGGGACAGGATGTATACGGTGCCACCCTGGGGATTATCGGCATGGGAAGAATTGGTGCTTCCTTGGCGAAAAGAGCAAGTGGCTTTGATATGGATATCCTTTACTATAATCGCAGCCGAAAGCATGAATTAGAACTTGAGTGGAACATGACATACACGGAACTAGATGATTTATTGAAGGAGTCAGATTTTATCTGCATTTTGACACCTTTTACTCCTGAAACAAAGAATCTGATTGGTGCGCGAGAACTTTCATTAATGAAGAAAACGGCGATTCTAATCAATACGGCTCGCGGTGGAATTGTTAATGAGGATGACCTCTATCATGCCTTAGAAGAAGGGGAAATCTGGGCAGCGGGACTGGATGTTTTTGAACAGGAGCCGATTTCTCCTGAGCATCCATTATTGTCACTGCCTAATGTTGTAACACTTCCTCATATCGGAAGTGCAAGTGTGAAAACAAGAATGAAAATGGCGGATTTAGCAGCAGACAACTTATTGTTGGTTCTTCAAAATCAAAGGCCGAAGCATGTTGTCGTATAAAGTGAAACTTCAATCAGTGGGGGTTTTCTTCATCCCCCACTGATTGTTAGTTGAACCTATCGGGCTTTTACGGGCAGTTATCCCCCAACTAAACTTCTTCGCTTTTACTATAGTTTTCAGGTGGGGGACTTACTGCCCGTTAATGCGGGATAAAAGTAGAGCTAGATTAAGCTCTATTTTTATTGGACAGTTATTTTTAAAAGTATAGACATTTAAATATGGAGAGGGGCAGATACGTATGGAGAGAAAGACCGGGAATGTCATACCTGATGGGTTTTTATGGGGAGGTGCGGTAACCTCGTTCCAGACAGAAGGGGCTTGGAATGAGGATGGGAAAGGACCGTCCATCGTAGATGACCGACCAATTAAAGAAGGGCAATCGGATTGGAAGGTGGCCGTGGATTTCTATCATCGTTACAAGGAAGATATTGCGCTTTTCAAGGAAATGGGATTTAATGCGTATCGTACGAGTATTTCTTGGTCAAGGATTTTTCCTGATGGTGAAGGCGAAGTGAATGAGCAGGGACTGCAGTTTTATGATGATTTATTTGATGAAATGCTGGCGAACGGAATCCAGCCGGTTATCACTCTCTACCATTTTGATTTGCCGCTTGCTTTAGTTGAAAAATATAACGGCTTTGCATCACGAAAAGTGATAGATTTATTCGATCGTTATGCAAGAACGGTTTTTAAACGGTATGGGCATAAGGTAAAGTACTGGCTAACCTTTAACGAACAAAACCTTGTGTTAACGAATCCTGAGTTGTGGGGAGCAAAGTTAGAGGACGCTGAAAATGAAGAAGCCCTTCGCTATCAAGTTACCCATAATGCCTTCATTGCCCACGCGAAAGCAGTCAAGTCCCTTCATGAACTTGTTCCGGGCGGTCAAATGGCTGGGATGGTTACGTATATGACAACCTATCCGTATACATGTAAACCCGAGGATACCATTGCCAATATGAAAACGAAAGAGCTGTTAGTCGATTTTTATTTTGATGTTTTTGCACATGGGGAATATCCGAGTTATGTGACGAGCGATCTTGCAAGAAAAGGGATCATGCCTGTTTTTGAAGATGGCGATGCTGAGCTATTAAAAACAAATACGGTTGATTATTTAAGCATCAGCTACTATCAAAGCCAAACCGTTAGTGCGGAGCTGGTGAGTGGAAATAACTTGGTCGAAGGAATCACTCCTAATCCCAACCTAACAGCAAATGAATGGGGCTGGGCGATCGATCCGATTGGTTTACGAGTCTGTTTAAAGGATATGTATGCCCGCTATCGCCTGCCAATTTTTATTACGGAAAATGGAATTGGTGTCCGCGAAGAATTAAATGAAAAAAACACCGTCGAAGATGATTACCGAATTGACTATTTACGGGAGCATATTAAGCAAATGAAGCTGGCAATGGAAGAAGGAGTCGACGTTTTTGGCTACCTTACATGGGGCTCTACGGATCTGATTAGCTCTGGAGGTCAATTCGAAAAACGCTATGGTTTCATTTATGTGAATCGTGGGGAAGCTGATTTAAGAGATTTGAAACGCTATAAGAAAAAGAGCTTTGATTGGTACAAGCGTGTGATTGCTTCTAATGGTGATGTTTTAGAATAGAGAAGGGGAGTGTTCAATAGGGACACTCCTTTTTTGCTTATTATTGATTTATAAGTTCTGCTAGATTTCACAATAAATATGAACAGATTATTAACTAATTTGGAAGTTTTTTAGACTGACTTATTCCTTCAACATTTTTAAGGAAATTTTAAGGTACACAAACGAAAATGACTTTAGCAACTTAAACAAAGGAGGAATTAATAATGGAAAATCAAAAACAAAATCTAATCAAAATTTTACTCATTATAAATTTGGTCGTAAGTGGGTGCACAGCTATTGGAGTAGGCTATGTTGCCTATAAACAAAGTACAAGCCCTAATTTTTCAGAAATGGGACCAAGAGGGAATAATCAAGGGTTCGGGGGGAATGGGCAAATCCAACCAAGTCAAGATCAATCGGGTCAAAATCAATCAGCCCAATAATCATGGAATCAATCTTAATACTGGAGAGGAGAATGGGAAATTGAAAAAGTGGCTTATTATTTCATTGATTATTGTCGTAATAGGAGGAGGGAGCGCCTGGTTCTTCTTAGGTAAAACTGATCAAACCCAAAGTGTCGAAGCAGCAGCACAAACAGTAACTGTGCAAAAAGGGAATTTAGAGGTAGCGGTCAGTGGATCAGGTTCGGTTACAGCCAGTACGGACCAAGATGTAACGGCGGCAAATACGATTCTAGTTGTAGATAGCGTAAGTGTTGCAACTGGAGACACGGTAGATAAGGGTGACACACTTGTCACGTTTACGAATGGTGATGTTGTTACGTCTCCATATGATGGAGAAATCACATCCGTTAGTGTGCAAAGCGGCAGCGGTGCTTCTCAAGGAACCATTCTTCTTCGTATGGAGGATGAAGATGAAGTCGTATCACCGATAACACGAGGAAACAGTAGTGTAAGTTCAGATACCTCAAGCGGCGGAAGTACGGGTGGAAGCAGCTTAACAGTGGATACTGTCAGTGTGAAAGCAGGAGATGTCGTAGAAGCTGGTGCAACACTTGTAATATTTACAGATGGAAGTCTCTTACAGACTCCAGTTGCAGGGACAATCACAAGTCTTTCTGTTGCAAGTGGCGATTCTGTGCAGAGTTCCGCAACCATTGCGCACATAACAAATTACAGCGCATTGCAAACAACCATTAGTGTTGATGAATTAGATGTTACAAAAGTAGCAGCTGGACAGGCGGTAAAAATAACAGCAAGTGCCTTTGAAGATGAAACATTCGAAGGGGTCGTAACGAATGTAGCAACGGCGGGAACATCAACAAATGGCGTTTCTACATTTGACGTAATCGTCCAAATCACGGATCCAAAAAGCTTGAAAATTGGGATGTCAACTGAAGCAAGTATTTCGATTGAGAGCAAACAAGACGCTCTTTACGTCCCAGTAGAAGCAGTTTATACAAGTGGAGAGGAAAAATATGTACTAGTTCCTACATCTTCAGATGATTCGACACAATCATCAAAAAAAGTAACAGTAGAAACAGGTATTTCTAATGATACGTCTGTCGAAATTACAAGTGGCTTACAAGAAGGCGAGTCTGTTCAAATCCCAAGAATCCAATCTGGTGGTAATTCTTCTCAAGGAGGAATGATGATGCAAGGTGGCGGCTTCCCTGGCGGCATGCCGAGTGGCGATTTCGGAGGAAGAACTGGCGGCGGATCTTCATCAGGCAACAAAGCACCATCAGGTGGAGGACAAGGAGGGAACTAATGACTATATTAGAGCCGATTATTCATATTGAAAGCATGAAGAAAATGTATGAACTTGGTGGCGAAACGGTATTGGCTCTGCAAAGTGTATCCCTTGTCATTCATAAGGGTGATTTTATTTCGATCATTGGTCCATCGGGTTCTGGAAAGTCAACATTTATGAATATGATTGGCTGCCTAGATCGACCAGATTCTGGTGAATACTTGATAGATGGTGAAGATGTCGGGAAAATGAAAAGTTCGCAGCTTGCAACCATTCGAAATGAAAAAATAGGATTTATTTTTCAAAACTTCAATCTTATCCCAAAGCTAACAGCGATTGAAAATGTAGAACTTCCTCTTATTTATCGCGGGGTGAAAACCGCTGAACGTAGGGAAATGGCTTTAGGGGCGTTAAAAAAAGTCGGATTGGCTGATAGAGCGAATCACTTACCTACTCAATTATCAGGGGGTCAGCAGCAACGTGTCGCCATAGCAAGGGCTCTAGTTGGAAATCCTCCTATTTTACTTGCAGATGAACCAACTGGTGCCCTAGATAGCAAAACAAGTAAAGATATTCTAGAGATTATGAATTCGTTAAATGAGCAGGGGCATACCATCATTCTCATTACGCATGATTTAGAAGTAGCAAAGCAAGCAAATCGTGTTGTTCGTATACATGATGGACAATTGTATGAGAATGGAGGTGAATGGTTTGCAGACAATGAAAATGGCTCTAAAGAGCATTAAAGGCAATAGAGTTAGGGCATTCTTAACGATGCTCGGAATTATTATCGGTGTATCCTCTGTGATTGTCATGGTTGCGATTGGACAAGGGTCAACGAAAGAAGTACAAGATCAAATTGGCAGCTTGGGTACCAATGTATTAACGGTAAGTGTTACAGGTTCAGATGTTAGTTTTAAAGAGGAGGATGCCAATCAAATTCAGGAGGTTAATGGGGTAGAATCGATTGCACCGACTATTTCTGGTAGAGTAACCGTGAAAAATGGACAAACTAACGCCCAAGTCTCAATGACTGGAACCACTTCTTCTTATTTAGATGTTCGTGACTTGCAACTGCAATCAGGGCGTTTCATTGCAGACTTGGATAATGAGAATCATTCAAAAATTGCGGTACTTGGTTCAGACACTGCTCAAACATTATTTGGGTTAGGTGACCCGGTAGGAGAATCGGTTAAGGTGAACGGAACGTCTTATAAAGTTGTTGGGGTTCTTGAATCGGTTGGAAGTTCATTAGGAACAAGCGGTGACAGTACCATTATTGTACCCCTCAGCACAGGACAACGCTTAGCCTCTACTACTGAAATTGGGTCAGTATATGTAAAGGTAGAAAATGAAGATATGATTAATTTCACGTCAAGTCGTATAGAAAGAACAATGTATACAATTATTGGTGATGCAGATAGTTATAGTGTATCCAGTCCAGAGGATTTAATGGAAACAGCCTCATCTGTCAATCAAACAATGACCATAATGCTAGGCGGAAGTGCTGCGATATCTCTTATTGTTGGCGGTATCGGTATTATGAATATTATGCTTGTCTCGGTTTCAGAACGTACGAAGGAAATCGGGATTAGAAAAGCAATTGGAGCAAAGCGTGGAAGCATTCTTCTTCAGTTCCTTATTGAATCAATGGTATTAAGTTCATTTGGAGGGATGATTGGAGTTGGAATTGGAGTCATAAGTGCCCAAATATTTACTTTATCGACTGGAACGACCATTGCCTATTCGATTCCTGTGATGCTGTTATCATTTGTATTCTCTTTATTAGTTGGAGTGGTTTTCGGTGTATTTCCAGCGAATAAAGCGTCTAAGCTTGATCCAATTCAAGCACTTCGATATGAATAGAAAGAAAAAGCGACCGTATAGGTCGCTTTGTTATTTATTGTTCTCCAAGTTGTTGGATTTGATCGATAATGTTGGTGATATCTTGCACGGACTGGAATAGCTCCGAGTTTTCAAGTACGGTAGGATCAAGCAGTCCGTCTTTAATATTGGTTAAATATGTTTCAATTCCCTCTGCAATAATCGCATTTTGCTCGACGATTTGCTGGTGTAAATCAGCGGCCATTTGTGGGGCCTGCAGCTCGTTAAAGCTTTCAATTTGCTGCTGCATATCTTCAAGCATCACTTTTAGGTCCTCAGCAGCCTGTATATCCTCTATCGCTTGCTGGGCGAGAGCAGGTGCCTCATTGGCAAAATTAGTTGCAACCTCCAAATATTCAGTTGCTTCATTTATATAGGTCAAGCTATCCTGTGCATCATTTAAGAACGAACAGCCGCTGAGCAAAAACAACATGCTGGCAGAAAGAGCGATAAACCATCTTTTCATCATAAAACCTCCTCGAATTTGCGATTTCCATACCATTACTTCCCCAAAAAGTGACATGAGATACCGGAAAATCCAAACTCACTATAATCATACTATAAAATTAATATACTTAATATTCCATTTTGGGGTGACACCTCTATTGTGACACCTCTACGTTGCCTCCTTTACGGTGACACTCTACGGTGACACTCTACGGTGACTGGCACCGCTCGTGGACACTGTCCACCTCGGGCGGACAGTGGGAGCTAAAAAGTCACAGCCAGTTGAACTAGCTGTGACTTTTTTTGGTTTATTTGTTGATGATTAAGTTTTCGCGTTGTTCATAGGATACGATTCTGTGTAAAAGATTGGTCATTTTTACTAGGTCTGCTGGATCGTAGTCGTCGATGCAGGCGATTTGGATCCAGTTTCGGCGCTGAAGGTATTCACTTTCATAGTGTAGCTGATAGCCGTGAAAGTAAAGGATTTCCCCAATTACAGCAGAAGAGACGGCAGACGGCATCTCGACGGTGAGAATAATCGGTGAGCTATTTTCTTCACTAATGATAGTAAAATCATATTCTTTGAGCTGATTTTTTATGATTTGGTGCGTCCTTGCTACTTTTTCATAGGTTTCACTCGATATTTCCTCCACTGCTGCAACTAGAGCCTCAAGGAGGTTCGATGATTGGGAAAAGGGAATGCTATCCTTTGCCACATACGTTCCAAGATCGAGATACTTCGGCAGGTTGGGCGCCGGTTGGACCATATGGTTGTGAAAAACGAATGATAGACCAGTAAAAGCTCGTACCGCTTTCCCACTAACCCCAGTCGCTAAAAACACACCCTCTAAATCTATCTCAACGGCGCCTATCGAGCTAATACAATCAAGACAAAGCTTCAGCTGATGCTCTTTAGCTGTTTCCTTCAGCATGCCGAGATCATTGAGTATCCCAGAGGAAGTCTCACTGTGAACTGCCCATATCCATGAAGTCTCAGTGGTTAGGCAAGCATTTATTTCATCCGATGTAAAAGCTTGACCCCATTCTTTTTCGAGAACATCAAAGTGTAAACCAAATCTGTTTGCTTGGTCGACCAACCGGTGTCCAAATTCCCCGTTAACTAATATAAGTCCACGTCCAGATTCTAAGGAAAGCTGCCCAGCGACAACATCATTTGCGAGTGTGCCAGTCCCTAGAAAAATATGAACATATTGACTATTTACTAACTGGCAGAGCATCGCCTGTACCTTATTAAGTCTCTCCCGATATTCCTCTGATCGGTGAGAAATTGGTGTGCTGCTTAATGCGGCCATGACTTTTTCAGAAATTTGCACCGGACCTGGCAAAAACGGAATGGAAGGCGGGAGAATTCTGCCTGCAATGGATTCATCGAATGTTTTTTTTGTTAAATACATTGGTTGAAAAAGGGCATCACCCGTGCCGGTCAGTTGGGCAAATGGCTGAAATCCCATCTGACCATAGAGCTTTAATTGGCGGGTTGTTCCCGAGATAAAGGCAATATCGTAGCCTTTCTTCAAGCAATATTTTATTAAAAATTGCACCATTCCTAAAAAGACTCTGCCATTGCGAAATTCCTTTTTAACTGCCATGAGCCGAACTTCACAGGGCTTATTAACAGCAAATGAAAGGGATTGTTCAACTGGCCCGATTTTTCGATCAAGAGAAAATGGACGTTGATCACGAATGGCAATCATTCCGACAACTTCATTTTCTTTGATACAAATGATATATGTATTTTCGGCATGGAACTGGTCGATTAATGTTCCATGCTCGTTTTTTTGATGTTGAGGAATTTCCTCCGAAAAGGTTTGGTAATTTAAGCGATGAATTTGTTCAAATTCATCTTCTGAAGTTGCAATTTTAAAAAAGTATTCGTGCTTATCATGCATTGGGTTTCAGCCTTTCCTTGATATTTTCTGAATGTGCTATAAATAGTATGACGATGATGATGATTTCTAGGATGCAACTTAACCAATCATTATTTTTAATGAATAATACTAAAGGGATAAAAAGAAATGTCCCTAATCCTGCAATGGTAAAGCTTTTTAGAAAAGGATAGAGCACACCGAATGTTAGAATGATAACGGGAACTGTGACCGGGTCGAAGGCGATGATTCCGCCAATGAAGGTTGAAATCCCTTTTCCACCTTTAAATTTGAGAGTTATCGGCTTTAAATGCCCAAAAATGGCCAGCGTCAACCCTAGCAATTGAATGGGTTCATTGAAGTGCAGGTAGCGGGCAGCTAAAATGACGAGAGCTCCTTTCATAGCATCTCCGAGAAAAATTAGCACAAAAGCGGTCTTACCATGAAGCCTGCCGGCGTTTCTGGCACCCACATTTCCGGTCCCATTGTGTCGAAGATCGTTTTGATAAATGCCTTTTGAGACGATATAGCCAAACATAACACTGCCTATTAAATAGGAAATAATAAAATACAGCCAAACCATTTACAACACAACCTTTTAACGGTTCTGGATAACTCTACGAAAAAATCAATTTATTACCATTATAATATGATTCGCAGAATATTCACATATACTTTTATCGGTATCACTTGGTTTATAAAGCGAAAACATCCTCAGTAGTGAGGATGTTTGGTCATAGATTTATATTTTATTCTTGCTAGTCGCCTCCGCCACCTCCGGAGTCTCCACCCCCGGAGTCGTTTTCAAAACTATAGGAATGATCGCGATGCTCATGTTCAAAATGATGGTAACCGCTGCTACTTCCTTCTCTGTTCGGGAAAATCAACAAAGAAATAATAATAGCAATCACCCCTAAAAACACCTGCCCCGTAACAATACAATAAACACCAAGCAATAAAATGAGCAAACCCACCAGTCGTAAAATCGCCCTCAGAAGTCTCGCCCTCCTTGTGGTGCCTGTCACCATTTATTCATTTCTCTTCATTTATGCACTCATTTTTGCATAAACCTGTTATTGTTCTTCGTCTTTTTTCTGTTGTTTCTTTTGTTGCTCTTGTAGGGCTAGGAGGATGTCTTGGACGTCAATTTTTCCATCGTTGTTTAGGTCAGGGATTCCGCCGCTGGTGTCTGGTGTAGGTGGGGGTGGTGGATTTCCAGGAGTTCCTGCGACTGCAGCGGTCCGTTGTTTTGGTTTAAAGGCAAAGGTGAACACAAGCAACACAATAACTAGCAAGCCTGCTACCCCATCGGCGATATAGAAGATCGTTTTATATTCTGACCATAAGATTTTACTATCATCTACTTTTTGCTCAGAATTGGTAATGAATTTTTTGATTTCTGAGTGATTTGGATAAATTCTTTGGACTGCTTCGAATTTTTCTAAGGCATTTTTATAATAGCCGCCCCAATAAAGTTCAAGACCTTCTTTGAAAAGTGTATCTGTATTACTTGATTTATTTTCAGCCCCTGCTTGATTCACAAATTCTTTCACTGTATTAACAGGCACGGTAAAGTTAAAACCTTGCACCTCTTGGCCATTGACGGTATCACCTCTAAAGGTAAGTAATGCTATAATTTCCCCTTTTTCATTGATTACTGGTCCACCGCTATTTCCATGGGTGGCGGCAGCATTGATTTGCAGAACAGGACTACCTTGTTCTGTTTTCTTATCAGTAGCTGAGATTTGACCGGCGTTCATCGAGGAAACTAGGGAAGAATCAGGTGATAATAGGTCAGAGTCGGCCGCTGCAGGATAGCCACTTACCCAGATATTATCCTGATTTTGAACATTGTCTGAATTTCCTAATTTTAATGTAGGAAGGTTTTTCCCTTCAATTTTAAGTACGGCGACATCTTTCCCCTCATTGACGGGTGCTCCATAGCTTTTTACTTCCCCATCGAGAATGTCTCCACCTGGTAAGACAACTTTCAGTACTCTTTCTACCCCGACATATTCAGTGTATGTCCACATGTACTCATAGGCTGTTTCAAAATCTACTTGAAAGTAGTCTGCCATGACGCCAGCAAGCTGTTCAAGGGCAGCCGTGGCAATTTCCTCGTCTTCCAACTGGGTAGTCTCGACAACATGGGCATTGGTGACGATATAGCCATCTGAACTAATGACAGCCCCCGACCCAGAACCCCCGACTACAGTCTGGTAATTCATTTGTGCTAATAAAGCTTCTACCTCTGGATCATCTGGATTGTAGAACTGCCACCCGACAACGGCGTAATCAACAATCCGGACCACCGCTGGCTTGGTGTATTCAGCCAGTTTTTGAGCTTGAGAAATGCTAGAAGTTTTTGGCTTTATCCCCATTAAAAAGAAGGATGCAACAATCACCCCAATTAGCAGTACACTCAATGGTATAGTAAAAAAGGCCCTCTTCATTCAGACACCATTCTCCCCTCACGGAATTTGGACTTCTATGCAATATATTCAGCCTATATATAAATCTGAAATTGTCCTTATAAAAAAAGTGGAGGGGGACAGGCACCGTCTGTGGACATTTGTCCATACAGGGTGGACAGTTTGAGTGGAAAAAATAATAAAAAAGCCAGCAGGTGGATGCTGGCTTTGGTTTGGGATTGAATTCCTAATCTTATCTAAACTGCCTATATAAAAAGTAATAAGCTCAGTGCCATGACGGCCATGCCCGCGATTAATCCATAAATGGAAAGGTGGGTTTCATCATATTTTTTGGCAGCTGGGAGTAATTCATCAAGCGAGATGAACACCATGATACCGGCTACCGCAGCAAAGATGATTCCGAACATAATGTCATTTAAGAAAGGCATTAAGAAAAGATAGGCTACTAGTGCACCAACTGGTTCAGATAAACCGGATAAGAATGATAGTTTAAATGCCTTTTTCTTGTCACCCGTCGCAAAGTATACCGGAACAGAGACCGCAATTCCCTCCGGAATATTATGAATCGCGATGGCAACGGCAATGGCGATCCCAAGTGCTGGATCCTGCAAGGCTGATGTAAAAGTAGCGATCCCCTCCGGGAAGTTGTGAATCCCGATAGCAAGAGCAGTGAATGTTCCCATTTTTAAAAGACTAGCATCGCCTTTACTGCCGGGAAGCTTCATATCTTCAACCGTCTTGAGTTCATGTGGATTCGATTGCTTAGGAATAAATTTATCGATCATTGCAATTAAAAGCATGCCGCCAAAAAATCCGCCAACGGTTAACCAGTTTCCTCCAACGACACCTAAAGAATCCACTAATGCCACTTTTGCTTTTACAAAAATCTCAATCATCGAGACATAAATCATCACACCTGCAGAAAATCCAAGAGTAACGGATAGAAACTTCGTATTAGTGTGAGAGGTGAAAAATGCAAGTAGGCTACCGATACCAGTCGCCAGGCCGGCAAATAAAGTCAGCCCGAAAGCAAAAAGTAAATTTTCCGTCATAGTATCTTCTCCTTTTCTAATATATGCGTATTCGTTTTTTTTTAGAAAAATTTGAATAATATTATATATGCGTCCATACAGAAATGTTTCCTATGAGAAACATTTTACACCCAACGAAACAAAAAAACATCAAAAAAATCTTGCAAGTTAAAAAATAAAAGTTCTTGATTGAATCTCAAGAACTTTTACACATTAATTTTAGTAATAACCGTAACCGCCCGTTCCTAATCCTGGGCCGTACATTCCATAACCAGCACCGTATCCCGGACCATATCCTGGATAACCTCCTGGGTATCCATATCCTGGACCATATCCACCTTGATTGACTCCTCCTAAATAACCTAATCCGAGACCAAGAAGTCCGGCTCCTAGTGTTCCTATATTACCACCGTAAAACCCGCCATGATGCCCGCCGTGATGCGCGCCGTGATGTCCGCCATGGTGCCCGCCGTGATGTCCGCCATGGTGCCCGCCATGATGCCCACCGTGATGTCCGCCATGGTGCCCACCATGATGTCCTCCGTGATGCCCTCCATGCTGAAAATACATTCCATCCGCTCCTCTTTATCGAATTGAAAATCATACACTCCTATCCTATGTTCTCCTAGGTGATCCTCTTGGACTCAAGCCTAAATTACCTAAAACCACGCCAAAGGAAGTGTCCGCCTGAGGTGGACAGTGTCCACGAGCGGTGACAGGCACCGTAAAATGGCACCACAAAATACGTCTTAAGCCCTAGATTTCTTTACGTTTGTGGTCTATGGAAAGGAGGAGTTTTGTGGTGTATTGTTGAAGTAATGAGAGACGTCTGTCTTTCATAAGGTTATTTAAAATATGTGAAACATCTTTTTTGTTCGTTCGTATGAATAGAGAGGATTTTTTAGTCAGGAGTCGATGAGTATGAACCGGTTTTTGTCGTTTGTTGTTCAAACGTTAGTGACTGTTCCTTCCGCAGTGACGGTTTGGTTTGTCAGTTATTTCGCTTTTGATCAGACCTTTTTACTTGCTTCCGCTTTTTCATTGGCCGGAGGCGCTGTTGCTTCCATGATTACAACTGGTATAATGACAACCCGTTTTTTGAAAAAGCACCAACTATCTAGAAAAGAATATCGATATATTAAGAAGAATTTAGATGATGCCAAGCATAAAATCAATCGTCTGAATAAGGCGCTATTTTCGATACGCGATATCTCAACAATAAAACAACGACTGGATGTTCTTCGTATCACCAAAAAAATCCATAGCTTAACGAAAACAGAGCCCAAACGATTTTATAAGGCTGAGAAATTTTATTTCTCCCATTTGGATTCTGTTGTAGAACTAACGGAGAAATATCGATTTTTAGCATTACAGCCGAAGAAGAACCATGAAATTGATCTTTCTCTATACGATACAAAACAGACCCTTACCGACCTAACGAAGGTGCTGGAAGACGATTTGTACTATATTATTTCCGACGATATTGATGATTTGAATTTTGAAATTGATGTCGCTAAGCATACAATCAAAAAGCTCAATGACTCTAAAATCGAGGACGAAAGCAGGAGGCTAAAATGAACGAGAATCACTCACGGCAATTAAATAAAGCAGATAATTTACTAGACGATATTCTGGCCAACCCATTTGGCGACACAAATCTCGCCCCTCAAGGACAGGCAGCACCTCAGTTTCAGGAAGCGAAGCCGGTCAAACTGATTGATGTGATTCCAGAAGAAAATCGAGCGAAGGCTTTTCAACTTGCCGAACAGATTGATCCGAAGAATCATCAAGCGATGATCACCTATGGTACCCAAGCCCAAGGGAAGCTGTTAACTTTTTCACACACGATGCTTGAGCATGTGCAAAAAAAGGATATTGGCGAGGTCGGCGAAATCATTAGTGACTTAATGAAGCAGCTGGATGTGGTCAATCCAGATGAGTTGAAGGATGGTAAACCATCCTTTTTCGCGCGGATGTTTGGAAAAATCTCAGGTTCCCTGCAGGAGGTACTGTCAAAATATCAAAAAACTGGAGCACAGATTGACCGAATCAGTGTGAAACTTGACCGGAGCAAAAATGTTCTTTTATCAGATATTAAGCTCTTGGAACAGCTTTATGATACAAATAAAGAATATTTCCATGCATTAAATGTTTATATTGCAGCCGGTGAAATTAAACTCGAGGAATTGCATGATAAAGTCATTCCTGCGATGAAAAAAGAAGCGGAAGCGACGAATGACCAAATGAAGTTTCAAGAGGTCAATGATATGATTCAGTTTGCTGACCGTCTCGATAAGCGTTTGTATGATCTGAAACTCAGTCGGGAGATCACCATTCAAAGTGCACCACAAATCCGTCTTATTCAAAATACAAATCAAGCACTTGTTGAAAAAATTCAATCGTCGATCATGACAGCCATTCCTTTATGGAAAAACCAAGTGGCGATTGCGCTGACATTGATTCGCCAGCGCCACGCAGTGGAGGCTCAGAAAAAAGTTTCCCAGACAACGAATGAGCTGCTGTTAAAAAATGCCGAAATGCTAAAAACGAACACGATTGAAACAGCAAAAGAAAATGAACGAGGTCTTGTAGATATTGAAACACTGAAAAAGACCCAGGAAAACTTGATCACGACATTAGAAGAAACAATGCGGATTCAAGAGGAAGGCCGTCATAAACGCCGGATTGCTGAACAAGAACTGGCTGCGATGGAAAATGACCTGAAAATGAAGCTATTAGAAATAAAAGGGAAGTAGCACCTCTCATAATAAAAGCGTCAAGCTCCGATTCTTCGGAACTGACGCTTTTTTAATAGAGTTGGTTATTAACTAGACCAAATCCATCCCTACTTATTATTTCATTTTTAATAAAATAGTAAATAATTTGTAAATTAAAACATCAATGGGTCATTAGTCTCTTTTTTCTATTATTTAAATGGCATATATTTGAAATAGACACATAAATCGTACGAAACGGCAAAGCTATTGAAAAATGGTGACGCAAAACTAGAGGGGCTAATGTTCTTGAACGATGCCAGCCAGTTACCGAACACGACAACTCCGGCGATTTATGTATACCAGCTAAGGAGGGTTACATGTGTTTTTAAAAAGTATGATTTTAAGAGGGAAGTATTTTTATCATGTTTTTCAGCATCGTCATATTGAACTGATGCAGCAGGATTGTTTATGTGATGAATTGAAGGTAGAATTAAAGGTGAAATCGCTGTACCATAATAGTAAAGCGATTGAGCTAGGAGCAAAATTTTAAACAAAAGCCTAGGAGCAGACTCTCCTAGGCTTTACATATGGCTTAATGTTTAGTGGGACATGGTTTCGCTGCCGTCGTCGTGACCGTCATTGGTTACTTTCAAGACTGCTACGGCTCCTTTTGTTGCATGATTGAATTGATGAGTGACAATTGGGTAGCTTCCTTCTTTTGTTACGGTAAATTCCACGACCGCCCCTCCGCTTGCTGGCAGCATGACCGTTTGCATTCCTTTCATTAAATTGAACGGATTTCCATCGATATAGACGTTTTCAAAAACAGTCCCAACGACATGGAAGCTGCTGACTTCATTCGGTCCGACATTGTTGATATAGATTCTAACTCGGTCGCCGACTTTAGCGAGGAGTGGAGTATCAACGAGAGACCCAACGATACCGTTTGTATTCAAATCGCCTTCTTTTAATGCTTTTGCTGAAAAGACAACATTGGTAGGAACTCCATTGGTGAAATCCTCAAGGTCGTTGTATTTATACCATTCGTTTTGAACAAGAACAAATTCACGATCGATTTCAGCATCCGTTGGATATCCCTCTGTTGGTTTTACGATAATCGTTCCATGCATTCCGTTGGCAATATGAGATAAAACCGGTTTTGTGCCACAATGGTACATGAACACACCAGGGTTGTTAGCGGGATAAGAGAACGAACCAGTTTCGTTAGGCATAACATTCGCAAAATCATTGGATGGAGAGGCGTGAACGGCATGGAAGTCCATGCTATGTGGGACGGAAGGGTCCATGTTTTTTAAGGTAAAATTAATCATGTCCCCTTGATTTACGACAATCACTGGTCCCGGGGCTTCACCGTTAAATGTCCATGCTTTATAAACATTCCCTTTCGAGATTTCGATATCAGTAATTTGTGCCGTCATTTCGACATTGACTTCGTGCTCGCCGACACGATCTATTTTAATAGGAGTAGGCTCTTGATTTAGATGCTTATGGGGTTCGAATATTTGTGAAGTTTCCTTTGTGTTGGCTTTTGCCACCTGTTTTTCCTCGAGAGCATTACTTGAATTACATGCACTTAATACCATGATAGAACTAACCATTACTGCAGCCATTCTGATTAATTTTCCCACTATAATCTCCTCCATTTACCCCTTTGTAATTTATTGATTACACTTTCATTGTAAATTTTGTAAAAAATTCACTAGTGATTTGAATCACTTATTTTTCAAATTAAATGAACATTATGTGAATTGGTGAGCAAAGTTAGATAGATAAGTTATTTACGGTGTAAACGTAATGATAACAAGGCTTTTTGGTCCGATAGGAAAGTATAGCTTTCCTATCAGGCATAAGTGTACCAAGGAAACTTCGTGAGCATAATCACCGCAGTCGAAAGCTATGCTATCAACGAACTACACCTATGTCTTCGCCTAACGGCTTGCCAGTCGGCGAGTTTTCTTTATAAAATTAGGACGAGTAGAGGAGGAGTTAACATGTTAATTGAATATATCGCAATTACCGTTGAAGATGCACGTTTAATTGAAAAATCAGGGGCAGGCCGAATTGAACTTGTTTCAGGGTTAACAGAGGGCGGGGTCACACCGAGCTATGGATTGATCGAAAAGGTGGTTAACAGTGTTCGAATCCCTGTTAATGTGATGGTCCGGCCGCATAGCCAATCCTTTTGCTATTCTGCCGAAGACATTAGCATTATGAAAAAGGATATTGGTATTATTCGTTCCATAGGGGCAAATGGAGTTGTCTTAGGGATGCTGGATAAGGAAGGGAATATCGACTTTGGACAGCTAGAGGAGCTATTAACGGAAACAGGTGGACTGCAAGTAACTTTCCATCGTGCGATTGATAGCTCGAAAAACCTGATCGAAGCTGCTGAAAAATTAGATCAATATAAAGAAATCACCACGATATTAACAAGCGGCGGGCACGGAGACTGGTCAACGAGACTAGAGACACTGTTAAAGATGAAGGAGCGATGTAAGCATACAGATTTACTTATTGGCAGTGGGTTGACGAAAGAAAATATCCTTAAAGTCCATTCTCAAATTGGTTCGAATTGCTATCACTTCGGGACAGCGATTCGACAAAATCATAGTGCCCTCGGGAGTGTCTCGTTAGAAAAGGCGATAGAAATTGTTAATATTTTGAAATGATTGGATATACTAAAAAAACAATTTCAATATTGGAGGCAGCGATGAAAAACGAAAAGGATAAAACAAGTGAGGGACTAAATCAAATATTTGAGATTATTAATGCTAAGGGCGATGAAGGGGAGTTAAAGGAAATAGTTGAAAGAAACGAATCAACTGCCAATAAAGATTCGAAATGAGCCTGGTTAATCAGGCTCATTTATTTTGAATTTCCTAAAATCGACGGTAACCGATTGGGTTCGGTTTTTTTCGATTTCTCGGGAAATTTTTGTCGTTATTTCAGTGTTCTTGGGTTTTTGAAATAAAATTTCAATATTTCATCATTCATTTTAAAAAATAATTCAGATGTCATACATCTTTCTGCCTGTAGAAATGACCGTTATAGGACTTATGTGATATAGACGACCCCATGGAATTCCCGATATGCTTTTACTATAAAATGTAAGCGGTGCCAGTGTTTATTGAAGAAAGTCATGGTACGCATACAATTCCATATTATTAAAAAGGAGGAAGTATGAAAAGAAAAGCGTTTGTAATAACAGCCGTTTGTACGATGGTGCTTACAACAACGACGGCCTTTGCCAACAGTCAAGTACCGTTAAATCCGTCAATAGAAAAGAAAGAAAAGGCAGGTTTTCCATCGATGAAACCTCATCCGATCTTTACATGGAATTCTGATGTAATCCCTGTTTCAAGTGTGCTGCACCGAAGCTCACCAAGGGGAGCAGGTATGGCAGAAGCAGCACTTCTTCAAATTGATCCCATCATCAACCAAGCCATTTCAGATAAAGTTATGCCTGGAGCCGTTACCTTTGTGGCAAGAGGCGGAAAAATCGTGAAGCATGATGCTTATGGCTACGCCGCAAAATACATAGATTCTTCACTAACAGAAATGAAAAATCCCATTTCCATGCAGACTGACACGATTTTTGACTTAGCGTCGATCAGTAAAATTTTTACCTCAACAGCAGTGATGATTCTGTTTGAAAAAGGATTGTTTAAACTGGATGATCCGGTTGCGTCCTATATACCCGAATTTGCCGCCAACGGAAAGGAAAATGTAACGATTCGCCAGTTATTGACCCATACCTCAGGGTTTACCGCTTGGATTCCACTTTACGCACAAGGGAATTCAAGAGCGGAAAGACTGCAATTGGTTTTTAATCAGCCGCTAAAAAATACTCCAGGAAGCACGTACGAATACAGTGATTTAAACATGATTACCTTAGGGGTGTTAATCGAGCGTTTATCCAATCAGCGACAGGATGAGTTTGTTAAGAAACACATCACGGAACCATTAGGGATGAAGGATACGATGTATAATCCTCCAGCCGAGTTAAAAAACCGAATTGCCGCGACAGAGTATCAGTCAACGCCGAATCGAGGACTTGTCTGGGGCGAGGTTCATGATGAAAACGCTTGGTCCCTCGACGGTGTAGCCGGCCATGCGGGTGTTTTTTCAACAGCCGAAGACCTTGCAAAACTAGCTCATATTTTCATCAATGAAGGCAAATATGGCGGTAAAAAAATTCTCCAGCCTGAAACCGTTAGGCTTTTACTAGAAAATCAAAATGCGGAATTCACTGGGGATGATCATGGACTTGGCTGGGAGCTTGGGCAAGGGTGGTATATGGATGCCCTATCAGAAGGTACTTTCTCCTTCGGGCATACCGGTTATACGGGAACATCGATCGTTGTCAGCCCGAACAATAAGACCGTAGCGATTTTGTTAACCAATCGAGTGCACCCGAGCCGGGCAACAGTTTCGACGAATCAAACAAGACGTTTATTTGCAAGACAGGTTGCTGATGCCATTCCCGTTTCGATTCCTGGTAAAGGAGGAGCTTGGTTTGCAGGCTATGGTGACAACCTCAGCCGTGTGATGGAAACAGATCTTGAACTAACAAAAGACAGCAAATTAACTTTTGAAACATGGTACAGAATTGAAAATGGCTGGGATTTCGGTTACTTAGAAATTTTTAAAGACGGTGCCTGGCACCAAGTTGCTGATTTCACAGGAGTTAGCAACGGCTGGGAAAGTCATGAAGTGGTGATTCCAAAAGAGGCAGAGAAAGTAAGGTTTGTTTATCAAACGGATTCATCGACGAACTCGCGCGGCTGGTACGTGTTGAATCCAAAGTTAAATGCAGAGAATTTTTCTTTTTCAAAAAATGACTGGCTGTTAAGAAAAGATTAATAGGGAGGGATAAGCTTGATGAAGAAATTTATCATTTCAATGATTGTCTTGGTTTTTGTGATAACTGGCATTCCTCTAACTGGAGCAACTGCAGCTTCAGGCATTCAGGATCTCGTCATTGATCTGAATATTCCACAGGTAACAAGAGAAGTAAAGGAAAATAAGCTTGAATTAAATGCTTTGCATGTATATGAGGATGGTCATTTTATGCGTGCATCAGAAAATCTGACATGGAAATCCTCAAACAAAAACGTAGCAGCCGTTAATGACAGCGGTGAAGTAACCCTATTAGGCCATAATGGCAAAACCTTTATCACTGTTACGGATGGAGAGAACAGTGACCGAATTTCGATTCAGTTTAAAGGGAATCAGGGGGAAATCCTTGTGAATAAAGAAGAGGGTACTCGTTATGACCTTATTGGCAAGGCCATTAAGCAGATGACGATGGAAGAAAAAGTGGGTCAGATGCTGATGCCAGACTTCCGAACTTGGAAAGGGAAAAATGTTACAGAAATGAATGCAGAAATTGCCCAGCTTGTGAAGGACTATCATCTTGGAGGTGTTATTTTATTCCGTGAAAATACCGTGACAACGGAGCAAACAGCTAGACTTGTCGACGCGTACCAAGCGGCAGCAGAAAAATATGGTCTGCTGATCTCCATTGACCAAGAAGGGGGAATCGTTACCCGCTTGCAAATGGGGACTGATTTTCCAGGGAACATGGCACTTGGAGCAACTCGATCTGAGGAATTAACTGAAAAAGTAGGAAAAGCGATTGGTGAAGAACTAAATGCCCTTGGGATTAATATGAATTTTGGACCAGTGCTTGATGTAAATAACAATCCGAATAACCCTGTCATTGGTGTGCGCTCCTTTGGTGAAAATCCTGAATTGGTTGGGAATTTGGGTGAGGCCTATATTAAAGGACTTCAAGAATCAGGAACGGCTGCAACGGCCAAGCATTTTCCTGGACATGGTGATACAGCAGTAGACTCCCACTTGGGGATTGCTGAAGTTCCTCACGATATTGAACGATTGAAAAAAGTTGAATTAGTTCCATTCCAGCAGGCGATGGATGCGGGAATCGATGCGATTATGACCGCTCACGTGACCTTTCCGAAAATTGATAATACAAAAGCAATTTCTCAGCTGGATGGGACTGAAATCGCTGTTCCTGCCACGCTTTCCCAAAAGGTTTTAACGGGTTTGATGCGTGAGGATATGGGGTTCAAGGGAGTAATTGTTACAGATGCTATGAATATGAAGGCAGTGGCCGACCATTTTGGACCTGTAGATGCGGCAATTCGTGCCGTTAAAGCAGGAGCAGATATTGTGTTAATGCCTGTTGGTCTTGAACCAGTGGCAAATGGTCTTTACGATGCGATTAATTCGGGGGATATCCCGATTGAAAGAATTGAACAATCCGTAGAGCGAATTTTAACACTCAAATTAAATCGAGGTATCATGAAGGCAGAGGTCGAAACAAGCATCGATGAAAAGATTGCTAATGCCTCTCAAGTTGTAGGGTCAGAAGAGCATAAAGCTTTAGAAAAAGAAGCTGCGGCTAAATCAATCACGCTTGTAAAAAATGATAACGTACTTCCTCTTAAGACAGAAGCAACGGATAAGATTGTGGTTGTCGGTTCCAGTGCATCAACCCTTGGTGATGAAGTGAAAACGCATCACGGAAATGTAACTGTCATTTCTGCGACCGCACCACTTTCAGAGGCACAGTTAGCTTCAGTCAAAGATGCAAAATATATTATTCTCGGAAGCTCAACCTCGGGCGGCACACCTGCGACTGGTTTAGTCAATTTAGCAAATCAGCTTATCCAACAAACGGACGTCCCAGTTATTGCAGTGGGAATTCGCAATCCTTATGACATTAAGGCGTTTCCAGGTGTAGATGCTTATTTAAACCAGTATGGAACAAGGTTAGCCAGCTTTAAGGCGACGGTGAACACGATTTTTGGAGTGAATCAACCAACAGGAAAACTTCCTATGACGATTTACAATCAAGATGGCAGTGTCTTATATAACTTTGATCATGGTTTAGGGTATTAGACATAATGAGGGGAGGGGTTTTTTTGAAAAAATGGCTGATGGGGTTATTGGCCCTTGGACTTGTTTTTTCGACATTTTCAGTTGCTATTGCCAAAAATGATAAGGAAAAGAAATTTCGCTTAGGAATTGAAGTATTATTGCAGGATCAGCTTGAGTTGATAAAGGGGAAGCGTGTCGGTTTAATTACGAATCCGACTGGGGTCGATCAGAATCTTTCGAGTATTGTAGATCTACTTTATAACAATCCCGATGTTGAGCTCACCGCGTTATACGGACCGGAGCATGGAGTCCGCGGTGATGCACAGGCCGGAGCTTATGTGGAAAAATACATTGATGAAAAGACGGGACTTCCTGTTTATAGCTTGTATGGTCAAACAAAAAAGCCTACTCCTGAAATGCTAAGTAATGTAGATGTATTACTTTTTGATATTCAGGATGTTGGCGCCCGTTTTTACACATACATTTACACCATGGCGCTCGCGATGGAAGCAGCAAAAGAGAACAATATCCCAATCATCGTTCTTGATCGGCCGAATCCAGTCGGCGGGACAAAAGTCGAAGGTCCGGTACTAGAGGATAAGTACTCGTCCTTTATTGGCGAATATCCGATTCCTGTTCGCCACGGGATGACGGTAGGGGAACTAGCAAAGCTGTTTAATACGGAATTTAAGATTGGAGCAGACCTGACTGTTGTGGAAATGGAGGGCTGGAAGCGAAATATGTATTATGATGAAACACCATTACATTTCGTGCTTCCATCACCGAATATGCCGACTTTAGATACGACACTTGTCTATACGGGAGCGGCATTAATTGAGGGAACCAATGTTTCAGAGGGACGTGGAACAACAAAGCCATTTGAATTAATCGGTGCCCCGTTCATCAATAGCACCGATTTAGCAGCAAAACTAATTTCCTACAAACTTCCTGGTGTCACTTTTAGAGCGGCTTCCTTTACACCGACATTCTCGAAGCATGTTGGAGTGCTAAGCCACGGAATTCAAATACACGTAACCAATCGGAACGCCTTTAAACCATTCGAAACAGGACTACACATCGTCAAAACCATCCATGACATGTATCCAAACGATTTCCAATTCAGAACACCAAACTCTGCTGGCATCTCCTTCTTCGACAACCTCGTCGGAAACGGAACCATCCGTGCCGACATCGAAGCCGGCAAATCCGTCGAAGAAATCAAAGCTGGGTGGCAGGATGACCTAAACCAATTCAACAAAACACGTGAAAAGTATCTATTATACTAGACGGTGCTAACGGTGCCTGTCACCGCTCGTGGACACTGTCCACCTCAGGCGGACAGTTAAATGCGTAGAACAAAAAAGGTTTCAAACGAATTTACGTTTGAAACCTTTTTAATTCACTGTTTTATAAATTCTTGATTCTGGTATGTGTATGTTTCTGAGAGTCCTTTTGTACCGAGGAGGATAAGGTGATTTTCCTCCAGTTTGGCATTGGACATCCCGATAACCGCTAATTTAGCTGCGAGTTTTGCGGCACCTTCTTCAGGATTGGATTGATACTCGTACACCCAAACAAATGACTCGGATGCTTGATTGAGTGCCATGATGACCACTTCTGGAACACCATTTGTGTCAAAATCATACTCGGCATGGTAAAGTGAAAATCCCTCCCTTAATATGCCACTTTCATCAAACGGAGTGCTGCCTAAATCCGTCACTAAACCAAGGGGTGTTTCTACATTCCCAGCGTCAGTCAAAATCAAACTTTGACCGCCTATTGGATTCGTCGGCCCAAATGTCATTTTCAGTGGGTCGCCATTAATGTTTAATAAAAATGGTTCCTCTGCCGTCCATTTTTTAAATGGTTCCAAAGATATTTCCTTTTTCTTTGTTTCGGATGCCTTCGCAACTGCAGGTTTACTTGAACTTAAACTAGTATTTGAAACTGCTTCTGTTTGCTCCTTGTTAAAAACGATATCAAAGAGGAAAAATCCGCCGATTCCAATCGCTATCACTAGTAACAATATCGATAAACGTGCCCCATACCGTTTTAAAAACTTAGCTCCAAGACTTGAGGTTGCTTTTTCGACCTCAATGAACAATTTTTTAAAGCCAAAGGATTGAATATTTCTCAGTTCCTTGCGGGCTTTTTTGTCTTTCCAAATGGAATTTGGATTGGATTTTAAGTAATTCTTTAACGCTGTAGTATAGTTAGGGTCCGGTCGGTAGGTGGTCTTCACCATCCATTTAATAAAAGAAAGGATTACCTCTGTATCTCCATGTTTACTTAAATAGTCGAAAAGCTCCGGATATTCATCATCCCCAAAAACAGCCAAAAGCGGCGGAAAATAAGCGAGCGAAAGCTGATTTTGTAAAACCCGCTTAATCATTTTCTTTACCTCAGCACGGCTCGATTCGGATAATGGCTCCAAAATAAAGTTGATGTCGCTCGCTTGAGGGATGAATAATTCTGTAAGGACGGTCATCACTTTAAGCTTATGGATCATTCCCTCGTCATTTACTAGCTGTTCAGTTAGTTTCCCGGTGGTCAGTTGCCCATACGACAGAATCTCTTCGATTGAAATTTTATCTAAATCAATCGCATGAAGTAACGCCATTTCCGTCAGAATCATTAAGCGCTCTTTAAATTTTTCATTTTCAAAGTTAAAGTTTTTAACGACCTTTGCAGCAAAAAAAGGTTCGGTTGCATCACCAACGGCATTGGCCGCCTTTTCGATCATTCGTGATTGAAACCGGTCATAGTCCAGTAAGTAAGGGTCAGTCACAAGCCACTTTTTGAGCTCATACAAGATTTCCTCCACACGGTGGAGGTTGCTATACTTTTGAGCGAGATATATTTCAGCCAGATTCTCGTAATCAGGTTGTTTATTGATAAAATCGAACAGCGGGTAAAAGGTCCGTTGATCCATCTCGATGATTTTCCACAATTCATGAAAGAGTGGCTGATCCTTATGATGGACGAGTGTATTCAAAATAAAGGCGAGACCAGTATCATTTTCAGTGAACTGATTAAACTCAAGCACAACCCACAGATAATCCTTTGCGGTATCGGAATCGGCTGCCAGTACTTCTTTTTGTAAAAGCTGAATAAACAGGTGCTCTAAATCCGTTTTCTCTTGGTGATTTACTTTTAAAAATTTCAACAGGCTAAAAAGAAGTCCTAATTTATTTCCTTCATAATTGGTTCCAGAAAGATAGATGACCGTTAATTGATAATAACTGGACAATTCTACTTGTTGTTCTTCAGGTAATCCTGACAGGACTCGCTCTGCAAATTCAAAGAAAGTATTTAGATTTTCCCCTGCCACTAAGGAATCCCAAGCAAAATTCAGGTATTCATGCTGACCTTCCAGCTCTACGCCTGAAATCCATCCATTTGCTAAATCAAATATGTATTGCTTCTCAAGGGTATGGTCCCCGTAGTGCAAAGTTCCCGGTTTCGCAAACATCACATGGCCATATTTTATTCCCTCTGGTTCATTATATACCGGTAAGGCACCCAATTCTCGCCGGTAGGCGTATGGTATATAGGCATAGAACAATTCAAATAGCTTCTGAACCGTTATTGGATAGTCATTCCATTCAACCGGAAGAGCGATGTAGAGCTTTTTCTTTAAGGTGATGGATGACATAAAGGAGAAAAGGATGTGCTTGAATAACTTTTCTGTTATCCCTAACTCCATAAGGAGCCTATGTTCTGCTGACTCAGGTTTTCCGAATTTCGAATCAAAGTCGGATTCATTCATATGTTTATCTGTCATTGCTCATTTCTCCCTTCAATTGGTATAGGAGTACTACTATTTTACCATCGCTGGATATTTTAATATATGGAAAGTTTCGTATTTATTTACAATTCATTTGGTGAACAACTTATTTGTCATTAGAATATCCGTACAGGATGCTATTTAACTATTAATATGATAAATTAGGTTAAAAAAGGGGAATATGACGTGTCGAGAAAATCGAAATGGATACTGGCGTGTTTTCTATTCCTGTTCGCGATTAACAGCCTCGGAATAGTGGCTGTTCAGGTTTTTGGACGGTAGTAGATGCAAATTAACAGGGCAGGGATGAATAGGATGACAAATCATTTAACAGAACCGATGTCGAAGCGACTATTTTTTGCGCTAATCAGTATTACGGTTGGCGTGGAAATCATCCTCTTTCTAAGTGGATACAGTACATTGGCCGGAACAGTCTATGATGCCATGATGGTGGCTTCGTTATTTATCGGTTTAAAAATTTCTCACCGACTTGCGGCAGGGACCTCAAAGACAAAGCGACAGCTTTTCCTGCAATTTACCGGTGCATTTTTACTTTTTTTCGTAGGCAGTACGGTGATTAATACTTTTTCTGCTATTGCTTTTCAAGATTTTAGCAATGAATACGATGAATATGTCCAGGATTACACTGAAATGGTCACTTACGAGGAGGAGCAAATCCCCGAAAGTGAGCCGACGGAGCCCTTATGGACCCTCATCGATGAAATTGATACCGTCGGCTATGATCTTTTCGTCAGTACCGTTGCCGGTTTGGAAGAGGTATGGCGTCTCGCTTATATCATTTTAATTCTACTATTATTAAAAAAGATATTCCGGAAACGCTGGGAACAAGGTTCTCGAGACATTTTCTTAATGACCGCTCTGTTTGTGACCTCGATCCTCTTTGGTATCGATCATACACTGAGCTCACAGGATTCGTGGCCGTATCGGGTTGGTGCGATTGTCACTTTTGCGAATATGGGACTGATTTTTGGCGTCATCATGCTCTGGACGAGAAGTCTTTGGGTCACGGTTCTCGTCCACTCTGTTTACGATATAGCCGCGAGCTTATCCTGGTACTATCATGAATTTACCGTCGAAATCTTTGCTTTCATCGTTTTGATCGTTCACCTCATCTTGTTAGCATTTGAAAAAAGAAAGAAGAAGGTAACGGTAATAGAATCAGAGGAAATAGCGAATTAAATAGGACTGCCGCATAATTTGTGGCAGCCCTTTCTATTTTGTCATTCATTTTGTGAAAAAAGTTCTCGATAAGAAACGACTATTATCGGGAAAATCAACCTGTATTCCTTCGATTACTAGAAGACTTTTGCTGAATATTTCCTCTTCATGTCAATAATGACAGAATTGCATCGATATTAAGTGTTTGTAAATATTGGATATTTTGTAGATTGAGAGAGTAGAATCTTTTAGAATGAAAGTGCAGTTGAAAAGTTGAGAGATGTGAGGGGGCATGTCGAATATTTTTTGAAAAAAAGATAGAATCATATAAAACATAGGAGGGTATGAGAATGAGGTTTATTAGAAAACAACTGTTCGTTATAGCGACCGTTTTAGTGTTGCTCTCAAGTTACGTTCTTCCCTATATCAACAGTGCCAGTGCAGCCGAGAATTACATAACCGTTACCGAAGCGATTACGAATAATTCGGGAACTGCGACGGTGAAGGGGTATATTGTAGGAGTTACCAATAGCGGTCCTAATTACCAACATACAGGTCCATTTACCGTTAATACAAATCTAGCGATTGCTGATAGTCCATCAGAAACAGACAAAACGAAAATTCTACCTGTTCAACTTCCTAATAATGAATTACGGACAAATTATAATTTGAAGGATCACCCTGAATACTTAGGAAAAGAAGTATATATTACGGGATCCTTAGAAGCTTATTTTGGTGTACCTGGTTTAAAAAGCCCTTCTTATATTGGTTTCGAGCCACCTGCTGGCGGACCAGTTGACCCACCGCCGTTTGACGGCATTGAAGGCTTGAAAATTTCTGATATTCAGGGAGCCACTCATAATTCCCCATACAAAGACAAGAATGTAAAAGGGGTAGAAGGGGTTGTCACTTTTGTTGATGATAATGCCAATTTCTATATGCAATCCCTGACACCGGATGAAAATGCACAAACGTCTGAAGGAATTCTTGTATACAAGCCAAGCCATGGTCTGGCTGTCGGTGACCATGTCGCTGTTAATGGCCTTGTCAAAGAATGGGTCCTGGATGGCTATAATGATAAGCTGCAAACAGATCTTGCGATGACGGAAATCAATGCACAAAATGGCTCCGTAACTAAGAAGGCAAGCGGCCTGGAACTTCCAGCTCCATTTGTAATTGGCAAGGACTCTATTCCGTCGCAAGTGGTGGATAACGATCAATTTGGAACATTTGACCCAAGCGAGGACGGGATTGATTTTTACGAAAGCTTAGAAGGAATGCGGGTTGCGATTGAAAAACCAACGGCCATTGCCCCGCAGAAATATGGCGAAGTGCCTGTTATTGCTGGAAAAGTGGATGGCAAGGTTTATACAACACCAGGTGGGGTGCCACTTACAAAAGACAACGCTAACCCTGAAAGAATTCACTTATTATTTGATAACGATGACTTCGTAGCCAAAACTGGTGACCAATTCAATGGCACGGTAACGGGCGTTGTCTCGTATACCTTCCAAAATTACAAAGTTTTGACGAACGAAGCAGATTTACCAGAATTAATCGAAAGCCCCTATACTCAAGAAACAACAGAAATTGTAAAAGCTGCTGATAAACTTACAGTCGCTACTTACAATATGGAAAATTACACCTCTGCTAACGCTACAAAAACAAACAAAATTGCAGCCTCAATCGTTAATAACCTAAAGAATCCTGATATTGTCGGCTTAGTTGAAGTACAAGACAATAACGGTGAATCGGCTGGCGGCACAGCTGCAGACCAAAACTATCAAGCGCTTATTGAGGCAATTAAGACCAATGGCGGCCCAACCTATCAATGGACGGATATCGCACCAGAAGATGGTAAGGATGGCGGCGCACCGAACGGAAATATCCGAGTTGGCTTCATTTATAATCCAGAGCGTGTCACATTAAAAGATGGAACAAAAGGAACAGCAACTCAGGCTGTTAGCTATGAAAATGGCTCACTAACATTAAATCCTGGTAGAATCGACCCGACAAATTCGGCCTTCGAATCCAGCCGGAAACCATTGGCGGCTGAGTTTACTTTTAACGGCGAAGATGTCATTGTCATTGCCAACCACTTTAACTCCAAGGGCGGCGACCAGCCGATTTTTGGGAAAAATCAGCCTCCGGAACTAGGCAGTGAAGCGCAGCGGAAGCAAATTGCTGGAGTTGTTAACGGTTTTGTCGATGATGTGAAGAGTAAAAATGAGGATGCCAATATTGTTGTCCTTGGTGACTTGAATGACTTTGAATTCTCCAATCCGTTATCAACATTAAAAGGCGACGACTTAACAAACTTAATTGAAAAAGTTCCTGCAGAAGAAAGATTTACCTACAATTATCAAGGAAACTCGCAAGTCCTGGATCACCTGCTAGTCTCTAACAATCTAGCAAAAGATGCAGAAATTGATATTGTTCATATCAACTCGCCTTTTACCGAAGCACATGGACGAGTAAGTGACCATGACCCGATATTGGCACAGCTTAATTTTACCGAAGAGCCATTCAAGCTATCTGTTATGCATGTTAATGATAGTCATGCAAACGTGGAAAAATATCCAAAGCTGACAACTGCGGTAAAACAAGTAAGAAATGAGAAGCCGAATTCACTGCTTGTAGATGCAGGGGATGTCTTCTCAGGGACCCTTTACTTCAACCAATACCTTGGAAAAGCAGATTTATGGTTCATGAACAATCTTAAGTATGATGCGATGACCTTCGGAAACCATGAATTTGATAAAGATTCCAATGTTCTTGCAAGTTTTATTAAGGAGACAACATTCCCAGTTGTTAGTGCTAACGTCAATGTCACAAAGGATCCTGTATTAGGACCACTGTTTCAAAACGAAATTAGCACGGCTCCTGAGGGTGGAAAAATTTATCCGGCTATCGTAAAAACGATTGAAGGTGAAAAAGTTGGTATTTTCGGATTAACGACGGAGGATACGACCTTCCTTGCTAGCCCATCTGATGATATTGTCTTTGAAAACGCCGTGGAAAAAGCGGAAGCAACGGTTACTTCCCTTGAAAATCAAGGCATTGATAAAATTGTTGTGCTTTCCCACTTGGGCTATGGTCCAGACCAAAACTTGGTCAAAGCGGTTGATGGTATCGACGTGATTGTCGGCGGACATACCCATACGAAGCTAGAGCAGCCGGTTGTGGTAGAAAAAGAAGAACCAACCGTCATTGTCCAAGCGAATGAATACCTCAATTTCCTTGGTGTTCTAGATGTCACGTTTGATGATAACGGAGTTGTAACCGCTCAAGAAGGTAAGCTTCTTGACGTGACAAAGTATACGGAGGATGCTGAGGCGAAAGCAAAGGTAGAAGAATTTAAAGCTCCACTGGAAGAATTGAAAAAGACAGTTGTCGGATCTTCAAGCGTTGTCCTTAACGGCGAACGCGCAGACGTCCGTTCAAAAGAAACAAACCTTGGTAACCTGATTACCGATGCAATGGTAGATCGCGCAAACCAGTTGGTGCCTGGCACCTATATCGCCATGCAAAATGGCGGAGGAATTCGTGCTTCCATTAACGAAGGCGATGTAACACTTGGCGAAATCCATACCACCATGCCATTTGCCAATCTGCTCGTGACACTGAATTTGACAGGTGAAGAAATCTGGCAGGCTCTTGAACATAGTGTGAGCAAGGTAGAGAGTGGTGCCGGTCAATTTATGCAGGTTTCCGGCATTCAATTCAAGTATGATCCAGCAAAACCAGCGATGGATAGAGTTTGGGACGTGAAGGTGAAAACTGCAAATGGAATTGAAGCTATTGACTTAACGAAAACCTATTCGGTTGCAACCAATGCGTTCGTAGCCGACGGCGGTGATGGTTATACGGTCTTTAAAGATGCGAAGTCTGAAGGTCGTATCCATGAACTGTTGATTGTGGACTATGAAATTTTGACCGATTATATCTCCAAAAACAGCCCGGTAGCTCCAGCTGTTGAAGGTAGAATTGTAACGGGCGAGGAAGTCCTTACTGGCTGGGTTGAGATTAATGGTGTTTGGTATTACTTAGACGAAAAAGGTGTGAAAATGACAGGGTGGCTAGAATTAGAAGGTAACATCTACTACCTTGGCACGGATGGGGCTAGACATGTCGGCAAGCACACCATTGATGGAGTAAGCTATCAATTCGATGAAAATGGTGTTGTAAAAAATGGCTGGGTCGATCAAAATGGAAAACGCTCATACATTGATGCAGATGGCAGGAAGCTCGTCGGATTCGCGAAAGTAGAAGGGAAAGATTACTATTTTAATAATAAAGGCGAAATGCAGACCGGTTGGGTGAAGGTTAAAGGTAAAGACTATTATTTTAATCCAAACGGCGTTATGCAAAAAGGTTGGTTAGAATTAAGCGGTAAAACCTACTACTTCGCTGCGGATGGCACGATGCAAATCGGCTGGGCCGAGATTGATGGTAAAAAATATTACTTCGATAATAAAGGTGAAATGCAAACCGGCTGGGTTAAGATCAAAGGGAAGACCTACTACTTCAAGCCTACCGGTGAGATGCAAACCGGTTGGTTAGAATTAAACGGTAAAACCTATTACTTTGGGACCGATGGCGTGATGAAAACAGGCCAAGCAGAAATTGACGGGAAATACTATTACTTTAGTAACAAGGGTGAATTGCAAACCGGCGGAGCAGACAGTAAACCAAAATTAGTATTTGATTTATTTAAATGGTATCTTGGAAGATAGCAAGATAAATAGAATTAGAGGCAGCCTTATTCCTTTTTGGAATAAGGTTGTTTTCATTAGATCACTTTTTAAAAATTAACAAAAATTTCTCTTTTCGTTAACAATTTAGAAATATATAATAGAGAAGCAACAATTCTATTATTTGGCATTTTTTGCACAATAAATGTAAAACGCTTTCATTTATTGTGGATTCATGTCAAAAAGGAGGGTAAATTTTACTAGTATTTTAGTTTAGTAATCTATTAACCTTAAGAAAGAAAGGTGTAAAGCACTATGAGTAAAAGGAAACGAATCGGCATCGTTAGTAAACTAACAGCCACAGCTTTGTTACTTAGTACAATGGTTTCACCTTCCATGCCTTCTAATGTAAAAGCAGCAACTACAACAGAAAACACAGCACTCCTTAGAATCTTGGAAACGACGGATCTTCATTCAAACGTTATGCCTTATGATTATTACAAAGATACGACAGTAAAGGATTATGGCTTAGCGAAAACAGCTACTCTAATTAAACAAGCACGATCTGAAGTAACGAACTCGATGCTATTTGATGCCGGAGATACAATCCAAGGAAATCCACTAGCAAGCTATGTGGCCAAAGTAAAAAAACTGGGTCCAAATGACACTCACCCAATCTTTAAAGCTATGAACTATTTAAACTATGATGCGGCAATCGTCGGAAACCATGAGTTTAACTATGGTTTAGACTACCTTAATGATGTATTACAGGAAGTTAAATTCCCTGTTGTTAACGCTAACATCTATCATGATGATGCAACGGATGATAAAAACTATTTTACTCCATACAAAATAATCGATAAAAAGATTACAACTGAAGCGGGAACGGAAGCGGTCGTTAAGGTTGGAGTCATCGGATTCGCACCGCCGCAAATCATGCAGTGGGATAAAGATAACTTAACTGGAAAAGTCATTGCGAAGGATATCGTAAAAGAAGCAAACAAATTTATTCCAAAAATGAAAGCTGAAGGCGCGGAAATTATCGTTGCTATCGCTCACTCTGGCTGTGACATTACTGTTCAAGGTCAGGAAGAAGCTGAAAATGCCGTTTATGATTTAACAAAGGTGGCTGGAATCGATGCGATGCTATTTGGTCATGCCCACTTAAAGTTTCCTGAAGATGCATCTTTTAAAGATAAAGCAGGAATCGACCAAGCAAAAGGCAGCATCAACGGGACTCAAGCAGTCGAGGCTGGCTTCTGGGGTAATAACCTTGGGGTCCTTGACCTTGCTTTAGTTAAAAATGATCAAGGTAAATGGACGGTTGATAAAGGAAATGCAAAAACGAAGTCCGTAAACCGTTCAGTAGTAGAAGCCACTCCAGCTGATCAAACCATCGTTGATGCAGTTGCAGATGAACATAACGGAACACTTCAATATGTACGTGGAAAAATCGGTGAAACTAGTATTCCGATACATAGCTTCTTTACCCGTGTAATGGATGATGCCTCTACACAAATTGTGAACGCCGCGCAAATGGATTATGTAAAGAACTGGATTCAAACGAATGCGGCAGAAGAATATAAGAATCTTCCGGTTCTTTCAGCGGCAGCCCCATTTAAAGGCGGGCGCAGCGGTCCAAATGACTTCACAAGCATCGCAAAAGGTGAATTAACAATTAAGAGTGCAGCTGACTTGTATTTATTTGATAATACATTAAAGGCTGTTGAGGTAAATGGTGACCAGGTGAAGAGATGGTTAGAAATTTCTGCTTCCCAATTCAAGACAATTGATCCAAATAAGACTGAACCACAAGAATTACTAGACTATGAATTCCGTCCTTATAACTATGATGTCATTGATGGAGTTAAATACGAAATTGATGTAACAAAGCCAGTTGGACAACGTATTGTTAATTTAACAATGATGGATGGAACGCCTGTAAAAATGGACCAAAAATTCATCGTTGCGACTAATAACTATCGTGCTGGCGGCAGCGGCGGTTTACCAGAATTGAAGACTGCTAAGGTAGTAGTGGATTCTCCATTTGAAAACCGTCAAATTCTGATGGACTATATTAGTGCACAAGGAACTGTAAATCCTGTAGCGGATAATAACTGGAAGATCGCGAAGATAAATGGAAATGTCCAGTTAAAATTCAGATCGTCAAACGACCCTAACGCGATCGCTTATGCCGATGCTTCAAAAAATATCGCGCCGCTTGGTACTACTGTCGTAGGCACTGACACTTATCGTGAATATTTATTTGGAGATTTTGTTAAAACTCAATTACTAGGAATCAATGACCTTCATGGCCAGCTTGATTACAGCACAAAGGTAAATGGAGAAGTCGTTGGCGGAATCGAATATTTAGCTGCATATTTAAAACAACGTGAAGCTTTAAATCCAAATACATTGATGCTTCATGCAGGGGATGCTGTTGGCGCAAGCCGTCCAGTTTCGGCATTATTACAGGATGAGCCAACGATCCAATTCTTAAACGAAATTGGTTTTGACCTTGGAACTCTCGGTAACCATGAATTTGATGAAGGTATTACCGAAATGATGCGCTTAATTAAAGGCGGATACCATAAGAATACAGGCTATTTTGAAGGAGCTTCCTTCCCTTATGTTGCTGCGAACGTTGTTCAAGAAAAATCTGGGGAGCTACTTTTAGATCCTTATGTGATTAAAGAAATAGAAGGCAAGAAGATTGGCTTCATCGGCGTCATTACGACTGAAACACCAAGTATTGTAACAGCAAGCGGTGTTGCCGGCGTTAAATTCACGGATGAAGTAGAAGCAATCAATAAATATACGGCAGAATTAAAAGGAAAAGGAATTGAGGCAATCGTTGTTCTTGCCCATAATCCAGGAACTTCAGCTGTTGATGGTTCCAATCCAACAGGAGAAGTCGTCCAATTTGCCAACGAAGTTGACGATGAAGTAGATGTAATCATCGGTGCACATGATCATAAATACTTAAACTCAACGGTTGATGGAAAATTACTTGTTCAATCATATTCTTATGGAACAGCATTCTCGGATATTGATTTAGCAATTGACCCTGTAACAGGTGAAATCGTTGCGAAAAGAGCAGAAATCGTTTCGACATTCCAGAAAAATATCACTCCTGATGCAAAAATTAAGGCTGAGCTCGATGGTTATCTGGCGGATATAGCTCCAATCACTGGAGCAGTAGTTGGTGAAGCAGCTGTTGAAATTACGAAAGTAGCCAATGAAGCAGGTGAATCTGCTCTTGGTAACTTGATTGCCGATAGCATGCGTGATGCGACAAAATCAGATTTTGCCTTCATGAACTCAGGTGGTATCCGTGATAACCTTAATAAAGGTCCAATCACATGGGGCGAATTGTTCGCGATTCAACCATTCGGTAATGATGTTGTGACTTTGACTGTCACTGGTGAGCAAATTAGAACGTTATTAAATCAACAATTTTCTGCGGACCGTAACCGTATCATGGCGATCTCAGGCTTGAAATACACATGGTCTCCAGAAAAGCCACTTGGGGAAAAGGTTTTAGATATTTTCCTACCAAACGGTAAGAAAATTGATCCGAAAGCTAACTACACAGTTGCCGTAAACAACTTTATGGCAGACGGTGGCGACGGCTACACGATCCTGAAACAAGGTAAAGACCGTAAAGTCTGGATGACAGATTTAGATGCATTGATTAATTATGTGAAAGCACAGAAACAACCGATTTCAGCAGCAATTGAAGGCCGAATTCTTTTTGCAAATGATGTTACACCCGATAATCCAACCACACCAGCACAAGATCCAATAGTTACTGTAAAACCAGTTATCAGTGGTGGTAAAGCGACAATCGGTGCAAAGGATTTTGCTACTGCGATTGAAAAAGCTGTAAAGGAAAAAGCAGGACTTTCAATTGACCTAGGTAAAGAACAATCAGTTAAAGTGGATCTTACAAAAGAACAAATTGCTCAATTAAAGGAAAAAGGAATCCCATTATTCGTAAACAATGATGATGTAAAACTATCCATTCCTTTAAGCGTTCTTTCAGCAGGCAAAGATTTCTCTGTGAAATTAAATCGCATGGCAAACATCAAAAATGCAAAGAGCCCAGTATATGAATTCAACATCTATATTGATGGTAAAGAAATCACTCAATTTGCTGAACCAATTACTTTGACCTTTGATGTAGATGCAAGCAAAGTAAAAAACACAAAAGATCTAAAAGTATTCTATTTCAATGAAAAAACAAAAGTTTGGGAACTAGTTCCTGGCGCCGTCTATAATAATGGCAAAGTAGAAGTGAAAACCGACCATTTCACTATCTTCACGGTATTTGAAGTTCCAGGAAACCAAACAACCCTAAAAGAAACTGCACCAACGCCGATGAACGGTAAGGGGCTTCCGAATACTGCTACTAATAGTTATAACTACTTATTGTTTGGAATTCTTTTCGTTGCATTTGGTTTGGGATTGGTTGTTCGGAGACGTAGGGTACAGGGGTAATAGGAAAGTGGCCTTCCTCATTATGGGGAGGGTCTTTTCCGGCAGAATATGTGGTACTGCTGTATTATTTTGACTTTTTGTAATTTCTTGATTATACTTATTTTAAAATTTAATACCTTTTTATCCAATAAGCCCCAACTTTTTAGATGGGGCTTATAAAATTTATATTGACTTTTCCTCTTTCCTTCCTATATTGAGTAGGTATTCATGCTAATTAATATTATATTATAATTATAAATTATATTTGTTTTTGTCTAGTAGTCATTGATAATGAGAGGGGTAAAGTAATTATGCAAAAGGTAAGAAAGGCTATAATACCAGCAGCAGGACTCGGTACACGGTTTTTGCCAGCAACTAAAGCAATGCCGAAGGAAATGTTGCCAATTGTTGATAAACCAACCATTCAATATATAGTTGAAGAAGCTGTTGCTTCTGGCATAGAGGATATTATTATTGTTACAGGTAAAGGTAAGCGTGCTATTGAAGATCATTTTGATAATGCTCTAGAACTTGAGCAAACTTTACAGAACAAAGGAAAACTTGATTTATTACAGGAAGTACAGCGGCCCTCAAAAATAGTAGACATTCACTATATTAGGCAAAAAGAACCAAAAGGGCTTGGACATGCGGTTTGGTGTGCAAGAAATTTCATTGGCAATGAACCTTTTGCTGTATTACTTGGAGATGACATTGTTCAGGCTGAAACACCATGTTTAAAACAATTGATGAATGAATATAATAGGACTCATTCATCTGTAATTGGAGTAAAACGAGTTCCGGAAAATGAAACAAATCGTTACGGAATAATCGACCCTATTGAACAGTTAGGTCAGTCCTTCCAAGTTAAAAATTTTGTGGAAAAGCCTAAATTAGGTACTGCTCCATCAAATTTAGCGATTATTGGAAGATATATATTTACTCCTGAAATTTTTATGTTTCTTGATAAACAAGAGATAGGTGCAGGTGGAGAAATACAACTGACAGATGCTATTCAAAAACTAAATCAGATACAACGAGTTTTTGCATATGAATTTGACGGGAAAAGATATGATGTTGGAGAAAAACTAGGTTTTATAGAAACAACGATAGAATTTGCACTTCAAAAGGAAGAGTTGAGGGATGAATTGTTGAAATTTATGAAGAGCAAATTAGAGTTTATAAAAGAAAAATAATATTTTTTAGTTTGATAGTGTAAAATTATCCATTTGTAAAGTGAAACTCCTTATGATAATTTAAAAATTGGGTTTTATTATGGATTTTGACATAAAAAGTTCATAAGTATTTTGTTGAAAAGAATCAATTATTGTTAAACTACTATTAGATTGATATTTAATAAGTTTTCTAATTTTACAAGATTGGTGGAATTACTGATGGAGGAAAAAGCAACTAAAGAAAAAACTCCCCAGTACGACTTTTATGATGTAATAAAAAAGGCATATGAAAAAGGTTTGACAGATGAGAGTATTACTTTAAAGAGAATTATAGAAGATTTAAAAGATGATTTACAGCATATGTTAATCAGATAGCTATAACTGTACATTCGCTATCTTGAAAGCAGGATAAAGATTAAAAAGGCATTCGATACCGTAATGTGTATTGAGTGCTTTTTTATACTTTTAATGCAAGAAGGATTGTATTTGCAGATAACCAATGATTTGTATTGTGCAGTCTGTTAAATTTTCATACTGAAGAGTATGTATAAATTTGTATTAACAAATTTAATATTATCAATAGGCTTGGTGAATATTAAGGATGAAAACAAGAGGGAAAGGTTGATTAAAAAAGCGGAAAGTTGAGGTTGGAATTGCAAACTTCAATTAGCATACAAAAACGTTTTAATTACAGTTTTTTTACAATAAATTTTATTGATTTCCACAAAGTACATTATTTGATATGATAAAAAAGCATCGATATTTGTCGTTTTTTAATGAAAATACTTATAATTGATTAATTAGAAATATTATTGGAGGTACATATGGAAAATAAACTAAAGGTAATGACAGTATTTGGGACAAGACCTGAGGCTATCAAAATGGCTCCTCTTGTGAAAGAGCTAGAAAAAAATAATGATAAGATTAAATCTATTGTAACTGTAACCGCCCAACATCGTGAAATGCTAGATCAGGTACTGAAAATTTTTGAAATTACGCCAGATTATGACTTAAATATTATGAAAGACAGACAATCGCTCATAGATGTTACAACACGAAGTTTGGAAGGGTTAAATAAAGTTTTTCAGGAAGTAGAACCTGATATTGTATTAGTACATGGTGATACTACAACCACTTTTGTTGCAAGTTTGGCTGCTTTTTACAATTCTATTCCGATTGGTCATGTTGAAGCAGGGTTGCGTACAGGAAATAAATATTCTCCATATCCTGAAGAAATGAATCGGCAGCTTACAGGGGTGTTAGCTGACCTCCATTTTTCTCCAACAGATCAGTCAATGGAGAATCTAATACAAGAAAATAAACAGAGTGAAAATATCTTCATTACAGGAAATACGGCAATTGATGCCTTAAAGACCACTGTAAAGGATAATTATTCTCATGCTGTCTTAGAAAAATTGGGAACAGACCGATTAGTTTTAATGACTGCGCATCGCCGTGAGAATACAGGAAAGCCAATGGAAAATATGTTCCGAGCAATCAGTAGACTTGTTGATGAGCATGAAGACATACAGGTCGTTTACCCGGTACATATGAATCCTCTTGTTCGTGAAATTGCGAATAGGATTCTTGGGGAAAACAAGCGGATTCATTTAATTGAGCCATTAGATGTAATTGATTTCCATAATTTCGCTTCGAGGGCATACTTGATTTTAACAGATTCTGGTGGAGTTCAAGAGGAAGCACCGTCTTTAGGAGTTCCTGTACTGGTATTAAGGGATACTACTGAACGGCCGGAAGGGGTTAAGGCAGGTACTTTAAAGTTGGCTGGAACGGATGAGGACACAATTTTCCACTTGGCAAATGAGTTATTGTCTGATAAAGAGGCTCATGACATTATGGCTAAGGCATCAAATCCATATGGGGATGGTGAAGCTTCTAAGAGAATCGTGGAGGCTATTCTTTATCATTTTGGCCAATCGAAAGAAAGACCAGCGAACTTTATCGCAAAGTAATTGGTAACTAATTAATAATATGAATGGACAAAAAATACCCTTGTCTATATAAGAAGGCAAGGGCATTTTTTAATTAAATAACCTGATATACATTATATTCCACGCGATTTGTACCTTGCGGAAATATATTTGTTATGTTAGTCTTTTCTTTGGGCAAAATACACCCAATAAAATTATTGGTTAGTTTTATTCCTAAATAACAAAATCTATACATGAAATTATAATATTCATGAGAGAATATTCTTTAAATCAGGAGGAGTAAAATGGAGTTTATAAATGGAATAATAGTTCCTGTCTTTTTAGTGGTCCTTTTAATACTTGCCGTTTATGTCAACGTTTTAGCCATATATTATTTGATTTTAAGCTTTTTTGGATTTGGAAAGGCCAAACGTGATTACGAGATTATTGAAGATCAAACAAGATTCTTAATATTGGTAGCAGCACATAATGAAGAGAAGGTTATAGGCTCTACTATAAAAAATTTACAAGAGATTAACTATCGCGAAGATCTTTTTGATATTTATGTTGTAAATGATAATAGTACAGATAGAACTGGTGAAATTTGTGAAGAAATGGGAATGAAATATGTTGAAACCAGTGAAAAACTATTCCCGAGAGAAGGCGTAGGTAAACCTGCAGGATTACAATATGCACTTCGCTATTTAGGATTTGATAAGCTACCTGAGAAATATGATTGCTTAATGATTTTGGATGCCGATAATCATGTGGATTCACATATTTTAAAGGAATTAAACTCTCAGTATGTTGCTAAAGGTAAGCCTGAGGCAATTCAAGCCTACCTTGACTCAAAGAATTCCATGACATCTTTATCATTAGGATATGCAATGAGTTATTATGTTCAAAATCGTTTCTTCCAATTATCGAAATACCGAGTGGGTTTACCGAACTCTATTGGTGGAACTGGGTTTGTTGTCAAGTTAGAATATTTAATGAAGCATGGAGGATTCAGCTTCAAATCTCTAACTGAAGATATCGAATTAGAACTTGAAATTGTAAAGGACAATGGACGGGTTCTATGGAACCATTTTGCACGTGTTTACGATGAAAAGCCTGATGATCTTAAAATTAGTATTAAACAAAGAACAAGATGGTCACAAGGGCACTGGTTTGTTGCTTTTTCGAACTTTAAGCCAATGATGAAAAAGTTGCTTATGGAAAAAGGGAAATTAAAGATTCTTGACCAAATGTTTTATCTCTTTGGAATGGCGAAAGCGGTCCAACTGAGTATTGTTTTAATTGGTATTGCTGTTTCTTTTGTCTATACCTTAATTGCACAAAAATACATTGCAATTCCAGCACTTGGTGGAAGATTAATTCCTTTATTATTTGGTTCTAGTATTATTTCTATTTTCTTCTTTGCTTATCAATTTTTAGTAATGATGTACTATGCAATTAGAACAGATACTACCCATAAATTTAGATTTTTCTACATGACTTTTTCAATATTCTACTATGCATATACTTTCATTTATGCCCAAATAGTAGGTTTATTAAAATGGAGAGAGCAGCATACATGGGTAAAGACGGAACATAATAAAACAACAGTTAAGCATGAAAGAGAAAATCACTAATAAGTTTGTTTTTATTTTGAAATTAAATGCTAATGCAAATGAAGAGGAGGACACAATTTAGTGCCTCCCTTTTTGTTGATAATTCGTGTCAAATTTTTTGTCACATACAAAAAAAATTTGTATCATAGATAAGAAGTTTATTCTAACTTGGGATTTTTAATTTAGGATTTATTGATTAAATAAAAATAAATATTTTAATTAATATAATAAAGATGAAATTGAAATATTTATTATTAATTATTATATAACAAGGACGGTGTTACTATGTCTCCCGTAAAGGTACAAAATGAGGGTGTCATAACATCTACACACGTATTAAAACTACTCATTAAACAGCTTAGACCAAAGCAGTGGACTAAAAATGTATTAATTTTTGCTGCACTCATATTTTCTTTTGAAGTCATTAGCCTTGAAACAGTTACAAAAACAATCATTGGATTTTTCCTATTCAGTTTTGTTGCAGGATGTGTATACATCTTAAACGATTTCGTAGATCGTGAGGCAGATAGTAAACATCCAGTTAAAAGGTATCGTCCTATGGCTTCAGGAGCATTAAACCCCTATTTGGCATTAACTTTTGGTGGATTTTTACTGTTAATTTCATTAGTTTCTTCCTTTTTCTTAAATCCCTTATTTACTTTACTGTTAGCAGTCTATTTTATCTTAAATGTTTCCTACTCGCTAAAGTTAAAGCATGTTGTTATTTTGGATGTTATGATTATTGCCGCTGGATTTGTTTTTCGTGCAATTGCAGGTGGACTAATTATTAATGTCCCATTCACTCCGTGGTTCTTAATCTGTACTATGCTGCTTTCTTTATTTTTAGCAATTAGTAAAAGAAGACATGAGCTTATTTTGCTAGAGTCTAAAAAAGGTTCCCATAGGAAGGTTTTAGAAAAATACTCAATACAGTTAATCGATCAATTAAACAGTATTGTCACTACCGCAACTGTTATTAGCTATTCTTTATTCACCTTCACATCTGGCCGGACAATCCATTTAATGTGGACAATCCCGTTTGTTATTTATGGGATATTCCGTTATTTATATTTAATCCATATTGAGGGAAAAGGAGGGTCTCCAGATAAGCTATTATTTGAGGATATGCATATATTGGTTACGGTAACTCTATATGTTATTTCCATTATTGGGATCCTTGCATTTTTTGAGTAGTTATTTAAATGAAGTTTATAGGAGAAATTTATGAAACAAAAGGTAGCATTGTTTGATATTGATAAGACGATAATTAGTATAGATTCGATGTTTCATTTCCTTTTGTTTGGGTTCAAAAGGAAGCCATCTACGATATTTAATTTAGTATTGGTTGTAGTATATACGGTACTATATAAACTAAAGTTTGTTAAACTAGAACGTGCAAAAGAACCTTTCTTTCATGCAATTACGTTTCTCAGTGACGAGGATTTAGAAAAGTTTTATTTGACAGTATTAACACCAAATATTTATTCCTCTGCCCTTAATGAATTGAAAATCAGGAAAGAGGAAGGCTGTCATATTATCTTAGTAACAGCATCACCATATGCGTATATGAAATTTTTCAAAACTATTCCCTATGTTGATGCTGTAATGGGGACAGATTTAAAATTAGAAAATGGGAAGTATAAAAATAAAATAGTAGGCCTTAACTGTAAAGGTGAGGAAAAGGTATGCAGAATTCTAGCTTATTTAGAAGATAATGATTTGGATATTGATTTTAATCATTCCTATGCTTACTCTGACTCTTTGACAGATAGACCCATGTTCTCTCTAGTAAAAAATAATTACCTGATAAACAAGAAGCATCCTGGTTTGGAGGATCTAACTTGGAAATATTAAGGAAACATTCTGGGAAATTTTTGATGATTACTTCGGCGTTACTTACAGCCACTGGACAACTTTTTTGGAAAATGGGTTTTAGCTATTTTGTTTTTATGATATTAGGATTTATTTGTTATGGCGCTGGAGCGCTTCTAATGATTAAATCCTTCGCAACAGAGAAGCTTTCGGTTGCATACCCTTTGATGTCGATTAGTTATATATTTGCTTTGCTTCTAGGCGGGTTCATTTTGGATGAACCCATTACATATATGAAAATTATAGCTATTATTTTTTTATTTATAGGAGTGACCTTTACCTCAAATGAAAAGTAGTTTATTTATAATGCTTTTAGTAATTATGACCCTTTTCGGCGCTGCAGGAGGAGTATTTTTTAAACTACTATCTACCACCAAAAAAAAGATTTTCTTTTTAGTGGGAGGATTTTTTTATGGTATTGGTGCCCTCCTCAATATAGTGTTGCTTAAAGAACTTCCATATACAGTCGTCTTTCCAGCTAATGCCTTAACGTATATATGGGCATTAATATTGGCAAAATGGGTATTTAACGAGAAAATTGGAAAGTATAAGCTTATAGGTGTGGTTTTTATTATTTTGGGAATTGTAATGCTGGTTCTTTAACCAAATGAGTAATTCTGATTTAAAAAATCGAAAATTTAAATAGAAGGAGATAAAATGGTTAACGTTAATAAGAAATTTGTACTTTCAGTTGGTTATTCTGTCATCGTTTTTATGGCATTAATAGAAATTGTCTCCACTATTATTTTTTTTACAGGCGCATCAATAACTCAATTAAATTTCTGGATTCCTCTTGTATTAACAATAATCTTAATTCGAGATCTATACACTTCCGTGGATAGAAAGGTATCCATGAAAAAGTATCTTTGGAATTTAATATTATTAGCTGGGATTTTTGTTGTTGGAGGCCTTTTTGCTGCACAATTTTATGATTTATCTTATGATGGACAAGCATACCAACAAGAGGCTATCATCCAATTGGCGAATAATTGGAATCCGATATTTGGAGATCCTGTTGCTGTTATTCATGAGCTTTGGATTAATCACTATCCAAAGGGTCCTTGGATACTATCGGCTGTATTTTATAAGCTTACAGGTGTAATCGAAATGGGAAAAGTATTTAATTTCACCTTACTTATCTCTTCATTTCTAATCACTTTAGGAACTCTGTCTCAATTGTTCCCTAAACAAGCTATTAAATCAATTATGATATCTGTTGTTCTCGCTTTTAATCCAATTGTTCTTACACAACTGACAAGTTTTTATATTGATGGACAAATATACTCTTTATTATTGATAATCTTTTGTATGGCTTATCGGTTGTTCTATGAATATGGTCTTTGGGAAATTGTAGTTCTTTGTTTTTCAATTTTGTTGTTGGTCAATATTAAGTTTACTGCACTAGTATACGCTGGTGTAATTGGGGTAACCTATTTAGTTGTTTTAATTTTGTTCAAAAAGAAAGACATAATTAAACGAATTATCTGGCCGGTTGTTATTAGTTTTATCGTTGCCATCGCAGTTATTGGATGTAATCCATATATAACAAATACCATCAAAGAAGGTAATCCATTTTATCCGTTATTTGGTAAAGATGCAGTTGATATTATGACCACTAACAGCCCAGCTAATTATATTTACCACAATCCGATTGTAAGCCTGACTCACTCATTATTTGCAAAATCTGAAAATCCTGTTAATCCAAGATTTAGTGAGAAAAAAATCCCGTTCACTATTAAGAAGGAAGAATTAGAGGTATTTACTGCACCAGATGTTCGCGCAGGTGGATTTGGACCTTTATTCGGTGGCGCACTACTTGTTTCAGTTTTACTATTATTGATTTCACTTTTTCAAGGTTGGAAAAGAGTACGGTATATTATTTTCCCTGGTTTGATTCTGTTAATTTCCGTACTTATTAATCCAGAATCATGGTGGGCAAGATACACTCCTCAAATATGGATTGCTCCAATTTTAATAGTGATTTTTGCCTTTATTACAAAAAAAAGGCTGGTTACTTACTTTGGTTGGGCAATCATGTCTGTTTTATTAGTAAATACCCTGCTTGTTTCAAAGTATCATTTTACTGATCAATATAATTTAAGTAGACAGGTGGATTCACAGCTGGAGGCTCTTGCACAAAAAGGCGATGAGGTCGAGGTTAAACTAAGCAATCACTATTCAAATAGAATGCGTTTTTCAGAAAAGAATATTAAGTACAAATTAGTTGAAACACTAACTTGTGAAAACAGGGAGTTTTTCCCTTATTCAGAAACGGAATTTTGTAAATAATATTTTGCAATAAAAAGGGGTTTAAAGGAGAATCTCATAAGTCTTCTTTAAACTCCTTTTTATTTTCTATCTGTTATATAAAGATTATAAAATTGTATTTAGTTATCAAATATACTGTAGATGACAAGAAGAGTACATGTCCAAAAAATTAAATTTTCAATGACGGTTATATATCGACTGCCTTTTTTTTCTTCACTTTCTATGTTCTTTTGATAATTTGGGTCCGTTCTTACTTTTCTCTTTTCTAGTTCAATACGAATCATACCTGAAAAAAATATTAAAAACAAAATGACTCCAATACCCAAATAAATCATAACTTCCCACCAACTTTTATTTAATTTTCCTCCAATTCTATTTTTATCCATAAAAGAAACAATTTATGCTGACTTTTTTAACTAAAGATAAAGCAAATTTTTTGCACTTTAAGATACGGTTGAATTCTTATTCGTTCGGCAAATATTTTCCATATTGAGTCCGTTGACAATATTCTAGTTTGTCTCTATCATAAATATAGTCGTTATATAAATCTTTTTGTCGAGATTTGGTATTATTTATGTTATTTTAGATATATAAATTAATAGAATAATAGGGGGTGTTTGTGGAAATTGGGAAAGAAGAAGTTAGGATTTAGTTCATTAGTATTATCTCTTGTTCTTTCTGGTGTTATTTTCTCTCCGAAAACTACTTCTGCATTAACGGATTTTTCAATGCATAGAGTTGAAACAGGTGGAATTGCAGGAGAAAAAAATGTAAAGAGCGCAATTGATAGAATATCAGCAGATACTGGTTGGTGGGCAACCTATGAACCACTTGGTACTTATGTACCTTACTATCAGGTATTTTCAGGTGGGTTTTATGGAGAAGAAAACGTAAAGGATAAACTAGGTCAATTTCAATCCAAAACAGGTTTAAGTGCCTCCTATCTTCCAGTTGGTAATCAAGAGCCATATCAACAAATTTTTACGGGTGGTTTTTACGGAGAAGAAAATGCAAAGAGGATAGCACAGGATTTTAGTACTATAACAGGGATTCCCGCATCTTATGAGCCAACAGGACAAGGGAAAAATAAAATGCAAATAACATCAGGTGGTTTTTATGGTGTTGAAAATGTAAAAAGAGTGCTCGAAGAATTTCAACAAACCACAGGAATATCAGCAACTTATGAGCAAACTGGACAAACCGAAGATTACTACAAAGTACTATCAGGCGGATTTTCTGGTGAAGATAATGTAAAAGCTATTTTACAAGACTTTATTGCTAGCACTGGAATAAACGCTTCTTACGAGCCTGTTCAATACATTGAAACAAATTCAATCGTCACGGGTGGTTTTGGCGGAGAGGCAAATGTTCAAGCTATTGTGAGTCAAATAATGACTGATACAGGATTGCAGGCTACTTACGAGCCAACAGATGTTGCTGATATCTTTAGAATTAAAATCAGCCAATTATATGGAGACTCACTAAAATTAGCTACAAATTATATGAACCAAAAGGGATGGTGGTATTATACCACTCCTAGTAACTACAAAATACCGACTTTATATAGAATTGTTTCTGATCCAATTTTAAAGGGTGATACCCTAAACAAGGCATTAAATTTTTACGCAAATCATAATTGGTGGGCTACAGCTAATCTTACTGGTACAAAGGGTTCTCCATATTTTCGAGTGGTTTCAAGTTCACTGATGGATGAAGCAATCATTAGTAAGGGGTTAAATTTTTTCAGCAGTAGAAATTGGTGGGCTACTACGCAACTCTCGAACGAAAAGTTTTACCCTTTCTATCGAGTTGTAACAGGGCCAGTGCTTGAAAAAGACAAGCTAAATATAGCAATGAATTACTTTAAAACCAATGGTTGGTGGTATTCAACACAATATACGGGCAATTATGGTTATACTATGTTCCAGATTAAAAGTAATCCATTATTAGCCCATGAAAGTGAAAAAGCGTTAAATTTCTTTACTACAAATGGATGGTGGGCATCTTCTAACCCCACTGGATTGACTGAGCCTGTATTTAAAATTGTTACTGGCGCATTTCAAGGCTATGAAAATGCCCTCGCAAGTGCCAAAAAGCTAAGTGAATTATATGGGTGGTATACGAACACGGTATTAGTTAAAAGTGGACCTCAAGTATCATATACAAATTATAATTTAACATTAGAAGAAATGTTAAATTTACAAATGAAACAATCTCCACAAACTGATAAGTATCGTAATGAGCCTGCTTATGTGCACTCTGCATATGTAGATGTTGTAAATAACAAAATCACCACGAATGGTTTAAATGTTAGAAGTGGCCCTGGTACCAACTATAGTATTGTTGCACAACTTAGTAATGGATTTACCGGCTTTCGAATATTGGCTACTGAAGGTGAATGGTATAAAATTTCTCTAACATGGAGAAATGCAAAGTCAGAAGATGTTGCATATTATTTAAACCCAAATAATTTTCCGTCTGATAGCATACAGTATTTCCAATTTTTAAAGCTATCAAAACCTGCGGGAATAAATGTTAATGAAGTGAATGAGAAAATATTAAATAACAATGCAGGAATACTAAAAGGTACTGCTGAGACTTTTGTTAAGGCTGCTCAACTTTATAATATTAATGAACTATATCTAATATCCCATTCACTATTAGAAACTGGGTATGGAAGTTCTTCTTTAGCAAAGGGAATATCATACAACGGTAAAGTAGTTTATAATATGTATGGGTATGGCGCATATGATAGTTGTCCTGAAACCTGTGGAGCTCAGACAGCTTATGAGCAAGGTTGGTTTACACCTGAACTTGCCATAATTGGTGGTGCGTCATTAATTGGAAAAGGTTATATTTATAATGAAACTTTTCAGCAGGATACGATTTATAAAATGAGATGGAATCCTATAGTAACCTATCATCAGTACGCAACAGATATTGCATGGGCATCTAAACAAGTAACAAATATCTACAATCTTTATAAACTATTAGATAACTATACTCTTTATACAGATTTACCTGTTTATAAGAAATAATCTAATAGGGACTGACATCAATTATTGTTGAAGTCAGTCCTTTTTATTTATTATTATTTTAGGTGAATTTGCTATACCGGTGGACATTCCTTTATACTCATGATAGTAGTATACATATGAGAATATATGAAATCTTTTGTTATTGCTTTAACATATTTCAGTCATCAGGAATAGGAAGAGTGAATACCATGAATGAAAAATCTAAAATCAACATCTTACATACATCCTTCGATAACATCTCTAGATCCCAACTACTAAAGGAGCTTTTCATTAGGGTTACGAACTCACAAAAGACCTTTCTAGTTACTGCTAACCCTGAAATTGTTTATTATGCTGATAACAACCAAGAATACCAACAAATATTAAGCGATGCTAATTTTGTTATTGCAGATGGATTTGGAATCATTTTAGCCTCAAAAATAATTAGAGAACCGCTTCCAGAAAGAATACCAGGCTTTGAAGTTATGTGCGAGTTACTTACTTATGGTAATTCACAAGGATGGAGTGCCTATTTTCTTGGCGCAAAAAAGGAAGTTCTTGAACAAGCTATTTCAAATATTAAAGAAAGCTACCCTAATTTAGTCATTGCTGGATTTAGGGATGGATATTTTACGAATTCAGAGGAAATAAAAAATGAAATAAGACAAACACAACCTGATTTAGTATTTGTTGCATTAGGATTTCCAAAACAAGAAAAATGGATTTATGATTATTATGCGGATTTAGAAAAAGGACTTTTTGTCGGAGTAGGCGGGAGTTTTGATGTGCTTGCAGGAACTGTAAAAAGGGCTCCTGAATTTTGGCGCAAAATGAACTTAGAGTGGTTGTATAGACTCCTAAAACAACCAAGTCGATGGAGAAGGATGTTAGCCTTGCCGCTTTTTATCATTAAGGTATTGAAAAATCACTCTTTTAGATGAAACTAAAATAATACTTATACGTCCAATACATTAGAAAACATTATTTATATTAAGCTTGTAATATTCTATTCTGAGAAATATGTATCTTTATGTAAAAATTTGTGCTATACTCCATTAAGGTGTACTATCATAGCTATTTTGTAATGCTAAAGAAAGCCTGTATACTGTAAATAATAGGCTGAATTGTGGAGGAACGTATGTTTTATCTTACATTAATGATTTGTTTCGTGTCGGCAATTCTCCTTACTCCATTTGTGAAAAAGTTTGCATATAAAATTGGTGCAACTGACAAACCTGACCAACGTAAAGTTCACGAGAAATTAATGCCTAGATTAGGCGGCTTATCGATATACTTAAGTTTTATTATTGGTATTATTATTATTCATCCAACCAATCAATTTCATATACCAATTCTTTTAGGAAGTTTGATTATCATTTTTACTGGGATAATCGATGATATAAAAGATATTTCACCTCTCTTAAAGTTGTCTGGCCAAATTACTGCTGCATTTATCGTAGTAGTTATGGGAGATATGAATGTTGAATTTATTAACTTACCATTTGGTGGTCAAGTTAATTTTGGAATTTTTAGTATACCACTAACAATGATCTGGATCATAGGTATAACCAATGCTATTAATTTAATTGACGGCTTAGATGGTTTAGCTGCAGGTGTCTCTTCTATTGCATTATTTACGATTGCTGGGATGGCTCTTGTAATGGGTAATATTTATGTAATGCTAATTGCCTTGATTGTTGCTGTTTCATCTTTAGGATTTTTGTTATATAACTTTTATCCAGCAAAGATTTTTATGGGCGATTCTGGTTCCCAATTTCTTGGTTATATTATCGGAGTTCTATCACTTTTAGGTTTTAAAAATATTACTTTCATCTCACTAATTATCCCTATAATTATTTTAGGAGTACCAATATCAGATACTTTTTTTGCTATTATTCGTCGACTTATTAATAAAAAACCTATATCATCTCCAGATAAATCCCATTTGCATCATTGCTTACTAAGAACTGGGTTTACTCACCGCCAGACTGTACTTTTAATTTATGCCATGAGTATTGTTTTTGGTCTAGCAGCATTTATCTTTTCGCAAGCAACGGTTTGGGGTTCATTAATTGTTATTGCAACCTTGCTGTTAGTAATTGAATTATTTGTTGAAAAAATCGGTCTGGTAAGAGAGGATTATAAACCCTTATTAAATCTTATTAAAGACTTAAAACTGGTAAAATTAAGAAACAAAATTTGAGAGGTGTCCACAATTATGGATGCCTTTTTCTATGTTGAGGTGTTTCTATGAAGAAGAAATTTATTTTCGGATTATGTTTATTTGCAGTAGTTGTTGTTGCCATTACGCTAATTTCAAATTATAATGTCCTTCAAAAAAAAGAGGATAAAGCTGTAGTAAACAAAAAAAGTGACGATAAAATCTCTCAGTCTAATAACCAAAATCAAACGATAGTCACTGACAAAAATAGAAATGTTTCAACTAGTATAGGTCAAGGAGATGAGAGAAACAGCACTAACCTTGATGGAGATAGTAGTGAAATCAATGATGAAATTAGAGAAAGATTTCAAGAAATTAATAGTATGGCAGATAAAAGATTGGATTCCTTAATCGAGCAAGCTCAGGAAGAATATAGGATTAAAAAGGATAAAAATGAAGACCTTTCTTTATTTCAATCCAAGTACAAAGCGATAATGGAACATTATGAAGAGAAAACTGAGGCAGAATTTAATCTAATATATAAGCAATTAGAAAATGATATTTTTCAAAAAAAGTTATCTTCCACAGTAGGTCAGGAATTTATGAACACATATATGCTAAAAAAAGATCAGCGTATGATTAAACTACTAAATGAAATAGAAAGAATTTCTTAAGGGCCAGTTAGGCTCTTTTTTGATTTAAAAGATAAATGAAAAAGTTAAGAGTATAAAACTCTTAACCTCGTCTCGAAATAGAAATAATATCAAAAAAAATGCGGGTTTAAAAAAATCAGGTTTGATAAAATTGTTTAAATTTTAACTCTAGATTAATTAACGTTAGTGGGATGATTATCGGTAAAATGGGTAAGAAATATCTCACTTCTCTCATATATCCTTGAGTAAAATGAATAAGGATAAATATTGGAAGTATTAGGGATATTCTTTTTAAGAATTCGGGTTTTTCTTTCCATTTATACCATACAATTAACACTGAAATATTGAAGAAACCGAATAATTGTACCCATGTTTTCCAATCCGTTAAATTAACTTTCCAATAATGGAAGGGAGATGTTGGTGCATAGGGTTCTTTAAGACCAAAAAACCACCTTAAACCAAAATAAATACCCAATACAATAATTGATGAAGTGAGAAATTGAGGTAGCCACTTTCGAAATGGTACAGCTCCGAACTGTAAACATGCGTATATTAAAGGGATTAGGATAACAGTCTCTCTATTTACCATTCCAATTATGATTAATGGAAACATCATAAAATATTTTTTATGTAAGAACGAGAAAAACACCAAGAAGTAAATTAACATATTAAGTGGGTCTGTAGGCTGCATTCCATAAAAAAGATATGTAAAGGGTAATACCGAAACTAAAATGAAAAATCCTAATAATACGGATATTGGTTTAACCCAGTTTTCCAAATATCTAATGAAGATAAATAAACATAAAGCTGTAAATATAAATCTTAAGCCGGCGAATGCAATCGTAAATGGGATTCCTGCTTTGATTAACTGATGAGCTATATAATAAGTTAGTATGCGGTATTGATCGGGATATGGACCATTATTATTAACAATATTATCGTACCATGGAAATTGCATATCGTAATAATGATAATCGACAATTTGTAGGTGTAAATGAGTCAATGCAGCAGCAAATACTACTGATAAAAAAATGGTGATTTTTAATGAAAAGTAATTAGCCGGATTCCTATTTATTTGTTGTGTTCCATTCATTAAGTTTGTCCCCTTTATACTTGTGTTTTGTAAACTTTAATAACAAATTCAAAATAATATTATAATTCTTATTCAATAGGTTAACAAGCAGATTGTAGAACGCCATTTTTTATTATAGATAGCAAAGAATTTTATTTTTGCTCGAAAAATAAAATTTTAGTAGATAAATTGTCAAATAATCTTACTTTGATATAATAAAAATATAAGGTTATTTATCTATATTTTAGAAGAAAATGATATTAATAGGGGGAGAGCAAACAGTTTTTGACTGTATAGGATACTATGAAAAATTTCAAAAAAACAATTATTGCAGTAATGCTTTTGACAGGAAGTGCTTTTACAACCACGCAAAGTGCATTTGCAAACGATTCTGTTCAAAATGAGGTAACCAATCAAACAGAAATTGCGGACTTAAGCATTATTTCTGTTGAGAATGGAAAAAGCACGATTACATCGCCAGCTCCAGGGAAAATATCTACAAGGGTTTTTTCCAATTTTAAGAGAAGCGGGGAATTCATTCTTTATAACAGCGAATATATTTCCCTGTACACTAGTCCCAACGGAGCTGTAAGTGGGGGAATGGCTCCGCAGGTTGTTAAATCTACGCAAAGGAATGGACAATGGTTCCTCATCAATACATATTTGGGACAAAGATGGGTCTATAACGATGAGAAGTTAGTGGGTTTAAGAGACGTAGTTGGAAAAAATGCCAATCTTACACTTCAGGAAACCGTTTATATTCATACTGAACCATTCCCAAGCTTTAGAACGGATGAAACAATTGCTCCTTCCACAGTTCATGTTGTGAAGCAGGCGGGAAGCTGGTTTTTAGTTGAATATAATTCTCGTCAGGTTTGGATTACGACTGACAAAGCAAAATTTGATGGTACAGTAGAGTCTTTCAATACTTCAAACATTCACGGGGTCCCGTATAAAAAAATGATTGTTCCCACCGGTAATGTAAGTGTACGCCCTGCTTACCCGTTAAAACCAGACTTTATTACAGTTCATAATACGGCCAATACTGCAGTTGGGGCTGACGCAGATCTGCATGGTAGGTATTTGTTAAACCAAGCGGCATCGAACCCAAATGCATGGGTTTCCTGGCATTTTACAGTTGATGATGAACAAATTATTCAGCATCTTCCTTTAAATGAATCTGCCTTCCACGCGGGAGATGGAGATGGACCAGGAAACCGTAGTTCAATAGGAATTGAAATTACAGAAAATGCAGATGGCAACTACGCAAAGGCTGAGGAAAATGCAAAAAAATTAATCACATATTTAATTGATGAGCTTAATATTCCAATGGATAATGTAAAAGGTCACATTAACTGGTCTGGCAAGTACTGCCCACGTGTTATTTTGGATACCGGTGGGTGGTCACAATTTATGACAGAGCTTAAGCAAGTATATCAATCCGTCAGTACCGCTCCACCTTTATATCGAGTTGTAACAGGAGGAATGCTCGGTGAAGAAACAGTGAAGCGGGAATTGGAAGCACTTCGTACCCAAACCGGCTGGTGGGTTTCATATGAGTCAACGGGTTTAACTGCCCCTTATTTTCAAATTGTAACAGGTGAATATACTGGGGAAGAAGCAGCACGACAAGCCATGAATGCCTTACAGTCCGACACAGGAATGTGGATGACGTATGAAAAAACAAGACCAGCATATTCCATTTATCGGATTGTAACTGGAGGATTTAAAGGAAAAGAGAATGTGGAGCGGGCACTTGGAGAATTAGTACGCGACACAGGCTGGTGGGCTACTTACGAAGCAACGGGAGAGCCTGACACGTATCGAATTGTAACAGGAGGTCTTGGTGGAGAAGCAGCAGTAAAAGAAGCACTTACTCGTGTTACGGCAAAAGGCTGGTGGGCAACATACGAGGAAAGAGGAGAACCTGTATACTACTATCGGATTAGAACAGGAGAGTTTCTTGATGAAAATGCCGTCAGACAAGCCTTGTCTCATTTTACGAATAGAGGCTGGTGGGCCACTTATGAGCCTTCCGGAAGAGTTGAAAGGTATTTCCGTATCGTAACAGGCGGGTTTGCCGGACTTGAAGCTGCTGAACAAAAGGCACAATGGCTCCGTGATACTCGCGGATGGTGGGTAAGTACTCAAAAAGTTAACTAACTTTTTATTAGTTGAAAACACCTATAATTCAGAGTTCTGTTTTGAAGAAAATAATGGAATATTTCTTGATCTCCTAAGAAATTTAGTAATAGTTTATAATAATAATCATTTGAAAACGCTGTTGATTTCGATATCAACAGCGTTTTTTTATTTAATTAAATCTTATAGACAAACACTGTTTTTAAATTAATTCTGTCGAAAAATAAAGAAATTTGGATATTGAAAAATGTTGTATTTTGTAAATAATAGCAATATTATGAAATTACTTATTTTATAGTGACTATGTATTAGAGAAATAGGAGGAATTTAAATTCAAGGATGTATTTTGTAATTGCCAACAAAAGGGAAAAATCATTTATTTACGCTACTTTTAGTAGAAACACAAAAAATATTTAGTATTAAAATTAAAATATTAATCGGGGGAAACCTATGAAACTAAAAAATAGAAAAAGCCGATGGCTTCGATGAAGTGCCCCCCGTCAAGTAGACAGCGGAAATAAATAAAACACACTAACCGGCATTAGCCCTGTATTCTAAGGGACTAAGGCCGTTTAGTCTTTTTTGTAATCGTTCATGATTATAAAATTGTATGTACTCCTCAATGTCTTGCTTTAACTCTTCAAAGGTAATGTATTTGTTTAG
>NZ_JBSLYA010000014.1:0-93189 GCF_053749995.1 Neobacillus sp. K501 | reverse complement strand
TATATCAAATATTATAATAACAAGCGTATAAAACAAAAATTGGCAGGCATGAGTCCGGTTCAATACCGTATCCATACCAGCCAATTAGCAGCTTAATATAAAACTCTAACTTTTGGGGGTCACCTCAAACCTTGAATTGGTACTGGGCTTTTTTTTATAAATAATTTTCATTGTTTTTCTGTGCTCGGCTAAAATAAGATATGTACATAACCTACCGAAGAAATGGAGGAATAATTTTATGACAGCAGAAGCAAAAACGAATGCATTAATACAACAAACCGAAAAATACGGAGCAAAAAATTATCATCCACTGCCGATTGTCATCTCACGTGCTGAGGGTGTTTGGGTAGAAAATCCAGAAGGGGATAAGTATATGGATATGTTGAGCGCCTATTCCGCTGTGAATCAGGGGCACCGCCATCCAAAAATCATTCAAGCACTTAAAGACCAAGCGGATAAGGTAACTTTAACCTCACGTGCTTTCCATAATGATAAATTAGGCCCTTGGTATGAAAAAATATGTAAGTTAACGAAAAAAGAGATGGCTCTTCCAATGAACACCGGTGCAGAGGCAGTTGAAACGGCTTTTAAAGCCGCACGCCGCTGGTCTTATGATGTAAAGGGAGTTGCAGAAAATCAAGCAGAGATTATTGCTTGTACCGGGAATTTTCATGGACGGACAATGACGGCTGTTTCCTTATCATCTGAAGAGGAATACAAGCGTGGTTTCGGACCAATGCTTCCTGGAATTAAACTAATTCCATATGGAGATTTGGAAGCATTAAAAACAGCCATTACGCCTAACACAGCAGCGTTCTTAATTGAACCAATCCAGGGAGAGGCTGGGATTATTATTCCACCAGAAGGCTTTATGAAGGCTGCCTATGATGTTTGTAAACAAAATAATGTCCTTTTTATCGCAGATGAAATTCAAGCTGGCTTAGCACGAACAGGTAAAATGTTTGCCTGTGAGTGGGAAGGTTTTGAACCTGACATGTATATTCTCGGTAAGGCACTCGGAGGCGGAGTATTTCCGATATCCTGTGTCGTTGCAAACGAGAATATCTTGGGTGTATTTAATCCAGGTTCACACGGGTCCACTTTTGGAGGAAACCCGCTTGCCTGTGCTGTTTCTTTAGCTTCACTTGATGTTCTGATTGATGAAAAACTAGCAGATCGGTCATTAGAAATGGGCGAGTATTTTATCAAGAAGCTAAAGGAGATTAAAAATCCTAAGATAAAAGAGATTCGCGGCCGCGGTTTATTTATCGGGGTAGAACTTACAGAACCGGCAAGACAATATTGTGAGCAATTAAAGGAGAAAGGGTTATTATGTAAGGAAACCCATGACACGGTCATTCGCTTTGCTCCGCCGTTAATTATTACAAAAGAGGAATTAGATTGGGCGATTGAACGGATTCAAACCGTCCTTGGATGATTTGAATCAGGCTCGTACTGCTAAGATTTTAGGGAAAAACAAATAGGGGTGCCAATATGGGGAATCATGAAATAACAAGTAGTGTAGATGAAAAGGAAAACGAATCATTAAATCTTCTCACATCAACACAGATTGTTATTCATCAGGCTTTACAGCATCTTGGGGTAACAACAGAAGTGTATGAATTATTAAAGGAACCAATAAGATTCATGGATGTAAGGTTCCCTGTCCGTATGGATGATGGTTCGATTAAAATTTTTACCGGCTATCGAGCACAGCATAATGATGCCATTGGACCAACCATGGGAGGAATTCGCTTCCATCCTCAGGTGAATGTTGATGAAGTAAAGGCATTGGCGATGTGGATGAGCCTAAAATGCGGAATCGCAGATTTACCATATGGGGGGGGAAAGGGCGGAATCATTTGTAATCCGCGAACGATGTCATTTGGTGAACTTGAAAGGTTAAGCCGTGGATATGTTCGAGCTATCAGTCAAATTGTTGGACCAACGAAGGATATCCCCGCACCTGATATGTATACAAATTCCCAGATTATGGCGTGGATGATGGATGAATACAGCCGCCTCCGCCAATTCGATTCTTCGAGTTTTATTACCGGGAAACCACTTGTTCTTGGAGGATCAGAGGGACGGGAAAGAGCAGGTGCACATGGGGTTGCGATTTGTATAGAAGAAGCAGCAAAAAAACGCGGAATTTCGATTCAAGGGGCAAGAGTCATTGTCCAAGGGTTTGGAAATGCGGGGAGCTTCATTGCAAAGTTTATGCATGAAGCGGGAGCCAAAGTAATTGGCATATCTGATGTTTATGGCGCCCTATATGATCCAGATGGGTTAAATATAGAATATTTGCTTAATCGACGGGATAGCTTTGGTACGGTAACAACTCTTTTTGAAGGCACGATGACGAATCAAGAATTGCTGGAAAAAGAATGTGATATTTTAGTACCCGCAGCGATATCCAATCAAATTACCGCTGAGAATGCGGGAAATATCCATGCGAAAATCATTGTAGAAGCAGCCAATGGACCGACAACACTGGAGGCCACGAGAATTCTATCTGAACGAGGCATCCTGCTTGTCCCGGATGTTTTAGCAGGCTCAGGGGGAGTTACTGTTTCCTACTTTGAATGGGTTCAAAACAAACAAGGCTATTATTGGAGCGAGAAAGACATAGCGGACAAATTGCAAGAAAAAATTATCCGCTCATTTAACCACATCTACGAGCTGGCCCAAAATCGCAAAATAAACATGCGCCTAGCCGCCTACATCGTCGGCATAAAAAAAATCGCCGAAGCATCCCAATATCGGGGCTGGACCTAAAAACAAAAATCCTTGCACTTTATAGTGTAAGGATTTTTGTTTGTTCGAGATACGGTGCCTGTCACCACTCGTGGACACTGTCCACCTCAGGCGGACAGTGAGGAAGGTCACCGGCGCCCAACTTCGGGTTCTTTTACGTAGTTTTCGTTTGCTTTGAAGAGGAGTCCAAGGTTTAGGAGTCCGGCGATTCCGACTAGTCCGTAGATGATTCGTGCTAGTGCGGAATCTTGGCCGCCAAATATGGCGGCGACGAGGTCAAATTGAAAGAAGCCAATTAATCCCCAGTTTATTGCCCCGATAATGGTTAAGATTAGTGCAAGTCGTTGGATTGTACTCAAGAGTTTTCCTCCTTCATAGGTAGTCATTCATTATCATGATTAAACACGTGAAAAATATGCATATGGGGCATTATTTTTCCAGGCACCCGAGTTCTTTTGAAACCGTTTTTTTGCAAATAAGTCAAAATTCATTAATAATGAAAAGTGGAAAGGAAGGTGCTCAATATGCAAAATTTTACATTTTGGAATCCGACTAAATTAATTTTTGGTAAAGGTCAGCTAGAACAATTAAAAAAGGAAATTCCAGCCTATGGGAAAAAGGTATTACTTGTTTATGGCGGAGGTAGTATCAAACGAAATGGTCTTTATGACAACGTAATGAAATATTTGCAAGAAATCGATGCCCAAGTTTTCGAACTATCTGGGGTAGAACCAAACCCAAGGATCACAACGGCCCGCAAAGGCGTGGAGATTTGTAAAAAGGAAGGCATCAACTTTCTCTTAGCAGTAGGCGGCGGAAGTGTGATTGATTGCACCAAGTTAATCGCAGCGGGAGCAAAGTATGATGGAGATGCCTGGGATTTAGTAGTAAAAAAAGCATTTGTTAAAGAAGCATTACCATTTGGGACCGTGTTAACCTTGGCGGCAACTGGTTCTGAAATGAATTCAGGTTCGGTTATCACCAATTGGGAAACAAACGAAAAATACGGTTGGGGAAGTCCAGTAACCTTTCCGAAGTTTTCGATTTTAGATCCTGTTAATACTTTTACGGTTCCGAAAGACCAAACGATTTATGGAATTGTCGATATGATGTCTCATGTTCTAGAGCATTATTTTCATTTGGAGGAAAATACGTTATTCCAAGATCGCATGTGTGAATCATTGCTCATCACAATCATGGAGACAGCACCCAAATTACTCGCAGATCTAGAAAGCTATGAGCACCGGGCAACCATTCTTTATAGTGGTACAATGGCGCTTAATGGAATCTTAAATATGGGCTATCGCGGTGACTGGGCTACCCATAATCTTGAGCATGCTGTCTCAGCGGTTTATGACATTCCTCATGGAGGCGGTCTCGCGATCCTTTTCCCACATTGGATGAAGCATAATCTGAAGGTAAAGCCAGAACGCTTTAAACAGCTTGCTATCAGGGTATTTGGCGTCAATCCAGAAGGGAAAAGTGCAGAGGAAACAGGACTTGAGGGTATCGAGAAATTACGTGAGTTTTGGAACAGTATTGGTGCTCCATCACGCTTAGCAGACTATGACATCGATGATTCTAAGGTAGATTTAATGACAGATCGAGCAATGGTCAACGGTGTGTTCGGCAACTTTGCAAAATTAAATAGAGAAGATGTACTGGCGATTTATCGCGAATCATTATAGAAAAGCAGCTCGAGCATAACTATGTTCGGGCTTTTTTGACAATAATTTTTAGATTGTAAAAAAAATATCGAAAATGGGTACGCTTACAATGGACAACCTTCCTTGAAAAACTGTCCAGCTTTCGATAAAGTGATTAGTGAAAATAAAAATATGGAGGATCATACATGACCCACGTACGTTTTGATTACTCAAAAGCACTTACCTTTTTTGGTGAGCATGAACTTACATACTTGCGTGACGCTGTAAAAGTAGCGCACCACTCGCTTCATGAAAAAACAGGAGCAGGCAATGACTTTTTAGGGTGGATTGATCTCCCTACAAACTATGACAAAGAAGAATTCTCACGGATTCAAAAAGCTTCAGAAAAAATTAATGCTGATTCGGATGTGCTGTTAGTTATCGGAATTGGCGGTTCATATCTAGGAGCTAGAGCAGCGATTGAAATGCTAAACCACAGCTTCTATAATGCTCTTCCTAAGGAAAAGCGCAGTACGCCACAAGTTATTTTTGTAGGAAATAATATCAGCTCCACTTATATGAAAGACCTTATGGATCTTCTTGATGGAAAGAACTTCTCCATCAATGTCATTTCTAAATCAGGTACAACAACTGAACCAGCAATTGCCTTCCGTATCTTCCGTAAGCTTCTTGAGGAAAAATATGGGGTTGAGGAAGCACGTACAAGAATCTATGCAACAACAGATAAAGCAAGAGGTGCGTTAAAAACATTAGCAACAGAAGAAGGTTATGAATCATTCATCATTCCAGATGATGTCGGCGGCCGTTATTCTGTACTGACTGCTGTTGGTTTACTTCCAATTGCGGTGAGTGGTGCAGATATTGAAAAAATGATGGAGGGTGCAGCAAAGGCTTCTGAAGACTTTAGTCATTCCGAGTTGGAAGAAAATGCAGCTTATCAGTACGCTGCTGTTCGAAACGCCCTTTACAATAAAGGAAAAACAATTGAAATGCTGATCAACTATGAGCCTGGTTTGCAATATTTTTCTGAATGGTGGAAGCAGTTATTTGGTGAAAGTGAAGGGAAAGATCAAAAAGGAATTTTCCCAGCATCCGCAAACTTCTCAACAGATCTTCATTCTCTTGGTCAATATGTCCAGGAAGGCCGCAGAGATTTGTTTGAAACGGTTATTAAGGTTGAAAAGTCACGTCATGAGTTGACGATTGAAAAAGCTGACAGTGATTTAGACGGTCTAAATTATCTTGCAGGACAAACCGTTGATTTTGTTAACAATAAAGCTTTTGAAGGAACGATGCTTGCCCATACAGATGGCGGAGTACCAAATCTAATCTTGTCGATTCCAGAAATGGACGAATATACATTTGGATATATGGTTTATTTCTTTGAAAAAGCTTGTGCGATGAGCGGCTATCTCCTAGGTGTAAATCCATTTGATCAACCAGGTGTTGAGGCATATAAAGTGAATATGTTTGCATTATTAGGTAAGCCAGGCTTTGAAGAGAAAAAAGCTGAACTTGAAAAGCGATTAAAATAATGGGAAGAGTGCTGAAAATAAATTCAGCACTCTATTTTTTTTTGCGAAATTGGGGAGACTATTCAAAAAGGCGAAAGCGCCCGTTTAGCGCACGACAGGACTGGAGCCCTTCAACTGAGATAAAGGAAACACGGAGAGCGTAGCGCATTCGTGCTTGACTTATCGTAGGTCGGAGGGCGAAGTACACTAGTCGCTGGGTGCTGGAGCTGGATTAAAAAAGGGGGGCTCTATCATGATTGAACTACCATCAAAAATTGAAGGAATGCAGTTTGATTTATATAAACTGGAGCAAAAATTAAAACCAAAAGGATATTCAATCGGAGGGAATTGGGATTATGATCATGGTGCCTTTGATTATAAAATAAATGATCAGGATGGTTACCAATTCTTGCGGGTGCCATTTACGGCAATTGATGGACAATTAGATGCTCGCGGCTGCACGGTTGAGTTGGGCCGACCATTTCTTTTATCCCATGTATATGAAAGTGGTTTGGATGAACGGGCTGATGCAGGACCGATATCAGGGACACTACATCAGTTTGCTGAGCCGATTGATAAGGATGGCAGTTTTCCAGAATCCTTTATTCCAATTGGTAAAAGACTGGTCGAAGAGCTGGAAGCCACGCTCCTGACAGAGTGATAGGAATTTGTTCATCGAAATGTCATAAATCTCTATGAAAACTACTTGTATTCATGTATAAAAATCAATACATTAAGGTTATTAATATAAAATAAGGTTTTAACGTGAAAAGGGGTCTGAGGCATGGAACAAAGATTACATCCATTGTTATTTTCCATTGAAAAAACGAGGATTGAAATGATCGATTTAGCGCAACAATATGGATATTCAAACCCCAGTGTTGTTCAATGCAGCCAAAAGCTCGACCTACTTTTAAACATTTATAATAGTAAAACGATCAATCATTAAAACGAATGGCCTTTCGCGAAGCGGAGGGCTATTTTATTTGATAAAAAAGTATAAAAATCGACTTTGAGAATTGTCTAGCTCCAGCGCCTAGGGGCTCGGGTCATAAGCCGATCCGTCAAGAAGGTTAAAAAGCAACCTTCTCGCCGGCTCGTCTTATGCCTGTCGCCCCTGGACAAGGCGCTTGCGCTTTTCTTAATTCAACCGATTTTTGGAAAAAAACTGCATGAAAGGAATAATATCCATTCAGGATGCAAACTTTATTTATCAACGGGGGAAGTTTTAGGACGAAGATTTTGAGGTGTAATAAAGTGTTCATTGATGCGAAAAAAGGGCAGAGATTCATTATTTTAGCTTTACTTATTCTAGTAGTTTATCTATCCCCGCTCTTTATTCTTCAAGAAAATGCCCATATCCGAGTTCATGATAATTTGGATTCCAATTTGGCTTGGTATAAGGTCCTAGCACAAAGTGGCCAAATGTTTGGAGATGTAAAGGCGGTTATCCCACAAATCATTAATGGAGTACCAAGGAATGCCTTTGGGACAGAATATAGCCTCATTGTTTGGTTGTATTCCCTTTTTCCAACCATGATTGCTTATGCCTTTAGTCAGGCAATAACGAGGATTGTTGCATTTTTCGGGATGTATTTATTACTAAAAAAGCATTTTCTACCTGGAGAAAGATGGGGATTTGTCCAAATAGCAACCGCTTTGGCCTTTGCCTTAACTCCATTTTGGCCATCAGGGATGCTAAGTACATTGGGGATGCCGCTTGCACTCTGGGCATTTCTTAATATTCGCAATGGGGAAGATTCGGCAAAGGATTATCTTGTCCTTACACTCCTGCCGCTTTACGCTAGTATCGTTTTAGGGTTTTTTTTCTTTTTAAGTGCAATCGGAATCTTATGGCTTGTGGACATCTTCCGAGGAAAGGGTTTTAATCTTCGATTTTTTCTGTCGATTGTTTATATGACAGCTGTTTTTATGCTGGTAGAATATCGATTGGTCTTTTCGTTTTTATTTACAGGTGAACCAAACAGCCGTGATGAATATTTTCACACAAGCTTGACCTTTTGGCACTCTATGCGACTGACGCTAAAAAACTATGTATTAGGACATACCCATGTGATGACGGTACACGGCTTATTTATTTTACCAGCGACGTTCATGGCTTTGTATTTCGTCTATGCCAAAAAGCTATGGAAGCAGGAAAAGCTATTTGTTTTTTTATTTATATTAAATTTCCTTTTATCACTTTGGTATGCCTTTTGGTTTTACAAGGGCTGGCTTCCCTTAACAAAGAAGTTTCATTTTATGGATACCTTTAATTTTGCCCGCTATCACTTTTTAAGGCCGCTAGTCATTTATGCCAGCTTTGCACTCGCCTTAAAAATCCTTGCATTGCAAGGGAGGAGCTGGGCAGCATCCGTGAAATGGCTAGCTGTCTTTCAAATTGGATTACTCTTTATGTTTAATGATGAAATCATCTATCATCAAAAGCCGACGGTAAAGGAATTTTACGCTGAGGAATTATTTACAGATATCAAAGAGTTCATTGGCCGCGACCCGAAGGATTACCGCGTTGCTAGTATCGGACTTCATCCGGCGATTGCCCAGTATAATGGATTTTACACGATAGATACGTATAATAACTTTTATCCATTATCCTATAAGCATCATTTTAGAAAAATAATTGAGAATGAATTGGTTAAGAATAAAACAATTCAAAAGTATTTTGATAAGTGGGGCGGACGCTGTTACATCTTTACTTCTGAGCTTGGGAAAAAATATATGATCAAGAAAGATTCCCATAGGAAATTAAAGAATCTACAGTTAAATACGGCAGTATTTAAAGAATTAGGTGGACAGTATATATTATCGTCCTTACCAATCATCAATGCTCAAGATAATCAACTAATGCTAGAGAAAGTCTTTGAATCGAAAAGTGCAGCATGGAAAATTTACTTATATAAGACTTTGTAAACACCGGGGGTCACAATGATGATGGAACCAGTCTTGACAATTGTCGTACCTTGCTACAATGAGGAAGAAGCATTACCTGAGACCTTTTCACAGCTTGAACAATTATTAAAACACTACATCGAGGATCAACTTGTATCTAACCGCAGTAAGATTTTATTTGTGGATGATGGCAGTAAGGATCGGACCTGGGAGATGATTTATAAAGAGGGCTTGAGGAATGAGCTTATTCGCGGATTGAAATTATCGAGAAATGTAGGTCATCAAAATGCGCTCTTAGCTGGGCTGATAGCTGCTAAAGATACCTCAGATTGCGTTGTTTCGATTGATGCCGATCTCCAGGATGATATGCACGTCATTCGTGAATTTATTGAAAAATTTAATCAAGGAAATGAGATTGTTTACGGTGTTCGCAATCGCCGTGATACTGATTCATTATTCAAGCGCAGCACGGCCCAAGGTTTTTATCGATTTATGCAAAAGATGGGGGTCAATCTTGTCTATAATCACGCTGACTTCCGCCTAATGAGTAAACGAGCTGTCATAGAGCTTGAACGCTTTGAAGAAGTGAATCTGTTTTTACGAGGGATGGTACCGCTCCTTGGATTTCAATCGGACATGGTTTATTATGACCGGAAGGAAAGGAATGCTGGAGTATCCAAGTATCCGCTAAAAAAAATGCTGGCGTTTGCTTTTGATGGTATTACATCCTTTTCTGTCTCACCCATTCGCTTTGTGCTGTTGATTGGATTAGTTTCTTTTTTCATGAGTCTGTTGTTTGGCTGTTACTTTTTAATCTTAAAATTTTTTGGTCATACCCAGACAGGCTGGACATCGCTTATTACCTCCATTTGGTTAATCGGCGGGTTACAGCTGATCGCGATTGGTTTGATCGGGGAGTATGTAGGGAAAATTTATAAGGAAACCAAACATCGTCCGAAATTTATTGTCGACATCGATACATTAAATTTGCCTCTGCCGCGACATCATTTAATCCGACAATTAGAGGAGGAAGAGTATCATAAAATGGAGCGCAGGAAAAATTTATAAACCAACGCATTCCATGGTCCGTTTTATTATAGTTGGAATGGTGAATACAATGGTGGGTTTATTGATGATGTTTTCGCTTTTACACCTTGTCCATCTTTCCTACTGGTTCTCTACTTTTATAGGAAATTCAGCAGGGGCATGTGTCAGCTATATTTTAAATCGAAAATATACCTTTAATAGTAATGTCTCCTTCCAGCGAGGGCTGCCGAGATTTTTAATGATTATTCTGTTCTGCTACTTTACCTCCTTTTTTTGTAGTGAGCGACTTGTAGAATGGATGAGTCTGCATGTAGGATTAACCAATGCCACGGAACAAAATATTTCAGTGTTAGTCGGCAGCTGCCTGTATACCTTAAGTAATTATTTTGGACAGAAGTATTTTGTCTTTAGAAAAGTGAAAGGGTTTTCCTATTAAGGAATACTCTTTTTTTGTGGTACAAACCTCTTCTCTTGAATAAAAATGGAAAGACAAGCTTTAATTCCAGATTTGGGGAGAGATAAAGATGAATGTGTTCTTAAGCTATATTTTGCTAGGGTTGTCACTTGCTGCTCCGATTGGCCCGATTAATGCGGCGCAAATAGACAGGGGGATAAGGCATGGATTCATGCATTCATGGCTCATTGGGGTTGGAGCTGTGGTGGCCGATGGGGTTTATATGCTGATCGTTTATATGGGAGTAGTCCATTTTCTAGAGACCTCCTTTATGAAAACATTTTTATGGCTGTTTGGCTGTTTTGTTTTAACCTATACAGGCATTGAAACCATCCTCTCAGCTAATAAATTGTCAATCGGGGATAATCGGAAAAGAGAGCCGTTATATCGATCATTTATGTCAGGTTTTTTTATGTCGATATCAAACCCTCTAACGATTTTATTTTGGCTGGGCATTTATGGTTCAGTTCTTGCTAAAACGGCCGCTACATACGATTCAAGCCAATTAATTTTATATAGTTCTGCGATTTTTATGGGGCTATTGCTATGGGATATTATGATGGCCACGATTGCAAGCAACTTTCGAAAATATTTAACAACACGTCTTCTCATTAGTATTTCATTGTTATCGGGTGTGTCCTTGATAGGATTTGGAATCTATTTCGGTTTCGAAGCTTTTAAAATTTTTATGGACATGTAATTCCCTTTCTGATTAAGATAATGTTATCAAGGGGAGGGATCATTTTGAGTAAGATTTTATTAAGTGTAGAGAAGCATTTAGCATTCATCACGATTAATCGCCCAGAACAATTAAATTGCTTTGATTTAGAAGCGCTTACACAGTTAGACGAAGTGATTGACGAAATTAAATTTAATAAGAATATTAGAGCTGTCATTTTGACAGGTGCTGGAGAAAAGGCATTTAGTACAGGGGCAGATTTGCGTGAAAGACGGACACTTAATGAAAAAGAGGTCCGAAGAAATGTCAATTTGATTCGTGATGTTTTTTCGAAAATCGAAGAATTACCCCAGCCAACGATTGCGGCGGTTAATGGATATGCGTTTGGAGGAGGGCTTGAACTCGCCCTCGCCTGTGATTTGCGAATTGCGGTAAAGGAATCGATAATGGGGCTAACCGAGGTGAGTTTGGGGATTATTCCTGGTGCAGGAGGGACCCAGCGTTTAAGCAGATTAATTGGGATCTCGAAAGCAAAGGAATTAATTTTTACCGCAAGAAAGATAAGTGCCGATGTGGCCCAAGAGTTTGGCATTGTTAATAAAGTGGTAGAGAAAGAGCGATTACATTCTGTTTCCGTGGAATTGGCAGATGAAATTATCAAAAATGCCCCGCTAGCGGTAACTCAAGCGAAATTCGCCATTCATTATGGCAGCAATGTTGATTTGAAAACAGGATTTGCCATCGAATCAAAAGCCTATGAAGTGATCATCCCTACGAAAGACCGTCTTGAAGCATTAGAAGCCTTTAAAGAAAAACGGGCCCCAATTTTTAGGGGTGAATAGAAAACAGTGGCAGGCTCAAATAATTTGAGTCTGCCTTTTGAATCCAGCTCCAGCGCCTAGCCCCTCGAGTCGCTTCGGTCCTGCCAATGAAGTCAAAGAACGACTTCACCGGCAGGCCCTCCAGCGCTTGTCGGTGCTGAACAAGGCGCTTCCGCTTTTTGTATTAAGCCGTAGGCCAAGGTTTGAGGACCTTTGGCTTCTTCTTTTTCTTCCATTTAACGTTCATGATCAATGTAAGCCCGCCAATGATTCCGACAAAGAGCAGGCTGATAAAGAAGCCTGGTCTACTAGTATCATGAAACAGGGTACCTGTCACGGCAGTAAGAATGAACAAAATTCCAATCGAATATTTTATTTTGTCCTTTGCCGTTACCTCTAACAGTTTCCAGGATGATGCTAAAATGAAAATCCAATTATAAAGCAGCATAAGCCCTGCAGCTGTTGTTATATACTCATATACATGCCCAGGCATTAATAAGGCGCAAATTATCGAAGCTGAAATTCCTAATAAGGTAATGATCAGCGTCGGCAAAGGGACTTTTAATTTCCCTTGCTTGCAAAATAAAGCAGGTGCATCCCCTTCCTCAGAAAGCGTAACGAGGATACTCGTGACAGCAAAGAGTGACGCAACCATGGTAGAAAAACCAGCGATAATTAACGCTCCATTAAAAAGATGGGGAATAAAGGTTAGATCATAATTATCCAAAGCATTAACAAATGGGCTTTTTCCATCATCAAATTTATTCCAAGGGACCATTAATACGGCAAGGCCAATGGAGAGAATATAGATAATCATCAGAGTAAATAGCATCACTTTTCCTGCTTTTGGTGCTTCCTTTGGATCTTTTAAGCGAGTCGCCATTAAACCAAGAATTTCAATTCCACCAAAAGCATAGAATGCAAAAATAACTCCTGACCATAAACCTAACGGTCCGTGTGGGATAATATCCTTTGTGGTATGTGGATAATGAATCGGACTTTTGCCGTCAATAACCCCGAAAATCGCTAAAAGAGCGATTATCACAAACATCAATATCGCTGCTATTTTTAGGATTGCCAAAACATTTTCGAGTTTGTTTAGGATGCTTACCCCAATGAGGACAACCACTAGCCCTAGTACGGCATAGACGGAAGCAAAAACCCATAAGGGAATATCGGGGAACCAGAAGCGGGTAAAGATGGAAAGTGCTGTCATTTGACTTCCCATAATTAATACTTCTGACATCCAATAAACCCAGCCGCTGCTAAAGCCAGCCCACCTGCCAAATGCTTTTTTTGCATAGCTGCGAAAACCGCCCTTTAGTGGTTCCTTGGCTGTCATTTTTGCAAGTGCATCAAAGACAAAGTAGGTGCCAATCGCTGCTAGAATAAAGGCAATTAAGATGGCAGGACCAGTCATTTTGATGGCAATACTAGAACCGAGGAAAAAACCGGTTCCAATTGTACAGCCTATTCCAAATAACGATAGTTGCCACCATTTCATGTCATTTTTCTCTTTGTCAGCACTACTGGATTTGCTCATCAACTTTTCTCCCAGTTGCTCCAACTGATTTATCTGTAATCTCCTGGTTATTATATTCTGAATCATTTAGGCCAGGTTTTTGTTGGTTACCACCTAAATAAACTCCTTTATGTTCCTGCTGTACCTTTTTGAACTTATCAAAATTTTCGTTTACCATTTTCGCTCCCTCTTTTCTTTCCTTTGCTTTTCTATAAGTTAAGATACACCTGAGGGAAAAACTTATTCAGCCTTCTGAAAAGACGATTTAGGATTTTGATGGAAGCGGAAATTTTATTACATAATCAAGGAACAAAACATTGAAAATAAAAAGGTACGATAACAGGAAATTACAAGGGGCGAATTGTTTCGTTTTATGAACAAGCCTTGAAAGGGGTTTATTATGTTAACGACAGAGCAGCTTTCCGGTTTTCGTTTGCAATTACTAAAAGAAAAAGAAGAGCTGGAGGAACAGCTAGAGCAAAATGATCAATATGGGTTAGAACGAGGTCATTTTCATGAATCAATGGGAGAATTATCTAGCTATGATAACCATCCTGCTGATGAAGGCTCTGAACTTTATGAACGGGAAAAAGATATCGCACTCAGCCAGCATTCAAAATTACAATTAATGAATATTAATAAAGCGTTAGAAGCGATGGAGAATGGAACTTATGGGAACTGTGAGGTCTGCGGGAAAGAGATTCCATATGACCGTTTAGAGGCCTTGCCTAATACGACGTATTGTAAGGAACATAGTCCGGATCAGATTGTATCGCATGACCGCCCTGTTGAAGAGGGGGTATTAATGCCGCCATTTGGAAAATTTGATATGGATGAAAAGGACGAAAATGTCGCCTTTGATGCGGAAGACTCCTGGCAGACTGTAGCACAATGGGGGACATCTGAAACGCCATCTGATTTGGCCTTCTCAGAGGATAATTATCATGACATCTATGAGGAGTCAGATGAAAATGTAGGTTATGTTGAGGATTTTGAGAACTTTGCCGGTAATGATATGTACGGTAATAATGTACAAATTTATCCAAATGCCCAACATGAACAATATGAAGACGCATTAGATGAAGAAGGAATTATGACCAGCTTCGGTGATTTACCTGCCTATGAGCATGATCCGTATGTGGATGATCATGATAAGTAAAAAAGAAAACAGCTTTCCATAAAGAGAGCTGTTTTCTCTAATTTTATTCTTTCCCTACGTCATCGATACTCGCGCCAATCTCACCTTCGGCGTACGTATCACTTACCTGCTCGTGTGTAGTAGCTAACCCAGCAGATACTTCATCATCCTTATGATAGTCACTAGTATGATAGGCACGTCCAGCAACTTCTGTAACTTTGGCATCATTCTTTTTTTCCATTTTCGAAAACACTCCCTTTTTGAATATGGTACAAGCGTATTTTCTACTTTTTTCTTAAGGATTACTCATTGGAAGACAAATTAATGAAGGAGCTGATAATATGAACAAAAAGGAAAAATTTCCATCAAGGGAGCAATTAGATGAAGCGTTTCATTTTCTTCATGATGCGATTAATAGGATATCGGTTAATGAAGAAGTGGAAATGATTATGAAGGATACCGATCAGACAGAGAAATAAATTTCGGGGTGGACGAGGAAAATGAGGGAAGCTTTAGCAAAAAAAATTGCTTGGATTAGTTTGATTAGCAATATTATCCTAACAATTGGAAAGATGGTCATTGGCTGGTTTGGAAATAGTGATGCTGTGTTTGCGGATGGGATCCACTCGGCGGCAGATGTATTTGCCTCAGTCATTGTTTTACTCGTTATTAAGTTAGCAAACAAACCCGCAGATGACGAGCATCCTTATGGTCATGGAAAGGCTGAGGTTATTGTATCGGGAGTTGTTGGTATCCTGCTTTTTCTTGTCTCTATCTATGTTGTCTTTGAGGGAATCAGCGGTTTTTTTCATGAGGTGGAATCTCCAAGCTTATTAGCGATGTGGATAGCATTGGTTTCGTATGTTGCGAAAATAATCCTGTACCGCTCCTCATTGCGGATCGCGAAACAACATAATAGTAAGGCAATCGAAGCGATAGCCTTTGATCATAAAGCAGATATTGTGGCCTCTATCGCGGCTGCGATTGGAGTACTCCTTTCTTTCATCGGCGAGCGCTTCGATATTCCCTTTCTTCTATACGGGGATAAAGCGGCAAGTATTTTTGTGGCGTATTTAATCTTCAAAATCGCCAAGGAAATGTTAATAGAAGCCTTTGATATTTTACTGGAACGAAATATCGATGCCGAAACATTACAAGAGTATATAGGGATTGTAAATTCTTTTCAAGAAGTAAAGCGAATTGATCGCATCAGGGCAAGAGAACATGGCCATTATATATTAGTGGATTTACGAATTTCAATTGACCATTATAAAACGATAAAAGAAGGACATGACCTAGCGAAATTAATCAAGGGAAAGCTTATGGAAAGTAATGATAATATCGAAGAAGTATTAATTCATTTAAATCCTTATTTTCCAGAATGAAAAACACTTTGTGCTTTTGTGAATTTGGGTTTATGATAGGGGAGGATATAAAAAGTTGAAGGGAGTTGATATTTTTGAGTTATTCGATAGACCCAGACCCAAGCAGGCGGTGGAAGTCAATATTATCTCTGAATTGGATTCTTCAAGAATATCAACTCTATAGTAGGTAGATGGCTTCCTCAAACAATCGAAGTGAGGAGGTTTCATTATGTTAGAAATTTATAAAAGCACAAATGAAAAAGTGTTGGAAAAGGTCGATCAAATCTCAAAAGGCTGTTGGATTCACATGTACGCCCCAACAGAAGAAGAAATAAACAGAGTGGCTGACGAAGCACAAATTTATGTCGATTTTATTAAAGATGCACTTGACGATGAAGAACGTCCAAGGATTGAACGGGAAGATGGCCAGGTATATATCATCGTGGACTATCCTTATATTACCCATGATGATTCTGGTTTTCCAATCTATGAAACGATTCCAATTGGTATTGTTTTAACGGAAGAATGTATCATTACCGTTTCCTTAAAGGATACTCCTATTCTTGAAGTTTTTAAGAATAATAAAATTAAAGAGTTTTTTACTTTTAAAAAGAATCGATTTGCGCTGCAAATCCTTGCTATTATTACGTCCTATTATCTACGCTATTTAAAACAAATTAATAAAAGAACGAACGACATTGAGCGAGAACTGCATCAATCGATGAAGAATAAAGAATTATATGCCCTGTTAGCACTTGAAAAAAGTCTTGTCTATTTTATGACCTCGTTAAAGTCGAATAAAGTCGTGTTAGACAAAATTCTCCGTTTTAGTTATATAAAAATGTACGAAGAGGATAAAGAGTTATTGGAAGATGTCATGATTGAGAAAGTTCAGGCCATAGAAATGGCGGAAACGTACAGCTCAATCTTAAGCGGAATGATGGATGCTTTTGCTTCGATTATTTCCAATAACCTTAATATTCGCATGAAATTCTTAACTTCAATCACGATAATCCTTTCGTTCCCAACTATGGTTGCCAGCTTTTATGGGATGAATGTTAATTTGCCATTTCAAGAAAACGGCCATGCGTTTTTGATTACATTATTATTTGCTGGCCTCTTAACAGGTGTTACAGCATTCATATTTTGGAAAAAGAAATATTTTTAAGTATGAATCTACCACCCTCTGCCTGAGGGTGGTTTTTTGTTGTTAACTATTAAAAATAAGGAAATTTTCCCAACTTAAATAATAATCTGAATAAATATGTGGAAGAGGTGATGTGGTTGGTATAAAATGAAAAAAAAGGAAGGCTTCTGGGGTGGTAATATGGAATTTGGACCATTGATTAAATACTACAGAACCCAAAAAGGGATGACTCAAAAAGAACTGGCTGCAGGAATTTGCTCGATCCCTCATTTAAGTAAAATCGAAAATAACTCAAAAGAGGCGAATGATGAAACCATTTCCCTGTTACTTAAAAGGCTCGATGTCAGTTTTGAAGAAATGGAAGAAAAAGAGGAGCTCATCTATTTTTTATTAAAAGAGTTAGGCGAAAAATTAAATTATTATTTAAGTGAAGAAGTCGAAGGGATATTTCAAAAATTGAAAGATCTTGAACATGTCATCCCTTTTTCCATTCATATTTATTCTTATGAATTATATAAATATCGCTACCTATTATTCAAGGATTTCCTTGCCGAAGCAGAGGCTCAATCAGACTTATTATATAAGCAAAAGAAAAATTTTTCCCAACATGAGGTCTATTTATTTACCTACTATAATGCTGTATTGTTAATCAAGAAAGGTCAATACAATTTGGCAGATGAATTGCTTGATGAAATTCATGTGAATGATATTAATGAAATGACGAATGGGGATTTCCTCTATCATCGTGCGTTAGTGAAAACTTCGCTTGAGCAATCAGGACATGCCATTCATTTTGCCAAGCTGGCACTCCAAATCTTTACGAACCAACATAATTTTCATCGTATTCTTCATACATTAATGCTGTTAGGAATTAACTATACTCAATTAAATATTTATGAAGAAGCACAAGTTTGCTTTAAACATTTAATTCGCAATGCTGAACTTCTAAAAGAAGAAAAGATGCTCCCTTGGATCTATCATAATATGGGTTACTTACAAAGGAGAATGAATAACGTAAAGGAAGCCTTAGCTTATTATGAAAAAAGCTTAGCGCTGCAATCGATTAAGAATCATCACTATCTTGTAACCCAATACACCATTGCAGAACTCTACTGGTTAAATCAATCGATAGATAAAGCTAAAGAGTGTTTTGAAAAGGTAAAAACCCTATCCAAGGAAATTGGTATGAAAAAGTATAAGCTTTTGGCAGAGTTTTATCTCATCTATATCGCGTCACCAGAAAAAGGGATTAAATATTTAGAACAAAAACTTATTCCTTTTTTGGAGGAAACGAAAGAGCATAAGGAAGATCTTACTCGTTTTTACAAAATGTTATCCGATCACTATACAAAACATGGAATGTATTTGGAGGCAGTAAACTATTTTACGAAACTTATTTAGGAGGTATATGATGAAAAAAGTATTAATGGGAATTTCTCTCTCGCTTCTTCTTCTGTTAACATTTGTTAACAGTGGTAATAGTCAATCATCTTCCAATGTCGTAATTAAAACTGAACAAACAAAAGTTGGCCATCCAATCCTACCTCCAGTATGATAATGGCAAAAATCCTTCTTGATAATAAGAAGGATTTTTTTTATGTCGAAAAATGTTGTCGTTAAGTTTTTGAAAATTCTAATAGTTATTAGTTGATTGCTAGTTTTTAATAATGTTAATATTAGTATTGTGCTTGTAAGCGCTACCATTTATAGAGATAGCTTACAAGGTTTTAGGGGGTCTTACATATTTTTATCAAAGGGAGGAATATCAGTTGAGTCAATTAGCCGTCGGTTTAAAGGAAAAGGTTGAAAAGTTTTTAGCAGGGAAGAAGAAACTGTATATTGATGGGCAATTTGTTGAAAGTCAATCACAAAAAACGTTTGATACCTACAACCCTGCTACAGGTGAAGTACTAGCAGCTGTTTATGAAGCTGGTCCAGAGGACATCGATCGTGCCGTGAAAGCAGCCCGAAGAGCATTTGACAGCGGTCGTTGGTCGAAAATGGGGGCCGCTGAACGCAGCCGCATCATGTACAAATTAGCTGACTTGATGGAGCAAAATAGTGAAGAGTTAGCCCAACTAGAAACACTTGATAACGGGAAACCGATCCGTGAAACTACTCATGCTGATATCCCGCTTGCTATTGAACATATGCGCTATTATGCAGGCTGGGCTACAAAAATCGTAGGTCAAACGATTCCAGTTAACGGACCATTCTTAAACTATACCCGCCATGAAGCAGTTGGGGTTGTCGGCCAAATCATTCCGTGGAACTTCCCGTTATTAATGGCGATGTGGAAGCTTGGCGCTGCGCTGGCGACTGGATGTACCGTTGTCTTAAAGCCTGCAGAACAAACACCATTATCAGCCCTTTATTTAGCAGAACTAATGGAAGAGGCAGGATTCCCTGCTGGTGTCGTCAATATTGTCCCTGGATTTGGTGAAACAGCTGGACAGCCGCTTGTCGATCATCCATTAGTTGATAAAATTGCCTTTACCGGCTCCACTGAGGTTGGTAAGTTAATTATGGAAAAAGCGGCAAAAACACTAAAGCGTGTAACATTAGAGCTTGGTGGGAAATCACCGAATATTATTTTACCAGATGCCGATTTGTCTCAAGCGATTCCTGGAGCGTTAAATGGGGTTATGTTTAACCAAGGTCAGGTTTGCTGTGCGGGTTCTCGTGTATTTATACAGAAAAAGCAATTTGACAATGTTGTTGCCGACATGGTAAGCCATGCACAAAAAATTAAGCAAGGTGCCGGCCTACACGCTGACACAGAAATCGGGCCACTGGTTTCGATCGAACAGCAAAAACGTGTCCTCGGGTATATTGAAAAAGGTGTGCATGAAGGTGCCGAATTATTAGTCGGTGGGGAAAAGCCTTATGAACAAGGATACTTTGTCTCGCCTACGATTTTTGCGGATGTTCGTGACGAAATGACAATTGCGAGAGAAGAAATTTTCGGTCCAGTCATTTCGGCGATGCCATACGATGATTTGGATGAACTGATAGAGCGTGCGAATAGCAGCCAGTATGGATTAGCAGCTGGTGTTTGGACGAAGGATGTTTCCAAAGCGCATTATATTGCTGAACATCTTCGCGCAGGCACAGTATGGGTTAATTGCTACAATGCCTTTGATGCTGCTTCACCGTTCGGAGGGTATAAGCAATCAGGAATTGGACGTGAAATGGGATCCTACGCTTTAAATAATTACACAGAAGTAAAGAGTGTCTGGGTATCCTTAAAATAGGAAGATACGGGAACTGGAAAATTTCCAGTTCCCGTTTTGTTTTTTCAAGGAAAGGGCAAAATAAATTTATCCCGCATTAACGGGCAGTAAGACCCCCACTTCAAAACTTTAGGAATATCAAATCAGTTTAAGTTTAGGTGGAGGATAACTGCCCGTAAAAGCCCGATTGGTTCAACTAACAATCAGTGGGGGATGAAAAAAACCCCCACTGATTGAAGTTTCACTTTATGTGCTGATAAAGGAGGAAAAATGATGAAATCATTTGTTGTAGGTTTTCACCAGGAAGACAACGTAGATTCTATGCAAATCCAAAAATTAAGCGAAGCTGATTTTGAAAAAGCAACGGAAGGGGGTACAAGACACCTTTTTGATTTAGATACGAATATTGGCTTTTTTGTCTTTTTTGATTCGGAAGATGCAGATGGTGATGTTTCCCATCTCGTGCTCCAATATGAGGACCCGAATGAAGGGGGAGAAAATGAAGACCCGGTTGCTTGCTATTCCTTCCAGATGAAGGACTTCTATGAATTCATGGCCCTTTATTTAAATGACTTAGAGTTTAATGAGGAAGTCAATGAAGAGGAGGAAGAATATGGACCCATTCACCATTTAGCCCACCTCCTATATCATATCGTTGAGGAAGGGAAAGACCTCGAGGTATAAAGTGTGAGGTTTATAGTGCCCGAAATCAAGTTTCAGGAGCAATTTCGGTCATTATGAACCGTTTATAATGCTCGAAATCAAGTTACAGAAACAGTTTCGGTCACTATGAATGGTTTATAATGCCCGAAATCAGGTTACAGAAACAGTTTGGGTCACTATGAATGGTTTATAATGCCCGAAATCAGGTTACAGAAACAGTTTGGGTCACTATGAATGGTTTATAATGCCCGAAACCAGGTTGCAGAAACGGTTTCGGGCACTATGAACCTGCATTAAATAGAAAAATCCCCTTTAATAAGGGGATTTACTATGACTTATGCTTTTAATACATCATGGTCAACGTAGCGCTCACCATTCAATTCACTGACAACATTGATTGCGACCTTTGCACCGTCACCAGCAGTAACGATAGTATGTACACTCACACCTGCAATTGTTCCTGCAGCCCAGATCCCATCAATATTTGTTTTACCAGCAGCATCAACATCAAGAATAGTTTTCACTCTTGGCTCCGTGCCAGCTTTCGTAGTTAAGCCAGCTTTTTCAGCAAGGTCTGCGAAGAAACCAGTAGCAACAATTACATGTTTTGTTTCATATTCACCATCAGCAGTTTCTACTTTAAAACCGCCCTCTACCTTCAACACATTGGTTGCAGTTGCTTGGACAATTTCAGCGCCAAATTTTGTTGCTTGCTGCTTACCAATGTCCACTAGGTCTGGTCCTGAAATTTCCAAAACTCCATAGTGATTTTCAACCCAAGCACGTTTTGTAACCGTTTTATCATCATCCAAAACTAAAGTTTTCTTTCCAGCTTTCGCAGTCAAGATCGCTGCACTTGCCCCAGCTGGGCCTGCTCCGATAATAACGACATCAAACATCTAAAAAACCTCCTCTTGAAAAATTTCATACAAAAAAAGTGTATCGTAATAAAAAACAAAAGTAAAAAACATTGCCTATAAAGAAAATAAAAAGAACCATCGTTTCCTTCTTCTTGGAAATGATGGTTCTTATTTTTATATTGATATTGATGATCTTTTTTTGTTTTGGTGGTTCTCGTTCTCATATCTGAAAAAGCAAATGGGCTTCTTTTATCCGCCGGATTCATACTTCCTGACCGAACTAGCTTTTCCCTCAGCTTTTTAGCTTTTGATTTTGCCACAGCAATCACCTCATTAAATGGTTTCATCCATTATATAACATATTGAACATTGCTATGGCAAATATCTAATGAATTTGTTTTTTTAGATTTGGCTCAGAAGCTTGTTTCCGGACATGCAGGAAGTAATAAAGGACGATTCCAATTAAAATATAAAAAGAACTTAATAAATAAAACGAGTCGAAGCCCAATTGTGCCACGATAATGCCGACTAAGAATGAACCTAAGCCTATTCCTGTATCAAAAATGGATAAGAAGGTAGCGGTGGCTAACCCGCGCCTAGTTGGTGCAGCATTTTGTATCGCGATTGTTTGAAAGGTTGGAAATAGTGTACCCCATCCTAATCCGATAAGCGCAGCTGATAAAAGAAAGCTGGTTCCTGTTTCCGTTTGACTCAAGGTAAACATCCCAATGGCAAATAAAATGATCGATGGAATGACAATGATATTCGGACCTTTCAAGTCGAACCATCTGCCGCTAAATGGTCTAGAAATTAATAGAACGATGGCATAAACAACAAAGAATAAACTTGAGACCGATCCAAGGTGAATTTCATTGGCATAAACGGAAACGAAAGATAAGATGGATGAATAAACAAGAGCGAAAAATGCTCCAATCAGTGATATCGGTATCGCAGAGGCTTCAAACAGGTTCCGGATAGAAAAAGCAGAGTGAACTACCTTTTTGTCAGCCTTCTTTTTTACAGGCTTTACACTAAAACCTGCTATCAGAGAGGCGAGAGCGCCTATAACACTAAGAGTAAATAAAATTTTTGGCCCCCATTGTTGCATCGAGGTTAAACCGATAAAAGGTCCAAGTACCATGGCCAAGTTCGAGGACATGATAAAATAGCCCATTCCTTCACCACGACGCGAATCAGGTACGAGATCAGCTACGATTGCCCCAGCCGCTGTCGTTGCCATTCCGAAACCAATGCCATGGAGAAAACGAATCATCAGAAACCCAGTGATGGTTTTAGGGAGAAAATAAAAAAATGATGCACCTGCGAAAATTAATAGTGCAGTTATCAGTACTTTTTGATGTCCGGCACGTTCAAGCCAATTTCCAGCAAGAGGACGTGAAATAATCGCTGAAATTAAAAACACCGTCGTCATTAATCCAGCCTCTGAGGCACTGCTGTTAAATTCATCTAGTGCATAATTTGGAAGGGTAACGAGTAAAAAATAAAAAGTTAAAAATAAAAAGAGATTACTTAAGGAAATACTAATAAAATTCTTCGTCCATAGTTTGGGTTTGTTCATTGATGTGGCACTCCTTTTATAAAAGCTGTTTTAACCAGCCAGACTGTAGGTGGAAAAGTTCTTCTTGTGATGAGGCCGGTAAGTGTTCTAGAAGTGATTCGTTCATTTTATTAACGGCCTGTTCCCACTGTGGGTATGCTTGTAAGGCTTCATCCGTTAATTGAATGTATTTCTCTCTTTTGTCTTGGCCAGGTACTTGTTTAACGTATCCTTGCTTGACCAGCCGTTGAATTGTACGTGTCATTGGCGGTGCTTCAACAAATAAGTATTCACAGAGTTCTTTTTGTGTTAACGAGCCTTTTGTTTTTAAAACAAACATAACTGACCACTGGGCACTGTATAAGCCAAATGGTTTTAGTGTTTCATTTAGTTTGTTCGTTAAATGTCTTGATAGCTGGTGAAGCGTATGAAACAATCCATGGTTATTCAATTGGTTCACTCCATTTGGAAATTAGTTACCTGGGTAACTATAAAGATATTTTATTTACTTGTCAATGGGAGAGAGAAGAGGCTTTGGCGAGTAAATGTAAAAAACTCGCGAGTAAACTAAAACCGATCGCGCGGGTAAAGTTTTATAAAATGGTAAGAAGGTAACGAAAATGAAAAAATCCGCGGAAATCATCGATTCCGCGGACATAAATTATCGTAACACATTAAAATATCTTGCTTCTGGATGGGCAAATACGATGGCTGAAACCGATGCTTCCGGTTCCATCATACAGCCTTCTGTTAATTCGATTCCAATTTCCTCAGGATGAATTAATTTAAACAGCTTTTTCTGGTCTTCTAAATCAGGACAAGCCGGATAGCCAAATGAGAACCGCTGTCCTTGATATTTAGCAGCAAAACGATCCTGCATGCTAAAGTCTAGAGGATCAGGGAAACCCCATCGATCACGCATTTGCCGATGAATTAATTCCGCAAAGCCTTCCGCGGTTTCTAGTGCTAGTGCCTGAAGAGCATGGCTCTCTAAAAATCTTCCAGTACCCTTAAATTCTTCCGCCTTTTCCCGTATGCCTCTGCCGGCCGTTACTGTGAAAAAGCCGACGTAGTCCATCTCACCGCTATCAACTGACTTAATAAAATCAGCCAAACATAGAAATGGTGCAGAATCCTGGCGTGGAAAGTCAAATGTTTCAATGACCTGTTTAGTGTCTTCATGATTGTAAATGATCACCTTGTTACCTTCCGATTGGGCAGGGAAAAATTGATACACAGCATTTGGGGTAATCCAATTATTGTCCTTCGCATCGGATAATAATTGATCCACCACTCCTTTTACTTTTAACGCTTTTTCATCCTTTTCAGCAAGTAATTTGGCAATTTTCCCTTTGACTCCAAGATGGTGTCCAATTAACATCTGCATGTTAATGTAAGGTTCAATATGCGAGAGCGAATAAGTTTTAAGGATATGTCTTTTCGTATCCATCGGTGCATACACAGGCACCTCTGTCGAAACCTTTGACCTTGGCTTTACGGCGACAGATACATTTGAACGGCTTGGCAATTCCCGCGGAACTTGGGCGGCTGCCAATTTTTCCTCTCTTTCCGCTTTAAGCTTCTCGAAATCTTCTGGTGATTGTAGCTGATTAGCAAGCGATAAACCATTCATAGCATCCTTTGCGTATAGGACAAGGCCGTCATATTCTTTCGCAATTTTCGTGTCGGTAAACTTACGGGACAGGGCAGCACCTCCGACTAAGATGGGCGTGTTGATTCCTGCTTCCTTCATATCTTGTGCCGTTAAAACCATTTGCTGGGCTGATTTTACAAGCAAGCCGGATAAACCGACTATATCCGGTTTTTCCGCGCGGACCGCCTTTACAAGTTCTGTCGGTGTAACTTTAATTCCTAAGTCAAGAACCTGGTAGCCGTTGTTGCTTAAAATAATATCTACTAAATTTTTTCCAATATCATGAACGTCGCCTTTAACCGTTGCTAAAATGACCTTACCCTTAGAAGCAGAAACATCCCCTTTTTCCATATAAGGCTCTAAAAAGGAAACAGCGGCTTTCATGACTTCAGCACTTTGAAGCACTTCAGCAACAATCAATTGATTGTCATTAAATAGACGACCGACTTCTTTCATTCCTTCCATTAATGGACCATTAATAATATCAAGTGGGGCAGGGTAGACTTCAAGGGCTTGCTCTAGATCGGGAATTAACCCTTCCTTCGTTCCTTCAATGACGTAATAGGCTAGACGCTCTTCTAGTGTCATATTCGGAATCGTTGTTTTGGCTTCTTTCTTTTTATCCCGGTAAAAATCAGTAAAAACAGCTAACGTTTCGTCTGTAGTATTAAATAAAAGGGCTTCAGCCAATGCTACTTCCTCTTTAGAAATGGAGGCAAAACGCTCAAGTTTTTCGGTATTTACAATGGCATAATCAAGTCCCGACTGTGTACAGTGATAAAGAAATACAGAGTTCAATACTTCTCTTCCAACGGGCGGGAGTCCAAAGGAAACGTTACTGATTCCTAGGATTGTTTGGACTTCAGGGAGATGTTCCTTAATTAATTTTATTCCATCAACGGTTGCTTTTGCTGAACCGATATATTGTTCATCACCGGTACCGACAGGGAAGACAAGAGGGTCAAATATTAAATCCTGTGGTTTCAGCTTATATTTATTTACTAATAAATCATAAGAACGTTTGGCGATTTCAAGTTTTCTTTCCGCTGAAACGCCCATACCTTTTTCATCGATGGTTCCGACAACGACCGCAGCACCATATTGATGAATTAAAGGAACAACAGCTTCTAAACGTTCTTCACCATCTTCAAGATTAATCGAATTGATGATCGCTTTCCCTTGAGAGAACTTAAGTGCTTTTTCAATAACGTTTTCATCCGTGGAGTCAATGACTAAAGGTACTTTCACCTTTTTTACGACTTCCTGAATGAAATTCTCCATATCAATAAGCTCTTCCCGGTCAGGGTCAGCAAGACAGATGTCAATAACATGTGCACCGCCTTTTACCTGAGCGCGCGCTACTTCCGCTGCCTCTTCAAATTTACCTTCGCTAATTAACCGTTTAAATTTACGGGAGCCGATCACATTGGTTCGTTCTCCAACCATGATTGGTCTAAGCGTTGGATCGTCGTAAACAAAAGGCTCAATCCCCGAAACCATATGAACAATAGAATCAACCGATTCCCGCGGTTGAAACTTTTCCATTTCTTCGGCAATCGCCCGAATATGTTCTGGAGTGGTTCCGCAGCATCCACCGACAATATTCAACCAGCCATGAGCGGCAAAATCGGCTAATTTTTTCGCCAGTGTTTCTGGTGTTTCATGATAATGTCCCTCTTCATCAGGCAGGCCGGCATTCGGATAACAGCTGACAGCTATTGATGAAAGATTGGAGAGGGAGCGGACATGCTCCTGCATAAATTCCGGTCCTGTTGCACAGTTCAAGCCAACAGCAATCGGATTCATATGTTCAATAGAGATATAGAATGATTCAATTGTTTGTCCAGCAAGGGTGGTTCCCATTGGTTCAATCGTTCCGGAAATCATTAACGGCAGTGTTTTACCAGTTTTTTCAAAAGCACGCTTGATTCCAAGATAACCGGCTTTTACGTTTAGCATGTCCTGACTGGTTTCTAGGAGGAGAACGTCAACTCCTCCGTCAATCAAACCAATAGCCTGCTCTTCATATGAGGCTGCTAACACATCAAAGGTGGTTCCACCTGTTACACTCAATGTTTTGGTCGTAGGTCCCATAGAGCCGGCAACATATCGAGGCCATACTGGTGTAGACGCAAGATCAACCTCTTTTTTGGCAATTTGCGCAGCAATTTTATTAATTTCGTACGCTTTATATCCAAGCTGGTATTCATCAAGAACAATGCTGGTTGCACCGAATGTATTGGTTTCAATGATATCAGCTCCAGCTTCTAAGTATTCACGATGGATGCTTGCAATAACAGCTGGAGCGGTTAAATTTAGATTTTCATTGCAGCCGTCTAATGCTTCACCGCCGAAGTCTTCCGCAGTAAGATTCGCTCGCTGTAGCATGGTTCCCATTGCACCATCCATGATAAGAATTCGTTTTTTTAGCTGTTCTTTAATTGGTGCTTTCGACATAGCTGTTCTTCCCCCTAACTTCTTTTGCACGCTGATTAGCATAAACCGCTAATTCAGTTGTTAATTCATATCGTAAGAATGGTGTGATTAAGTAAATTCCATTAAACATTTCAAGTGCTGCATCAATCAGGGATTTTGTTATTTCGACGCCTGCCCGTCCTGCCTGTACAGGATTGTCATGTAAGCTTGCCATTAGGTCACGAATCGGCTGTGCAATTTTAATCCCTGGTACTTCATTATGCAAAAACTCAGCGTTTCTGCTGCTTGTTAAAGGCATTAAGCCAATATAGATTGGAGCATTAAGATGTTTTGTATTTTCATAGACTTCAATTAATTTCTCTTCTGAGAATACGGGCTGAGAAATAAAATAATCCGCTCCATATTCAATTTTTTTCTCAAGTCGTTTGACAGCTTTTTCAACCGAGCGAACATTTGGATTAAAGGCCCCAGCAATGCTAAAAGCTGTTTTTTGACCAAGGTCTTTTCCGGAGAATGACAATCCTTCATTCAACTGTTTCATCATTTGGATTAACTCAAAGGAAGAAACATCATATACCGACGATGCTCCAGGAAAATCCCCAACTCGAGCAGGGTCGCCAGTAATGGCCAGTACATCATGCATTCCAAGCGTATGAAGACCCATTAGATGTGATTGCAAGCCGATAATATTGCGGTCTCTGCAGGCAACGTGGATCAGCGGGCGTATTCCTAGTTCTTGTTTGACAAGGTATCCTAACGATTCATTGGATATTCGTACCTGAGCTAATGAATTATCCGCCATTGTAATAGCATCAATGCCAGCTTCCTTCAACACTTTTGCACCTTCGAAAAATTTACTCGTATCCAGTTTCCTAGGAGTATCCAATTCTACGATAACGGAAGGTCTCTCTTTAACAATTTCTTCAAGCGGTTGGAAATCTCGTTTGAAGGTACGTGCTTCAACAACGATTTTCCGTTGTTCCAATTTTACAATTTTTTCGGTTATTGGAGTACTGTTTTTAAGTACTGAAGCAAAAGCCCGAATATGTTCCGGTGTTGTACCACAGCATCCCCCCAGTAACCGTATCCCTTGCTGGCGAAAGCCTTGAGCGGATTTTCGAAAATAATCGGCATCACCTTCATAGTGGAATTTTCCGTCCGTATAGGCAGGAAGACTAGCGTTCGGATAGGCTGATAGAAAGCTATGTGCAGGCAGTTCAATTTGTTCAAGAGCTGTCAGCATATGATGCGGACCGAGCCGGCAATTAAGACCGACCACATCGGCACCTAGGTTTTCCAGCCTTTTTAATGCATCATTAACGGGTGTCTGATCCTGCAAGATACCTGGTTCTTGTAAGGACACTTGTGCAATGATGGGTATTTTCGTTTCCTTGCGGGCGATCGTTAGGACCGTTTCAAGTTCTTCAAGGTCATAAAAGGTTTCCAGTAACAGCCCGTCAACACCTTCTAGTAAGAGACAATATAATTGCTCTCGGAAGCTTCGTTTCAATTCCTCCAGTGTGATGGAATTTGGCTTAATCCCGCGATTTCCGCCAAGGGTGCCTAGGACATAGGCATTCTTGGCGGCTGCTCTTTTTGCATTTTGGACCGCGGCGCTATTGATTTCTTTAACAGAATCCTCGAGACCGTATCTTTGCAGCTTTAAATAATTGGCGGCATAGGTGTTGGTTTGAATGACGTCTGCACCAGCATCTACATAGGCTTTATGGATTTCCTGGATTTTTTCTCCATGAGAGAGGTTTAATTCCTCAAAGCAGCTATCTGTCCCAAATGAATAAAGAAGGGTACCCATTGCACCATCAGCTATTAAAATTTGTTTTTCTAATTTTTCTAATAAGGTCATATTATTTCTCCTTTATCAAGGACAAATGTTTTTCTTTTACAGCGTCTAGCGCATGGGAAAAATCTTTTATTAGATCCTCTGAATTTTCCAGTCCGACAGAGAGACGAAGGAGGCTATTTTTAATTCCTCTTTTTTCCCTTTCGGCTAGTGGCATCGCCGCATGAGACATCTTGGCAGGATAGGATAAAATCGATTCCACAGCGCCAAGACTAACAGCGAATACAGGTATTTTTACAGTGGAAACAAAGGTCCGAACTGCTTCCTCATTAACGAGTTCAAATGAAAAAACAGCCCCTGCTCCATTTGCCTGAGTATTTTGGAGTTCATACTGTGGGTGGTTTGGAAGACCAGGATAATAGACTTTTTCGATCAGCGGATGTGACGCTAGAAATTCAGCAACTTTAAGAGCTGATTTCTGTGATTGTTCTAGCCGAACATGAAGCGTTTTTAAGCCTCTAAGCACAAGCCAAGCATCCTGAACCCCTAGTACAGCTCCAAAAGAATTTTGTAAAAATCCGAGCCTTTTGGCCAAGCCAGCATCGTTCACTACCGCAAGTCCTGCAATGACATCGCTATGACCAGATAGAAATTTCGTCGCACTATGAAGGACGACATCTGCCCCGAGCTCAAATGGTTTTTGCAGGGCAGGAGTGAGAAAAGTATTATCAACAAAGACAAGGGCGTTATTTTCTTTAGCAATTTCACTAACCGCTTTAATATCGGTTACTTTTAATGTAGGGTTTGAGGGAGTTTCAACATAGAATGCCTTTGTATTTGGCTGAGTAGCAGCCCTTACCTGACCTAAGTCAGTCATATCGACAAAGGTATGTTCAATTCCGAAGCGGGAAAGAACTTCGGTAACCATTCGAAACGTCCCGCCATAGACATCCTCCGTAATGACGACGTGATCACCGGATGAAAGAAGTAGAAAAGCTGTAGATATCGCAGCCATTCCTGATGAAAAGGCAAAGCCTTTCGAACCTCCTTCTAATTCTGCAATCACATCTTCCAGCGCTTCCCTTGTCGGATTTAAGCTGCGGCTATAATCATATTTTCCAAACTGGTCGATTTTTGATTGATGAAAGGTGGAAGCGTGTTGGATAGGGACACTGACCGCTCCCGTTGCAGGATCAAACTTGTGTCGATTATGCAGTAGCTTCGTTTCAAAACAAAATTCTTCGCTTGTCATTTACCAATCACTCCCTCTTTTAGTTTGGAAAAAGCTCGTTCAAGATCGTTAATAATATCCTCTGGATCTTCAATCCCGACAGAAAAACGTAATAAGCGGTTGCAGACACCGGATTGGATACGGACTTCTTCTGGAATATCAGCGTGAGTCTGTGTTGCCGGGTAAGTAATAAAGCTTTCTGTACCCCCGAGGCTTTCAGCAAAGGTGATAAGGGCTAAATTTTGTAAAAATGGGTTCACACATGCTTCATCTTTAACACGAAATGAAACCATTCCACCTTTGCCAGGATAAAGAACATCGGTTACCGCTTCATGATTAGAAAGATATTCAACAATTTCCTTTGCATTTTTTTCATGTTTTTTCATCCGGAGCGATAAAGTTTTCATGCCTCGCATTAATAACCAGGAATCGAATGGACTGAGGACTGCACCAGCTCCGTTGTGGTAGAGTGCTAGTTCATCACAAAGTTCTTTCCCTTTAGCTACAATGAGTCCGGCAAGAACATCATTATGGCCGCCGAGATATTTCGTCGCACTATGAATGACAATATCAGCCCCAAGCAGAATCGGCTGTTGAAGAACAGGAGTGTAGAATGTGTTATCAACAATCAACAATATTCCATGTTCCTTGGCAATTTCAGAAACAGCGGCTATATCGGACTGCTGCATTAGAGGATTGGTCGGGGTTTCAAGGAAGATTGCTTTTGTTTGTGGTGTAATCTTACGTTCAATCTCCTCGGGACAACATGTATTAACGTATTCCGCCTTTAATCCCCATTTTTTATAGCCTTTATCTAATAATCGATAGGTTCCGCCATATAAATCTTCACTTACAAGCCATTCATCTCCCGCTTGAAACAAGGACAAAACCGTAAAAATCGCAGCCATACCTGAACTGCAGGCAAATCCTTGATCTCCCCCTTCTAAATCCGCAATGGCTTGTTCAAGGAGCTGGCGTGTTGGATTACCTGTACGAACGTAATCAAAACCAGTGGATTGCCCAATCCCCTCATGCCGGTAGGCAGTTGAAAAATAAACGGGCGGATTAACGGTGCCTGTCACCGTATCACTGCGATTTCCAATTTGGGCAAGCTTCGTATCAATCTTAAACATCACAACCACTCCTATTTAATAAAAATATAAATAAAAAAAGTCTTCTTTAAGAAGAAGACTTTTGTCAGTACAACACAGTTGTCATTCTTCTTATCTCGCAAATTCGTAAATTTGCAGGACGTAGCACCTTTTCAATGAAAAATTCATTGAAGGTTGCTGAGACTTCATAGGGCCATTCCCTCTGCCTCTCTTGATAAGAACTAATATTTAGACTTTTTATAAAATTTACACCATTAGAGGAGAGACTGTCAACTTATTTTCAAATAAATATACTAAGATATCTCAAGTGAAAGTTCGTTATAAAGGAAAAAGTAGAAAGTGGGATAAGTAAATTAAGCTATAACTTTAGAAGTGTGAATTTTAAGAATAATAGTTAAATTCGCCACATTTCCATTGACTTGTTCTATATAATGAACTAACATGAGGTATAAGAACTAGTCTATGTGTTTTATATAGAATGTTTTGTTGTAGTCTATTTCTTAAGTAACAAATGGATAATTTAATAAAAAGGTGTTTTTTTTGGAAAAATCGTTCTTTAATAAGAACAAAAATATTTTGGTGATACCTCCTTTCCATTATCAATGGGGGTACTCGGTCATGCTGTGGGTCGATAGACCTTAGACGCTAGTCGTCAAGGGGATGATGTGAGGACGGGTTAGATGCCCAAATAAAAAATTTAAAGTATGGACTCTTATGAAAGAGTCTATACTTTAAATTTTTTATTAAGAAAAAGGGAAAGGAATGGGGATTTTGACTTATCGCCAAAGAATATCGTTTTTTATCTTTATTGACTCATTTATTGTCTTAGCATCTATCTTCTCCAGTCGGTTTTTGGTAGGAGGAACTTTGAATGTGGTTACTTCTTCAACCTTATTAATCGCGGTGACTATATTACTCAGTCAATATTTCCTTTCATTTCGCTTCAAGTTATATAAAAAGGCATGGGAATATGCAAGTATTGGGGAATTGTTAAGCATTTTAAAGGTTGTAACCTTATCAATCCTGATCTCAGCTGGAGCAGAGCAATTATTAATAGGTGAAATTTCCTTTCGTTTGCTAACAGTGGTGTGGTTATTGAATTTGTTGTTTATGGGAGGGTTACGCTTTAGTTGGAGATTGTTCCGAGACACATATTTAAATAGGGCAAATAACAATCAGCGTACACTCATCGTTGGAGCAGGATCAGCCGGGATGATGGTCGCAAGACAATTAAAACAGAATAATGAAGCTGATTTATTTCCAGTGGGGTTTATTGATGATGATATCAAAAAGCATAAACTTGATATTTTAGGGATTCCGGTAATGGGTGGAATCACTAGAATTGAAGAAATCGTGAAAAAGCTTGATATTAATAATATTGTCATTGCCATCCCGTCACTAAGTAAAAAAGAGTTAAATAACATATTTTTGGAGTGTGCTAAGACTAGTGCCAAGACGCAGATATTACCGATGCTAGAAGACCTAATGACAGGAAAAGTATCTATAAAACAGTTTCGTGATGTTCAAGTGGAAGATTTATTAGGCAGGGATCCAGTTGAATTAGATCTGAATAGTATATCGGAATATATCACGAATAAAGTGGTATTAGTAACAGGTGCAGGGGGATCCATCGGCTCAGAAATTTGTCGGCAGATTGCTCAATTTTCGCCCCAAAAACTTATTTTATTAGGGCATGGAGAAAATAGCATTTACTCCATTGAAATGGAGTTGAAAAATTCCTACCAAAATACGGATATAGAATTTGTTCCGGTTATTGCCGATTTACAAGACTTAAAGAAAATGATGTTTGCAATGAGCTTATACCAGCCGGATGTTGTCTATCATGCAGCTGCCCATAAACATGTACCATTAATGGAATGTAATCCAGAAGAGGCTGTTAAAAATAACATAATTGGCACACTGAATGCGGCAAAGGCAGCAAGTTGGAGTCATGTGAAAACCTTTGTGATGATATCGTCTGATAAAGCCGTGAATCCAACAAGTGTCATGGGGGCAACAAAGAGGATTGCCGAAATGATTATACAAAACATGGACCAGGAAAGTAGAACGAAATTTGTTGCCGTACGTTTTGGTAATGTACTTGGGAGCAGAGGAAGTGTGATTCCGCTATTTAAGAGCCAAATTGAAAAGGGCGGTCCTGTTACGGTTACACATCCTGACATGGTTCGATATTTTATGACGATTCCCGAAGCTTCAAGGCTAGTCCTCCAAGCTGGTGCACTGGCAAAGGGAGGAGAGATTTTTATTTTAGATATGGGCGAGCCTGTAAAAATTGTAGATTTGGCTAAAAATCTCATAAAACTCTCCGGGTACTCCATTGAAGAAATCGGAATTGAATACACAGGCGTACGTCCAGGTGAGAAGCTTTTTGAGGAATTATTGAAAGAAAATGAAGTTCATGACGAGCAAATTTATCCACAAATTTATATTGGCAAGACCTCAGAAATGTATCAACAGGAAATTGAGGAAATCATCTCAAACTATTCCAATCTAGAAAGAGGTGAGATTCGGGAAATGCTTTTGAATCTTGCGAATAGGAGAGATGCTACTAATCATAAATTATCAGTATCAGTGTGAATATTTTGTATTTTTATAGAAGAAATGGAAGTGAGTATATGAAGAGGTTGATGGATGTACTTATTTCAATCATATTGCTAATATTTTTATCGCCTATCATTTTATTAACCGGAATTTTAGTCAAATATAAACTTGGCTCGCCGGTTCTTTTCAAGCAGCAAAGACCAGGTTTAAATGGTAGGCCTTTTTACCTTTACAAATTCAGAAGCATGAATGACTCTAGAGACAGCGATAACAAATTGTTGCCTGATGATCAACGCTTAACAGCTGTTGGTACTTTCCTTAGGAAATATAGCTTAGACGAATTACCACAGTTAATCAATGTTTTAAAGGGAGAATTAAGCTTAGTCGGCCCCCGTCCATTATTGATGGAGTATCTACCGTTGTATACAGAAGAGCAGGCAAAAAGGCACTTAGTTAAACCAGGCATTACAGGTTGGGCTCAGGTAAATGGCCGCAATGTGATTTCATGGGAAGAGAAATTTGAACTTGATGTCTGGTATGTAAATCATCAAACAATTTTACTTGATATAAAAATATTAATGTTAACCATGTTAAAAGTGATTCAATCAGAAGGTATTAATCAGGTAGAACATGTAACAGTTGCACCATTTACAGGGACAGAAATAAAAGAAAAAGAACAACATGGATAAATTTTTGGGGGTGGATGGTCTGATACAAACAGAGATGAAAAATAGAATATATCTTTCCTCGCCACACATGAGTGGAAGTGAAATGAAATTCATACATGAAGCGTTCGAGACGAATTGGATTGCCCCATTAGGATCGAACGTTGACGCATTTGAAAAAGAGATTGCTAATTTTGTTGGAGTTGATGAAGCGGTAGCGGTAAGTTCAGGAACTGCTGCGATTCATTTGGCTCTTATTTTATTGGATGTTCAAAAGGGTGATACTGTTTTTTGCTCAAGTTTAACCTTTGTTGCAAGCGCCAATCCAATATTATATCAGGGTGCAGAACCTGTGTTTATTGATTCTGAACCGGACAGTTGGAATATGTCTCCAGTAGCACTTGAAAAAGCTTTTAAGGATGCAGCTGCGGTTGACGAACTTCCTAAAGCTGTCATTATTGTTAATCTCTATGGGCAGTCAGCTAAAATGGATGAACTTATCTCTATTTGTAATAAATATGATGTTCCAATTATAGAAGATGCGGCGGAGTCACTTGGCTCATTTTATAAAGGAAAAGCAAGTGGAACATTTGGAGATTTCGGTATCTATTCTTTTAATGGTAATAAAATTATTACAACTTCTAGTGGGGGAATGCTTATTTCTAATAATAAAGCTGCCATACATAAGGCTCGTTATTTAGCAACGCAGGCAAAAGATCCTGCACCATACTACCAGCATAGCATGATGGGGTACAACTATCGAATGAGCAATATATTAGCGGGAATTGGAAGGGGACAACTAGCGGTATTAGATGAGAGAGTGCGTGCACGTAGAAGGGTTTTCGAGATCTACCAACAAGAATTAGCTCATCTTCCTTTGATTTCATTTATGCCTGAATTAGAAAATTCTGTTTCGAATCGTTGGCTTACCGTATTAACAATTAATAAAAAATTCCCATCTGTGTCTGTAAACGAAATTCTTCATTCATTTGAGTCTGAGAATATAGAAGCTAGACATGTTTGGAAGCCCCTGCATATGCAGCCGCTTTTTAAAAATTGTAAGTACTATTGTCATTCTAAAAACGAGAGCATTTCGGAAGAATTTTTCCAAACGGGAATATGTTTACCATCAGGATCTAATTTGACATTAGAAGATCAAATGAGAGTGATCGAATGTTTGAAAAAAATGCTTGAAAAATGAGGGAATGAAATGATAGGACAGAAAATCTCAAAATTAAGAAAACAACGAGGTTATACGTTATCAGAACTTGCTGAATTAGCTAAGATATCGAAGTCGTACCTAAGTAATATTGAGCGCAATTTGCATAAAAACCCCTCGCTTGAAATTATTAAACGGATTGCAAATGTTTTAGACGTAGATATCTCAACCTTATTAGAAACGAGTGATGGGAAGGATAGGAAGTTGTTTCTTGAAAAGGAATGGATTGACTTTGTAAATGAACTAAAGGAAATAGGGATGGAAAAAGAGCAAATACACCAGTATAAAACACTAATTGAATTTATTAAGTGGCAAAATGAAAGAAACTAGTTGTTGGAGGAGAATATGAAGAATGCGATCAGTGTATTAGATATTTTTGCTACCATAAAGAAACGCTGGAAACTAATCATGCTTACGACATCGGTTGCGTTAATAATTAGTATCATCATTTCATTTTTTGTCATGACACCAGTATATCAGGCATCCACAGAAATTCTAGTCAACCAAAAAGACTCGGAAAACAAACTGGACATTACCTTAATGCAAAGCAATGTTGATTTAATTAATACCTATAGCATGATTATTAAAAGTCCCGTCATTTTAGATAAAGTCATTGAAAGTCTTAATCTCACCCTAACTGAAGAACAACTAAATGAAAAAATCGCGATTAATAGCTCTGAAAATTCTCAAGTCTTTTCAATAATTGTTGAGGATACCAATTCGGTTAGGGCAGTAGAAATCGCAAATTCAACCTCTGAAACGTTTCAAAAAGAAATTAAAGGGATCATGAAGGTGGATAATGTCAGCATACTGGCACAAGCAGAAATAAAAGAGAATCCCACCCCTATTAAACCGAATCGATTATTAAATAGTACTATTGCAATCGTGGTAGGTGTGATGGCTGGAATATCTTTTGCCATCATATTAGAACATTTGGATAAAACACTTAGAGAAGATCAGGATATTGAAGCGTATCTGGGATTACCAGTACTAGGTTATATCCCAAAAATAACAGATAAAATGGTTGAAAAAGTAGAGTATGTAAATTTTGAAATTGCTGATGAATCCGATGGGGTTATACAGGAAATAACTTCTTTAAGGACACAGGTAGATCAAGAGAAAAAAAAGCTGTTAAAAAATGAGGTCATGGATGAAATCACCGAAATAGTGGAGCAGTTAAATGTTACTCTCAAAAACATCGCTGATCAGGAAATAGCATTTTCAAAACTAGTTGATTTTGCCGTTCAGGGAATATTTACAGCGGAAGTAATTGCTGTAAAAAAACAGGAAATAGCTGCGAAAATTGAATTGTTAAAAGAGGAACAAGAGGAATTAACTTCTAAGTTGAAAAATATCAGCATCGTATCTGTTGAAAGTAAATTACAAAAGGTTTTAGACGTAATAGAAGAATTTGAGGATTTAGAAATAGCAGCGAGTGTATCTCATGATGCAAATGAAAGGATTAAGAGTTTTGTGAGAAAGGTTGAAGAAGTAAACACTATATAAAAGGGTGGTGGGACCAATGAAACGTAAGGTGAAATTTAATCGGAAAAGAGCGGTTCATTTAATCGCACAAAGTAATCCTAAACTCCCCATTTCTGAACAATTCCGGCAAATAAGGACAAATATTCTATTCTCTTCTGCAGATAAAGAAATCAAAACCATTGTCGTCACTTCTCCAGAACCTTCAGATGGTAAATCAACGATTGCCGCAAACTTGGCCATCGTTCTCGCACAACAAGGGAAATCGGTATTGCTGGTAGATTCTGATTTAAGAAAGCCATCTGTTCATTACACCTTTAATAAGAATAATATAGATGGATTAACAAGTGTTCTTGCTAAGAAAAGTAATTTAGATACTGCCATATCATTAACTCATGTTCCAAATTTAAAAATATTAACCAGTGGTCCAGTACCCCCTAACCCTTCGGAACTCTTAAATTCAAAAGCTTTAGAGAAAGTACTGGACCAACTCAAAGATAGCTTCAAATATGTTATTTTCGATACACCTCCAATTCTAGCAGTTACAGATTCTCAGATTATCGCCAAAAAATGTGATGGAGTTGTTCTGGTTGTTTCAAGTGGAAAAACATTTAGAGACCAGGCGATGAAGGCCAAAGAATTAATGGAAAAAACAAAGACACAAATGCTTGGTGTAGTTGTGAACGGAGTTGAATCTGTTTACGAATATTATTAAAGATAACAAAAAGGGTGGTGTAGATAGAATCGTGAGTTATTCACTAGAATTAAATCATTATAAAAAAAATACTAATATTCTATTTACAATAGCCATCTTTTTGATGGCTGTTTTATTACACCAATCCCAGGTAGTATTTGGCGTTAATATTTCTTTTGCTGACCTATTTTGTATCTATATTTTTATTGTTTTATTAATAAATAATCAAATAAAAATACCAATAACTGCCGTTTCGTATTTTTTGGTGGTATCAATAAGTGTGCTAATATCCACAGTCTTCCTAGTACCCGTTAAATATATGTTTAATCCCGAGCCGTTGAGTATTATAAGTGAATACATTAAGTTGGTAGCTTTATTCTTGTATTTCATATTAGGTTATAATTTAAACCATAATCATTTGATGGAAAAAATAGTGAGATGGTATTCAGCTATTGGCGTACTTATAGGGGGAGCCGGAATAATTTTTACCGTTTTTAACATTCGGGTATTTTCGGAAATTCTTTTTTTTGCAGGTACAAGGTTTAGAGGATTCATGATTGACCCAAATTACTATTCTATTTTACAGATTGCGGCCCTTGTATACATTAGCAGGATAAACACAATTAAGGTGAGCTATAAATGGCTTGCTTTTTTTATTATCTTTATGTCAGTGCTTAATTCAGGATCTAAAACGGGAATCATTTCACTTTTATGCTATTTAACTATAAGAGTATTTGAATATCTTTTGAAACAAAATAAGAACGCCTTTGTGGTAGTCGTACAGCTCATTTTACTTACATCTATCATTTTAATTGTTCCAGCCATATTAGGTTTTCTTCAATATCTAATCAATGTATTAGGTGCGAGTATTCCCTCGTTTGTAAGGATTCAACAACTCCTTACTGATTTTGGCGGGGCAATTTCTGAGAATGGTTCCGGAAGAGATGTCACTTGGAGGGTAGCATTTGGGGTGATACAGCTTTCACCAATAATAGGCGTTGGGATAGGGACTTATTCAACCGTTGCTTTTCAGATGTTTCATTCAGACGAGATATCGCATAACACATTTTTACAGCTATCTGCTGAATGGGGAATTCCATTAGCTTTTCTACTTTTTTTCTATATATTTTTCTTGTTGGGGAAAGCTACAACCGCACGCTTACCAAACACTATATTTAACCATATATTAAGGGACATTATTATAATCCTTTTATTAGGTTCTATAGCGATTTCATTAAACAATGCCCGATTACTTTGGTTGGTTTTAGGGGCATTAGTGTCTTCATTATATAGGGACAATACTCAGGATATGAAGGAGGGAAAAAATGAAAAGGAAAATGACCAATTATTTGAAGAATAAAAGAGAAGTCATAAAGAGTTTTAATGCAAATGCAAAATATATGTGCTCTGGTGACTATGTACTAGACGAATCTATTATGTATATTACCAAAAATGACTATTACATTAAAAATCGTGCGAAAAAAATATTACAGACCGATTATTATCCCATATCAATAAGATTATTTATTTTCTTATTAAGACAAACGCTTTTTAGAAAGAATATCTATATTCCTGAACAGGATGTACATCTTGAACAATTTTCTGGAACTATCTATCGACCGATTAGGAGTTCAAATGGTTATAACGATAGTAAAATCTTTGATTTATCGCATAACAAAGTATTGTCCATTTTTTCAACTGAACAAGCCTATCGTTCAGTTATCGAAATCTACGACTTTTTCAAGGAATATTTTCCGATGCCAGTGATCTTATTGAAGAACGACAAGCGGTTATTAGTTATGGAGGAACTTGTTCATTTTCAACCAGTGCATACTTGGATGAAGGAAGATTATTTGTATGTAATGAACGATGTTTTTAAGCGCCATTTTTATTACTTAAAAAGTTACTCAAACAGCATTGATTTATATCGAACCCCTGAAGCAATAGTTAATTCTTTGGAAAATCATCATGAGATTCGTTATATTAGTGACCAAATTCACCCAGATTTACTGCCGCTGAATTTCCCCTATATTAAACTTCATGGTGATTTGTGGACATCTAATTGTTTATTAATAAAGGGAGATAATCATCAGATTAAATATATTGATTGGGAATATTCTAATACATTAATATTTTTCTATGATATTTTTACTATGATGTGGCTTGAAGTTTATATGAATAATAATGATATTTACATAGCAAAATATCTAAAAGGTGAATATGATGATGTGTTTAATAATCTGTTCTCATTTTTTGATATGAAGTTTGAGGAGAAACTCAGATTAGACTATCTTAATATTTATTTATTAAATTTTTTTTATGAGAGATTAATACATTTCGATCCTGAAGCAAAACTAGCATATTTATATCAATATAAAAAATTATTAGATAGAATGGCTTACACATAACCGAGTTAATAACAAATAAAAATAAGAGTAGTAGGCGATTGCATGAAAAAAACGGTTATTTTCTTGATGTTATTAACGATCTTTTCAAAAATCTTAGGTTTTGCCAGGGATATAAGTTTATCTTACTTCTATGGTGCTACGATTATTAGTGACGTCTATTTAATTGCCAGCACAATTCCTTTTGTTATCCTTGCGATTATCGGAAAGGGTATTTCAACCGGGTTCGTTCCTATGTATACCCGTATTGAATCCAATGAAGGGACAGAAAGAGCAATTAATTATACTAACAATTTAGTTAATTTTGTCATGGTAGTATGTACAATTATTCTGATCATGGGGTTACTATTTACTGAACAGATTGTTAAGTTGTTTGCTTCTGGGTTTGATGGAGAAACATTAGATTTGGCGGTTGTTTTTACAAGGATTTCATTAATTGGAGTCTATTTTACAGGATTAAATTATGTCTTTGCAGCATTTCTTCAGGTTAAAGGGATATTTATCATTACTGCACTTGTTGGGCTTCCATCCAATTTTATCGTAATTGGGTCCTTTTTTTTAGGTTCGCAAACAAATGTTTATATGTTAGCAGTTGGAAGTGTCCTTGCAATTGGGTCACAATTTTTATTAATTGTTTTTTATGGGTATAAAAATAACTATCGCTACAAACCTAGGTTGGATGTAAAAGATAAGAATATTAAACAATTGATTATTTTGGCTTTACCTGTAATCCTAGGTTCATCTGTTGCGCAAATTAATTTATTAATAGATAGAACATTGGCCTCGAAAATCTCTCTGGGGGGAATATCGGCATTAAATTATGCCAATACAATCAATTTAATTGTTTTAGGGGTCGTTGTTTCAACCATTACTACCGTTTTATATCCTAAAATAGCAAAAATGGCAGTTCAAAGTAAAATGAATGAGTTAAAAACATATATATCTGAAGCCATTAATACGATTCATTTATTTGTTTTGCCTGTTACAGTAGGATATATGCTTTTTGCAGAACCAATTGTTCAATTGTTATATGGAAGAGGGGAATTTGATTCAAAAGCTATTTCGTTGACCTCGATTGCTCTATTCTACTATTCTATTGGACTAATTGGCTTTAGTCTTAGAGATATACTATCTAACGTATTCTATTCTCTGCAAGATACCAAAACACCAATGGTTAATGCTGCTATTTCTATGTTAATAAATATTGTTTTAAACTTTGTCTTATCGAAGTATTTGGGAATTGGCGGGCTGGCACTTGCTACAAGTATATCGATTTTATTTTGCTCACTCCTCCTTTTAATCAATCTTAGAAAAAAGATTGGAAATTTTGGATTAAAAACCATCATGCTAACTTTTACTAAAATATTTTTTGCTTCGCTCGCTATGGGGGGAATAAGCCACCATGCATACAATTTACTGATTAATCAGATTGGTTCTACCTTTTCTTTGTTCCTTTCTGTGTTAATTGGGATGATTGTATACGCTACGATGATATCCTTTATGAAAATTAAAGAAGTGAATAGTCTTATCATTTCGATAAAACATAAATCGAAGAGTTCCACTAATGCAAAAGCAGCCTCATAAACTTTACTATTTTTAGTCTTTCAGCAAGGGCTTACGAATGAACCGTATGGCCTTTTTATTATGGAAAAATCCATGTTATTGGCTAAGGAGAAAACAATGAAAATATTATATGTTACCACTAATTCAAACACCGTTAATGCCTTTTTAATTCCACATGTAAAATTTCTCATTGAACAGGGAAATGAGGTCGGTCTGGCTTTTAATACGATTCAAGAAGTAAGTCAGGAAATAATTAACCTTGGCTGTAAGATACACCAAATCGAGTTTCAAAGAAATCCATTAAAAAAAGAGAATCTCAATGCTTATAAAAAAATTAAACAGGCTATTGTAGAAGAAGGATATGAATGCGTTCATGTCCATACGCCAGTTGCTTCATTCCTTACTCGATTCGCATGTAGAAAATTAATAAATGTTACGATTCTATATACTGCTCATGGGTTCCACTTTTTTAAGGGAGCTCCCAAGTGGAATTGGCTGATATACTTTACACTTGAAAAGATCGCTGCAAGATGGACGGATGGGCTGATAACAATGAATCAAGAGGATTATATGTCTGCTGATAAGCTTCGATTACGAAAAGCAGAATCAATCTATAAAATCCATGGCGTAGGGCTTGACTTAGAAAAATTCTTTCCTCAAACCACTGAAGAAAAGAATAGATTAAGGAAGGAGTATGGCTATAAGGAAAGGGATTTTCTATTAATCTATGTTGGAGAGCTTAGCTATAGAAAACATCAAGATCTCTTAATCGAGGCAATTAGTTTGATAAAAGGAAGTATACCCAAACTTAAGCTTTTACTGGTTGGAGATGGAGACCTTTTAAATGATTACGCTGATTTGGCTAATCGATTAGGTGTAGAGGAAAATGTAGAATTTTTAGGCTTTCGAAAAGATGTCCATCATTTATTAACGATTTCAGATGTTGCCATCTCAACATCAAGACAGGAAGGTCTGCCTGTTAATGTTATGGAAGCAATGGCGACAGGATTGCCAGTAATCGTAACGAATTGCAGGGGAAATCATGATTTAGTTATCGGTGGAGAAAATGGATTAATCGTTGATGTAAATGATGCTAGGGATTGTTCAAATGCGATTAGCAAGCTTTATCAATCTGAAGCATTAAGAAGGAAGTTCGGTGAAAAAAGTTTAGAACTCATACAACTATACTCGCTTGAAAATGTTATCAGTGAATTGAAGGAAATTTACACGGAAGCATCCTGTAAAATATCAAAGTTTCAAAGGAAATCCTCTTCGAATGTGCTTAAACAAGATAATTCTTTAGGAAAAGAGGTGAAATTTTGAAGGGAAAAGTCTCAATTATCATGGGTATTTATAATTGTGAAAACTTTCTTGCGGAATCCCTTACGTCCATAATGAATCAAACGTATAAAAATTGGGAGTTAATACTTTGTGATGATGGGTCAACGGATGGCACTATTAAAATTGCTGCTGAATTTGTGAAAAGAGATGAAAGAATCAAGTTGATAAAAAATAATACTAACTTGGGTTTAGCTAAAACACTTAATAATTGCTTAAAACATTGTCAAGGAGAATACATCTTGAGGCATGACGGGGATGACATTATGGTGGTAAATCGGATTGAAACTCAAGTAGCTTATATGAATAATCATGATTGTGATGCATGCGGGTCAGGAGCCTATTTATTTGATAAAAGAGGAGTTTGGGGAACAAGACAGCCAGTTAGGTTTCCTCATAGAAATATAATGATTACTGATGGTCCCTTTATTCATCCAACCGTCATAATGAAACATGAAAAATTACTTGAGGTTGCAGGTTATTCAGATAATCAATTAACAAAACAAAGACTAGAGGATTATGATCTTTGGCTTAAATTCTATGAAAAGGGATTTATTCTTCATAATCTTCAAGTACCATTAATTTACTTTAGGGAAGATCATGAATCCTATCACCGGAAAAGTAGAAAATTTAGAGTTACGGAAACAAGGGCCAGGTTAGATGCATGTAAGAGATTAAATATACCTATGTTAAAAAGAATACTCGCTTTTAAGCCTATGGTGGTAATGCTAGTTCCCAAAAATGCTCTAAAAAAATATCATGCATGGCAAACAAGTAAAAAAAGCTTTCATGCATAAAGGTGTGAGCAAATGTTGAAGGTTTTAAAAAGAAAGCGGGGAACGAATGGGTTGTTACTTATTTTTTTATTAATTGGAGCAGGTTTAGTTTATTTTTTCCTTGCCCAGGATGGTCTCCAAAATGGACAAAGCAAAACGCCTTCGTTAGCGGTTGATACAACCAGTATCCATATAGCTAATAAGGAGAGGCATCATACCTTCGTTATCTTAAATGAATCTAATGGTGGAAAAACCAATGTAACCGAACAAAGTAAATTTATTACATCAAATAAAAAGGTTGCTGCTGTTGATCAGTCCGGTGTAATCACAGCGATTAGTCCAGGAAAAGCAAAAATCATGATTCGTTATAAGGAATTTACTAAAATTGTTACGGTTACAGTGGAAAATAAGATTCTTCAGGTAAATGTCAAAGATTACGGAGCAGTTGGTGATGGTAGGATCGATGATACAAATGCCTTTCAAAATGCAATCAATGATCTTTCCCAACAAGAAGGCGGTAATGTTTTCATTCCGGAAGGAACCTATATTTTACAACCAATTTTTCTAAAGCCTAAAGTTAATTTAGTAGGAGAAAGTCGTGATAGGGTTTCGTTAAAACTTGCAAACGATGCACCAGATGGTCACAACAGGTTAATTAATATGGAGGATAATACAAAAATACAAAACATCACATGTGATGGGAATTATCGGAATCATCCAAAAGGAACTGAGCATATGCACTGTATCTTTGCTTATGATAAGGATCATCTATTAATAGAAAATAGTAGATTGAAAAATGCTTTTGGCGATGGTATTTCAATCTCAGGATCTGAAAAATCAAGTAATTTTGTCGTGATTTCCAATAATATTATGGAGGAGAATCAGCGGTCCCAAATTGTAATCGAACAAGTAAACCATCTAAAAGTTATTAATAATACAATAACCTCTCAAACCGGACGCCCTGGGATACACTTTGAGCCATGGGAGGAAAAAGAGTATTTTGACGCAAAAATAACGGGTAATACAATCACTACTAACTCTACTGGATACTGTTCATTGCTAAGAGGTGCGGATTCAGAACGTGCAGGGCTTGGGGGGAAAGGATTTTTCTTTCATGGAATTGAGTTTTACAAAAATACGGTTAACTGTCCTACTGGTGTGTTTTTAATTGAGGACACATCAGGAATAAAATTTTTTGAGAATAAGTTGAATGTTAAGGATATAAAGGTGTGGAGAAAAAATGAAAACGTCAATATTTATAAAAACTTAGTTCATGCAGAAATTGGTGTCCGGATTGAAGGTGGATGGGAGGGTAATCTAGTTTCAACTGCAACGAAGATTTATGGAAATACCTTTTCGACTTCAAAGGAGGGTGTTTTAATTCAGGCGGGTGCAGAAGAAACAAAGGTCGTTAACAACACCTTTTCAGGTGAAGGTAATAAGTCAGGCATCAAGTTATTTGCATCCAATAACATTAATGACATCACTGTATGTGAGAATACATTTACTACCTATGACAAGGGGGTGTATTTTGAGTATTATGGGGACGTAATGATAAATGGAGTGAAAGTTTGCGAAAATAGGTTCATAGACTTAAATAATTTTGCCCTTTACGCCAAAGGGCCCGTTCATAATCTTTCCATGGTCGAGAATGTTGTCACTAATTCATCAGGTGCGTATATTTACGTCCACGAGGGAAGACCGATGTCTAACATTACGATTAGCAATAACACAATATCTGGTGGAAAAGATGGGATAGTACAAGAGGAATATGGAAAAGGTTCACTAAATAGGTTTACGATCAATGATAATCATATTTCAAATAACTCAAATGCAGCCATAGAACTTAAGAGTAGAGCATCCCTGCTAAAAAATGTTTCTATTAGTAAAAATATCTTAACGAATAACGCTAAAAACAAAATTAAGGTTCCAGATGGATTAAAGAAATTTGTGCGAAATAATATCATTCAAGAATGAAAAAATTTTTTCTTGATTGTTCTTTTTAAAGAAAAGAATTACACTTTAAATAGAACTAATGTGAAAGAAGGTTAGAAAATGAGTGCTACTCCGCGGACAGCCTATATTTTACAAATTCACAAAAACCCCAATCAAGTAAATGAGTTTCTTAACCAGCTTGTATCTGATGACCAAGCGGACATATATATCCATATTGATAAAAGGCATTATGAAGAAATGAATGGGGAAATCCTAAAAAATCCAAGTGTTAGAGTACTTGAACGAAGTATCATTTGTGAATGGGGCGATATTAGTCAAGTGGATACTACGATTCTCTTATTAAGAGAGGTATTAGCCTCAGGGAATCAGTATGATTTTGTCTGCTTAAGGAGTGGTCAAGATTTATTAGTGAAGAATGGTTTTAAAAACTTTTTATTTGAAAACCAAGGTAAAATATATATGGATTTTATCAATATAACTTGGAAAAATGAAGGGGCAATAAAACTTAATTGGCCAAAGATAACTAGACAAAGGTATACGACAGCCCATCCTTTTCGAATTTTCAGGAGAATGATCAAATATTTTTATGATAGGGGTATGAAAATATTCCCTAATAAAAATTTTTGGCCGGAAGATTATGATTTTTATTGTGGATCACAATGGTTCACCATCCCTTTTGAAGCTGCAAAATATATCATAAATTTTTTAGATGAAAATAAATGGTACCGTAAATACTTTGAAAATACGTATACACCGGATGAATGGTTTTTTCATACATTACTTATGAACTCTCGCTTTAAATCAAACATAGTAAAAAACAACCTATTATATTTAAGAATGGGAGAAAACTTAAGGGAGAGAAATTCCCCGGTATATTTAACCAGTAAAGATATTCACTCCATTGAGAGATCAAATCATTTTTTTGCAAGGAAATTTGACGAAAAAATCGATCCTTCAGTTATTCAATATTTTACTAGTAAGATAAGATTCGAATAATTAAATGAACGATTAATCAAAAAATCGGGAGGATATAATGCTTTCTTTAAACTATAAGCGAAGTATTTTTAATATCCGTGAAGACATTGGAACCGGAAATTTTGAGAATAAAAGCGAGAAAACCGATATAAATATTCGATTTGAACTTTTAGTTCCCCCTGTGAATTTTACTGAACCTAATAGTGAAAAATTTTCTTTTCGCCTCTTAATACCAAACTATCTCATTGATCTCGGGGATGAAGAAGATGAAATTTATAACAAAATACACAAAAATACTAGATATAAAATTAATAGAGCACATTTGAGGGATGAGCTTTTTTACTTAGAACTTACTAATCCAACAGATAGTGAAATTGAGGAGTTTAAACAGTTTTTCAATCCGTTTGCGAAAGAAAGAAATATAAGTTTTTGTGATGTAAACAAGTTAAAAGCATTAAGAGATCAAGGGGCATTAATTATTTCATATATTATTGATAAGGATCAACAGGTCCTGTGTTATCATGTCTATCAAAAAGATGCCTATCAAGGGTATTTAATTTATTCGGCATCTAAACGGTTTGAAAAAAAAGATTCAAGTCAACATAACTTAATAGGTAGAGCAAATAGGTATTTACATTGGAAAGATATTCAGAGTTTTAAGAATAAAGGATGCCAATGGTATAACTTTGGGGGAAAAGTAATTGATAAAGAAGATCAAGGCGGTCAAAATGTAAATAACTTTAAACTAGAATATGGACCCATCACTACAGGATATGACTCAAGAACCTTCTTTTCTAAAAGTCTAATTGGTAAATTAGGCCTCTTGTTTTTATATTTAAAATGGAAAAAAAGCCATGAATATAAATTTACCCAAAAGTTGGAGTCATTGATATCAAAATATGAGTGAGGGAAATTAATCATGATATTAGAATACAAGCAGATTAAAGAACTAGACGAAAAGTTTGGTTCTTCTTTTTATTTATTAAATGTAAATAAATTACGGGATAACTATCGAAAAATCGAGAAGGCATTTCAAGATAGATATGAAAATTTTATTGTTGGTTATTCTTATAAAACCAATTACCTCCCATATTTATGTAAAGAACTATCAAAACTAGGTGCTTATGCAGAGGTTGTCTCACGATTAGAGTATGATTTAGCGCTCAAAATAGTTGAGGATCCAAAAAAAATCATTTTTAACGGTCCAGTAAAAAGTCGGGAGGACATTCAACTTGCTCTTCAACATGAAAGTATCATCAATATTGATTCTTTATATGAAATTGATTATGTAAAGGAATATGCGCTCTTCCATCCAAATAAGCAAGTAAAAGTAGGCTTAAGATTAAATTTTGATATCTCTGAAAATGGAATTAGTCCTCTTCAAGAGGGATATGAAGTAAGTAGATTTGGAATATGTATAGAAAATGGCAACTTACAATCTGCGTTAAATGAGCTGAGGGACTATGAAAATATAAGTGTTATTGGACTTCATGGTCACTTTTCAACTCGAAATAGAAGTGTCGATACTTATAAAAAGATTACTCAAACTCTATGTGAGTTAGCAAAACAACATATTATCGATCAATTAGAATATATCGACATTGGAGGAGGTATTTATGGCGAACTACCTGAATCCTTTCATGCCGAGGTCCCATCGTTTGATGATTATGCAGAATCTATCTGTCAAATCATGAACAGGGAATTCGGAATTTTTGATAAAAAACCTGCACTCATTTTAGAGCCAGGCATTTCTATGGTGGCGAATACCTTCACATTTATCGCAAAAGTAATTGAGACAAAGGATGTTCGAAGCCGAAACTTTGTGCTGGTTGATGGCAGTGTTCATAATATAAAACCAACCATGCATAAAAGAAATCTTCCAATGAAACTAGTAAAACAAAATGAAGAAAGACACCGTGGAACATTTGACATTGTTGGCTATACATGTATGGAAAAAGATTATTTAGCCCATCAAGTCCAAGCGGAAGTGCCATATACAGGTGACTATATTATCTTTGAAAATGTGGGTGCTTATACGATTGTTTTTAACCCGCCGTTTATTAAAGAGAGACCTGGAATCTTAGCGAAAGACAATGAGAATGTTTTTGTAGTTAGGAAAAAGGAAACGGTAAAGGAATTTTTCAATGAGGAGTTGTATGTTTTTTAATTTTTTTAAAGAGGGGATCTATTTTGAACATATTAATCTGCAGTGCGGGAAGAAGAGTGAAATTAATTAACTATTTTAAAACTGAACTTAGCAAAATCGGAGGAAAAATTATAGCAATAGACTGCGATTCTGCAGCACCAGCTCTTTATTTTGCCGACCATTGGGAGCTAGTCCCTCAAATCAACCACCCTGAATATGTTCAGAGGATCAAAGATCTGTGCAAAAAATATCAAGTAAACGCTATTATGAGCCTTATTGACCCAGAACTAAGTATATTAGCCCAGCATAAAGATGAGTTTGCGGAAGAAAACATTAAGCTAATTGTTTCAGATAAAGATGTTGTTGACGTTTGCTTTGATAAATATTTAACCTATAAAATCTTGCAAAAATATAACATCCCGGCTGTTCCTGTTTATGAAAGTATGAACGAAGTAATAAATGATTTGAAGACGAAGCGACTTTCCTTCCCCCTAATTGTAAAACCGCGAACGGGCAGTGCGAGCATAAGGGTTTCAAAAGTAACATCCATTAATGAACTTGAAAATCTATGGAGGCTGTCAGATGATTTAATTGTACAGCCCTTTATTGAAGGCGATGAATACGGGGTCGATTGTTATGTGGACTTACTCACTCACGAGGCAGTACATATTTTTGGCAAAAGGAAATTGAAAATGAGAGCTGGGGAAACAGACAAATCGGAGGCGGTTGTTGACCCAATTCTATTTGCATTGATTGAGGATTTACTTAATACTTTACGACTTATTGGGCCAATTGATATTGACTGCTTTAAAACGGAAACAGGCTATGTAATTTCTGAAATCAATCCTCGATTTGGAGGTGGTTATCTTCATGCTTACGAAGCAGGTCAAAACTTTATTAGGTGCATAATCAATAATTTACAAGGTGAAACAAATATGCCGAAAATCGGAAACTACCAAGACCGAACAATCATGATTAAATATGATGATGTAATGCTGATAAATTCTGTATTAACAAATTCAGGAACAATCATTAAATAACGGTGTTCTTTTCCTTGTAAAGGGGGATTAATATGTACGAAGTCATTTCATATAAAGATAGGGAAAGATGGGAACAGCGAATAAGAGAAATAACCAAAAAAGATGTTTTTTATTGTCATTCTTATTCGAGTTTGTATCAGAAAATGGGAGATGGTGATCCTCATTTATTTTATTTCTACAATGGAAAAGGGAACAAGCTATGCTACACATTTTTAAAAAGAAGGATTAACGAATTGCCGTTTAGAATAAGCAAAACGGATGTGGAGTTATTTGACATTATCACTCCATCATATGGATATGGTGGACCGCTGTATGATGTTGAAGATATGGATTTGATTCGAGAGTTTCGAAGGGAATTTGAACAATATTGTAAAAAGGAGAATATCATAACTGAATTTATTAGATTTCATCCATTACTCCAAAATCAAAGAGGAATGGATCATATGATGGAAATAACCTACGACCGGGAGACAGTATTCTTTGATTTAAGAAAAAGTGAGGACGAAATATTTAACCAATATCATAAAAATCACAAACGTAATGTCCTTAAAGCCCAAAAAAATAATTTAGAATTTAAGGTATTTGAGTCTGAAGAGAAATATAAGCATCTGGAGGAATTTTATCAATTATATAAAGAAACCATGGATAAATTAAATGCTTCTGCATATTCCTATTTTTCTGTTGAATATCTTAAAAATCTGTTAGATGGGTTTGAACAGAATTCAATCATTGGAGCTGTATTTCATCATAATAAAATGGTGGCTGCTGCAATTTGTATGTATGAAGGTAATACAATACATTACCATTTGGGGTGTTCAAAAAAGGAGTTCTTAAATCTAGGGACTACGATTTTTTTACTCCATCATATTGCGTTGTGGGGAAAGGAAATTGGCATGTACGCCTTCCATTTAGGAGGAGGGCATATAGGCAGGGATTCCTTATTTCAATTCAAACATCGGTTCAATCCCAAAGGAACCCTTGATTTTTATGTGGGGAAAAAAGTTCATCTTCCTGAATTCTACCAAAAGCTAAACCAGGAATGGGAACAATATTATTTAATTCCATCACAAGAAAAATTCTTCCCAGCATACCGATATCATAGAAAAAAAGATCACGTCCCTATTTAAAGTTAGATAAAAAACAACAGGGCAATAGATTGCTCTATCCCCTGTTGTTTTTCTTTTATAAAAATTTTACACAAACCGGATGCCCCACCGTTATATCTGATTGTAATAAAGTTAGTTTCCCGGTATTCTCATCTCTTGAGTACAGTACTAAGTTGTTGGATTCCTGATTAGAACCAACGATAAATTTTTCGGTAGGATCGAAGTTGAAATCCCTCGGCCAATCCCCCTCTGATGAGGTCAATTCTACAAAGCTAAGTTCCCCTGTTTCCTGATTAACGCTAAAAACAGCAATACTATTATGTCCTCTATTACCTGCATAAACAAAGCGTCCATCAGATGAAATATGAATCGCACTTCCTTGATTATTTTCAGTAAAGTCACTAGGTAGGGTGGAAATGTATTGCTTTTCAGTGAAATGTCCATTGTCAGGATTATAGTTAAGGACAATTACCTCAGAGCTAAATTCGGTCATGATATAGGCGAATTGGCCATTCGGGTGAAAAGTGATATGTCTTGGACCGCTGCCAGCTTTTAGCGGCAGCAAGTTGACGTTTGTCAGTGTAGCATCTTCATTTACCTTATAGGTAATTAGGGCGTCAATCCCTAATTCTACAACCGCCAAATACTTTTCGTCAGGAGTTAGTCCTGCATAATGTGTGTGCGGTTTTTCCTGTCTTGGATCTGGCCCGGAGCCTTCATGCTTCATGATCGATACTGGCGGGTGGATCGAGCCATTTTCCTCGTTAATTAAATAGGATTCCACGGAGCCTTTATGGTAATTGGCACTGAATAGATAATGGTTTTGCCGATCAACACTCACATGACATGGGGGTGATCCGGCTAAAACTTGGCTGTTGATGGCTTGAAGCTCACCGCCATCCGTAATCGTAAAGGAAGCAACCCCGCCATTTTCTCCTTCTTTTGTAACGGCATAAAGATAACGATGGTCATGACTAATCGTTAAATAGGTAGGGTTATCTAACTGTGCTGCTAGCTTCACATCTGTTATTTTTCCTGCTTCCGTATCAAGAGTAAAAGTGTAAATGCCCTTGCTTTCACCTTTTGTGTAGGTTCCAATATAGCCTTTATATGTAGTTTTGTTTATCATTGCGATCCTCCTTAGGAATAAATGGTTATGCTATATAATAATATCCTATATAAAAATATATTTAATACCAAGCAATAAGATTTATACGACGCTAGATAAAAGGGGGAAAAGCAGTATGGAACAATTAGAAACGGTCATTTTTCAAATTATTCTCCATGGTGGAAATGCCAAAAGCAGTGCCATGGAAGCCATTCTCGCAGCGAAACAAGGAGATTTTGTCACCGCTGATGCCAAAATAATGGAAGCAGGTCGTGAACTAAATGAAGCGCATCATATTCAAACAGCGTTAATTCAGGGCGAGGTTCGCGGCGAAAAAACAGAGGTTTCACTGCTCATGGTGCATGCACAGGACCATTTAATGAATGCCATTACGATAAAAGATCTAGCAGCTGAATTTGTTGATCTTTATAAAAACTATAAAAAATAATTTGAAGGAGCCAAAAAATAGTTTGGCTCCTATTATTTTATAGAAGGGTTGGATACATTTACATATACAATTTTTCCTAAGCCAAAAGGAAATGGCTGCTTTTAACAATTAAAGGAAAGTATCTTTTATTTTGCAATAGAGATTTTTTCTAGTAAAATTTAAACTATCAATACATAATGCAAGGGGTATGATTATGGCCAAAAGCAAAAATAGCAAGAGTAACAAAAAAAAGGAAACCCAATCATCATCTAAATTCATTTTCTGGGTGATTGGATTGATTGCTATCGGTATTATTGGATTAATCTTTTTAAATAATCAATCAGATTCAGATCAAGCCGTAAAAGAGGAAATTGATTACGCGAATCAGCCATTTCTAGGGGAAGAATCAGCTCCTGTTTCTATAGTGGAATTTGGTGATTACAAATGTCCTAATTGTAAGAACTTCGCTGAGACAACGGTTCCGCTGATTGTAAAAGAATTTGTTGATACTGGGAAAGCGAAATTTTATTATTTCCATTATCCGTTTATTCATGATGATTCTAACCGCACAGCAAAATTTGCAGAAGCAGTGTATCATGAGCTAGGAAACGAAATGTTTTGGGAGTTTCATGAACTCATTTATAAGAAACAACCGGAAGATACCCGTTATGAAACCATGAATTACTTTACGGAAGAATTTTTAACTGAAACCTTACAAGAAATTGCTAGTGAGGAAGAAGTGAACAAGGTAGTGAAATATTTTGATACAAAAGATCCTGAAAAAGCTTGGAAAAAGGACAAGGCTTTGGCAGAAGAGTTGGGAGTCACTGGAACACCAACAATTTTTGTAAATGGCAAGAAATTTGATGGACAAACCTTGGATGATTTAAATGAAATGGTAGAGGAAGCCTCAAAGGAGAAAGGGAATGAATAAATCTCTATTACTTGCATGGGTTGCGGCATTGATTGCTACAATCGGCAGCTTGTATTTTAGTGAGGTTCTCCACTATATCCCTTGTACGCTGTGCTGGTACCAGCGGATTTTTATGTATCCATTAGCGGTCATCCTTGGTGTTGCTTTTTACCGGAATGACAAAGGAATTACGAAATACACCTTACCGTTATCAATAATCGGGATGATCATTTCTGGCTATCATAGTGCGTTACAGAAGATCCCTTATCTTCAGCAGTTTGAAATGTGTACAACAGGTGTACCTTGTTCGAAGGATTATATTAATTGGTTAGGCTTTATCACGATTCCTATTTTAGCTTTTATTGCTTTTACGATTATTACAGTCTGCTTGGTAATCATTACACGCAGCGAAAAAGAAGGAGAGACTACCCGCGGGTAATCTCTCCTTCTATATTATTGGACTTAAATCGATTTCCCAAGAAACGCAGTTAACATCCAAACATGTTTTTCAAGACCTGAATGAATCGCTAGTAGCATATCTCCGGTAGTTTCATCATCCACTTCACCTGCGAAACTCATTCCTTCCTTTAGTTCACCAATGATGATAGAGAAATCATTAATAATCGTTTGAACCATTTCTTCCGCACTCTCGGATCCATTTGCTTCTGAGATCGATGAAAGTTCGAGACATCCTTTCATCGTGGCAACGGGATTACCACCAATGGATAATAAGCGTTCAGCCAATTCGTCAACATGGAGTCCAGCTTCATTATAGAACTCTTCAAATTTTGCGTGTAGAGTGAAAAATTGTCCACCCTTCACGTACCAGTGATAGTTATGTAACTTTGTATACAATACTGTCCAATTTGCTATTTGCTTGTTAAGAACACTAACTAACTGATTTTCCATAAATAAACCTCCATATATTTGTCTTCCATTATATTATTACCAGAAAATATCGCAGGATTCCTGTGGCTTTTGAGGGGAATAATGTCAATTTTGTGAAGTAGCTTTATGACAATAATGAAACAGACTGTCATGAAACATCCTTAACTATCCAGAAATGGAAGTATAAGGACATATCTAATGTTTGGATATTAATTCCTTTTAGTAGAGAAACGCTTTGATAGCAAGTTTAATATTTCTTTTTATAATTCTTCCATTTATTGGACGATGATTCCATATGTTACAACTGATAGCCTTAGTCGTAGAGCAACAAGCAAACAACTAGGAGGTTATCAAATGAATAAACTTAAAAAACTAGTCATTGCTACTGGATTAATTTTATCAATGTCCGTGTTTTCAGGTGCGATAGAATCAGAAGCTGCAACAACTCGGACCATTCAATATGGTGAGACATACTGGAAAATTGCTAAGGGATTCGGTGTTCCTCTTAACAATTTAATGACTGCAAACAATAGTAAGGCACTAATTGCTGGTCAAAATATGATTCTACCAAACTCTCCAATTTCAGCGGCCGATAAAGATTTATTGGCACGCTTAGTTCGTGCAGAGGCAGTGGGCGAGCCCTACGCTGGGAAGGTAGCTGTTGCCACCGTTGTTTTAAACCGGGTATTTATGAGCTCTGACTTTCCTAATACAGTCCGTGGAGTTATCTATCAAATCTCCAATGGATATTATGCTTTTACTCCTGTTGCCAACGGCCAGATTAATCAACCAGCTGATGCAGAATCGAAAAAAGCCGTCAATGAAGCGATCGCTTTAATCGGTAAAGGGAGCGGTTCACTATTTTTCTATAATCCAAACACGGCATCAAGCTCTTGGATTAAATCACGCCAAGTGACGACTAGAATTGGGAATCATGTATTCGCAAAATAAAGATATACATTAGCTTTTCCAAATTGATAGGTTTTATCCAAAAAACAGTGGACTCTTTTAACGGAGTCCACTGTTTTTTATTTTGAAACGGTTGCTTCTTTATTTATTTTTAAGGCTACGAGGCTGGCAAAATCATGGATAATCGTGGCTGCAAGCAGCGATGTTATCTGGGTTGGATCGTAGGGTGGTAACACCTCGACTAAATCAAAACCAATAAAATTAAAATCCGTTAATGCACGAATCATTTGCAGGGTTTCAAAACTGTTTAAACCGCCAACCTCTAGTGTACCCGTTCCAGGTGCGCAGGATGGATCGACAAAGTCAATGTCAAAGGTAAGGAAACATGGAGTATCACCGATTTTCTCTTTCATTTCTTTGACAACGTTTTCGAATCCGCGCTCCTTTAATTCTGGTGTGGTGATGACATTATAGCCTAGGTCCGTGCTTGCATCAATATCTCCAGGATGATTGAGTGTTCCGCGAATACCGACTTGAAAAACCTTATCAGGAATCAGTAAATTTTCTTCATATGCACGGATGAATGGGGAACCATGCCAATATTTTTCTTCATAGTACGTATCCCAAGTATCCGTATGGGAATCAAAATGGATTAAGGCAACTGGACCGTGCACTTTAGCGGCGGCACGAAGATTTGCTAGTGTTACGGAATGGTCTCCACCTAGGGCAATTGGAATGATGCCCTGATCCATTAACTCCATAACTGCTTTTTCAATCACTTGGTAGCTTCGATGGATATTATGAGGGATGACGGAGACATCGCCAATATCAATGGCCTTACAATCATCAAAAGGATAGACCTTATGAATAGGATGATATGGGAATAATGTCATCGACGCTTGGCGAATCGCTTGAGGTGCAAAGCGGGCCCCTACCCGGAAGGAAGCTGCTGTATCAAACGGTACCCCGACAATGGCCAATTTTGCATTCTCCCCACTTGAAGGTAATCTCATAAAGGTTCCTGTTGTACAAAACTCTGGTTTAACATCTGGTGATAATGGATATTGCATCTATTTTCCCCCCATTTTCCTATTTTTCATATATTTATGTTGCAATTTTTGTGCCAAGTAATAGGCCCCTGCTTTTCACTCCCTTAAATACAATGACTATTTAAGTTGGAATAACGTATGCACAGTTGAATAATTCTTAATATTCAAAATTGACATTCTATTCCTTTTATTTTACGCTCATGGAATGAAATAAGGAAATTTTTTTAAAAAACACTTTGGCATAAAAGTTGCATGTTAAAATAGTGAATTTTCAAAATATAAATAAGGGGGAATAAAAAATTACAAGAAGACAAAGGGGTTATGTAATGATGAAAGCGTTTTAAAAAAAGGGGAGGTATGATACGTGGAAAATGGCGTCAAGCTGAAAAGATCGTTAAAGTTATGGCAGGTTGTTATGATGGGGTTGGCTTATATGACTCCGATGGTGGTATTTGATACATTCGGAATTGTTTCTGGTGAAACAGGGGGTCATGTACCAACAGCGTATATTATTGCCTTGATTGGTATGTTGTTTACAGCGGTAAGCTATGGCAAGCTTGTAAGGGTATTCCCACAGGCAGGTTCCGCTTATACGTATACGCAAAAAGCGATGAACAGACATCTTGGATTTTTAGTTGGTTGGTCCTCATTACTTGATTATTTATTCCTGCCAATGGTAAACGCACTTTTAACAAAACTCTACCTAAATGCTCTTTTTCCAGAGGTTCCGGATTTTATCTGGGTGTTAGTGTTTGTAGGGATTGTAACACTACTTAACCTTCGAAGCGTCAATGTCCTGGCAAATTTCAATACATTTTTTGTTTTAGTGCAGATATTAATTATGGTTGTCTTTATTATCTTGGTAGTGAAGGGTCTAAATTCGGGCGAAGGGACCGGATCTGTTTTTAGCTTACAGCCATTTTTTGTTGATGGTATGAACATTCCAATCCTAATTACAGGTGCAACGATACTTTGCTTTTCATTCCTTGGCTTTGATGCCGTTACGACCTTATCCGAAGAAACACCCAATCCAGAAAAAACAATCCCCAAAGCGATTCTTCTTACAGCTTTATGGGGAGGGGTCATTTTTATTACAACCTCATTTTTTATCCAGTCCTTTTTTCCGGATAATTCGAGGTTTAATGATCCGGAAGCAGCACTCCCTGAAATCGCGCTATATGTTGGTGGGAAGCTGTTTCAATCCATTTTTTTGTGTACAACCTTTGTGAACACCCTTGCCTCGGGACTTGCCTCTCATGCAAGTGTTTCAAGGTTACTGTATGTTATGGGCCGTGACAAAGTTTTCCCAGAAAAGTGGTTTGGGTATATCCATCCGAAATGGAGAACACCTGCGATTAATGTATTAATCGTTGGAGTCATCTCATTATCTGCTTGGTTTTTTGATTTAGTCACAGCAACTTCCTTAATTAATTTTGGTGCCTTAATGGCCTTTACCTTTGTTAATCTTTCTGTTATTAGTCATTTTGCTTTCCGCCAAAAAATGCATCGTACTCCTAAAGGGTTTTTTGATTACGTCATCATGCCACTATTGGGGGCAGGGTCGATTGCGATCCTTTGGATAAATCTTGAGATAAGTTCCTTGATTATGGGGGCTGGCTGGTTTCTTATTGGTCTTGCCTACCTTGCCTATTTAACCAAAGCTTTCAGAGCAGCACCTCCGCAATATAAGGCGGAGGAAGCAGAAGTATAAATTGCTAGAAAAACGCATTCCAGCACAATAAGGGAATGCGTTTTTTTGTGTAAATAAAAAGTATGCAAATTTGAATAACAAAGTCATTTTTTCATAGGTCAGAAATTTTTTTGCCCCCAAAAGAATGATGCCGGCTTGTCTTATGCCTGGCTACAGAAAGCTATCACTTTCTGTACGCATTAAGTGAGACTAAGCTCTGTCTTCGCCAATCGCTAATTCTCCCTATATCGCACCTGGGCAAATCACTTCCGCTTTTCTGTTTGGCACGGAAATTGCTATTTACTTAGTAACAATAAAAAATGAGGTGTTATGATGGCAATCGAATCTTTAGATTTGAGAAGGAATGAGGGAGTAATCGAAAAGGATAATTCACTGATAGAGTTTCAGGAAACGCTACGTGAAGCAGTAGATATCATGAATTTTCCTCCCCAGGTCTTTGAATTTTTAAAGAAGCCAATGAGATTTTTAGAAGTGAGTATCCCTGTTCGCATGGATAATGGGCAGACGGAGATATTCCAGGGCTACCGTGCCCAGCATAATGATGCAGCTGGGCCGACGAAAGGCGGGATTCGCTTCCATCCAGATGTTACCCCTGAGGAGGTAAAGGCATTAGCCGGATGGATGAGTTTAAAGTGCGGGATTACAGATCTTCCATATGGAGGGGCAAAAGGCGGCATTGTCTGTGACCCACGCAAAATGAGTTTAGATGAATTAGAGCGATTAAGCAGGGGATATGTTCGAGCAGTCAGCCAAATTGTCGGCCCTACAAAAGATATTCCGGCACCGGATATGTATACAAACTCGCAAATCATGGCATGGATGCTCGATGAGTATGATCATATCCGCGAATTTGACTCTCCAGGTTTTATTACCGGGAAACCAATCGCATTAGGGGGATCGAAGGGCAGAGAAACCGCCACATCCAAAGGGGTTTTATATACTCTTCAAATGGTTGCCGAATTGAAAAAAATTCCGATTAAGAACCTCCGTGTAATTATTCAAGGTTTTGGCAATGTTGGCAGTTACTTGGCGCAGTATTTATATGATTTAGGGGCGACTGTTATCGGAATTGGCGATGTTCTTGGTGGTTTGTATGATGAAAATGGCCTGGATATTCCCTATCTTCTAGAAAACAGAGACTCATTTGGAATTGTAACAAACCGATTTAATAACTCGATCTCAAATCAGGAATTATTGGAGAAACAATGTGATGTCTTGATTCCTGCAGCCATTTCAGGAGTTATCAATAAACATAATGCCAGTCGTCTGAAATGTAATATTGTGATTGAAGCCGCCAATGGCCCGACGACCAAGGATGCGCTAAAAATATTGGATGAACGTGAGATACTCGTTGTTCCAGATATTCTTGCTAATTCTGGCGGTGTCATCGTATCGTATTTTGAATGGTGCCAGAACAACCAGGGCTATTATTGGACAGAGGAAACCGTTGATGCCCGCTTAAAAGAAAAAATAACCGACAGCTTTATGAATGTTTATAATACTTCAACTAAATATGGAGTGAATATGAAAATTGCTGCCTATATAGAAGGAATAAAAAAATTAGCTGAAACCTCAAGACTGCGAGGATGGTTGAAGTACTAATACAATGAGGAGGTTTAATAAATGAAGTTGGATATTCTGACTGAACAAAAAGAACGGCAGCTGCTGCATTATTTTTGCCTTATATCTAATAATCATCGCTATGATTTAACAATTGGCTACTCCAATCATTTTTATGGGAAGGCAATGGTCATCTCAATGCAAACTGGGAAAATGGTACTTCTCTGTCAAGAGGATACCTTACATGTACATCATTGGTCCGAGAAACTTGGGATTGAAGAGGAAGATATACCAGAATTTCAAGAGTTCTTCAGTCTTGTCTTACAATCAGGACATTTTCAGGAACAATACTAAATAAAACGTGGGGGTGAAATAGGATGTATTTTGGAGTTGTACTTAGCCCATGCTATGGGACGGTTGAAAGAGTTTCAATTAAAAATGAAACCAGAATTTATGAGTGGGAACCATTGTTTCAAATAAAAAATGAAAATGGCAAGGTGGAAATGATTCAAACCGGTTTAAGTGGAGAAGTTGAATCACTGGAAGTCCAGGAAGGAGATCAAGTCATTCCTGGTATGGTCCTTGCTTTTATAAAAGAAGATTTATTTGTAACCGGGAGCGACTAATGGCTAGAAAAAAGAAGATGGTAACCGCATCTTCTTTTTTTGTCTAGCTCCTGCGCCTAGGGGCTCGGGACATAAGCCAAGCCGGCAAGAAGGTTAAAGAGAAACCTTCTCACCTGCTCGTCTTATGCCTGTCGCCCCTGGGCAAGGCGCTTCCGCTTTTCTGATTTTCTATTTAAAAAATTCTGAATTACATGTTAGTATTAGGTTGATAAGAATTAGGGGGGAATAGAAAAATGCTCACCGTGGCGAAAGAAAAAATAAAGCCGATTATTTCCGTTACAATCGATGATGTGGAACAAATCCGATTGACGTTAAAAAATTTCAAAGAACCCTTTATATTCTTAGAAAAAGAGGACAAATTAATTGCTTATGCGGCTTTAAATAGTCAGTTTCTTGAAGAACTGGATAAACAAAATTTTTCACCTGAGTCCTTGATGGAGCATGCCAAGTCTATAGAGAGTATCTGCCACCTTAGCCAGAAGATTTCCTTACCCGTCATGTTCCAAATTATTGGCGAGCCGTTTGCGATTGTCATGGGTGAGGATGGGGCCCCAACTGGGTACATACGTAGAGAAGACGTGCTAGCGGAGCTTTTTAAACAGGAAAATAACAGTGTTGATTTGCTAAAAATCCTCCTAACCTCCATTCCAATGGGAGTCTTTGTCCTAGACAAAGAAAAACAAATTATCAATTGCAATGAATCAGGATTAAATATGATTAAATCCACTGCTGAAAAAGTGTTAAATCTACCTGGTGAAAATATCTTTAGCCAGCAGCATATTAACAATGTGTTTGAAACGGGAAAAACCATTTTGAATCATCTTGAGATTACCAATGAAATGGGAGTACTCGTCGATTATTGCCCTATTTTGAGCTATGATGATGAAGTGGAAGGAATTATTATTGTTGTTCAGGATTTGCCGATGGTCGAAGACATGGCTCTGGAAATTGAATATATCAAGGATTTGAATCGAGACTTAAACGCAATCTTGTCGAGTATTTATGATGAAATTCTTGTCGTCAATGCCAAAGGCGAATTAATCAGATACAGTGACAATATTATTCAGGACTTCTGGAAGGTAGATCTTAAAGAGTTGATTGGAAAAAATATTCTCGAGCTGGAGGACCAGGGTCTTTTTACACCATCGGTAACAAGATTAGTCCTAGAAAAAAGAAAAAAAGTCTCTGTTGTCCAGGAAACGAAATCCGGAAGGAAAATCCTAGCCGTCGGAAATCCGGTCTTTGATGAAAAGAATGAACTGGACCGGATTATCATTGCATCACGAGATATTACCGAAACAACGCGCTTAAAAAGTGAACTGCAGGAAATGCGAAAAATATCGGAACAATATAAAAAAGAATTAGATAACTTTAAAAGCAAAGATCGTTTTTTAAAAAAGCTCATCTACTGTAGTCCAAAAATGGAAAAAATCATCAACCAGGTGAAGAAAATTGCTGATTTTTCATCGACGGTTCTGCTGAATGGCGAATCTGGTGTTGGTAAAGAAGTTATTGCACAGGCCATCCACCAATTAGGGAAGCGCTCCGACAAGCCGTTCCTTAAATTAAATTGCGGCGCGATCCCAGAAAATCTCCTGGAAAGTGAATTGTTTGGGTATGCAAAGGGTGCTTTTACGGGTGCTGATAAGAATGGAAAAGAAGGTTATTTCAAACAAGCGGATGGTGGGATCTTATTTTTGGATGAAATTGGTGAAATGCCGATGCATCTCCAGGTAAAGCTGCTGCGCGTGTTGCAGGAACAGGAAGTTATTCCGGTCGGAAGTACAACCCCAACTAGGGTGAATGTTCAAATCATTGCCGCTACCAATAAACGGCTTGAAAAAATGGTTGAGGAAGGTAACTTTCGAGAAGATTTGTACTATCGTTTAAATGTTATTCCAATTCAAATTCCGCCACTAAGAGAACGTACGGAGGATATTTCTCTATTAGCGTTTCATTTTCTGCAGCAGCTGAACGAAAAATATGATCGCAATTATCATTTAACACCTGATGCGATTAATGTTCTTGAGTTTTATTCCTGGCCGGGTAATGTCCGTGAATTACAGAATATTATTGAAAGATTAGTAGTTACTGCGGACCATGCTGCTATCGATGCTGAGTTTGTCAGCCAGTTCTTATCGCTTGGCTATGATAATAAAAAAGTCAAGCCTGTGATTACAAGGGTTATCCCGCTGCAGGAGGCGATTGATCATGTTGAGGAACAGCTAATTGTTTTGGCTATGAATCAATACAAGACTACAACCAAGGCTGCCAAAGCATTAGGAATCAGTCAATCATCCGTGAGCCGGAAATATCAAAAAATACTCAATGAGAAAAACATTAAGATTGAGAATTTATCAATCTAATACAAAGCTGTTTCAGATGACATTCTGAAGCGGCTTTTTTCTGTTATGCACAAATTAATAGGATTATGCAAAACTGAATAGTCTTTGGAAAATACCGAACATAAAGCAGCGATTATCGTCATTTTTTAGTTGGCATGGAACTTGCAGTATAAGTTAGTAAAGGAGAAAAAAGGAGGAATAGATAATGGTCGAGTTAAAAAACAAGCTAGCAAACCTAAAAATGTTTATCGATGGCGAATGGAAGGATTCAGAAAATAAAGAAACGCGTCCAGTCATTAATCCGGCAAATGGAGAAGTGATCTCATACGCACCTGAAGGGACTACAGGTGATGCACGCTCAGCAATTTTTGCGGCACGAAAAGCGTTTGAAGAAGGAGTATGGTCAGAATTATCAGCCCAAGAAAGAGCCTCATATTTATTTAAAATTGCTGACAAAATTGATGAATATGCTGATGAGCTTATGCAACTTGAAACGATGGATAATGGAAAACCATTGAGAGAAGCGGGATTCGATGTAGGTGATGCTGCTGCCTGCTTCCGTTATTATGCTGGATTGATTACCAAGCCTGATGGTTATACCTATCATGTAGCAGATCCAATGCAGGCAATGGTTGTCAGGGAACCCGTTGGTGTCTGTGGTCTGATTGTTCCTTGGAATTATCCACTGTTAATGAGCGTATGGAAGATTGCTCCGGCCTTAGCTGCTGGAAATACAATCGTTTTTAAACCATCTGAAGTAACACCAGTTACGCCGAAAAAACTCTTTGAAATCTTTGAAGAAGTAGGTCTTCCAAAAGGAGTTGCGAATATGGTGATGGGAGCCGGTCATGTCGTCGGCAATGAAATTGCAGCGCATCCTGAAGTGGACATGGTCTCGTTTACTGGCGGCACGAAAACAGGCAAACATATTATGAAAACAGCTGCTGATACAATGAAAAAAGTATCCTTAGAATTAGGGGGGAAATCACCAAATATCATTTTTGCTGATGCTGATTTTGAAACCGCTGTCGATTATGCTCTGTTTGGCATATACGCTGGTACTGGCCAAGTGTGTTCAGCTGGTTCCAGAATCTTGGTGGAAGAAACGATTTATGATCAATTTGTTGCAAGGTTTGTAGAAAGAGCAAAGCAAATAAAGGTTGGACCTGGAAATGATCCTTCAACAGAGATGGGACCACTTGTGAGCCAGCAGCATTTGGAAAAGGTCCTTTCTTATATTGAAATTGGCAAACAGGAAGGTGCGACAATTGCTTGCGGTGGAAACCGAATTGTAAATAACGGCTTAGATAAAGGCTACTTTGTGGAACCCACTGTTTTCGTTAATGTGAAACAGGAAATGAGAATCGTCCAGGAAGAAATCTTTGGACCAGTTGTAGTCATCCAGAAATTCAAGGATGAAGCAGAAGCAGTAAAGCTTGCGAATGGTACCGTTTATGGACTTGCTGGGGGAGTATTCACCAATGATGGAGCAAAGGGCTTACGAGTCATTAAAAAGGTAAGATCAGGAATCACTTGGGTGAACGCCTATCATCCAACTTATAATGAAGCTCCATGGGGCGGGTACAAGCAAAGTGGAATCGGCCGAAGTCTTGGAACATTTGGCCTTGAAGAATTCCAGGAAATTAAACAAATTAATATCAATTTACAAGTAGAGCCAATTGGATGGTTTTCAAACTAATTGATGATGAGGAGAGATAACATGAGTATCGATTTAACACAAGAGACTAAGAATGAGCAAAAACAAAAAGTGAGTGAATATATTAATAAGGTCTTAAGTTTAGTAGAAAAGGAGCAAATTAATCAAGAAGAAGCAGCGTGGATTACAAAAGAAACGGTTGACGGTTTTCGCGAGCACGTGAACCCAGGATTTCTAGCGTATCGTAAAACAGTGACAAAAGATGGTCAATTTGCCGCCGTCGAATGGTCAGATAATGGAGCTTGTTTTAAAGATGTAAACGGCAAGGAATATATTGATTGCCTTGGCGGATTCGGTATTTATAATGTTGGCCACCGCAATCCAAAGGTTGTAAAAGCAGTTACTGATCAATTGAAGCGCCAGGCTCTCCATAGCCAAGACCTTCTCGATCCACTTCGTGCGATGCTGGCAAAAATTCTAGCAGATATTACTCCTGGTGATTTGAAGTATGCCTTTTTTACCAATAGCGGAACTGAAAGTGTTGAAGCAGCATTAAAGCTAGCAAAAATGTACAGCGAGCGAACAACCTTTATCTCAACGACGAAGGCCTTCCACGGAAAAAGTCTTGGTTCGTTGTCCGGGACGGCAAAGGGAATGTTCCGTAAACCATTCCTGCCATTAATTCCAGGATTCCGTCATGTGCCATTTGGCGATATTGATATGATGAGAAAAACCTTTGAAGTTTGTTCCTCCGTTGGAGAAGATGTTGCTGCGGTTATCCTAGAGCCAATTCAGGGTGAAGGTGGAATTATCCTTCCGCCAGAAAACTACTTAAAACAGGTTCGTGAATTATGTGACCAATACGGTTCCCTGTTAATTTTTGATGAAGTGCAAACAGGTATGGGCCGGACTGGGAAAATGTTTGCTGCCGAATTATACGATGTTGTGCCGGATATTATCTGTCTAGCCAAAGCGTTTGGTGGTGGAGTAATGCCAGCTGGAGCAATTGTAGCAAGGGAAGAAGTGTTCAAGAGTTGGTTCCCGAATCCATTTATGCATACAACAACATTTGGCGGAAATCCATTAGCCTGTGCAGCGGCTATTGCCACCATCGGTGTATTAATAGAGGAAAATTTACCAGAAAGAGCGGGAGTCATTGGTGACTATTTCCTCCAAAAGCTGAATGAGGCTGCCAAAGGTCATGAAGACAAGGTTCTTGAAATTCGCGGCCAAGGCTTGATGATTGGAATTGAGTTCCATCAGGATGAAATCGGCTATGAAGTTTCCAAAGGGATGTTTGACCGCGGTATCCTTGTGGCAGGAACATTGATTAACTCGAAGACAATTCGAATTGAGCCGGCGTTAACGATTAGCTATGAAGAAGTCGATCAAGTAGTCAGCACTTTTAAGGAAGTTTTAAATCTAGTAAACGTCTAACTACTAATTTTTGATAGGGGGGAGCACGGAAGTGGAAAAGAAATATGTAAAGCTCCAAACAGAAATACCAGGGCCATTATCAAAGGAAATTTTGGAGCGGAGAAACAAATACGTTCCAAAGGGAATTAGTAATAATTGTCAATCTTTTGTAAAAAAAGCACAAGGAGCTATGGTAGAGGATGTGGACGGTAATCATTATATTGATTTTGCTGGTGCTATCGGAACTCTAAATGTTGGTCATTCCCATCCAAGAGTAGTCAGGGCTCTTCAGGAGCAGGCAAGTCAATTTATTCACACAGGCTTCAATGTCATGATGTATGAATCCTATATTAATCTAGCGGAGAGGCTTTGCCAGCTTGCCCCGGGAGATTTTGACAAGCAAGCAACTTTCTTTAACAGCGGTGCAGAAGCCGTTGAAAATGCCGTGAAAATAGCCAGAAAATATACAAAGCGCCAGGGGGTTATCTCCTTTACAAGGGGATTCCATGGAAGAACATTAATGACGATGACGATGACTAGTAAGGTTAAGCCTTATAAATTCGGCTTTGGTCCGTTTGCACCAGAGGTATACAAGGCACCATATCCTTATGTTTACCGCCGCCCTGAAGGAATGAGCGAACAGCAATACAGTGCGATGATTATTGAGCAATTTGAGCAATTTTTACTTGCAGAAGTAGCTCCTGAAACGGTTGCTGCTGTTGTGATGGAGCCTGTACAAGGAGAAGGCGGCTTTATCGTGCCTGACACTGCATTTGTGAAAAGAGTTCGCGAAATTTGTACACAGTATGGAATCTTATTTGTTGCCGATGAAATTCAAACAGGTTTTGCCCGAACTGGGAAGTATTTTGCAATCGATCATTTTGGTGTGGTTCCTGATTTAATTACGATTTCAAAATCGATGGGAGCGGGAGTCCCAATCAGCGGTGTGATTGGCAGAGCCGATATTATGAATACAGCAGATATTGGAGAATTAGGCGGGACCTACTCCGGAAGTCCGCTTGGCTGCCGGGCAGCGTTAACGGTGCTGGATATCATTGAGAGTGAAAACCTCAATGATCGGGCACAAAAACTAGGTGCGAGAGCGAACAAAAAAATGAACGAGCTTGCCAGCCGTTACGATTGTATTGGTGATGTCCGCGGTCTCGGTGCAATGTGCGCAATGGAAATCGTGAAAGATCCACACAGTAAAACTCCTGATAAAGAGGCAGTTGGAAAGATTGTTAAAGCTGCAGGTGAGCGGGGGCTTATGCTGCTAAGCGCAGGACTCTATGGCAACGTTATCCGCCTTCTCATGCCGCTAACAATCACAGATGACCAACTGGACGAAGGGTTACAAATTTTGGAGGAAGCCTTTGAGGCAGTTTATTTGAATGATTCCGCTTTGCCGGCTGGGAGGTAATGAAATGGACATTGTAGAGCAGAAATATCAAATCTATCCAATGTATATAGATGGAAAATGGGTTGGGAATGATTATGAGGTTTTTACCGAGGTAATCAATCCGGCAACGAAGGAAGTTTTAGGAGCGGTACCAACCGGAGGTGCTTTTGAAGCCGAGCAGGCTGTTGATGCTGCCCATAAGGCCTTTAAAATCTGGTCGAAAAAAACAGCTGAGGAACGCTATCAGCTCCTGATGAAATGGTTTTATTTGATTGATGAAAATAAACATGAGATTGCCAGGATTATGACTATGGAACAGGGGAAGCCTCTGAAAGAAGCATTGGGAGAGGTCCAATATGCCAACGGCTTTATCTCCTGGTATGCGGAAGAGGGAAAACGGATTTACGGTGAAACGATTCCGGCATCCCAACCAAATAAACGAATTCTGGTTAGAAAAGAACCGGTGGGTGTGGTCGCAGCGATTACACCTTGGAACTTCCCTGCTGCAATGATAACAAGAAAAGTGGCACCAGCCCTTGCTGCAGGATGTACCTGCGTAGTAAAACCGGCCAACCAGACACCGCTTACCGCGTTAAAAATGGCAGAGCTGGCTCATGAAGCAGGAATCCCTAATGGTGTAATTAACGTAATCACCGGCAGATCATCAGAAATCGGCGAAACTTGGCTGAATGACCCTCGTGTAACAAAAATTACCTTTACAGGATCCACAGAAGTTGGAAAAACGTTGATGCGCGGTGCCGCTGAAAATGTGAAAAAGGTATCGCTTGAGCTCGGAGGAAACGCTCCATTTATCGTCATGGATGATGCGAATCTAGCGAAGGCTGCTGTTGGATTGGTTCAATCTAAATTCCGCAATGCCGGTCAAACCTGTATTTGTACGAATCGTGTCTATGTCCAAGAAGGGGTAGCCGATGAGTTTCTTAAGCTTTTTCAGGCAGAATTAGAGAAACTGAAGGTTGGTAACGGACTAGAAGAAGGGACCGATATCGGACCATTAATTGATAAAGCCGCTTATAATAAAGTAGAAGCTCTTGTGAATGATGCAGTAAAAAAGGGAGGGAAAATCGCTTACAGCGGGCTTAAACCTGCTGAAGATCATGGTTATTTCTATGCCCCGGCAATTTTAACTGACATTCACGACAATATGGAATGTATGAAAGATGAAATCTTTGGTCCGCTGGCACCGATTTCAACCTTCAATACGGAAGAAGAAGTGATTGAACGGGCAAATAACTCCCGCTTCGGATTAGCTGCGTATGTGTACACGGAAAATCTTAGCCGTTCCTTTAGAATAACGGAGCAGCTCGAGTACGGAATCATTGGCCTTAATGATGCACTTCCGTCAGCTGTTCAAGTTCCATTTGGCGGCTACAAAGAGAGTGGTCTTGGCCGTGAAGGCGGTCACTTCGGAATTGAAGAATTTTTAGAAGTGAAATATATTTCGATTGGGTTAGATATTTAACCTTATTAACTGAACAAATTGTTCACATCGCGGAATTAATGCGAAAGTCCGCGGAATATTCGCAAAAACTCGCGGAATTATTCTACGCTGTCCGATAAAAAAACTGCCAAATTCGTTTCATCCTCCTGCCAGAGGAAGATTCACGAATAAATGCCAGTGAATTCATCTGTGACGATATTTGTCATGGATTGATTTCACTGGCTTTTTTTACAAAGAAAATAGAAATGAGGTGATCATGCAGTGTCAGGACCATTGCATGGTTTGAAGGTGATCGATTTATCCAGAGTTTTGGCTGGACCCTATTGCACAATGATTTTAGGAGATATGGGGGCAGAAGTAATAAAAATTGAAAGTGTTGATACAGGAGATGAAACGAGAGGATGGGGACCTCCGTTTGTGGAAGGTGAAAGTGCCTATTATCTATGTGCCAATCGTAATAAACAAGGAATGACGTTAAACCTGAAGTCGGAAAAAGGGATTGAAATTTTACAAAAACTAGTTTCAGAGGCTGATGTCGTTGTTCAAAATTTCAAAACCGGAACGCTAGCAAAATTAGGTTTTGGACATGAGGAAATGAAAAAATATAATCCGTCTATTATTCTTGCGACTATCAGCGGTTTTGGCTCCGATGGGCCATACTCCCATCTCCCAGGCTATGATTATATCATTCAAGCAATGTCAGGATTAATGAGCATTACCGGTGAGAAGGATGCCCAGCCAGTCAAAGTCGGTGTAGCGATTGCTGATGTCCTTACAGGATTATATACCTGTATAGGAATTTTAGGAGCGATTCAACATCGGGATCAGACAGGTGAGGGACAGGAAGTAGCTATCTCTCTATTTGATTCCCAGCTTGCTGCGATGGTGAATGTTGCAAGTAACTATTTATGTTCAGGGCAGGTACCTGATCGTCTTGGTAATGCTCATCCAAATATCGTCCCGTATCAAGTGTTTACAGCCAGTGATGGCGATTTTATCATCGCTGTTGGAAACGACAGGCAGTACCGAAAGCTGGCCATTCTGCTCAAGGATCCATCACTGTTAACAGATGCATTTGAAACCAATTCAGGCAGGCTGAAAAATAAGGACAAGTTAGTAAAACTGATTGCAGCGAAAATCATTACGAAACCAAGATCAGAATGGCAACAGCTTCTTGATGATGCAGGGATCCCAAACGGCCCAATTCATAATGTAAAAGAAGCATTAGAGTCTGAGCAGGCAATGTCAAGAGATATGGTTGTAGATGTAAAGCATCCGACTATCCCTGATTTAAGGCTTGTGGGTTCGCCATTAAAATTTTCTAGAACAGCGGTAGGAATCGAACGGCACCCGCCATTACACAGCGAACATACTGAAGAAATCTTAATAAAACTCGGATATTCCAAAGCTGAAATTATAGCCATGAAACAAAACCAAATTATCTAGGGGGAAAGTAAAGATGAATTTTTCATTTACAGAGGAACAAAAGAGTGTAAGAAAAGTTGTGAGAACGTTTGTTGATCGGGAAATCATTCCTTTTATTAAGGAATGGGATGAGAAGGGGCATTTTGAAACGAATATTTTAAGGCGCTTAGCTGATTTGCAGTTAATGGGTGTCTGTATCCCTGAGGAATATGGCGGCGTTGGCATGGACTATAACACACTCGCCATTGTTTGCGAGGAGTTAGAACGGGGGGATACCGCTTTTCGTACCGCGGTTTCTGTTCATACCGGCTTAAACAGCATGACGCTTTTGCAATGGGGAACAGAAGAGCAGAAACTAAAGTATCTCGTTCCGCAGGCAAAAGGGGAAAAAATCGGTGCCTTTGGGCTCACGGAACCAAACGCCGGCTCTGATGTAGCGGCAATGGAGACAACCGCTGTTAAAGACGGAGATTACTATCTATTAAATGGCTCGAAAACATGGATCTCATTATGTGATGTCGCCGATCATTTCTTGATTTTTGCCAAAACGAATCCTGGTGCAAAGCATAAAGGCATTTCCTGTTTTATTGTTGAACGGACACTAGTAGGAGTATCAACAAAAGCGATTAAAGGAAAGCTTGGGATCCGTGCAGGAAATACAGGGGAAGTGTTTTTAGACAATGTTCGTGTTCCAGCGGAGAACATGCTTGGCTATGATGGCGAGGGTTTTAAAATTGCAATGTCAGCACTTGATAACGGCCGGTTTACTGTGGCCGCAGGGGCATGCGGGACTATTATGGCATCGCTTGAGGCAAGTGTAAAATACTGTGAGGAACGAAAAACATTTGGCAAGGAAATCGGCAGGCACCAACTTGTCCAACAAATGATTGCAAAAATGTCTGCTAATCTTGAAATTTCACGCCTGCTAGTGTTTAAAGCTGGCTGGTTAAAAAATAACGGCAAACGCAACACTCAAGAAACTTCATTGGCTAAGTGGATCTCCTGTGATGCGGCCTTTGAGGCAGCCAACGATGCCGTGCAAATTCATGGTGCATATGGCTTTTCAAATGAATTCCCAGTAGAACGTTATTTAAGGAATGCAAAGGCACCTGTTATTTATGAGGGAACAAGAGAAATTCATACAATCATGCAGGGGGAATATGCTCTTGGTTACCGCGAGGATAAACCACTGCGAAAAATGCTGCCTGCATGGCCATTTGAAGAAATGTTGATAAAAGGATAGGTGCTTTTTATGACAGGGATTAAAACCTATTTTCTCGCAGGGCATGCCCGCCTTCCGCAGGGGATGGCTGCCCAAAGTGTGTTTGATTCTTTAACCATAACCATCGAGATCGATAGAAAATATGGAGTTATTATCGCATCTTCCTGTACACTTGCTACTGATCATGGAAGAGAATACATTCAACAGCTATTGAAGGGGCATAGTTTACAGGATGGGATTGAAGAAATTATTGAGTTGATAAGAGAAGGATACCGGGGAAAGGCAGCTAACGCCCTTATCGCAGCTGTTAAAGATTTATTCAGTCAATATAATGGATAGGTGCAAACAACAGCTTAACCATTTCGTTAAGCTGTTGTTGCGTTTAGTGGTTTTTCATTTCTAAGAGTATCGTCTCAATGGGAGCATGATCTTCAGGGATGGTGTCAATATGGTTCCAAAGGATATTCCCTTTTTCATCAAATAACCATGTTCCACCTTGGATATAGATGTCATGGGTCTTCATCGCTTTTTGAACGAGGCGTTTTTGTTCTGGATCCTCTGGCATGAACGTTTTCGAGCCGCCTTTGATAAGTGCCTTTCCAGCTTTTGCAAGCAGCTTCCATTTTTCCATCGTTTGATGGCCCATCTTGTTGTAAAGCTCTCTTTTAGGATCTCCGTAAATTGGAAATGGAAACGGACCGAAAGCTTTTTCAAATTGCTCTAGGTATGAGCCGATTGAGGGGGTAATCACTATCACTTGGAAACCTGTTGCAGTTAGATCTTGATATCTCTCACGCAACTGCGTAAGCATTTCTCGGCAAACAGGTCAGCCTGGGTGTCTAACGAAGACAACTAAGCTCTTCTGATTTTTAATAATATCCTTAAATGATTGATCATGATGTGGTGACCGTTGAAGAATGACATCCATTTATTTCACCTCGTTAGTTGATCTTGTTACAGTTTGCAGATTTTCAATCATTTGTTTCATTTGAACCAGTAAATCACTATACCCATTTTTGGATAGCCCAAAATGAGGGATGCACTCTTCAGGTAGTTGTAATGCCTCTTTTTTAAGCTTCATGCCTTTATCAGTTATTTCAATAAACACTTTCCGTTCATCCTCACTTGCCCGTACACGTTTAAGCAGCTCCATTGCTTCCATCCGCTTTAACATTGGCGTTAAGGTGCCGCTGTCTAAATATAGAAACTCACCAATTTCTTTTACAGTGAGTCGTTTATGTTCCCATAATACCGTTAAGGTTAAAAATTGCGGGTAGGTAAGCTCCAGCTTTTCTAGAATAGGGCGGTACAAGCGAGTAATCTCCCTTGAACATGCATAGATAGCAAAGCAAAGTTGGTTTTCCAGCTTTAAAAAATACTCAGAATCCAATTGTTTAACTCCTCCTGTAAAATTAAATTGCGCACAATTAAATTTTACTCCCTATACTTAATTATTGTCAACGAATAGCTTGTTTTTCCTTTATCTAATATGGTTTACTGTGGTACGATAAAGTATAAAAGTAGACAGAAGGGTAGAGGAGCATGATTAAAACTGTTTTGTTTGATGTTGATGGAGTCTTATTAAGTGAAGAACATTATTTCGATGCATCTGCCTTAACCGTTTGGGAGATGTTATTTAGCGATAAGTATTTAGCATTGGCACCTGAAAAATTTAAAACAGACTATAATCGTAATGAAATTCAGGAAATCCGAGAGGCTGTGTTTGGTAAAAACGATGAAGTCCTAAAGTTTATGAAATCTCGCGGATTAAATGCAAACTGGGACATGATCTATCTAGCCTTCAGCTATCAATTAATCCACCTATTATCGCAAATAAAGGATACTGAATTAGAAAAAATAATCTCGTGGTGCCAGGCACCGGTTAATCGGAAAACATTATTGGCAATTGGGAAGGTCTTGAACCAATATTCAGTAAGAACGGATTTTCATTTATTTGTTCAAGATTTTGAGCGGTCACAGGCGATGAAACAGGAGTTATTAAGTTATTTGAATTATCTTGTTCAAGAAAAGCTGGGAATTGAAACCAACATTTTTGAAAAAGGAGAGCTTTGGTCTGTATGTGAACATGTGTCCCAGGAATGGTATGTTGGTGATGAAAATGTTTTTAGTTCGACTGGAAGGCAATCTGTCCAAACTGGTAAAAAGGGGTTTCTAGCCAATGAAACAACTTTATCCCCAAGAGAAAAGATCGATGCTTTATTTCAGTTTTTAATAGGATTAGGTGTGAAAATTGGGATTGGTACAGGAAGGCCTGAGCTGGAGACCATTCAGCCTTTTCAACATTTAGACTGGTTAAAACACTTTGATGAAAATCATATTGTTACGGCTGATGATGTGCTGAAAGCTGAAAAGAAGCTTCCGGAATGGAAATCGTTATCAAAGCCGCACCCTTTTACCTATATCAAGGGCATTTTGGGCAGGGAGACCTCTGATGAAGAGTGTTTAGCTATTGGTTTACCACTTGAAAACGCGGAAGAGGTACTAGTGGTGGGGGATTCATTGGCAGATCTACTGGCTGCAAGGCAGATGGGCTGTCAATTTGCCGCGGTGCTAACGGGATTATCAGGTAATGATGCAAGAGGGACCTTTGAAAAGCATGAGGCAGACTATATTCTTGATACAGTCCTTGAGGTAAAAAACACCATTAATACTGAAGGATAATCTTGCCTAATAAAAAAGAGGGCTTGCCACAATAAATCGGCAAGTCCTCTTTTCAATTGAAATTATTTTACTTTTTCCAACTCGAGCCTTCCTGGATAAAAGGAATCGACATTGGAGAGCTCTAAAAGCTGAGCTTCATCGAGACCGTTAATCATCGTTAACATCCGGGTAACCTCTGGACTTAACTTCTTATCAAGTGTAAGAACCATGATTGCTTCTCCGCCAACGGCTGTTCTTCCCACCTGCATCGTTCCAATATTGATATCGTAATCTCCGAGAAGAGAACCAACCTTTCCAATCATTCCTGGAACATCCTGATGTTTTACATACAGAAGATGTTTTTCTGGCCTTACATCAATACGAGAATCGTTAATTTTTACAATTCTGGCGCCATAGCCGTTTAAAACCGTTGCGCCAATTTTAGCGGATTCCACACCTTTTGAGATTGAAAGTTCTAGATAATTAGCAAAACCTTTATTCGTAGCATTTTTTTGGACATTGTAAGAAACACCTTGTTCCTTCAATAAATGGAACGCATTGATTAGATTAACCGAGTCACTTAAGTGGTAACCGAGTATTCCCTTGATCATTGTTCGTGTTAATAGCTCTGTATCTTCCTCAATTAAATCACCATAATAATTGATTTCAATTTTGGAAGGAGCATGCTTTAATAATTGAACCACTAGCTGTCCAATTTGCTCGCCGAGGAGTAAATATGGCTGCATTTTTTGTTGTGTTTCTCCAGACATTTGCGGCATATTTACTGCATTTCGAATCGATTGCGTTTCAAGAATGTCGATGATTTCCGCACTTACCTCTTGGGCAACCTTTTCCTGAGCCTCTACGGTTGAGGCACCGAGATGAGGTGTCACAACGAAGTTTGGATTACTTAGCAGTTCTGGATCAACAGCAGGCTCCTGCTCAAAAACATCAAGGGCAGCTCCGGCAACATGGCCGGTTTCAATTGCCTGAACCAAGGCTTTTTCATCAATAAGACCACCACGAGCGACATTGACAAATCGGACACCTTTTTTTGTTTTAGATAGGAATTCTTCATTTACTAACCCTTTTGTATCCTTCGTCAGCGGTGTATGGAGGGTAATAAAATCTGACTCGCGGGCAATCAAATCAAGGCTTGCTTTGGTCATACCAAGTTTTTTTGCTCTTTCTTCAGTAAAATAAGGATCATATCCTAAAATATTCATTCCAAAGCTCTTAGCACGCTTGGCTACCTCTGTTCCGATTTTACCCATCCCAATAACACCAAGTGTTTTTTTGTACAATTCTACCCCTTTAAAGGAATTACGATCCCAAGCGCCAGCAGTCGTTTTTTGATGGGCTTGTGGAATTTTACGGGCTAATGAGAGCATCATCGCTAATGTATGTTCAGTAGCGGCGATGGTATTGGCGCCTGGAGCATTGATGACAATAATTCCTTTTCTTGTTGCGGCGTTGATATCAATGTTATCGACACCGACACCTGCTCTAGCAATGACTTTAAGCCGGTCTGCATATTGAAGGAGATCCTCTGTTACTTTCGTTTGACTGCGAACAATTAATGCCTCATATTCACCGATGATGTTTTTTAGTTCTTCTGGTGGAAGGGTAGGCTGACGTTCTACTGTAAAATTCGGGTGTTCAAATAAGCTTTTTAATCCTGAATCACTAATACCATCTGTTACAAGTACCTTATACATTATTTATCCATTCCTCCTCGACTTTTAAAAAAATAAATAAAAAGTCCCTCATAACAAAGACAGTTGTGCCTTGTTATGAGGGACGTGATCTACGTGGTGCCACCCTCGTTCGCTGCCAAAATGTGCAGCCTCTGGTTGGTTAACGGTTTTTATCCGGGCCTGCCTACTTAATAAAATTCGGCTAGCCAGTTCAGAAGGGCTGGGTACGATAAGAAAGTGCACCGGTTCTCAGCAACCACCGGCTCTCTGAAGCCCTTTCTTACTACCGTCTTCATCATTACATTTATATTAAATTACCTGAAATATCTTACCTTGCTGATTATTCTACATCCTCACCTTTACCATTGTAAAGGGATAAAATTAAAATTTTTTGAATGATTTGATTTTAAAAATTATTTTAAAATTTGTAAGCTATAATTGACAGGTGGTTAAGCGTTTACACTGAATTTTACAAAAAAAGAATTTATTGAAAAAAATTTGATAGAGTCATATAATGTCTACTATAGAAATACAAATGTACACACTCAGTAGACAGTGTAGGAGGGGAAAAGGATGAAAGCAATCTCGATTGGATTATTAGGTTTAGGAACTGTTGGTTCAGGTGTTGTAAAGATAATCAAAAATCATCAAGATAAACTGATGCACCAGGTGGGTTGCCCGGTAGAAATCAAAAAAATCCTTGTCCAAGATTTACATAAAACAAGACCTGTTGAAATAGATACAAGTTTGTTGACATCGAACCCTTCTGATATTCTTCAAGATTCTGAAATAGATGTTGTCATTGAAGTAATGGGCGGTATCTCCGAGACGAAAGAATATTTACTTGGAGCACTCCGTAATGGGAAGCATGTGGTTACAGCAAATAAGGATTTAATGGCTCTCCATGGATCTGAACTGTTGACTGTTGCTTCCGAACATGGCTGTGATTTGTTCTATGAAGCCAGTGTTGCTGGAGGTATTCCGATTTTAAGAAGCTTAGTGGATGGTCTTGCATCAGACCGGATAACGCAAATGATGGGAATTGTAAATGGTACAACCAATTATATTCTAACGAAAATGAGCCAAGAAGGCTCCGCATATGAAGACGTTTTAAAAGAAGCGCAGGAGCTTGGGTTTGCGGAGGCAGATCCGACATCGGATGTAGAAGGTTTGGATGCTGCCCGGAAAATGACGATCTTAGCGACATTAGGTTTTTCAATGCATATAGATTTGGAAGATGTAAGTGTTAGTGGTATTTCTAGCGTTACAGATGAAGATATTCGCTATGGCAAGCAGTTGGGCTATACGATGAAGCTTCTAGGATATGCCCATCGTGAAGGTGAAAAAGTCGAGGTAAGTGTGCAGCCGACGTTCTTATCTGATAATCATCCATTGGCATCTGTGCAAAATGAATATAATGCTGTTTATGTTTATGGAGAAGCTGTAGGGGAAACGATGTTTTATGGCCCGGGTGCTGGAAGCCTGCCAACAGCAACTGCTGTTGTTTCTGATTTGGTCGGTGTCATAAAAAATTTACGAATCGGAGTCAATGGTCGAAGTGCGGTTACACCACAATATCCGAAACGCTTAAAGGATAATAATGAAAAGTACTCGAAATACTTTTTACGCATCCATGTTCAAGATGAAGTGGGAGTCTTTGCAGAGATAACTACAATTTTTGCCAAGTATGGTGTTAGCTTTGAAAAAATACTGCAGCTGCCAGTCAAGAAGAATGAGATATCTGAAATTGTTTTAGTGACACATCGGGCATCGTTAACGAATTATGATGCCATTATCCATGAATTAAATGATTTGCCAGCAGTGAAAGAACTAAAAAGCGCATATAGGGTTGTGAGGAAATCATTATGAGATGGCCGGGATTGATTGAAGCATATAAAGAATTTTTACCAATAAATAAAGAAACTCCTTTGCTCACTTTACATGAAGGAAATACTCCGTTAGTAAAGCTCGATCGTCTTTCAAAGGAACTGGATATAGAGCTTTATGTTAAATACGAAGGTGCAAACCCAACAGGCTCCTTTAAAGATCGCGGGATGGTAATGGCAGTTGCAAAAGCAATTGAGGCAGGTAGTGATACCATCATTTGTGCCTCGACAGGAAATACTTCAGCCGCGGCCGCCGCTTATGCTGCCCGTGCAGGATTACGCTGCATCATTGTCATTCCAGAGGGCAAAATTGCGATGGGCAAATTAGCTCAGGCGATGATGTATGGGGCTGAGATTATCTCGATTGAAGGGAATTTCGATCAAGCCTTAAAGATGGTTCGAAATATCAGTGAACAGGAACCCATTACCCTTGTTAACTCTGTCAATCCTTACCGTTTAGAAGGACAAAAAACGGCAGCCTTTGAGGTTTGTGACCAGCTTGGTTTTGCTCCTGATATTTTAGCAATTCCAGTCGGGAATGCCGGAAATATTAGTGCTTATTGGAAAGGGTTTAAAGAATACAGAGAGCATAAGGGAACTGGCTTGCCGCAAATGTATGGATATGAAGCAGCTGGTGCTGCAGCACTTGTGCACAATCGTGTGTTTGAAAATCCAGAAACAATTGCGACAGCGATCCGAATTGGTAATCCTGCCAGCTGGAATTTGGCCGTTTCCGCAGTAGAGGAATCGAAGGGTCTCTTTGATGAAGTTAGTGATGAAGAAATTTTAGCTGCTTATAAGAAATTAGCATCTTCCGAAGGAATCTTTGCTGAACCAGCGTCATGTGCATCGATTGCCGGAGTATTTAAATCGATTCAAAAAGGAAAAATCGAAAAAGGAACTAAAATTGTGGCCGTTCTTACGGGTAATGGATTAAAGGATCCAGATACAGCGATTCATAACAGTCTTGTAAACGTTCAACAATTGCCGAATGATGAGAAGGCAGTGAAGGAGCATATTAGAGGAGTTGTCCATCGATGACTCTGAGTGATGAAAAGTTTGTCATTGAAATTCCAGCAAGTTCAGCAAATCTTGGGCCAGGCTTCGATTCGATCGGGGTCGCCCTTGATTTGTATTTGCGATTAGAAGTTGAGAAGAGTGACAATTGGGTTTTGAGCACCACAAATGATGAACTTAAGCAGTTCCCATCTGATGAACATCATTTTATTTGTCAGATTGCGATTCAAACAGCTGCTAAATACAATGTGAATCTACAACCATGTAAGATTAAAGTAGAGAGTGAAATTCCGTTAGCTCGAGGACTTGGGTCAAGTGCTAGTGCGATTGTTGCAGGGATTGAGCTGGCAGATTACCTTGGTGAATTACGGTTATCGAAGCAAGAGAAATTACTGCTTGCCACGGAGCAAGAAGGCCATCCTGATAATGTTGGTGCGTCATTATATGGGGGCCTAATTATTGGCTGCTACCAAGAAAATGATGTTGACCTTTTTTCAGCAACGAATATCTCGTTGGAAATGGTAGCCGTGATTCCGAAGGAAAGCCTATTAACGAAAGCTTCCCGTGGTGTACTGCCGTCTGTTTTTTCTTACTCCAATGCCATTCAAGCATCTGCAACTGCAAATGTATTAGTGGCAGCCTTACTTAGCGAAAACTGGGAATTGGCAGGGAAGATGATGAAGCAGGATCTCTTTCACCAGCCCTATCGAAAATCATTAATCCCTTTCTATGATGAAGTGGAAGAAGTGGCTATAGCAAAAGGGGCATTTGGTGTCGCTTTAAGTGGTGCTGGTCCAACACTTTTATGCTTTTGTGAAAAAGGAAAAGGGGAAAGTTTGGCGCTTTCCTTACAAGCTGCATTCAAAGATATGGCAGTCAAACAATTAAATATCGATGACAAAGGCAGTGTCATATATAAGTATGACGAATGCACTAGCAGATAAAAACAAAGGCAATCAGCTTCAGCTTTTCCGTGAAGTCGATTGCCTTAATTCATATACTTTATTATAAAATCGCCAAAATCCTCTTTATTTAAAGGCTTACTAAACAAATAACCCTGCATCAATACACAGTCACTCGATAATAAGAACTCTTTTTGATATTCCTTTTCGACCCCTTCTGCGATAACCATTAAATGGAGGCTGCGGGCAAGATTAATTACCGCCTCTGGTATCTCTGAATTTCCAAGGTCTTCATCGATATTCTGAATAAAGGACTTATCAATTTTTAAAGCATCGATAGGGAGATTTTTTAAATAACTTAGTGATGAATATCCTGTCCCAAAATCATCAATGGCAATGGCTATACCTAGCTCCTTGATAGATTGAAGTGTTTGGACGAGTTCTAAGGAATGGTTAATTAAAATACTTTCGGTAATCTCTATTTCAAAATTTTTAGGTGGCAAGTTAGTTGCTTCCAATACCTCTTTAATCTTATTAACCATATTACATGGTTCAAGAAATTGGCGGCCTGAGAAATTCACGCAAATAATCCAATTTTGAGAAAACTGTTTGTTCCACTCGCTCATCTGCCGACAAGCAGTTTCCATTACAAACTCCCATAGAGGATGAATTAAGCCAGTATCTTCGGCTATCGGAATAAAAATGTCTGGAGGTACAAAACCAAGTTCTTCATCGGTCCATCGTACTAACGCTTCTGCACCGAAAATAGTATTCGTTTTGGCATTCATTTTTGGTTGGTAATACACCTCGATATTTCCTTGCTCAATTGCTTTTCTTAAACGAGACTCTATCTGAGGCTTCATTTTGTTTGCTTTTCCAAGCTCCTCATCATAAAAAATATACCGATTACCACCCAGTTTTTTAGCAGCATACATCGCTAAATCCGCATATACAACGAGGTTGACCTGGTTTTTGGTATGCTCTGGGTAAAGACTTATACCGCAGCTTGCACCAAGATGTATTTCCTGGCCTTCTAAAAAATATGGCTTTTTTAAGGCTTGAATAAGATTATTTGCGGTAGTTTTAATTGCCTCTATGCTGCTATTTACCACCAGAATAATAAATTCGTCTCCACCTTGTCTTATAATCATATTGTTTTTTTCTGGCAGTAAAGTTTCAATTCGATCTGCAACGATTTTAAGAATTTCATCGCCTTTGTTGTGCCCTAAGGAGTCATTAACATGCTTAAATCGGTCTAGATCAATAAATAAAACGGAAACGGGTTCGCCCTGCCCGTCTGCCATTTCTAGGATTGAAGATAAATTCTCCAGCAAAAATCTTCGATTCAGCATCCCGGTTAATGGATCATGATAGGCTTGGAATTCTATTAGTTCTTTACTTTGTTTCAAATCATCAACATAATTCCGAAGCCGATTCGAAAGTGAATTTACGTTTTCGGTTAGCAAACCTAACTCATCTTTCCGATTTAACTTCAGAGTATTTCCAAATTTACCTTCAGCAATTTCATTTACCTGTTCAACAATATAGCCAATCGGCCGAGTGATGGAACGAGAAAAAATGAAACTAACGAAAAGTACAACTAGCATAATGGCTACTGAAAAGAGGAGATAGACCTTCAATTCTTCATAAAGCTGCTTCTCAATCAAACCATAGTCATAAACAAGACCAATCACATAAGGCTGCTCTTTATTGTGGTCGAAAATGGGTACAAAGGTTTTCATAACACTTTTGTCGTTCAGCACGTCCTTGTAGGACTGGGTCTTTTTTGAGTACATTGCTTTTTCAATATATGTGCTATCTTTATTAATATTTCGGTAATTGTAGGTGCCATACCAGATTGGTCGAGAGGAAATGCGTATGAAGCTATTTCCGTTTGAGTAGGCAATTTCCTCGCCTTTACCAAAATTCTTAGGATTAATAACCGAAATTTCTAAAATTCCCTTTTCTTTTGTTAAGGTACGAATGGAATTCCATGGTCCAAATCGCTCTTCATATTCTAATACCACATTGTCACGAAAATAAGGGTTAATCATGTAATTGGTGGTGCCGTCGAAATAATACCCCCATTTATCAATATGATCTGGGTCTGATGCAGCAATCTCGATTGGGCCAGACCAGTAATTGGGTAAAGATAACCCTTCTTTAACGGTGGTAGGTTTTAAGTCAAACAATTGGTGAAATGCATCGTACCAATAGCCCCAATCCTTTGTTGACATGTTTATTTCATCAGGGTCAGAAGAGCGAACACCTATAATGTCATCGTTTGTTTTGGCGAGAAGTGTAATATGGGATACACCCAAATCTTTGGCGAGCTGCATTAATTGTTCATTAGTAACATCATGATAATCAGGCGGTAGTTCGTTTGCGATTGCTACCGAAGCTATTCTTAATTCTCTGGCTAAAATATCTTCTACATATAATGTGGCTTGAGTTGTATTTTCCACCTGAAAGGATACTTCTTTCGTAATTAAGGCAACTTGTTTCTCATTATAGTCAAGCAATTGACTTTTTGAACGAACATATTGAAAGGTGTTATTTAATAACAAGATTAAGAAAACTGACAAAGTAAATAGTAATGGAAGTTTCTTTTTAATGGACATGTTCAATCACCTCGAATCTGCCATTGCTGCTGTTGTGGAGCTATTCTTTTAAACCATGTAACCACTCTTGGTAACACTCAGCACAAAGGACTTCCTCTCTTTCTGTATTGGAGGTTAGAAAACTCACATGATGATGTTTATTTCCCTCGATTTCATTTACGCAATAAAAACATATTTCGGGCATATTTTTGTCCTCCTTTTATTATTTCACTTATTTTTTCTTAAATTACTTATTTTTTACTTAGTAAAAATTGTATTTCTTTTACGTTTAAGAAGGTAAACTAAATGTAATCACAAACAGAGGAGGGAGTAATAATAGTGGACTTTAACAATAAAGTGGTCATTGTGACTGGATCTTCCAATGGGATTGGAGCAGGCATCGCTTCTGAATATATTAAATGTGGAGCAAAAGTAGTCATGGCTGATATCGAAGAACCCGCTGGGGGGCATATGAACGAGCGGAGTAATCTCCTGTTTATCAAGACAGATGTTCGTGAAGAAAAGGATATAATTCAGTTGATGAATAAAACAAATGAAAACTTTGGCAGGATTGACATCTTAATTAACAATGCTGGAAAAGGCTTATTTAAATCTCCTTATGATGTAACGGTGGAAGAATGGGATGATATTATCCAAACGAATTTGAGAAGTGTCTTTTTATGTTCGAGGGAAGCAGCAAGGTATATGAGAACCAATGAAAATGGTGGTGCAATTGTTAATGTTGCATCCACCCGAGCGCTTATGTCAGAGCCAAATTCGGAAGGATATGCAGCAACTAAGGGAGGGATTGTGGCAATAACCCATGCATTAGCAGCTTCTTTCAGCGAGGACTTGATTACCGTTAATGCGATATCACCAGGTTGGATTCATACAGGTGACTACTCCCAGTTAACCTCACTTGACCATGAACAACATTTTTCGAAACGTGTTGGGAAACCAAGTGATATTGCTCGGGCATGTCTTTACTTAACTGCAAAAGAAAATGACTTTGTTACAGGTATTAATTTAGTAGTAGATGGCGGTATGACAAGAAAAATGATCTATGAAGAATAGACTGACTGTGGTGATAGTCAGTCATATTTATTTTCTACAATGCCTTTTGCCTCATCGATAAACAATTTTGCTAACATAGATAGCGTTTTATGTTTATTGTAGACAAGATAAAAATATCTTTCATCATTAAATCCAATTATCTCATGGACCTTGAGCATTTGATTACTTTCATATTCCTTAGCAGCGATTTCAGAAATAATCGCGATACCGATATCCTGGAGAACAAATTGAATTAAACTTTGTCCGCTTTCCGTATAGGCAATAATATTTAATTGGTCCTTCGAAATCATATTTTTTTTCAGAAAGCGCTCAAGGAGTGCATTTGTCCCAGAATCGGAATTTCGCATGATAAAAGGAAAATTTACTATATCTTTAATATGAACAGGGCCATGAAGTTTCGAGTCATTCGATGTAATTAATACCAATTTTTCTTTTACGATTGGGATATAGTTCAATTTATCATTTGCATACTTTTCACCTAAAATTCCTAAATCTACCTTCCCGCTTAGTACCTTTTCTGAGACATTTTTTGAAGAGGACTGAGTGATATGGAACATGGCTTGATTATATTGTGCTCTAAATTGTTTTATCATTTTGGGGAGCATAAATTGACCAGGTACCGAGCTTGCAGCAACTCGAATCATTCCTCTAAGATCTGTCATTCCTTCTTTTATATCCATCATCGCCTCATCTTTGAGCAGTAGCATTTTTAACGCCCATTGATACAATCGTTCTCCGGCAGGGGTAAGAATACTCTCTCTTCCAACACGATCAAAAAGGGTTATGTTTAACGTTTTTTCCAATGTATGAATATGGGAACTTACTGTAGACTGACTTAAGAAAATATCCTCTGCAGCTTTAGAAAAGCTTTTATGTTCCACTACCTTTGTAAAAACATAGAGCTGGTGCAAATCCATTCAAATCTTCTCCTTACGTATCTATAAAATCGATGAATCATCATCGATAGAAGAGGTAAATTCAATTTATCATAGCATGTCAGTTGTAAAAATGAGAGTGATTTCAACATTTTTAAAAGAATATTTGCTATTTCGGTGATAAACACTCAATATAAATACGATATGAGTTTAGAAAGTAGGGATTTTTTTGCCTGATTTTTTATCGTTAGGTATTTCAGATGAATTAGTGAAAAAATTACGTGGATTTGGTGTTGCAGAGCCGACACCCATTCAAGAACAAGCCATTCCATATGTATTGGAGAATAAGGATGTCATTGCCCAGGCCCAAACAGGAACAGGCAAGACATTTGCTTTTATTTTACCAATTCTAGAAAAAATAGATCTAGAAGCAGAGCATATACAAGCTCTAATCGTTACCCCAACTCGGGAATTGGCTTTACAAATTACCGATGAATTTGAAAAGCTAATATCTGATCTAGAAGGTGTAGATGTACTGGCTGTTTATGGGGGACAGGATGTTGATAAACAGTTAAGAAAATTGAAGAGAAATGTGCAGATTGTTGTAGGGACGCCAGGAAGGCTGTTAGACCATATTAGAAGAGGGACAATCCAATTATCAAAAGTTAATCACCTTGTTCTAGATGAGGCCGATCAAATGCTTCATATCGGTTTTTTAAATGAAGTAGAGGACATTATTAAAGAAACGCCAACAAGCCGTCAGACTATGCTTTTCTCTGCAACAATGCCAGAGGAAATTAGAATCTTAGCTGGTAAGCATATGAGAGAACCAGCGTATATTCAAGTAGAGAAAACTCAAGGGCCTGCTACTAATGTGAAACAGATTGCGATTCATACAATCGATCGGGCAAAACAGGCAACACTCGTACAATTAATTGAAACGCATCGGCCATATTTAGCTGTCATCTTTTGCCGAACAAAACGGAGGGTTAGTAAATTATACGAAGTGCTTAAATCTCATAAATTTCTATGTGATGAGCTTCATGGGGATCTTTCTCAAGCGAAACGAGAACAAGTCATGAAACGATTCAGGGATGGAGAAATACAATTACTTATCGCGACGGATGTAGCGGCAAGAGGTCTTGATGTTGAAGGGGTTACCCACGTTTTTAATTACGATATTCCCCAGGACGCAGAAAGCTATATTCACCGAATTGGCCGAACGGGTAGAGCGGGGACAAAAGGGATAGCGATTACCTTTTACTCCTCAGAAGACAAGCAGACTCTCGAGATGATTGAAAAAGAGCTGAATATTAAAATTCAAAAACAGAATATCGGAAACATCGAAGGTAGACAAAAGGAACCTACTAAGCAAAATGAAATTAAGAATAAAAAAACAACAGGTTCCAAAAAAGACAGAAACACTGAACCGGCTGGTGAGCGTAGTAATAAGCCGCCAAGGGCGAAGGATGAAAGTAAACAGAAACAAGGTGCAACTTGGCGTAAAAACTCAAGTAAGCCAAAACAAGATGGAACTAGTCGTAAAAAAGTAAGTGAATCAAAATCAAAGCATAGTGCAACTAGTCGTAAAACCACAAGCAAACCAAGAACAGGAAAGAGAGGCTGACCACGGTCAGCCTCTCTTCTCATAAATACAGCGCTTATTGTTTTATGATTGATTAATCCCAATACCTGTATTGGATTTAACAAGCACTTCTTCATATTTCTTCACATCAGCTTTTTGTTTTGATAAAATCGTGCCAAGATAACCGGCAATAAATCCTAGTGGAATCGAAACAATTCCTGGAGTGGTGTATGGGAAAATTGGATTTCCGACAAAGATTGCCTTTCCAACTTCAGGACTGAATACATTAGGACTAATTAATACTAGACCAATGGCTGAAATGAGACCAACAACCATCGCCCAAATAGCTCCAGTTGTGTTAAATCGTTTCCAGTAAATCGTATAAATGATGACTGGGAGGTTTGCACTTGCCGCTACTGCAAACGCAAGAGAAACAAGGAACGCAACATTAAGGGATTGAGCCCCTAAAGCAAGAATAATAGATAAGACAGAAACTCCGATTGCAGCCCATCTTGCCATACGTACTTGCTGTGTTTCAGTTGCTTTACCTTTCTTCAAGATTTCATTATAAAAATCATGGGCAAATGCCGAAGCAGCTGTTAATACCAATCCTGCTACAACCGCGAGGATGGTCGCAAAAGCAACCGCTGAAATAAAGGCAAACAACATGTTTCCTCCAAGTGCTTGTGCTAGCAATGGTGCAGCCATGTTTCCGGCTGCATTGGCAGCAACGATATCATTCGTACCGACAAATGCGGCAGCACCAAAACCGAGGAAAATCGTCATTACATAAAATAATCCAATTACCCATGTTGCATAAACCACGGAAGAACGTGCCGTTTTTGCATCTTTTACAGTAAAGAAGCGAACGAGAATATGAGGCAAACCAGCCGTTCCTAGAACTAGTCCTAAATTTAACGAAAGCGTGTCTATTCCGTCTTTGTACTTTACCCCAGGGTTTAAGAAAGCTTCTTTTAAAGGTGTGGCTGTTTTCATTTGAGCAAACATGTCCATAAGACTGAAATTAAATTTAGCAAAAACGATCATTGAAATAATAAAAGTACCGCCCATTAAAAGGACTGCTTTAACAATTTGTACCCAGCTTGTGGCGTGCATTCCCCCAAAGATAACGTAGACCGTCATCAGTACCCCAACGATCAAAACAGAAGTAGTATATTCTAGGCCGAGCAATAATTTAATGAGTGCACCGGCTCCGACCAGCTGAGCAATCATATAAAAAATAGAGATGGTCATTGTATTCATTGCTGCAAAACCACGGACTTTTTTGGCATCAAATCTTGAAGCAATCATGTCAGCAAAGGTATATTTCCCTAGGTTTCTTAATGGTTCAGCCACAATGTATAAAACTACTAAATAGGCTACTAAGAAACCAATGCTATAAAAGAAACCATCAAACCCTGTAAGGGCAACAGCACCAGCGATTCCTAGGAATGAGGCGGCAGACATATAATCCCCTGCGATCGCCAACCCGTTTTGCCAGCCAGTAAGCCCACCGCCAGCTGTATAGAATTCACTCGCGTTTTTCGTTCGTTTTGAAGCATAGTATGTAATGATCAACGTCACGAAAACAATTCCAAGAAACATAATAAAGGCAGTAGTATTCATCAGCTTTTTCCTCCGTTTCGAACAACTTCTTCCGCTAATTGATCAAAGCGCGCAGCTTTTCTCGAATAGAGGATGCATAAGGCCCATGTCATTACAAATTGGAGAAACGCGAATACCCAAGCCCATGTAATATTGCCAATAAATTTGCTATTTAGGATGGTTGAATAAGAAGTTAAGATAGGTAAGGCAAAATAAAAACAAAAAAAGAAGATCGTAACAGGAATAATAAACTTTTTCTTTTCGGAGAGTAGTGTTTGGAACGATGCTGATTTCACTATCGAACTGTAATCGCTTTCAGAATTACCTTTAATTTTTCTTGCCTCCAATGGAAGCCCCCCTCTCAATACGTGAATTTTCTAAAAATTAGAAATTTTTATTACGTTTTTCATTATAGGGGTAAAAAAATATTGTTGGCAATAGGGAAATTTACATTATTTTCTATTGCACTGCTACATTAAGGTTGGGAAAAATTTTAAGTCATTTTTAAAGTAAAGAAATATATCATTTAAGTAAAAAAGAGTAAACCTTTGCTAGGCAAAGGTTTTGTTATCAGAGATTATTGGGAAAAAACTAAAAATCTATCTTTTGCAAGCTCACTTAAAAGGTATTTTTAAATTTCCGCTGTTTTGAATATCCACATGAACCTGAAAATCCATGATTAAGTCTGGAAAGTATTGAGAGCGCCAGTACTTTAATCTATCTCGAGGAAGGATTTGCCTAAAGTACTGTCCTATGCCAATAATATCTGCTTGTTCCTCTTGGAGGTGTTTATGCATTTCTTGGAATCGATTTCTAAGTAATGAGGTTGTTTGTTTCTTGATGATATCAGTTGAAGGATTTTTGTTCGTTTCCAATACCATCACTTTTAATCTAAGTGTACTACTTAATTGAGGCTTGCCCTTAACAAATCTACTTTCATGGTCTAAATGGTTGCTGAGTATCATTACACTTGCTGCATCCATTACCTCAATTTTACCGTTGACACTTTCACCTTTGAAGGCATTGTACAGCAATGTTTCGTCAGGGCTGATTTTTCCAACCATTTTGCCATTTTTTATCACGGCAGAACCTAATTGTTCAACCATAGTTGTTTTTCCAATCGTGAACAGAGGGATTGGTACGTCATGTGTATACGAATGAATACTCCGGTAAAGCTCCCATATCCGGGTGATGGCAATTTGCGGGCTCCAGCCGGCACTTTTTTCAAAACAGTCTAATAGATTGGTTCCTCCAAACTCTTCGTTTTTCTCCATTTTTTTAAAAAATTGCTCAAAATCGCCTTCAACAATGGCAGTTAGAGCCCTTGGAGAAACATCCCTTGAGCGCATAAATCCGCTGATGAGATCCTTAACCCCCTGTTTAGCAAGGTTATTTTCTATTAGAATTACTTTTACATGAAGCAAATCCACGGTGCTCTCTTCATCTCTACTGATATTATCAATCGCTTGATTCACGGTCTTTCCTTTCCCAATAATGATCTTTGTTTTTATGGTTTCTTTAAGAGGAATTGGAATTTGTAAATAGACTGTGTAATCTTTTTCCTTTTTGGACACGCCAAGGACCACAGGTATTGTCCGATGATTGATATCTTTGTTATCCCAACAGCCAGATAAGGTGAATACCATTGAACAAATGAGATATAGTTTTCCAATTTTAGATATTCTCATTGTTATTCCTCTTTCTATTCCGAATACCAAGAAAGTATATTGAAAATGGAATAACCAACATGACATAAAACCGTAATACGGTATTCCATTTAAAGAAGCGTTCTGCATCCTCCCAGTTTGGAATTAGCATGCAAATTATAAAAAAGAAAGAAATGAAAAATAGTAATAGGTAAATATTTTTAATGCTTGGAAGGTAGGCATTAATAATCTTCAGCATTTTCCATATCACTAATGCAAGGAACAGCATGATAAATGTAATCAAGCTCATAAGAAAAAAGATCGTTATCCTATCAAACATCAGCCAATTAATATTGACAGCATCCACTGCAACAACAAAAGGAAAAATAAAGGTTGATGCTGTCGCTTGTCCAAAGGTTAGAATGGGGATATAAACAGAAAATAAAAAACAAGGAATAAGAGCTACCGCGGTATAAATGACATACTTCTTGCTATAAGGAAGCTGAGGCTGTATAAAACCAAGGAACAAAAACCCACCACCAAAAGCAAAAAAGCTTTTAAGGAAATTGGAAGTGGTAAAAAAGGAAAAATCTTTATCTAGTAAAGGGAATACATAATACCAATCGACATTTTGAAAAGAAATGCAAAAGATAAAAATGACTAATGGAAGAAAAAGAAACGCCAGCAAGACCCCAGTGCGGAAAATGGCATCCACCCCTTGTGCGGCAAGACTAAAAGATACAATTAAGATTAGTGCTAAGACCGCCCACAAAGGGGTATTTGACAATAAAACGATAGATACTATTTCTGAGTAGGTTCGTACAGTAATTATAATAACCGCAAAGAAATAGAGGGCAATGGGCAGAAGAAAAAAAAGCGAAGTCCATTTCCCAACTCTTTTAGAATAAATATGGATGATGTCTTCGTTTGGAAAATAGCTCAATCCTTTCATGTATACCATGATTATGGTGAAATGAACGACTTCACCTATCATAATTGGCAGCCAATGCCCAGCCTCAGTGCTGGCAATGACATCTCCAGGATATAAAAAGAAAATAAGTCCTAAATGAGTTAGGAGGTACATTGAAACTACATGTAAACTTTTATCCACTTTTGTCGTCACCCTTAAAAGAAGTAAAGTTGAGGGATGGAATCCCGAAAGTGCTGATACTGCCAAGATATGTACAAACAAGGAATAACCCTGCCAATATCCCGAAAATCCCATATATAGAGGCAAGGACGAGAATTCCATATTTAAATAAGCGAATCGAGATAGAGTTTCGAAAACCAACAATCGTAGAATTGGCGATGGTCGTTGCGGCTAAAATAATGATAAGCAGATTGCTAACGAGCCGTGCTTCCACTGCTGCTTGTCCAAGAATAATACCACCAACCATAGTGATCGTTGGACCAATACTATTTGGAAGCCTCACACTGGCTTCTAATACTAATTCAAGAATAATAAGCAGAAAAATAATCTCAATAAGTGCTGGATATGGAACTCCCTCACGTGTTTGTGCAACAGATAATGCTAATTCGATTTTTAAGACCTCAGGATTAACCGCAACCAAGGCAACATACAGCCCTGGTATAATTAAAGTTGATAATACTCCGATAATCCGTAAGGAACGTATACATAACATTATCAAAAATGGATAGTTACGATCATTTCCTGTTGCAAACATGTCCCAGAACAAACTAGGAATAACTAAAGCAAACGGGATTCTATCCACAAACATAATAATTCTCCCTTTTAATAGAAATTTCACTGCCTCTTGAGGCGCTTCGGTGGTGTTATATTGGGATAGCACACTCCATGGGGAGATTCCAAACATTTTGTTAATATCCTGAAGATGATTAACTGTCATGTTTTTTTTCGAGTGCACCTGGTCAATGATTTTTTGTACTAACTTTTGATCAGCATAATTTAGGTCATAAATAATAGAAATGCCTTTAGTCTGTTTCTTTCCAATAGAAATTGTCCGAATCTGCAAGGATTTTGTAATCAGCTGTTTTCTTATTAATCCTAAGTTTGTGTCCATATCTTCATTAAAGGAACTTAATGAACCTTGGAGGAGATTTTCATTGGATGGAGGTTCGATGGAGCGTGTAAGCGACTTTGAAACTGGGGTGATTTTAACTAGAATTCTGTTTTCGGGGCTGTAGATTAGCAGGTTTCCTTCTAATATAGATGACACGGCTTGATTAGTAGCTGGATCCAGCCTTTCACCCAATGCTTCTAAAAACATCACCAATGATGAATAACTTGTGTACGTGTTCTCAAGATGATGTTGAATGGTTGCTAGTGTGTTTGGTAAATCAACGATAGTTTTAATGCCTAAAAGCATTACTGGGTTGTTAAAATATATTTTTTCCTGAAAGAAGAAATCATCATTGTCACCAAGAGATCCTTTTATTTTATGTAATAACTCATCCACCGATTAATCACATCCCAATAATATTCTTATGACAATTATTCCCTTGAATTAGAAAATTATGTAATTCCTATAGAGCAAATTAACATAAAAAATAACCATTCATTTACCTCGAATGATTATTAACAAATTAACAAGATTAATCTTTTGGGAGATAAATTTAACTATGATAATAAACTTGATTACTGTTTGATCAAAAACAAAAAAGACCATGCGTTAACATGGTCAAAATCGTATGGAGACTATCGGGATCGAACCGACGACCTCTTGCATGCCATGCAAGCGCTCTCCCAGCTGAGCTAAGCCCCCGTATAAGTGGTACAAGAAAATTATATCTGCATCAAAGCATTCTGGCAAGAGAATTTTTTTGAAAAGGACCAAGAAAGTTTGGTCCTTAACTCATGCTCTCGATTTCAACTTTTTTAACACCTTCAAGTGCGGAAACAGATGAATAGACATCGGTTGTTCTTTCACGGTAATCCACAGCAACCAATATTTGAACAAGATGATCACCATTGTCTAAATCCTTAATTCGGATTCTGCGGATAATATATTTTTTCTCCATTAATGAGGTTATCGCTTTTTCAATTTGGATTTGATCTCGAATAAAAAGCTGAAGCATAATTTCTTTTTCTCTTAATTGTTTAGGACCAACGAGTTTCATTAAATAGGGCATAAATTCTACACTAATGATTAGTAAGGCAACTCCAACAAATGCTTCGATATAAAAGCCGGCACCTACAGCAATCCCAATTCCCGCTGCTCCCCAAATCATCGCTGCAGTGGTTAGGCCGGAGATGCTGTCATTACCTCTTCTAAGGATAACACCAGCTCCTAAAAAACCAATTCCTGAAACGATTTGTGCTGCAAGTCGGAGCGGATCCATTGTGATTCTTACATCATCAGAATTAGGAAACATATAGGCGGATTCAATTGATACAATCGTTAGAAGACAACTTACGACGGATATTACCAAACTTGTCTTTAGACCAACTGGTTTTCTTTTTAATTCACGTTCAAGTCCAATGATAAGCCCAAATACTGCTGAAATACCTAATTTAATTAACATATCAATATCTACATATTCCATGAAGTTTCACGTCCAATGACAGAAAATTTAAATAATCGTTATTATAATTATTTATACAGTTATCCTATATTTTATGATTTCGTTACACTTTCATAGTTATCCTCTATTTAATTATACTTTTATTCCCTCATCAAACAGGAAGTCGGTTTTATAGTGGGATGTTAGCAAATCAAAAAAAAGTTAAAAATTATATTGCAATCATTTTTATATCATGTTATATTAAATCTCGTCCTCTTCGAGAGAGTCGTAACGAAAAAAAAAAAAAAAGTTGTTGACTTTGCGAATTGAGATGTGTTAAATTAAAGGAGTCGCTTTTGGGCGACGTACTAGTTGCTCTTTGAAAACTAAACAAACAAAAACGTCAACAAACAATAATATTTTAGTTTCTACTATAGAAACTAAGCCAACGTAACTTTATGAGCTATATCAACTTTCTTGGAGAGTTTGATCCTGGCTCAGGACGAACGCTGGCGGCGTGCCTAATACATGCAAGTCGAGCGAATC
>NZ_JBSLYA010000013.1:0-100609 GCF_053749995.1 Neobacillus sp. K501 | reverse complement strand
AAACTGTATCCCAATTTTCCTTCTTGGTACTCTTTTACCAACATTAACTTAAATTCTTCACTATATTTAGCCATAAAAATACACCCCAAAAGTTAGATTTCACTCTAACTTTTGGGGTGCAGTACAGAATCAAAATGCCGGCTTCTTTTTTTTATTGAGGAGTTACAATTGCAGTCGGTGAAGTTCTAAGATCTTTCTGTTCACTATCAGCGCTAAATTGCTCCTGCAATTCTATGTTTGCTTTTTCCGCTTCAGACCCGAGTATAGGGGCATGGGTCTTTCCATCCTCAAGCTGCTTGTTTAGTTTTATATTTGCTTCAGACGTTTCAAGCTTTGAATTATCATTCATTTTTCTTCACTCTTTCTATCCAGATTTATTATTATTATCTCCCTGAGGTAATTTGTCATCCTGAAAACCAAAAACTGCCCCTATTAGGGACAGTCTTTCCACTTTATTATTGGCTATTAACTGCAGCCAATTCTCTTATTTCCTCAGCAATTTTATTTTGAATGTTCTCCACAATAGAGAAATTCATAGCGGAAACATAAATGGCTTCCAGCTCGTCATGGTACTCTTTAGCATGAGTTAAATAAGAAATGGCTTCCTTCATTTTTGCTTTATATCCAGCAGCAATCGGGGCTATTTTATCCTCATATATTTCGTCTGTCCCCGGTGTAATCAGCTGTTCATACATATCAATAATTTCATCGCCTGCACGGCTTGGGAAATATTCATGCGGTGCCGTACTATCAAAAATCGCAATGCCTAATTCGCGTAAAATCACCATGTCAAGGCTGTTAGGATCGAAGCCGCAATGATAAACCTCGGCATCAAAACCTCTTGCTTCCGCAGCCGCAGCGATTTTTTTCAACATCGTCGACTTACCAGATCCCGGACGCCCTTTTATAAAGTAACGCTTCACAATATCCTCGGTTAAATTCGGAACAAAATCAACAGCACCCGCTGGTGTTGCCGCTCCTAAAAAGCGATGGCGGACATCTGAATTCTTGTTTAATTTCATTTTTCCAAAGAAGGACTGAATGAGTTTATTCGTTAGCTGGTCTGCCTTTTCAAAATCCATGTTATCAATATAAATTTTTTCCCAGTCATCATGAATATCCAGCGCTTGCTTAAAGGTTGCATATGCTTGTTTATAAGCATGATTGATCTGATTGGTTAGTTTTTGGATAGCTTTTTTATGCTCCGCCAAGATCCGCACATCCCAGGCTTCCCCAAGATTGATATATTGTTCGATTGCGCCAGGTGCTTTTGGTTCAATGACATGAGGAGCTGTCCCGTCGACAATACCCACCTTCAAAGCGGGAATTAACACTCCATCAATTGAGCTCGTGTCAGATGAGCAATGTAAAAATTCAATATCTAACCCTTTTTCAGCCCACTCATGGCCAATCTTTTTCATCAGCGAGGATTTTCCTGTACCTGGGCCGCCTTTTAGGATATAAACACGGTCAAGACCTTGGAGATTTGAATCATATAGACTATGAAATCCCCTAGCTGTATTTCCGCCAGCATAGTAATTTAAGATTTTTCCTGCCACTTTATCCACCCCTTAGTAGTGACTTTTTCACATCCTATCATATGCCGGCATCCCACTATAGGTGAATGCCTAGGTTCACTTTACTAAATCGATTGTTTCTCCATTCGTAACTGCGATTAAATCTTCGGGCTTCACAACCATTTGCACACCGATTTTTCCTGCACTAACAATGATGTTCGCATGGATTCCAGAGCTTTCATCAATAAAAGTTTGATACTCTTTTTTCATCCCAACCGGGGAGCACCCACCGCGAATATAGCCTGTCCATTTTTGGATATCCTTCACGGGTATCATTTCTACCTTCTTTTCACCAGCTGCTTTCGCGGCTTTTTTTAAATCGAGCTCATCCTCAACCGGGATGACAAAGACATAAATATTTCTACTTGCCCCTTGTGCAACGAGAGTTTTATAGACCTCCTGCGGATTTCGGCCAATTTTTTCAGCAACAGAAACCCCATCAATTTTCCCGTCTTTATTTTCATATGTAAGTATTTCATAGGCGATCTTCTTCGAATCAAGGATTCGAATCGCATTGGTCTTCACCTGTGCCACACTAAATCATCCTTTTTTCCATTTATTATAACAATTTTTCCATCTAAAAAGAGGGGAGCTGCTTAAAGAAGCACTCCCCTCTCTCTTAAGAGCATCTAAATGAGCGAATTCTATTTAGATCAATTCCGAAGTACTCCCAACGGAACCCGCGCCAGCGATAGCCAGCAACTGAGGTTCGGCCGACATAGGTCGGATAGAACCAGAAGCTATTTCCATTATTTAGCCAAACATAGGTAAATCGGTACAAACAGCCCCTGATGGCTCCAGGATCCACGGCATATAATTGCGGTGATTCTTGTGGAGTGTACGACGGTGGTGGGGTGGAAGGAGCTCCTGCTTGCTGCCCTCCGCCTCCGCCAAATGGTGGAAACTGCTGGCCTCCGCCTCCAAAGGGCGGGAAACCTTGTTGTCCACCGCCACCGAATGGCGGAAATCCAGGCTGCCCGCCACCTCCACCGAATGGCGGCGGCATAAATGGAAATTGGCGTTCATCATAAACAGGATACATACTGTAATGATTCGGATAACCATAATAATACACGAACATATTCCTCCTTTATTATGCGTTCCTTTTACAGTATGTTAACAGCCCGAATTGGGTTAAAGCTGCTTATAACTATACCCGTAGGTTTAACACGGAATCTCCATATTGTTGTCACCCGTTTGTCACTCTATCAACCTCGATATATAGTAAACTTAAATTATCCAAAGGAATCCTTTTATTAAGGGGAAACAGCTTATTACCCACTATAGAAGTTTATTTATTTGTGAAGTTATTCACATATATCAACCATTGTCCGAATCTAATAAAACTAGCAAAGGATGACACCTATGAAATATGATTTAGTCTTATTACATGCACCAAGTGTTTATGATTTTCGAAAAAATTCCCTGCTTGCAGGTCCGATAAGCGATGTAGTCCCGTCATCACCAGTGTTTGAAATGTACCCAATCGGGTTAACGAGTATTGCTGACTATCTTGAGCGCTACGGACTTCGGGTTAAGATCATCAATATTGCTAACCGGATGCTAATGAGTGAGAAATTTGATGTGGAAGCGAAGCTTAGAAAAATCAAGACGCGCGCCTTCGGAATTGACCTTCACTGGCTGCCGCATGCCCATGGCAGTATTGAATTGGCTAAAATCGTCAAAAAGCTCCATCCTGATAAACCCATCATTTTCGGCGGACTATCTGCAACCTATTATCATAAAGAGTTAATCCAGTATCCGTTCATTGATTTTGTGATGCGCGGTGATTCTACCGAAAAGCTAATGCTGCTTTGGATGAATAAATTAGAGACAGGCAATACCCATTATGTTGATATCCCAAACTTGACCTGGAAAAAAGGGACAGAAATTGGCTATAATTCGATTACATATGTGCCAGAGGATTTAAATGATATCGATGTTCCAGGCTATCGCTATACGATCCGCTCGGTGTTTAAATATAAAAACTTCCTTGACCCGCTGCCCTATAAGGGCTGGCTGCAATATCCCAATACAGCCCTGTTAACCGCAAGAGGCTGTTCGCAAAACTGTCTCATTTGCGGAGGCTCAAAGGATGCCTACGATCAAAACTGTGGTCGAAGCTCGCTTGCCTTACGCTCACCAGAAAAGCTGGTCGATGACATTCAATTTATTTCACGCTTTAGCCGGGCACCGATCTTTATTCTTCATGACCTGCGCCAGGGTGGCCGTGAGTATGTGAAGGAGTTCTTCAGCCGTTTGAAGAAGCTGAATCTAAAAAATGAAATTGTCTTTGAACTCTTCCAATATGCGGGTGAAGAATTCTTTCAAATGATGAATGATAGCTGTCCAAAATACAGCATTGAAATTACATTGGAAACGCATGATGAAAAAATCAGACGTTATAATTCCAAATTCAATTGTACGAACCCAAAAGTTTTCGAAACGCTTAATTTTGCCTTAAAGCATGGCGCAAAAAAAATCGATTTATTTTTTATGACGGGTATTCCTGGCCAAACATACCAGAGTGCTATTGAAAACATTGATTTTTGTGAAAAAATTCACTTAGCATGTAACAAGGATCCGAGGCTGTTTTACTTTGTCGCACCGCTTGCACCTTTCCTAGACCCAGCGAGTGCAGCATTTGAAAATCCAGAGCTTCATGGTTTTAAAAAATTCTGTCATACACTTGAAGACCACCGCAAGGCGATCACTCAGCCGTCATGGAAGCATATGCTCAGCTATGAAACGAAGCAGATGACACGCGATGACATTGTGAACTCTACTTATGATGCGGCACAAAAACTAAACGAGATGAAATTAAAGTATGGGCTGATTGATCAAGCAGGCTATACGGAAATTAAAGGGAAAATTGAGAAATCCAAGGCTTATATTGAAAAGATTGATTATGTTCTTTCGCTTCCTGAAGATAAGCAGCAAGTGGAATTAGCAAAAATCCAAGAGGAAATTGAAGAATTAAATAAATATAGTATTTGTGGTAAAAATGAACTGAAGTGGGATGTGCAAAAGAATTACGCGAACTTCTTCTCGCTGGCACATGTTGGATTAGAGCAGCTTTATGAGGAATATGTAAGTAAAATCAAACATGCACTCCGACCACAGCTCCGTCACCAATTTAAACTCGAGCCAAAGCGTCAGAAAGCAATAGAATAGGAAAAAGACGTGTGAGCCCACACGTCTTTTTTTATTAATGTCCGCCCAGATAAGCCATGCGGATCTGATCGCTTTGATTGAGTTCTTCGGAAGAACCGGAGATGACGATTTTTCCAGTTTCTATAACGTAGGCACGATCTGCGATCGACAAGGCCATATTGGCATTCTGTTCAACCAATAGAATCGTTGTCCCCGTTTGGTTGATTTCCTCAATAATCCGGAAAATCGTTTTTACTAACAGCGGGGCCAGCCCCATCGAAGGCTCATCCAACAGCAGCAGCTTTGGTCTTGCCATTAACGCTCGTCCCATGGCAAGCATTTGCTGCTCACCACCTGATAATGTCCCGGAAAGCTGTTTGCGGCGCTCATGCAAACGTGGGAACAACTGATAAACCTTTTCGAAATCCTCACGAATCCCTTGTTTATCCTTCCGCAAGTAAGCACCTAATTCAAGATTCTCCTCCACTGACATGTTAGCAAATACGCGGCGTCCCTCGGGAACATGGGATAAACCTTGCTTCACAATCGACTGTGCCACCTTGCCAGAAATGGATTTACCTTCAAATATAAGATCACCGCTTTTAGGCTTAAGCAGGCCTGAGATCGTTTTTAATAAAGTACTTTTACCGGCACCATTGGCACCAATTAGGGTAACAATTTCACCTTGATTAATCTCCAAAGAAACACCCTTTAATGCATGAATATTGCCGTAGTACACGTTAATATCATCAATTTTCAGCATTATGAAACCTCCTCCCCAAGATACGCTTCGATGACTTTAGGATTGTTTCTGATTTGTTCAGGAGTTCCATCGGCAATCAATTGGCCATGGTCGAGAACATAAATCCGTTCGCAAACACCCATGACTAAGCCCATATCATGTTCGATTAAAAGAATCGTTAAATCAAATTTCTTTCGGATTAACGCGATCAAATTCATCAATTCTTCTGTTTCTTGTGGATTCATTCCGGCAGCTGGCTCGTCTAGCAGCAATAATTTTGGATTTGCCGCCAGCGCCCTGGCAATTTCCAAGCGGCGCTGCTGACCGTACGGCAAGTTCTTCGCTTTCTCATGCATGAATGAATCTAAATTGAAAATTTTTAAAAACTCAATCGCTTTCTCTTCCATATACTTTTCCTCTGAAAAGTGAGAAGGGAGGCGGAAGATGGAACTCATGATCGAATGCTTTGCAAGCGAATGGTAAGCAACCTTTACATTATCGAGAACCGATAGTTCACTAAATAAACGAATGTTTTGGAACGTACGGCTGATTCCTTTTTTCGTAATTTTAAATGGAGCTAAACCATTTAATTTGTCTCCGTCTAATTCAATCGATCCTTCTGTCGGAACATAAACACCAGTTAACAGGTTGAAAAACGTTGTCTTCCCAGCACCATTTGGTCCAATCAGTCCGACAAGTTCTCCTTGCCTTAACTCGACGTTTACGTCAGAAACTGCCTTCAAACCGCCAAAGCGGATACCGACACTATTAACTTTAAGCAACGGTGTGTTTGCTGTCATCTTTAACTCCTCCTTTAGTCGATTTTCCGATCTTAAAGAATGAGGTCAATTCTCTCGTACCTAATAATCCCTGTGGACGGTACAGCATCATAATGATCAGGACTAAGCTGTAGATGATCATCCGAACTTCAGGATAGCTTTGCAGGAACGTAGAAATAATCGTTAGCAAAATGGCAGCAATGACCGCACCGGACATACTACCTAAACCGCCAAGTACAACAAAGATTAAAATATCAAATGACTTTAAGAACCCGAAGTTTGTTGGCTGGATAATGAAAAAGTTGTGAGCGTATAAGGCACCAGCAATCCCGGCAAAAAACGAGCCGATCACAAAAGCGATAACCTTATAATACGTCGTATTAATCCCCATAGCGTCTGCTGCAATTTCATTTTCCCTAACAGAAATACAAGCACGGCCATGAGTGGAATTTGTAAAGTTGCGAATCACAAGAATCGTTAATAACACACCGCCAAACAACCAAGGCCAAGTGGTCATCTGTGTAACTGTCATTCCGCTGGCTCCGCCAACATAATCAATATTTAAAAAGACAATCCTAACAATTTCACCAAAACCTAGAGTTGCAATCGCAAGATAATCCCCTTTTAGCCTTAATGTAGGGATCCCGATAATCAGACCCGCCAGTGCGGCAGCCACACCACCTGCGACGATCCCTAATGCGAAAGGAAGCTCTAGCTTCATGGTGACAATAGCGGAAGCATATGCTCCAACTGCCAGGAAGCCTGCATGTCCAATTGAAAACTGACCAGTAATCCCAATAATTAAATGTAAGCTTACGGCCAAAATAATGTTAATCCCAATAAAGTACAAAGTGTTGACATAAAAGAAGTTGATCATTTCACCCGTAATTAAAAACTGCACGACAATTCCTAAGACAATAGCCAAAACGATTGAGGTCCAAAAACCTTTAGCTTGATTGAGAATTTTCATCGCCATAGACCCCCTAAACCTTTTCCCTGACATTTTTACCGAATAAACCGGCAGGACGGAAAATCAAAATTAAAATCAAAACGACAAACGCAACGCCATCTCTCCATAACGAAAAGCCAGCTGCACTGACAAGTGACTCAATGACACCCAATAAAAGTCCGCCAACCATGGCACCAGGAATGATACCGATACCACCAAGCACGGCCGCAACGAAGGCCTTAAGACCAGGGATAATCCCCATTAATGGTTCAATTTTTGTATAATACATACCAAATGCTACACCTGCTGCACCTGCAAGAGCTGATCCAATTGCGAAGGTAGCAGAAATTGTATTGTTGACGTTAATTCCCATCAAACGGGCAGCATCCATGTCGTACGAAACTGCACGCATCGCTTTCCCAATCTTTGTTTTATGAACGATAAATTGCAACAAAATCATTAAAACAACCGAAGTTCCTAAAATAAGCAAGGACTGACTGCTTATTTTTACTCCAAGTAATTCTAAACTCTTCGTAGGGATGATATCGCTTGGATAAGCCTCTGGCTGTGCTCCGCGAACATAAATCACACCATATTCAATCAATAAAGAAACCCCAATAGCCGTGATCAAAGCGGCAATTCTTGTGGCATTTCTTAGTGGCTTATAGGCAATCCGTTCAATTAAAACACCTAAAAGCGCACAAGTAGCCATCGAGGTCAGCAAGGATGGGAAAAATCCTAAATCTAGTACGGTAATCGAATAAAAGCCAATAAATGCACCGACCATGAAGACATCTCCATGGGCAAAATTGATAAGTTTAACAATGCCGTATACCATCGTGTAACCAAGGGCAATCAGTGCATAAATACTACCCAAAGACACTCCGTTAACAAGCTGCTGTAAAAATTCCATGACCAAGTCTCCTCCCAAAAATAGGAAAATATTACTATATCTAATAAGTATGAATAGGGAGTCCTAACAACTCCCTATTCTGTTTGCCTCTATAAAATTACGGATTTACTTTTGTGTTAAATTCTTGCTTGCCGTCTTTGTACTCAAGGATAACGGCAGATTTAACAGGGTCATGATTTTCATCAAGCTTTAAAGTACCAGATACTAAAGAAAGTCCGTCTGTTTCTTCAAGTGCTTTTTGAATTTTTGCTGGTTCAGAGCTTCCGGCACGCTTAATCGCATCAGCAAGGAAGTATAAAGAATCGTAACCTAAAGCGTTAAATGCATCTGGAGATTTTCCATCATACTTATCTTGGAATGCTTTTACGAAATCTTGTACCTTCTTATCAGAGTCACCAGAAGAGTAGTGGTTAGTAATGAACGTATTGTTTAATGGATCATTTCCTGCAATTTCTACTAGTTTAGGAGAGTCCCAACCGTCGCCGCCCATGAATGGAACTTCAATTCCAAGTGCACGAGCTTGCTTAATGATTAAACCAACTTCTTCATAATACCCTGGAAGGAATACGAATTCTGGGTTTTTTGCCTTAATATTTGTTAGAATTGCGTTGAAATCTGTATCCTTAGCGATATATGCTTCTTCCGCAACGATTTTCCCGCCGCTCTTTTCAAAAGATTTTTGGAAGGCAGCAGCTAGGCCTTTTGCATAGTCACTAGAGCTATCGATGATAATCGCCGCATTTTTAACTTTAAGATCATTAGCAGCAAAGTTCGCGGCTACAGTTCCTTGGAATGGGTCGATGAAGCAAGTACGGAAAACGTAGTCATTTAAGACGCCATCTTTCAAGGTTACTGTTGGATTGGTACCAGTTGGTGTAATTAAAGGTGTTTTATTTTTCTGAGCAAGTTCTACTTGTGCTAATGTATTTCCACTTGTTGCCGCACCGATGATTGCTGATACCTTATCTTGGCTGATCAGCTTAATCGCGCCATTTGTTGCTTCTGATGCTTCAGATTTATTGTCTACTTTTACAAGCTCGAGTTTCTTACCGTCAATTCCTTCTTTGTTGATTTCTTCTAAAGCCAAATCAAGACCCTCTTCAATCGATTGACCATAAGATGCTACACCGCCAGAAAGCTCAAGATTCGCCCCGATTTTAATCGTTTCGCTATCTTTTCCGCCTCCGCCCGTGCTTGACGATGAATTACATCCCGCCATCACGCCTGCCGCTACCATGAGCGACATAAAAAGTCCCGCCAATTTTTTCTTTCTCACACATATACCCCCCTATTTTGTTGTCTCCCCTGTACTGCTCTCAATTATCCCACTGTTCCCAAAAGAGATAATATTCTGAAAACATTGTACAAGATATTTTTCTATTCGTCTAGTCTTTCGACGAATTATTTCAATATAATTCTGTAAAAACCCAAATAATGCTACTTACCACTATTCAGATAGGATATTATTAAGAGAATCAAGGAATTTTTAACTCTCTAATAAAGTAAAATTATACTGTACTAAAAAATAAAAGAGAGATTTCGGAATAGAAATCTCTCACTCATAAAAATTATTCTAATTCTTGATTTTTTGTTTCTTTTCCTAAAAAGAGAACAGCAAATACAGCAAGAAGAACGGAGATACAAAAGATTGTAAAAATCGTCCCAATCGCCATTTCTTGTGTGACCCAGTAACCAACCAATAATGGCCCGAGTACTCCGCCAACACGCCCAAAGGATGCTGCCATTCCTGATCCGGTACCACGAATCACCGTCGGGTACTGTTCTGGCGTGTAAGCATATAAACCGCCCCAAGCACCTAAATTAAAGAACGATAATAAAATTCCAAAAATCATTAAAAATGCCTCTGTATCAGCATTACCGAATAAATAGGCACTAATCGCAGTTCCAAGTAAATAGACAATAAGGACAAACTTCCGCCCAAATCGTTCAATGCACCATGCTGCCGTAAAATAACCTGGCAATTGGGCAAGTGTCATAATTAAGACATACTGGAAGCTCTTGATTAAACTAAAGCCTTTCATGACCATAACACTTGGCAGCCATAAGAACATTCCATAATAAGAAAAGACGACACAAAACCAAACGATCCAGAGCATGATGGTTTGACGACGATGTTCATTCGACCATAATGCAGCCAAGCTTTCCATGACAGATATTTTCTTTGTCTTTTTCACCGCTTCATATCGTGGTGAATCCGGCAAGTTGATGCGTAAATAAAGAGCGTAAAGCGCCGGTGCAGCGCTTAATAGCAGGGCAATCTGCCAGCCAAATTTCGGAATCACGAAATAGGAAATAATTGCAGCAATTAACCAGCCCGCCGCCCAAAAACTTTCTAGCAAAACAACGACGCGGCCTCTTTTTTCTGCTGGAACACTTTCAGACACAAGGGTTGACGCTACTGGAAGCTCGCCGCCTAATCCCATTCCAATGAAAAACCTTAGCACAAGGAACATAAATAAGCCTGTCGCCAAAGCCGAAACACCACTGCCGAGAGAAAATAATAATAAAGTAATAATAAAAACATTTTTACGCCCGATTCTGTCTGCCATTACCCCAAAAATCAGGGCACCAACAGCCATCCCAATCGATTGGATACTGCCAATCCAGCCCATCTGCTGAGCTGTTAAATCCCATTCCACTTTTAATGCGGCAATAATGAAGGAAAGCATCCCTACATCCATTGCATCAAACATCCAGCCCGTTCCGGCAATCCAAAGCAGTTTCCTGTTTGGAGCCGCCATCTGTTTTTCCATTCTATTCCTCCTGTATAAATGCCAGTTAGTAGAATTATTCCCCATTACTAGCTTTTTAGGTATAAAAAGAAAATCATAATTCCCTATAGTATTTTAACAACTGTCTTTACACTTGTCACTAAAAAAGGAGAATGCCCCTGCATCCTCTCTCATTCCGCTGCGATTTCTACGTTTTTAAATTGATTATCAAACATCTGATAGTACCTTCCTTGCTGTTCCATTAAGGTATCGTGGTTTCCGTGTTCGATGATTTGGCCGTTGTCGATGACCATGATCGTGTCGGCATCGCGAATCGTATTTAAACGGTGAGCGATGATAAAGCTGGTTCGTCCCTCCATTAAGTGAAGCAATGCTGCTTGAATATGCCGCTCTGTCCGAGTATCAATACTGCTGGTCGCCTCATCCAGGATCAGAACCGCAGGCTTGGCAAGGATTACTCTGGCAATCGCCAGTAACTGGCGCTGACCCTGACTTAAGTTACCGCCATTCTCCGATAGTTTCGTTTCAAGCCCGCGCGGCAGACGATTAATAAACGTATCGGCATTGGCCATCCTTGCTGCTGAAATAACTTCATCATCCGTTGCCTCTGGTTTACCATACTTGATATTGTCTTTAATCGTTCCAGAAAACAAATAGGTATCTTGCAGCACAAAGCCGAAGCTGCTTCTTAAGCTGTCACGAGTGTATTCCCTAATATCGCGCCCATCTAACAGAATTCTGCCTCCTGTCACATCGTAAAATCGAGTTAGTAAATTCACGATCGTTGTTTTCCCTGCTCCGGTAGGTCCAACTAAGGCGGTACTGCTGCCAATCTCCGCTTCAAAACTGACATTTTTTAAAATCGGGACATCCTCCCGATAGCCGAAGCTGACATTTTCAAACACGACATGTCCTTTGGGCTTTGCAAGCGGAATAGCTCCAGGCTGATCGGCCGTTTCCTCTGGCTCATCGATGACTTCGAACACCCGCTCCGCTCCTGCAACACCGGATTGAAGGATATTAAAAATTTGCGCAAGGTCATTGAGTGGGCGGACAAACTGCCGCGAATAGGTAATAAAGCTGGCAATCGCTCCCACCGTCATCATTCCTTTTACCGCAAGGATTCCCCCGACAACAGCCACAATTGCAAATCCTAAATTATTGATGACGTTGATAATCGGCATTAAAAATCCCGACCAGATTTGCGCCTTAAGGCCGACCTCACGCAGCTTTTCATTGACCGCTTCAAACTCGGCGATCACCTTTTCCTCATGATTAAACGCCTTTACCACTTCAATCCCAGAGATCGTTTCTTCAAGTTGACCATTTAATTTTCCCAATTGAACCTGCTGGGCTTTGAATAATACACTAGTCCTTTTTGCGATCGTTCGCGTCAGCAAAAAGACGAGCGGGACAGTGACTAAGCTGGCTAATGTTAATATCGGGCTTAACACCAGCATCATGATCAAAGAACCGGCAATTACAATGATCCCGGACATTAATTGCGTAATCGACTGAGAAATCGAATTACTGACATTATCCACATCATTGGCGAGCCTACTCATCAGCTCTCCATGTGTCCGCTGATCAAAAAAGGCAATCGGCAGCTTTTGCAATTTTTTAAAAAGGGCATCCCTCAATCTCTTAACAATTCGCTGCGAAATACCTGCCATCAACCAGCCCTGTAAAAAATTCATCACGGCATCCAACAAATAAGCAGCCATCAGAATAAATACCATCACGCTCAGAAAGTTGAAATCGATCCCTTGCAGATGGATCGCGTCAATCGCCTTCCCGATTAAATAAGGGGCCAGTAATGCCAGCACCGCACTAACGAGGATAAAGAGAAATACAACAATTAGTCTGTTCCTTTCCTTATCAACGTACTGCCATAATCGTTTCATTGTCTCCTTGAAATTCTTTGGCTTTACTACCGGGCCTCTCCGGCCATGACCAAATCCTCCAGGTCGAACTTGCGGGCCTGGCATAGGTGGTGGTGTGTTTTGTGATGATTCCGACGCCATTAGAGCACCTCCTTGCCAATTTGAGACTGATAGATTTCCCGGTAAACCGTACAGTTTCTGATTAATTCCTCATGCTTTCCGATTCCCACGACTTCACCATGGTCGAGAACAATAATTTTATCGGCATCGATGATTGATGTAATCCGTTGGGCAATCAAGAGGCAAGTCAACCCTTCAGCATATTTCTTTAAGCTTGCCTTGATTCGCGCCTCTGTGGCGACATCGACAGCACTGGTACTATCATCTAGGATTAAGATTTCCGGCTTTTTTATTAACGCGCGAGCAATGGACAGCCGCTGCTTCTCGCCACCGGAAAAATTTACCCCGCCCTGACCCATTCTTGTTTGATAGCCTTCTGGAGAAGCTGAAATAAACTCATCGGCACATGCCCTTTCCGCTGCAGCGATAATCTCCTTTTCCTCCGCATCTTCTTTACCCCATTTAATATTTTCAGCCACTGTTCCTGTAAATAGAATGTTCTTCTGAGGGACGATGGCAATCTTTTCCCTTAATCGTTTCGGGGAGACATTTCGAATATCCTCACCATCCACCTTAATCGTCCCGGAACTAACCTCATAAAAGCGTGGGATCAAGCTAACTAACGTGCTTTTTCCAGAACCTGTAGATCCAATGATTCCTACCATTTCCCCTGGCAGACAGCTAAAGTGGATATTTTTCAATACCGGCTCGCCACTTGTGCCTTCATAGGAAAAATCAACATGTTCAAAATCAATTCTACCTTTGACAGCAGGTGCGACAGATTCCTCTTCCTTCCATGTTACTGAATCCTCGAGAGCAAATACCTCGCCAATCCTTACCGCAGAAATTCTCGCACGAACAAACATCGTAAACACCATCGAAATCATCATCAGTGAGAAGAGAATTTGTGTCATATAGTTAATAAAAGCGATAATATGGCCGACCTGAACAGTTCCATTATCCACGCCATAACCGCCGAGCCAAAGAACAACAACAATGCCAAGGTTCACCGTCAGCATGATCGCCGGGCTAAAAACGGCCATTAACCGTGCTGCGGCCACGGAGCGATCTTTGAATTCCTCATTCGCTTGCTCAAATTTATTCACCTCGACATCAAATCGATTAAATGCTTTGACCACACGGACACCGGATAAATACTCACGCATGACACCGTTCACCCGATCAAGTGCGTTTTGCACCTTGGCGAAACGCGGAAATCCTAAACGTAAATTTAAAACAATAAACAAGGCAACAATCGGAACAACCACTGCCAAGACAACGGCAAGGTGAAGATTCAATCGTGTTGCCATGATTAAGCCGCCAATCGCTAATAGGGGGGCTTTTACAAAAATCCGCATTAATCCGTTCGAAAAATTTTGCACTTGGGTGACATCATTGGTCAGTCTTGTGACAAGGGAAGCACGTTCAAATTGATCAATATTTTTGAAGGAGAGCGATTGAATTTTTTTAAATAAATCGACTCGTAACTCCGCGCCAAAGCTTTGGGAAACATGACTTGCCATCATACTTCTTGTTGAGGCAGAAATGGCACCAAACAAGGTAATTAACAGCATCAATCCGCCCATTTTCAACACGTAATCTAGGTCTTTCCCTGCGACACCGACATCAATGATTTTCGCCATAATTGTCGGCATCAGCAAATCACTTACTGCTTCAAAGGTTAAAAATAGTACCGCTAGACTAAACGACTTCCAATACTTTTTTATGTACTTTGTTAAAAATTGCATGCACCTGCACCCCAGCCTGTCATTTCAATAGGGATATTATAGCAAAAAAAGCATAAATCCTTTATCGAAAGGACTTATGCTTTAACAAGTGATTATTCAGCTTCCCGGAATTCATGAACCCAGACACGCATTTGCGGCAGCCACGGCATTCCTGGATGGTAAGCAAGAATTGATTGCTTATATTCTTCGACCGTTGAGTAGCCCTCACGGCGGGCATCATCGTCGGTTAACTCTCCTAATGACTGAGAATAAACGCGTTCGATGACAAAATCACGTCCTTCAAGTGTCATGATTTCACCAGGATCCGCATAGCGGCCATTACGGCGAGTTGCTGTCTTTTTCCCGGAAAGGACTAATTTCACATCACTTTCCATCGTTACTAAACGTTCAACCGAGCATGTTTTTGGTGGTAATGTATTATATTCCATGTTAATTCCTCCTTTTTACAATTGGACATTCTTATATTAACACTATTGCCAGATTATCAAAAGGAGTTGTCAGGTATTCAGATCTCGCTTTTTATAAAACACATAAGTTAAGGCAGTAAACGCTACAATAATTGCTGCCGACAAGACCACATAGATAAGCTCAACCCCGCCGCCATTCATCACATTTTTTGCCTCGAAATATTTAAATGGGGTTAAATATTTCAAACCTTCAATATCCTCATTTAAGTCGATGGCCACTGATAGTACATACGTAAGCAATAAAATCCCTGCAGCCAGTGATGCAGCCGACTTCGAATGCCTTTTGACCGCCGCAAGGGCACTTCCGGTAACTAAGAACAAGACCTGTAAAATGAACATTCCCACCATTGTCAGGGCAATATCTCCTGTTTCCACTTTCCCATCACTGTATTTTCCCACAAGTGCGATCGATGAAACAAAGGTAACTAGGTTTAAGATCACGATATTCAAAACGGCCGCTGCTAGCTTCGCAGTAATGACGGTTATTCTTGATACTGGCTTAACAAATAAAAACTCTGATGTCTTATCTCGTTCTTCTTTGGCAATAATCGTTGCTCCGAGCATCGCAGCATGGATTGTAGCCATTAATAATAAATAGATAAACAATAATCCATAATAACCACTTGCCGTTGAGATATCAAAATCACCGATCCCGAGAATCGCCAGCACTGATTTCGGCATCCCGGCTAACATTTCATTCATCGATTGGCCTGAGGATGATAAACTAACATATTTGCCCATCCCAGATGCGACCATCAGAAACATACCAATACTCCAAAAAATCAGCGATTTTCTATGAGACTTCAATTCTTTTAAAAAAATATTCATGACTAAATCACCTCCATTAGACTGCGTGGATGTCCTTTTTTCGATAAATAACATAGCTTGCCACAATCGCTAGAATCAAAATGACCAATCCTGCCACCAGGAAGGGGGTCTCATAGCTAGAATTTTCCATGATATAGGCAGTATCAAAGTATTTAAACGGCGAAATATATCGTTTCGCTTCATCACCTGATGTCGCACTGAACATTCCAAGGAAGTAGAAGGCAAAGACCGTACTAAGCGATACGGTTAGTACTGATTTAATCTTCGGGATCACCACCGAAAGGATGACACCTATCGCAAGGAAAATCAGTTGAATAAAAAGAACCGTCAGCGAAAGCATGATAAAGACTTTCAGACTAAAATCTACTGTTTTTACTTGATAGGCAGTTAGGAGCGCTCCTGCCAAATAAAAGAGATTTGTGATCAAGATTGAAATCAAGGCTGCCACGAGCTTAGCAGTGATAATTGTCGTCCTTGTAACTGGCTTCGTAAGCAGGAAATCGGCTGTTTTTTCACGGACTTCCTTGCTGATTATGCCCGTACCGAGATTCATCGCCTGAATTGCTCCGCAAAGAGTGATGAACGATAACGCATAACAATAGAATCCTAGAATTGAAAAAAAGTTATCCAAGTTAATTCCGAATGCAGCTCTAACCGCCGCTGGATATCCTTCAAGTAATTTCGTAAACTCTTCCGTATCCTTTGAAAACGATGGGAATAAAGACATAAACAGGACGACAATCAAGATTAACGATATCGACCAGATAATCGTCGATTTCCGATATACCCTCAATTCATGCAACAAAATATTCATAGTCTCCTAGGCCTCCTTTTCGTAGTAGTGCATAAAGATCTCCTCAAGGTCAGGCTCTTCAATCCAAAGATTCGTAATTTCAATGTCAGCAATCTTCTTCATGATGTCATTAATATTTCCGCTAAAAATAAAGCTCGTCACGTTATTCTTAACCTCAAGCTGATTCACACCTGTTAGGGCAAAATAGTTAGGGGTGAGCTGGGCGTTTGTCTCGATTTTGAATTTTTTATGCGTATTTTCTTTTAATGTACTAATCTTTTCTACCGCTACAAGCTTGCCTTCTTTAATGATGGCAACCCGGTTACAAAGACGTTGAACCTCCGTTAAGATATGGGACGAAAATAGAATCGTAGCGCCTTTTTTATTTTCATCTTCGAGCAATTCAAAGAATTTTTGCTGCATCAACGGGTCGAGACCGCTTGTCGGCTCATCGAGAATGATCAACTTAGGCTCGTGCAGCAGGCCTTGAACAATTCCTACCTTCTTTTTATTTCCTAAGGAAAGATCATCAATTTTTTTGTTGAGATCTAAGTCCATGATTTCCGCCAACTCTTTGATTCTCTTACGGCAATCCTTTTTATAAAAACTAGCGGAATAGCTTAGGAGATCCTTCACCTTCATATTGTCATAGTAAAAAACTTCAGAAGGCAGGTAGCCAATTTCCTTCTTAATTTCTGGAGCAAACTGGATACAATCCTTGCCAAATATCTTGGCACTGCCGCTCGTCGGATAGATGAGCGACAGCAAGGTACGGATGGTTGTCGACTTACCGGCGCCATTCGGACCGATAAAGCCGAAAATCTCACCTTGTTCTACATTAAAGCTGATGTCTGAAATCCCTCTTGCCTTGCCATACGTCTTCGTCAAGTTATTGATTTCAATTACATTCATCCTTGATTGCCCCCTTTATAAAAACATTTTATAAGAATATCAAAATACGCTTCCGCTTCTAAACGGATTTTTTCATAGTCGAGTTCATGATTTGGTGAAAGTCTAGCTTTGTACAACGCTTCATCACTTATTTTTTCAAACGTCCACGTAATGATTTTCAGGACTTTTTGAACATCGACATCCTCTCTAAAACGTGAGAGATCTATACCTTCATATACTTTTTCGGTATTGATTTTTGTCAGTTCCTGTCTTCTTTTTTCAAACTCTACTTTTAGCTCAGCTGATTCTTCCAAAAATGACTCTTGAACGAACTTAAAGATATCTGGATATTTTGCTAAAAGTTCGGTTTTAATGGTGACCGCTTGGCGAATTCGATTAAAAAAATCTGGTTCCGATAAGTCCGCTTTTTTGTAAAATTCCTCTGCAATGAGTTCATAGCAATAGTCAAACAAAAAGAAATATAATTGCTTTTTGTTCTGAAAATAATGGAATAGCAGCCCCTTTGAAATCTCTGCTTCTTTTACAATTTCATTGGTCGAGGCATTATCATATCCTTTCTGGGCAAATTCTTTTAATGCTGCATTTATAATCCGATCTTGTTTTTCTTCATCTAGGTTGAGAAATTTCGAATACATTCTGGCAGCCCCTTTCTTTTTTATTTTCTAATGAAAAGATAGCTGTTGACCAAGGTAGTCAACGATATTGTACTCCTGTTGACTGATGTGGTCAATAGCGAACAAGGTATATTTTTTACAATTTTATGAAATTCATATCCGGTGGGTGGGGGATGTGCTAGGATACTTTATGGAGGTGAAATATGAAGGAACGATCTGATTCACTTACATTAAAAGGTTTGATTGCTGCTCAGGGGAGGCTATCTCCACAACATCCGCTTGTTCCAGTTTTATCTGCTAAGCAGGCGGCGATTGAGGCAGGAATTGGCGGTGAGGAAAGAGTAGCAGATGTACTTCAGCAACATACCTTTCCTTTTAAAAACGATATTTTCCACGATTTATTCCTTTCTTCAGACAGTACCTTTCAAATAGACCACACGGTTTTGACCCCCTATTTTGGCGTCATTCTCGAAACAAAAAACATTGCCGGAACGTTAGAATTTAAGGACAATCCTCCCCAATTGATTCGCACGAAGGAGGATAGTGAGAGAAACTCCTTTGAAAGTCCCGTTGTTCAACTGGAGCGAAATTGCGAACTCCTGTCTGCATGGCTTAAGGGGCGAGGTATCCAACTCCCTCTATACGGAGCTGTGGTTTTAGCCTATCCGAAACAAATCGTTGCCGTTCCCCCAGCAAAAACCAGGATTCTATTCCCTAATATGATCCCATCGTTTGTTAAAAGACTGCCAATGCAATCGAAAAAACTCGATGGGTCAACCTTTAAATGGCTTTCCGAAGAACTGATAAACAGCCATCGACCCTACATTCCAAAACCCATTTGCGAGTCCTATCAACTATCATTTGGAGATTTCCAAAAAGGGGGAAGGTGTAGAACATGTGGCAAGCTAGGGTTAATTAAGATACCACGTTCCTGGCACTGTCCGCATTGCGGGGTGAACGACAATTTGGCACATATACGAAATTTAGAGGAGTGGTTTTTGATTTTCAAAAGGAGCATTACGAATCGGGAGTGCCGGGAGTTTTTGCAAGTGGACATCTATACAGCCCATCGCATATTGAATAGTATGAATTTGCCAAGAGAAGGTACTTTTAAAGATTGTAAATATATTATGGATTTCAAAAAGTATAAGTAATGTGCTATCCCCACGTATTCTGCGCCATCCGCAAGTATTTCGTGCTATCCGCAAGTATTTCGCGCTATCCGCAAGTATTCTGCGCCATCCGCAAGTATTCTGCGCTATCCGCAAGTATTTCGTGCTATCCGCAAGTATTTCGCGCTATCCGCAAGTATTCTGCGCCATCCGCAAGTATTTCACCCCATCCACCCAACAATTCACCTAATCTCACTCCAAAAAGATGTATCCACCCCTATAAAGTGCTATATTTAACATGTAAAAACCAATTAAGGGGTGTTGCTAAGGTGAAGAATGAGATCATTGAGAGATTTACTTCATATGTGAAAGTGGATACACAGTCGAATGAGAGCAGTGAGACTTGCCCTTCAACTCCGGGGCAGTGGACGCTTTTGAATATGCTGGTGGAGGAGCTCAAACAAATTGGCATGGAAGAGGTCGCGGTCGATGAGAATGGCTATGTGATGGCCACTCTGCCTGCTAATACGGAAAAAGAGGTGCCGACCATTGGATTTCTTGCCCATGTTGACACGGCGACTGATTTTACTGGCACCAACGTGAAGCCACAAATTGTTGAGAACTATGATGGAAATGAAATCGCTCTCAATCAAAATGTCACGATGTCACCGAAGGATTTTCCGAGCCTTCCGGAATATAAAGGGCACACGCTCATCACGACGGATGGGACCACACTTCTAGGTGCTGACAACAAAGCGGGGATTGCGGAGATAATGACGGCGATGGCTTATTTGATTCAGCATCCTGAAATCAAGCATGGTAAGGTCCGCGTTGCGTTCACACCGGATGAGGAAATCGGCAGGGGGCCACATAAATTTGATGTCCAAAGATTCAATGCCAAATATGCTTACACAGTGGACGGCGGTCCGCTAGGGGAGTTAGAATACGAAAGCTTTAATGCCGCTTCGGCGAAAATCACCGTAAACGGGACCAATATTCATCCAGGATCAGCTAAAGACAAAATGGTCAACTCGATGAAGATTGCGATGGAATTACATAGCCAGCTGCCTGCTCAGGAAGCACCGGAACACACAGAAGGGTATGAAGGCTTCTACCACCTTATTTCCTTCAATGGCGAGGTGGAGCAAACCAAGCTGAATTATATTATCAGAGACCATGATAAAGAAAAATTCGAGAACAGAAAAACAACGATGGAAAACATCGTCAATAACTTAAAAACCAAGTACGGCCAAGACAGTATCCTAATAGAATTAAAAGACCAATACTACAACATGGGTGAAAAAATAAAGCCGGTAATGGAAATTGTTGAGATTGCTCAGCAGGCAATGGAAAACCTGGACATCAAACCGCTTATCAAGCCAATCCGCGGTGGCACAGACGGGTCTCAGCTTTCCTATATGGGTCTACCAACGCCAAATATATTTACAGGCGGAGAAAACTTCCACGGCAAGTACGAGTTTATTTCTGTCGATAATATGATCAAAGCAACAAACACTGTAATTGAAATCGTAAAATTATTTGAACAACGAGCATAAAAACAAAAGCTAACCTGTCACTGGGTTAGCTTTTTCTAACCATCATTTCCGGTCTCCTACATCTGAAACCGATCTAATCTAGTAAACGTCTCCTTGAGAAACTCATAAAAAAGGCGCTCAGTAGGAAGCAGTTCGCGGTCGCTCGGGATGATGACACCTACCGTGCGGGTAACATTGGGTTCAATAATTGGAATTTTCACCGTCGAACGAGGAAGCCGATCCACCAAGGTAATCTCCGGAATGAGAGTGATACCAAGTCCGGCGGAAACTAATCCTTTAATCGCATCAATATCTTCGCCTTCAAAGGATACTGTTGGCTGAAAACCAAGCTGGCTGCAAGCATTGACAATCATTTCACGCAAAATATATTCCTCTGGAAACAGGACAAAGGAATCCTCCCTTAATTCCGCCAACTTCAGCGATTTTCTATTAGCAAGTGGATGACTTTCAGGCATGAGCGCGACAATATTATCAATAAAGAGGGTGGTACCCTCAACTTTTTTCTCCTGTTTTGGTACTGGTCCAATTAACGCCATATCGAATTCACCGTTCACTACTCCATCAATTAAATTGCGGTAAGAGCCTTGCTTCAACTGGAACTTCACTTGCGGATACCTTTCACGAAAAGAGGAGATGGCAGTAGGCAGTATATAGGAAGCAAGACTGCTTGGAAAGCCAATGCGAATTGTCCCATGATCAGGATCTAAATACTCTTCGATTTCCCTTTTCGCAGCATCAATCACCTTCATTGCCTGCTGCATCTGATTAAGAAACATTTTTCCGACCGGTGTCAGCTTTACATTTCTTCCTTCGCGAATGAATAAACGTACACCTAGTTCCTCCTCTAAATTGAATATTTGCCTGCTGACTGCTGATTGTGCCACATGGAGGGCATGTGCTGCCTCTGTTACATGCTCACGCTTCGCCACTTCCATAAAATAGTGGATCTGTCTAAGTTCCAAATTGCTCACCTCTAGCCATTCATCTCATATCGGCATTAATCTTATCTATTTTTAATATTGCTTAGATTATTCTTTAATTATAAAATATTTTTTAGCAATAAATAAAATAGTCAGAAAATTAAATTTACTATATAAACGACTGATGAGACTGGGGGACCCTATGAAAACAATAGAAGAGTTAATACAGACAGAACAACAGATAGCGGTTAATTATGTGAATGAAGTGTACGAAACCGTAATGAGCCGTAATCCTCATGAATCTGAATTTCATCAGGCGGTAAAAGAAATTTTTGATTCGCTTGTTCCTGTTTTTTCGAAACATCCTAAGTATATTGAACAAAGCATTTTAGAAAGAATCGTTGAACCAGAGCGTGTGATCTCGTTCCGTGTCCCATGGGTAGATGACAAAGGAAAAGTACAGGTTAATCGTGGATTCCGTGTCCAGTTCAACAGTGCAATCGGACCATATAAAGGCGGGCTTCGATTTCACCCATCTGTGAATGCCAGCATTATCAAATTTTTAGGATTTGAACAAATCTTTAAGAATTCACTGACAGGACAGCCAATCGGCGGCGGGAAAGGCGGATCAGACTTTGACCCGAAGGATAAATCAGACGGTGAGATTATGCGATTTACCCAAAGCTTCATGATTGAGCTTTACCGCCATATTGGCCCTGATATTGATGTCCCAGCAGGGGATATTGGGGTAGGGGCGAGAGAAATCGGTTATATGTTTGGTCAGTACAAACGAATCCGTGGTGCCTATGAGGCAGGAGTATTGACAGGTAAAGGACTTGGCTATGGTGGAAGTTTAACTAGAACAGAAGCTACCGGCTATGGGACTGTTTACTTTGTACAAGAAATGATCGCAGACAAAGGTATGAGCTTTGAAGGAAGCACCGTTGTTGTTTCTGGTTCTGGCAATGTTTCCATCTATGCAATAGAAAAAGCGATGCAATTTGGCGCAAGGGTTGTGGCATGCAGCGATTCGAACGGCTATATTTATGACCCTACAGGCATTAAGCTTGATACCGTGAAGCGCATTAAAGAGGTTGAAAGACGAAGAATTAGTGACTATGTTCTTGAGCATCCGGAAGCACAGTATTTTGAAGGGTGCACAGGTATCTGGTCAATTCCATGTGATATCGCCTTACCATGTGCAACGCAAAATGAGATTGATGAAACCTCCGCAAGAGTCCTAGTCGCCAATGGCGTCAAAGCCATAGGGGAAGGGGCTAATATGCCGTCAACCCTTAAGGCAATTGAGATATTCTTACAGAACGATATTTTATTTGCACCTGGGAAAGCCGCAAATGCTGGCGGAGTAGCGGTTTCTGCCTTAGAAATGGCACAAAATAGCGCTCGACTTTCTTGGACCTTTGAAGAGGTGGATGCAAAATTACACCAAATCATGATCAATATCTATCAGAACAGCGTGAAAGCTGCTGAGGAATATGGTTATCCAGGCAATCTCGTTGTTGGTGCCAATATTGCGGGATTCTTAAAAGTGGCTGACGCAATGATTGCGCAAGGTGTTATATAAAGAAATGGGGTGCTCACGAATGAGCACCCTTTTTATACGGTTTGTTTCAACCAGTTTTTTCCCTCTACCATACGAGAAACCATCATTCCTGCAACATTATCTCCACTTGCATTCAGCATCGTAGCAGGTGGATCAATTAATGTGCTGATTGCCGCAATAATCGGTAAAGCCTCAGGAGGGAAGCCAAAGAGACTTAAGATCAACATCTCGCCAATCATTCCACCACTTGGAATCGCGCCCATCACAGCACCAACTAATAGTGAAACGCCAATGATTAAGAAAAAGGTTCCAACCCCAGTGTTAGGCATATCAAAAATGCCAAATAGGAAAACAATTTTTAATACGCCGCCAATGACGGAGCCGTCCTTATGGAGTGCTGCTCCTAGTGGAATCGTCGTATCTCGGATATCCTTTTTAATGCCTATTTTTTTCGAAGCCTCTAGATTAACTGGAATCGAAGCAGCACTGGAACAGGTAGCTAATGATGTAATGGTAGGCTCCAGCATATTACGCCAAAACACCTTGATTCCTGTCCCTTTCCCTGCCATAAAAGCGTATATAGTAAACGCAACAAAGAAATAGACAATCGCAGCAAGATAATAAGTAATTCCTGCTTTGACATACGAACCTAAAAGAATCGGGCCGTACTGACCGACTAAGGTAGCGAAATAAGCACCCAAGCCAAGCGGAGCAATGTACATAATCAAGGAAACCACTTTCATCATCACTTCAGAACCTGACATTAAAAAGCTAGTAAAAACCTTGCCTTTTTCACCGATTGATTGTGCGGCAAAGCCGATTAAAATGGAGATGACAATCAAGGCAAGCATATTGCTTCGTGAGAATAATTCAACAAAGTCTGGAACAGTAAAGGTTTTAACAATTTGAGTAATTGGATTTAACTCTTCACTACCTTCAGGTTTGATTAACTTCAGCTTAACTCCTTCTCCAGGATTAACGATTTTAACAATAAAAAACATATAAATAGCTGCTATAAGTCCTGTAAATAAAAACGTTCCAAACATCCAGCCAATAATTTTCCCTAATCTTTTTGCCCCATTCATATTCGCAATGGACGAGGAAATGGTGAAGAATATCAGCGGTACGATGATGGTGAATAAAAGATTCAAAAACACATCACCAATTGGTTGAAAAACAACAGCCTCCTCCTTCATCACCAATCCAACAATTGCCCCAACAAAAATGGACAACAATAGAATGATGGGGAAACGATAATTCTTCCATTTATTCATATAGATGCTCCTTTATAATGCTAAATTCATTTTTGCGTCTATCTATTATAATTTTAAAGACGATTAATAGAAAGCGACTTTAATAATATTTTTCTAATAAAGTTTTCCCTATGCCCTGAATTCCACAAAAAATGGACCCTAAGCCAGGTCCATTTTTTACGTTTTACTTATTCATATTGGCCAGGAAACCGCCAAGAAGGTCCTCGACATCCAGTTCCTCATTCGTCTCCTCGATCGCCGGTTGATTTTGCTTGGCAGTTTCCCAATCAAATTCACTAAGGTCGTCTTCCATATCCGATAAATCGATTGTTGTGGCTATTTCCTCAATGGCATCTACTTGCTGAGTGACAATCTCATCAACATCTTTCTCATGTTTCTCAGGAAATACTTCTTCTTGAAGAAATAATGCCTCATCAATATCCAATGCGTTACTATTTAAATTAGCCAATAACGTTGTCGCACGGACAGGGTCAGCGATCAAATGATAGAGGATACTTCCTAGCATGGCTTCCGAATGCTCATATTTGAGCCAATCACGCTGGGCCTTCGTCAGCTTTTTGGGGAGGGGGATGGACACCGTTTCCCGGTCTTTACCCTGGGATTGTCCTACTCCTTCCATTACAAATTCTGCAATTTTACTAGAAAAATTTCTTCTTTCTGTTTCCTTCATTTTTTGCAGCTGTTTCATGATATGGTCAGGCGTGTCAGAAGGGACACGAAAGGAGATTGCCTGCCCCCGCTGAATTCCATTAGAACCCGTTTTTTTCATCTCATCACCCTATTAATTGGTAACAGGCTTTTTACTTTGTTCCACTTTTGGTTGCTCTGTTTTTCTTACAAAATCTGTAATTAATTTATAATAAGCATTGGCCATCATCCAAATACTTTCTTTTTCATCTTCAAAGAAGTCGATATTAAAACCGTCTAAGCTGTTATTTAGTGTTTTAAGGTAATCCTTTAAAACCGTAGCACCTCCGCCAACAAAATAGCAAATTTCTGTTTGCGAATTTCTTGACCACACATTTCTTAATAAGCGATATTGTTTCTTTGCTAAATCAAGCAAAATCCGGTCGGTAATATCATGGACACTTGTTCGGCTGCCCTTGACCATTATATGATTACGGTCATTTTTCTTTGTTATAATTTCGACTACATCGCGGCGGCTATCCAGCTCCACACCATGCTTCGTCCGAATTTCCTCACGAATCGCTTCTAGTGATTCTGACACCCCAAGATTGAAGCCTTGAGCTTTATCGTCATCGACATTACGATTTTTGATCACAGCGATATCAGTCGATAGACCTCCAATATCCTGAATTAAAATCCGCTTATCGATTAAATCCTTATTAATGATTTTTAAATCATTATCCATAACAAGGTTAATATAGGCAGCAAACCCTTCTGGATAAACCTTGACTTCATCAAATTTGATATTTATTTTCATCCCTTGGTACTTCGGAGTCACTAAGAATTCCACCTGATGAACAGAGCCAATTAATTTCGAGCGATAACCGGCATCTTTTCCTTCCTTCACTTCACGAAGGGGGAGACCTGTTCCAAGCGTATAGTTAGCATCAATGACGTTTTTTGTCTGGCGGAATAATTTTCTGTTTTCTTCCTTAACCGCATCCAACGCTAATGCAGTAAAAAGCAGAATGAGTGTTTGATCTTCCTCTGACTTGCTGCTGCCAGGATCTAGTTCCATGGCATTGTTACTTTTTGTCGCTAAGTTACCTACTCGATAAATAACATTATTCTCTTTTAGGGCAGGGGAGTGGACTCTAACATGAATCCCGTCTAAAGGATTTTTATCATCCAATTCTTCTATCCCAATTACGGGTCGATCTTCAACATCCCGAGCAATGATATTAGGGATATTGAGCTCGTAGTCTAATTTCCCAAAAATCGCCTTAATTGAATCATTTCCAACGTCAACAGCTGCAACTCTAGTATTATTCAAAATGGTCATCCTTTCATTCTCTTAATTTTGGAGTCAATGAAGTTATGTAACTAGTTATCTAAGTTAAGCATAAAGAAGATTAATAGATTCATCAACGGTAGAATGTAAAAAGATATGAGAGTGTAAAATTGTAAACATTATGTAATCGCAGTAAACATCCCTGTATACAACGATTACAATCACGTATACATCGCGTAATAACGGTATGTGTACATGATTGTTTACAAGTAAACGTTATTGTAAACATTATGTATACATATTAGTAAACAAGTATACATAATCGTAAACAAACGTATACAACATTGAATACATGTAAACACATTTGTATGCAAAAAAAAGACCCAAATCCAATTGAGTCTATTTTTGCTCCGTACGTTTTATACCTTCTTCGGTCACCGCAAAACTTCGTTTCATGGTTTTAATTTTTTCTGGTCTTCGAAAGCGCAGGGCCGACCAATCCTCATCAATCGCTACCTGACGAACTGGCTCATAGCCTTCATCCGCTAGCAAATACATCACCGTTTCTCGGCTACAATCAGAGCCTTTATACGTTTTGGATGATTTCTTTGGATAACATAGCCAGAGGAGGCCATCTTCCTTTACATGACTAACTGCTTGTCTTGCTTGCGTTTGAAGTTCATCATTGCTTGACCCAAAAACCTGGACAAAATCATAGACTTCCAATTCTGGCTGCTTATGAACGTCACCTTCTAAAATGGCCTCTATTTTATCATAGGATTTAGGAGCATTCATAATAAGCACTGGCTGTCCCTGATTTTTAAAATTTAACTTTTTAATCACTGAAGCTGCTTCTGTCATCATCAAACACCGCCTTTTTATTTTACCTATCCGCCAACATCATAACATAGACAACTTAAGAATGAGAATGGCTCTCTGTATGAGTGGTAGTTGCAGGATGATGACCATATTCAAAGTGAAAATACAACATAATCGAAACAAATGAAAAAATGACGATAAAACTGATTACTCGATACATCACATACCTCTCGTCTGTATATTTTCTTTTGTCCGTTTGATCAATAGACCAATTAGTAACAATAACCCACCAAGTGCTAGAAATGATAGATCATAGAATAGGGCATTAGGGTCTCCTGGCTTCACACGGTGAATCTGGAGAAGGTGATGGTTGATGATTCCTTCAACTAGGTTAAATATACCGCACCCGATGAAAAAACCACCCACTAATGACCGAATTCCCCTTGATAAATCAGTAGGATTACCGGCAAGCCATAACAGAATACCACCCACCACCAGGGTAATCGTTACAGCCAAATGAAATAACCCATCACTTAGAATTTGTCCGGAACGATTCGTTTGCATCACAACGCTATGCCACTGAAGTAATTGGTGGAACACGATCCCATCCATCGCCCCCATAAAACCAAACCCCAGAACAAAACTGCCGATCGAAATAAATCTTCTTTTTGTATAATAAGTCAGTTTAAATTCTCCTCTCTATCTGAACATTAAAACATTATTTCCAATTCAATTGAAAATCTAACCTTTTCAATTAAAAAAAGCCTGAAATACCGGATTTCAACCAGTACTTCAGGCTCTATGTAAAAAATTTGATAGCCGTACCAATACATTGCCCCCTAGAGACCAAGAAAGAGAGAGGAATACGGAATCCCTCCCAAATTATATTTATTATAGACTTTTCATCCTTTATTAAGGATTAACAGTTTTAGCTCCAACTGAATAGTTAATAGAAGTACGTTGTAGCTGTTGGAATTGAAGAGTTGGACCGCCTTTAAATGACTTCTCATATTGAATACCAGAAGTACGGTCTACTTGGTTTTGGACCACATGGGTTGGTTGTGTAGTAGATGTTTCTTGAGCCGTTTCACTTTCTACAGTAGTCGATGAACCAGGGCTAGTAAGAGTTAAGTTAGACTTAATTCTTTGACTAAACGTAGCGTCTCCTGAAGTTTTCCCAGCTTGGAATTGATAGCCGGCAGTGAAAGCACCTTGTCCGTTCACGGCAGTGCCTGTTTCTACACTACTACCCGTACCAGGGCCAGATTGTTCTGCATTTGATGCAGCAGAAGCTCCTCCTGCAAATACACCTAAACCAATTGCTGTAACTGCTAATAAAGAACCGATTTTCTTTTTCATCTCGTCTTGCCCTCCCGTGATTACTAGTTAATATAAGCTAGTATTCTGCATATTTTTAAAGAAAACTTGGCTAGCACCAAACCGTTTGCGCAGGCGCGGTTGCCCAGTTGTACTTATGCCTGATAGGGAAGTAATACATTCCTATCGGCAAACAGAAAGCTCCATCCAGCAGAACACCAGATGGAGCTGAATTCTAATTCTCTTATACTATTAGTTAGCAGATTGTGATTGAACAACAGTTGAGCTAGAAGATTGACCTTGGCTAATGCCAGCGCCAAATGCAGATGCTAATTGGCTAGTAGCATTGCTAGAGTTTTGAGTTTGAGTGACATCACCAGCTCCAGTTTGAACTTGTTGAGTTTCTGTTGCTGCTGCTTGAGCTTGCTCGTTGCCAGCACCAACTGCAGTAGCTCCCTGAGTAGTATCAGTGGCAGCAGTTTGAGATTGATTAGCACCATCTACACCAGCTTGAGTTTGAGCAGTTTCATTAGCAGATACTTGAGCTTGATCATTGTTCACGCCCGCTGCTGATGCTCCTTGAGAAGTTGTATTATCAGAAGATTGTGCTTGATCGACATCACACTCACCAGATTGTGACTGCTCAGTTCCATTTACTGCCACTTGAGCTTGATCATTGTTCACGCCTTCAGAAGCTGCACCTTGATCAGTAGTGTTTGAAGCCTCTTGAGATTGAGTAGCATCTTCACCTTCTTGACCTTGAGAAGTACCATTTGCTGCTACTTGCACTTGGTCATTGAATGCGCCTTCAGTTGCTGCTCCTTGGCTAGTTTCGTTAGAAGCAGATTGGGATTGGTCAGCACCAGAACCGCCCGCTTGACCTTGTTCAGTTCCATTTACTCCAACTTGAACTACGTCATTAGCAAAACCATCCGCATCAGATACTTGAGTTGTATCATTGGAAGAAGCTTGATCTTGAGATACACCTACACCAGCAGCTGCTTGACCTTGAGCTGTTCCAGAACCTGAAACTTGAGTTTGGTCATTAAATGCACCTGAAGATGTAGCACCTTGGACAGTAGCATTATCAGAAGATTGAGATTGACCGATTAAGGCACCAGCCGCTAATTGACCTTGTGCTGTTTCACCAACAACCGCTTGGTTTTGGTCATTTGCAAAACCATCAGTTGTTGCAAGTTGTTGTGAACCATTGCTTGCTGATTGTTCTTGACCGATTAGAAGACCTGCTGCCAATTGGCCTTGAGCTGTTGTTGTACTAGCACTTTGGTTTTGATCATTAAAGTAGCCAGTTGAAACCTGACCTTGATCAGATACATTCTCAACTCCCTGAGACTGACCAATCAATGCACCAATTGCTGCTTGACCTTGAAGATTTGTATTATCAAAGCTTTGAGATTGGTCATTTCCTACACCAGCAGTTTGTTGGTCCTGTTGGCCTAAGTTAGCTGCTCCTTGATTTTGGCCAATTAGGATTCCGCCAGCTAATTGACCTTGAAGGTTAGTGTTAACACCTGTTTGAGATTGGTCATTCCACTTACCTGCAGCTTGCTGCGATTGAAGAGCTCCATTACCAGAGCTTTGGTTTTGACCAATCAATAAACCTAATGCACCTTGTAATTGACCTGCAAGATTAACAGATGTTTGGGCTTGATCCGAACCTCTATCAACGTATACATTTTGTTGTTGATTAGAGCCATTTAAAGAGCTTTGGTTTTGACCAATTAATAAACCAGCTGCTCCTTGAAGCTGAAGGGTTCCTTTTAAAGCCGTTTGGCTTTGAGAAGACCACTTTGAGCCTAAAACGGAATATCCTTGACCTACAAAGGAGACATCCTCCGCACCTTGATTTTGGCCAATCAAAGCACCTAAAGCAGCATGGTTTTGATATTTAAAATCATTTACATTCTGATCTTGTGTAACTCCCTGTGCTGCAAAAGCAGAGGTTGAACCTAGTATAGTTCCTGCTACAACACCTACACCCAATATTTTTTTCCAGTTTAATACGTTTTTTACCTCTTTGTAATTTTTCATACGACTACCTACCTCCACCTTACTAACTGATTTTGGAAATCCTTCCACCGTTAGTATACGAGAGGATTACGCTGTTTTTAAAACCCGAAAATCGGTCATTTTTTCCATATAACAGCAGTTTTTCGTTCGTTATTACGTACTTTCTTCTTTTTCCTCATTTTTTCGTATTTTTACAAGAACGTTTTGGTTCGTTAAAAAGAACAATTATTAAAAATCAAGAAAGCGTTAATGGAGACATCGTCAACATTAACGCTTGCATAAGGATTTCTCGTTAAATCCTTCTTCTTTTAAAGAATATAGTGGCTCCAGCTGCAGTTAGAAGCAATCCCGCCAACAGGTAATTGTAACTGTTTGTGGCTGTGTCAGGAATTTGGTTTCCATCCCCAGTAGCAGCAATGGGTTGTACTTTGACTGGATCAGCGGGTTTTAGCACTTGAGGCGGAGTAGTGGTATTGCCTTTCTCTCCTCCATTATTATCTACAGGTGTTACAGGATTTTCATCTGGTTGTTGTGGATTCTCTGGATTCGGGTTCTCTGGTGTAGGATTTTCTGGTTGCTGTGGATTCTCCGGATTTGGGTTCTCTGGTGTAGGATTTTCTGGTTGCTGTGGATTCTCTGGATCCGGGTTTTCTGGTGTAGGATTCTCTGGGTTTTCCGGTGTTGGATCCACAGGGTCTGGATTCTCAGGTGTTGGTACGTTAGTTCGCTCCAAACCAAACACAAGTGAAAGGAAACTACTCATGGTTGAAGTATATTTTTGCAATGACTCACTAAAGATAATCGACGCAGAATTCCCAACAACAAGACTGCCCCAGTCATACTGCTTCTCATATCTTTGCATTTTTACTTCCGTATCATTTCCATCAAGTGTGTAGGATTCATCAATCACATCCACCAATTCATCATTGACGAAAATTTCCTGAATGAATTTCACTACATTAGACGTTGTGTCTTTGACAACTTCAAGATAGTTTCTGCTTGTTACTTTGATACCAACATCCACTATGTTCTTTAAAGCGTCGACCATATTGGCTTTCACTTCTGCGGTTTGAGTCTGTTCCATTTTGGATGAACCGGAAGTGCTGATTACTTGTGTTTGATCCGCAGCTATTGCAGTTTCCTGTTTCTGCTTGTCCTGCTTTTCGGATAGCTCTTGGGCTTGGGAAACGACAACTTCTAATTGCTGACCCTGAATAATATCTCCCGGGTTCTCTGTAACAACGGTTTGTGTTTGCTTTGTCTTGGCATTTGTGCCCTGATTATGGGAAACACTGTCCCCTTCAGGTGTAGTAACTTCTTGGCTTTGCTTAGAATCAATCTCAGTGCCTTGCTTTTGTTCCGCCTTAACGGCTCCTACTGAATCAACATCTTGAGCTTGACCAGTTTCGACAGTTGTCGTCTGTTTTTGCTCAGCCAGCTCCTCTGAATCATTTTCAATCTTGTCTTCGCAGGAAACAGATGCGTTGACCATTTGTTCTTGGCAAACAATGATATCAGCCGTTTGATCTTGTTCTTCCTCTGCATCGCCCTTAACATCCTGACCTTGTGTTACTTTCTGATCGGTCGATTGGTCTTGATCGACATTTTCAGCAGGTATTTCTTCCTGATAACTTGGATTGTCTGTTGATTGATTTTGATCTTCGACAACAGCCGTTTCCTCTGCTACAGTTTCTAATGAATTCTCTGTCAAACTTTCTGTCGTTTCAGCAGGCAAGTCATTATGTATAACTGGTTCCTCTGCATATGCGACGTTTAATCCCACTGTTGCGGTATGGAACAATAAAAATGTAAGCAAAAGCTTTTTAAGCATCATTTCCCCTCCTTTCAATAGTAGATTTATCAGATTGATATGTTCATTATATAGAACATAGAATGTAATAGAAACAGTCAAATTTGACCGTTTTTCGTTATAAAGCACTCGTTTTGTTCATTATATTAGACTTTACTCCGTTATTCTCAAATTTTCAACAATTTTCAAACTTTTTAAAGAACAAACAGGAAAAGTTGTAGTGTCCTAAGCTAGGCGGTGGAGCTGGACAATTCTCGAATTTACACGATCCTGCCTTTTTCCATAAAAAAACCCCTTTGAAAGGGGCAGCAAACTTGTTATTTGCTAATCGTATAAAATGGATACAATGAGACAACAGCATATCCTTCAATTAACTCTTCTGAGATCGGGCCAATATTCGGATCACGGCTGTCTAAGCTCTCACCTGGAGCCCTATTATCTCCAAGAATAAAGAGTTCACCTTTTGCAACAGTGATTACCTCCATATCATTGGAAGTTCCAAGGATGTAGTCCTCAGTAATTGGTTCATCATTGACATAGACGACTCCGCCTTTAATCGCAACCGTATCACCTGCCATTCCGATAACACGCTTAACTATGTTTCTGTCGCCCTCCTTCACGATTACAACATCTCCATAGGAAGGTTCTGAAATAAAGGTTGAGAGTTTATTAACAAATAAAAAACTCCCATCCTTTAATGTTGGATCCATCGAATGGCCGATTACCTTTGTAATTCCAATGCAATAAAAAACCACCAGAAAAACGACTACCACACCTGCTAAAAACTTTACCCATTCAAGAATACTGTTGTTTTTCCTTGATGGAACTGCCTTACTTTCCACTTTATCATGGGGTGCTGGTCCCATATCTCTCCCACCTATCTTTTTAAAATTTTCAATACCACAATTTCTCTAAATAGGCAGAATTATCCTTTAATGTTTTTCCAAATCGACAAAGGTTCTAAGCATTAGAGTATTCTTAACAAATTTTTCATGATCCCCAAAAAAAGTAGGGATTGAACAGTTTTCAAACAAAACTGTTCAATCTCTACCTTTAAGGTCTATTTACATATGAAAACACTATATTTTTATATAGCCAACATAACATTTATCACTCCGAAATGATAAAACTTGTCCCATTTTTCATTTGTTTTATGAATTGTCCAAGCCCCTCCTTTCCAATTGGAATAAATTATTTTGAAACGGATAGAAAATCCAATGATTATGTCGAAAGGAGAAGAATAATTTGCCAAAAGCTATTCATTTAAATTTAAGAGTTGACCCAACGCAATATATTTCTCAAATTCGGGATGTTCCTAATTATGATTATATTCATTTGGTCCGCCAGCCAAAGTACATGACCGATCTATCACTTCTTAATGAAAAAGTCCATTATCTCAATGAAATTTTTTCCCCAAAGGAATTTGTAGAAATAAATCAAGTGTCACTCTTGCATGCCCACCACGGGCAATTAGGAATCCTATTACTCCCTTTTAAAGAGGAGACGAATCTTCCACTAGTGACCAGTATTCGCGGCAGAGACGCCACCTTAGCCAATCAGCCTGTTGGTTATTTAGCGAACATGAAAAGGCTGTTTAACAAAGGTGAGTATTTCTTCCCAGTTTGTCAGTATTTAGCCGATCGGCTCATCGCCTGGGGCTGTCCTCCAGAAAAAATTAAAGTGCTATATGGCGGGGTTGACCTAGGTAAGTACCAATACCGGCCACCGGTAATGAAGGATTCGCAAAACATCCTTTCTGTTGGCAGATTAGTAGAAAAAAAGGGACATCATATTTTAATGCAGTCCTTTCAGAAAATAAAAGATAAATTTCCTCATGCGACACTGACGATTATCGGAAAAGGGGAGCTAGAGCAAGAGCTTATTTCTCTAGCCACTCGCCTGAAATTAGGTGATTCCTTCCGGTTATTAAATCATCTTCATAAAGATAAAGTTCGCGAGCATATGAGCAATGCTGATTTATTTTGTGCGGCAAGCCTGGTAGCCTCAGATGGCGATGTAGAGGGAATTCCGAATACACTTAAAGAAGCAATGGCCCTCGGAGTACCCGTTCTCTCAACCTATCATGCAGGCATCCCTGAGTTGATCACTCATAATCAGGAGGGGTTTTTAGTACAAGAAAACAACGTGGATGAGCTTGCAGCCGGGCTTGAATACATGCTCACCAATCGACATCTTTGGGCAACTTACACGGCTGCAGCCCGGCAAAAAGTTGAGAAATCCTTTGATTCCGCTCAACAGCTTCTACTCCAGGCAAAATATTATGAGGAATTGTTAGGGGGGAGCAGAAAATGAAAGACAAAAAAATGAAGGATAAGAAAAAGAAAGACAAGGGAATGGAAGACTTTAGATCCATTCAAGTAACTAAAGGATTAAAAACCTTAGAAATCGATAACCCAACTAGCTACCCTTTAATTGGGATGGGGGCACAAGGTGCTGTTTTTAAACTTTCTGAGGATAAATGTGTCAAGATATACTCCGATCCCCTGCAGGCATCCATGGAAGCAGAAGCTTTAAAAGCCGGTCAACATTTATCCTTTTTTCCGAAAGTATTTAAAACAGGCTCCAACTATGTCGTCATGGAATATTTTAATGCTCCTACTTTAAAAGAGTACTTGAGAAATTGCACTTACATCCCAGATTCAATCGCTAAAAAACTGCTTAATATCCTCTCTGAGTTAAAGAAAGCAAATTTCACAATGATTGATGCCCCATTACGTCATATTTTCGTCCTAGAAAATGAAGAACTAAAAGTCGTTGACCACGTAAATGCCTTCAAAAGAATTCACCCAGTCCCGCTAAAATTATTAAGAGATTTAAACATCATCCTCTTAAAGCAGTCATTTTTAGCCCAAGTCAAAAGTCTAGAACCCGAAACCTTCGCAGCCTGGGATAAGTACTTCACAGAAAACCGTCTTGACTACCAAAATATCCCTGTTACTTCAGGTGGTTCTGGACAAGGAGTAAAAGTCGAAAGTGCTGTTACACAACCTTTAATTGGGAAAGGGCATCAAGGGGCTGTCTACCGTATAGAGGAAAACAAATGCGTGAAGATCTATGGAAAACCAGAGCATGCTGATCAGGAAAAAAAGGTTTTGCTATCTAGCCAGAATCTATCTTTTATTCCAAAGGTCTTTGAAACCGGACAAAATTATGTAGTAATGGAATACTTGCTAGGGCCGGATTTGAATACCTTTCTAAAAAAACAATCAACTTTATCAGAGGATATTTCAAGAAGATTACTTGATATCCTGATAACCCAAAAAAATTCAGGGTTTAAGCAAATTGATGCTCCGTTACGTCATATTATCGTTACTAATAAAGGCTTTAAAATGGTGGACCATGTTTATTCCTTCTCCCGGGAACAAGAAAGACCTCTAGAACTATTTCAAAACCTATACGAAAGGGGCTTCCTCGACACCTTTCTTGAACATGTAAAGTCCATGGATCCTACTATCCATGCTGAATGGACAAAAACGCCGATTCCATTAACAACTCCAGGCACTGTGGCAGATGAGGGGAATCAATCTAAGAAAGATAAGGGTCGAAAAAAGGGAGACGAGTATAAAAAGGGGAACGACAAAAAAAGAGAGCATAATCGTAAAAAAGGACACGGCTCAAAGGGTGAGCACAATCGTAAAAACGGCCAGAACCCTAAAGGCGAGCATCAACGGAAAAAAGAACATGCGCATGGAGAAAGATCGGGTAAAAGAAGATGAAGATTTTAGTAACAGGCGCTGCCGGATTTATTGGATTCCATCTTTCTCAACGTCTATTGGACCTAGATTATGATGTGCTAGGTATTGATAATCTGAATGACTATTATGATGTCGAGCTCAAAAAAGAGCGGTTGAAGATTTTGAATGAAAATACTAATTTCCAATTCTATAAAATAGATTTAGCTGATGGAGAATCATTAAATTTAGTTTTTGACAATCATTCTATTGATATTGTCATCAATTTAGCTGCTCAGGCGGGTGTTCGTTTTAGTCTTCATCACCCACATTCTTATGTTCATTCCAACCTAATAGGGTTTATCAATATTATAGAGGCTTGTCGGCACTATCATGTAAAGCATTTAATTTATGCCTCATCAAGCTCCGTTTATGGTGCAAATGCCAAAACCCCTTTCTCGACGGATGATACCGTTGATCACCCAGTAAGTCTTTACGCTGCAACAAAGAAAGCGAATGAATTAATGGCCCACACCTATAGTCATTTATTTCAGCTTCCAACCACTGGTTTGCGTTTTTTTACTGTGTATGGCCCTTGGGGCAGACCGGATATGGCGTATTATTCTTTTACGAAAAATATTTTCGAAGGGAATACCATTAAGGTCTATAACCATGGGGATATGAGTCGAGACTTTACCTACATTGATGACATCGTTGAAGGAATCATCCGATTACTAGATAAACCACCGAAAACCAGCAGCCACTGGAATAACCAACTTCCATATCCAAGTACGAGCCTTGCCCCTTATAAAATTTATAATATTGGCAACCATCATCCCGTAAAGTTAATGGACTTTATCGCAACCTTAGAAGAACTGATTGGCAAACGGGCACAGGTTGAATTCTTACCAATGCAGCCAGGCGACGTTAAGAAGACCTATGCTGATATTACTGATTTGCGAGAGGATATTGGCTTCTATCCTGCCACATCTATCAAAACCGGATTAACCCATTTTGTCGATTGGTACAAAAAATTTCATCTTAAGTAGACATGGATGAAAAAACGAACTGCCTCAATTACTCATTGAGGCAGTTCGTATTATTTCTGTATTAACTTTATCTTTTGACCAGGCCTAAAATAGGAAAGAAGAGGGATATCCTCATTCCCTACATGTCCAATCACATTGACCCGCTCATCCGCTGGCAAGTCCCGCAATGCGATTTGCACCTCTCCCCGGTACCTTCCATAACGATCATTGTCTCTGGTAATCGTACCAACCGGCCGAGCCCCGGTGTTCTCAGGAGGGATGGAACCAGCACTTCTTGTATCCATGAACCTGAGGACATCACGAGAAAAATCAGGGCGAAGCTTGAATTCACCCTCCAAATTCCCTTTCACTCGTATCGATACAAGATGATGAACATCAAAATCGATTAATTTCTTAAGAAGATCCTCGCTAACCTCTGGATCACCAACGTAAACATCTTCGACACCCGAATGGAAAAGCTTCATTGACGCAGTAAATGGATCCATTGCACGATGATCCTCCAAGGTTGGCAGTCCCGCAAACAGCGGGCCGCGTTTTTCCCCATCTCCTGGGATATATGCACTGATAGGAATTCCGTAGCGTCTAAAGAGTTCATTCTGCATCTGAAAAAAAGATTCCGATAATCCTGTTTCACATCTTGGATAAAAATTATGCCAGCCCAGTAATTGACTTGGTTCTAAACCGCCTGCTATCAGCGCATGGATATCCTCCTCAAACAAGATACTCGCATTCAGCGCTAGCTTAAACTCTTTAGCCAACTTTAGAATTAGTTCATTTTCAAAAAAATCATCAAGTCTAAGACCGATTACCCCTAAGGATTTTAAATCAAATAAGCTTTCTAAGCCTAAGTGACCAGGTGTTCTTAAAGACACATCTGCATAAACATCAATTCCATATTCCTTCGCCGTTTGAAGCAGCTTTTTAGCAAGGCTGGCTAAATCCCCGGATTCCTCAGGAATGTGAAGCGAGGTAAACGCCCGCTTCACACCCATTTTCCCTGCTAATGCAATCCTTTGTTCCGCTAAAGGATCGTTTAAATAGAAGGAAATACCAATCAATCGAATTCACCAGCCATCTCATCTTTGAAACCAAAGAAATAGGTGAACAGGAAGCCTGCTGCATAAGCAATTAGTACACCTGCTAAATAAAGAAGTACTTGACCTGCGACTACCAGAAACGCAAGTGGCAATCCTGATACTCCAATGGCAATTGTTGCGATACCAAACGCTGCTTGGAACGCTCCACCAATACCAGCACCTAAACAGGCTGTTAAAAACGGACGGCCTAACGGAAGGGTAACACCGAAGATTAACGGCTCACCGATTCCAAGAATACCTGCAGGAAGACCACCGGCAATCGCTCTTTTTAAACGTGTTTTCTTTGTTTTGAAGTAGATGGCAAATGCAGCCCCTACTTGACCTGCTCCACCCATTGCTAAGATTGGAAGAAGCGGGTCATCACCAATCGTATTAATTAACTCTAAATGGATAGGTGTTAAACCTTGATGCAAGCCTGTTACAACAAGTGGAAGGAAGGTTGCTCCAAGAACAAATCCAGCAACGACTCCACCCATATCAAGTAAGGATGTTAATCCTTTTGTGATAATATCTGAAACGAAACCACCAAGCGGCATAAAAACAAGATAAGTAACAATACCAGTAACCAATAAAGCCACAGTCGGTGTGATGAAAAGATCTAGAGACGTTGGAACAAACTTACGTACTCGTTTTTCTACTAAAGCAATAAAGATAGCTGCAAACAGAACGCCTATTAAACCGCCACGGCCAGGGAGTAAATCTTCACCAAATAAATGAATCCCTGCAACAGCTGGGTTAATAATTAAAATACCGGCAATTGCCCCGAGTGCTGGTGAACCGCCAAATTCCTTCGCTGCATTCGTACCAACTAAAATGCCGAGATACCCGAATAATCCACCACCGATGACAGATAGAATCGTCGCAAGCTGTGAATCACCGGCGAGCCATCCAGCTTGGATGATTGCCTTTGTAATCCCGGTAATTAATCCGGATGCTACAAGGGCAGGGATTAATGGGATGAAAATACCGGCAATTTTACGTAAAAACAACTTAAATGGCGTTGCATTCTTTTTGTTGATTTCTGCCTTTGTGCTTGCTGCTTTTTCTTTTAAATTGATTCCACCTGATGCTTCTATTAGCTTACCAAACTCTTCTGTTACTTTATTGACCTTCCCCGGTCCAAGAATAATTTGAAGGGTTTCTTCTTCAACGACTCCAAGTACCCCGTCAATTTTCTTGATAGCAGACTTATTGACAATGGAATCATCCTTTGGTGTTACACGAAGTCTTGTCATACAATGTGTGTAATTGCTAATATTCGCTGGTCCGCCTAATTGCTCAAGAATCTTTTCTGCTAAAATTTTATTCTCTCCCGCCATGTCAACTCTCCTTCTCTCTGTTGTTTTTTTCTAGTGAACTCATTTCCCCATCATCAAGGTTCTATATGGAACACACATCACCCCTTACAAGTTATTTTCTCCCTTTGATAAAACGAATGGCCTCTCTCGTTCGATCAATGGAGTCAATCGTCTGCTCATACTGAACCGTCGCCATCGACAAAAATAAGATATCCATCATATATAATTGCGCAAGACGTGAAGACGTCGCTGCACTCCGAAAGGGAGCCTCCGCTGAATAAGAAGTGAATAATTTTATATCAGCTAAGGAGGAGACAGTGGATTGCCCATATTTCGTTAAGCTTATTGTTTTCACACCACGCTCTTTTGCCAGAGCCATCACATTGATTACCTCTTGTGTTTCTCCTGAGTGGGATATCCCAAACACAACATCATCCTCATCAGCATTCGCAATTAAGGTGGCAACTAGATGAGTATCTGTAAAAGCGGTTGCATTTTTTTGAATTCGAAGATATTTCTGTTGAGAGTCCTTTGCAATAATATTAGAAGCCCCAATTCCAAAAAAATGAACATTCTTAGCTGGTGCCAAGGTTTGGACAGCACGTTCCAATTCTTCATAATTGATGATTTCCTCAGAATCACGGATGCTTTGAATACTATTGCTTGTTGTCTTCTGAACGATGGAGAAAAAGGACTCGTCTGGTTCAATATCACGATATCCTTGTTCTACCGGCTTCACGAGATCACCAGCTATTCTTACTTTTAAATCTTGAAAACCCGTCAAACCAAGCGACTTACACAGTCTAATAACGGCTGCTCCACTTGTTTTTGCTTGAATCCCAATATCATTGACCGTGCTGTTTAAGATACTTTGAGGGTTATCAAGAATAAATTGGGCAATCTTTCGTTCAGATGCTGGAAGCTGTTCAAGCATATTTTGAATCATTTTTAATCCGCCTGCTGCCATATCCATGCCACCTTTTTCTTTCATTTATTGAATTGCTTTTTTTACATAGCCATTTGCTTCGGTTAATCGTTTTTCTGCTGCCGCTTTCGATGTATTCGTCATAATCATGACAATCGCTGTTTTGACTTGTAAATCCGCCTTTTCTAAAGTATCCAATGCCACTTCATAGGAAACTCCGGTAATTTTACGAATGATGCCAATGGCCCGTTCTTTCAATTTCAAGTTACTTACATGGACATCGACCATTAAATTCTCATAAGCCTTCCCGATTAGAATCATCGCTGATGTCGAGATCATGTTCAAAATCATTTTATGTGCCGTTCCCGCTTTTAATCGAGTGGAACCAGTTAGAACCTCAGGCCCGACAATCACCTCAATTGCTTGATCGGCTTCTTTACTTATTGCCGCATTTTCATTACATGAAAGAGCAACGGTTTTCGCTCCGATTCTTCGAGCATAGCGAAGCGCGCCAATCACATAAGGGGTTCTTCCGCTGGCCGCGATGCCAATAACGGTATCGTTTTCGGTCAGTTCTAAATTCTTCAAGTCAGCTACACCTAGTTCAGGATCATCCTCTGCTCCTTCAACAGCTTTAAGGAAGGCACCCTCTCCACCTGCCATAAGTCCTTGAACCATTTCATGACTAGTACTAAAAGTAGGCGGACATTCTACTGCATCTAAAACGCCTAATCGGCCGCTAGTACCGGCGCCTAAATAAATCAACCGCCCTCCCTTTTGAAAGGATGCAACCACATATTGGACAGCAGCCTCTACGTCCGGTAAAACTTTGTTAACCGCTAAAGCTACCAATTGATCTTGCTCGTTCATAATGCGTAAAATTTCCATCGGACTAGCTGTATCTATATGCATCGAATCCACGTTGCGAGATTCAGTTGTTAATATTTCCAGATTTTCTTTCATACTTCATGACCTCCTGTGGCCTTTCTACGTTGAAAACGGTTACTCCACCAATAGTATATCTTTTTTGAAATTATAATTCAATATATTTATGAGAAACATAAAATATTATTTCAGAAAAAGATTTATCGGTATTATGATTTTTCTAAAATAAGGCAACCTAGTAGTAAAAGAGATCCATCATACAGTCTGCCATCATTCTATTGTTATCCAATGGGCTATTACACAAGAGTATATCTATGTTTTGAAGGGGGACCATTTCGTGAAACTATATCAAGTAAGAAAAGGCCAATTTGTTTATTATAACAACGAGTTACATAAGGTATACGGGATAAAACCAATGTATAAACTATCGGTCCATCTTTTACGACTAAGGGATTTAACACAGCATATAACAAATGCTGCGAGTGTGGAAAAATACAAACCAAAGGAGCATGACAGTTTTATTTTTAACCATAAGGCCTATACGCTTAGTGGGAATCGAAAGGCTGAAGAAGGGGATCTCCTATTAATTCATAATCCCATGCCTGATTCTTTGGATACCTATTCGTTAAATGAAATAGATGTGGTGGAAACAGTTGATAAACAAGGAGTCGTTACCAGTAATTCTCACGGAATTAAGCATAATGAGTATTTATTAATGGTACCTGGGCGTACTCCTAACAGCCATCCTATCGATTATCAAAATACGGGAGATACAGAACCAGAAAACTTACACGATAATCCCAATAATGATATAAAACAAATGAATAGTAACCAACTTCCATCCGTAGGGGACATTTATAAAAAGATCGGCAACAATGAAGAATTAGAAGCAATGGTCGTGGCAATAAAGGGCGAAACGGTCTACCTAGGAAGCGGTTTAGCGGTGTCACAGGAGGAGTTGCTGGACCCTGACAAGTGGGAATATCTCTACCATCTCCTTGATAAGTAATCGGTCCTTAAACAAAATTTGCAGGAGGTTTATATGAGCAGCAAAACACAAACTGGAAACAGTGTTTTTAGTATCTCATTATTACTAACACTTATATTTATTATCTGGGGAGTCTTTTTCACAGATAATCTTGCTAAAGTAACGGACATCATCTATAACGGTTCCATTGATTATCTCGGGTGGGTTTATCTAGGTGCAACCCTCTTCTTTGTCATCTTCTCCGTATATTTACTTTTTTCTAAATACGGAGATATTCGATTAGGTAAAAAAACGGATAGACCGGATTTTAACACGGCTTCCTGGCTGGCGATGCTGTTCGGTGCTGGTATGGGAATTGGGATTGTTTATTGGAGTGTTGCCGAACCAGTCACTCATTACACTAAACCACCTTATGGGGAAGCCTATACGGTCGATGCAGCCAATACTGCCATGCAATATACATTTTTTCATTGGGGTCTGGACCCATGGGCCATTTACACAGTTATCGGTCTAGCCCTTGCCTTTTTTCAATATAACAAGCGTCTTCCTGCAGCCATTAGTTCGGCGTTCCAACCGATACTGGGTGATCGTATTTACGGACCGATTGGTAAAACGATTGATATTCTTTCGATTTTTGCAACGGTCTTTGGGATTGCCACATCTTTGGGCCTTGGGGCGATGCAGGTTACGGCCGGAATGCATGACATTTTTGGTGTTCCCAATGAATTATTCGTCCAGCTGATTGTCATTGTTGTTGCGACAGTCCTTTTTATCATCTCCATTAACTCAGGCTTAGAGAAGGGAATCCAATACTTATCAAATGCGGCAATGATTCTATCTTTTGCAATCATGTTGCTGATATTGATTGTCGGACCCACTTTGACCGTGATTAAAGTTTTCTTCAATACAACAGGGCTTTATCTTAGTGACTTCATCCATATGAGCCTACGGTTAAAACCCTTCGGGGAAGGGGAGTGGATTGCCTCCTGGACCCTTTTTTATTGGGCATGGTGGATTGCCTGGGCACCGTTCGTCGGGATGTTCATTGCCCGTGTTTCAAAAGGAAGAACCGTTAGAGAGTTTGTTATCGGTGTGTTAATTGTTCCTACCCTAGGGACCTGCCTGTGGATGTCCATCTTTGGAGGCTCAGCACTTGAAATTGTTCAAAACACAGGTAACAAGGGTTTGGCAAAATTTATTACCGAAAATGTATCACTGTCAATCTTCACATTCTTTGATTATCTTCCCTTAAGCACGGTATTAAGTATTTTGGGGTTTGCGGTCGTCGCCATTTATTATATCACTGTTGCCGATACAGCTACCTTTGTACTAGGGATGTTAAGTGAAGGGGGCACATTAAATCCCTCCAATAAAATTAAAATGACCTGGGGGATCATTCAATCCGCATTAGCAGCGGTATTGCTTTTAGCTGGAGGTTTGAACGTCTTACAAACCGCGTCCATCGCTGCCGCTCTCCCATTTGCCATCATCATGATTGTCATGTGCTTCTCTTTACGGAAAGGGTTAAAAAGCGAAGTCGAAGTACAAAGAGGTAATAAAAGAGGTATGCAACAACAGTCGTAAAGGGGATTAAGAAATACTTCCTGATTGAAACAATCATCAGGAAGTATTTTTGTTTACAAAGAGGCTAAAAAACATTGCCTGTTTTAATAATATTTACCTTTACCTTCGGCTCAATTTCAACATTTTTATATTCTTGATCCCAATTTACTTTCTTCCATAATTCAGGGTGGAAGCTTGAAATTTGCCGGCCAATCCCCAGTGCATCACAATTGGCTTTTAATAATATGTTGGTGATTTCTTTTGCATGTTTGGTTAATTCACTAGAAAGTTCTTGATTTAATATTTTTATATTTAGTGGATTATTAAAATTTTGAGGGTAGCTTCCTACTTCAACATCCAATTTGACAACAATTTTACAAGTTATTTTATCATCCTTACCCACTTGGACCTCCAAGCTTCGTTTCACATCTCTCGCTGTAAAAGAAACAGATCGGCTAGTGTTTTCTGGTTCCAGTACCACAACCATTCGGTTCACCTTCTGTAATTGATTCATTAATGATAAAAGTAAACTGCTTTCTTCTTTTGATAATGTGACACCTGTATATTTATCATTGTTAAATAAGGCCACTCCAGCTACTTCAATTTTATTAGACTCTACTTTTTCCAAATAGGGTAAAATCATGTCTTTACCAGGATCAGATATTTTTCTCCAAACGGTAAATGTCGTATCTTTCGGTATGACCGTATCTGCTTCCGCTCCATGTAATAATTGTAAAATCACAAAGGCAATTGGGCTGATATCTTTTTCCACTGATAGAAGCTCTTTCGCTTTTCCTTTCGTAATGACAATTTTTGAAGACATAAAGGAACCCATATTTCGATAAAAAAGCTCAAGGCCGGGGTAAATTCCCTTTTTCGCTAGTTCTTCCCCAATCATAATGATGTGCGCTTTACTAGCATCAATTTCACCAGGAATTTTACTGTCCAGATCCAATGCCAAACCAGATACAGTTGGTCTTTTTGCTTCTACTATTTCATCATGTATTTCAAATTGCCCGCCACCTTTACTTTGAATGTTTAATGCTCTAACGGTTGCATCCATTTTTCCCTCCTCTGTTACATCAAGACTGATTCCATTCACTAGCGTTCGATTCACAAGGAGTTTCTGATCCCAACAGCCAGTTAACATGATTAATAGGATGATCATGAGGGTTTTTCTCAAGTGAATTCACTCATTTCATGCTTTTTCAATAGGAATGAAAGGATTAAAAGCAAAGTCGGTATCAAAAAAACAACTACATAACTGAAATACGAAACATATTGATTAAAAAGGGTAATGATTTGGTCTTCGTGTGGAATCAATGTAATCAAAAAAAGAATCAATCCATTTATCATCACTACCTTTGGATAATTCTCTTTTTCTACATTCAAACTTTTAGTAGCAAAGTATAAATAAGCAATAATGGAAGTGGCCATTGGAACCATCCATATTGAAAGAAAAATAAGATCGACTCGATCAATCATTGTGTAAGTTATTCCTCTAAGTAAGTTTAAAATTGGTTCTCTAATGCCTGTCAACTGATCTGTACTAAAACTAATTAGAGTAAGGAAGATAAAATAAGTGTAAAAAAGGGTGATAAAAAGGTTGGCCAGCGAAACTGTTTTGAATACCCCTTTTTTATTATGAATGATAAAGGGGAATACAAATAACAATCCTTCAAATCCCAACATCGCAAGAAGCGAATTGCTACTTCCCAATAAAATATTTTTAATTCCAGAACTACCGATTGGAAGAATATATTGAAACTCTTTCGGAGTAAACCAATTTAAAAAAGAAGTAAAAAATAATAATAGGATTAATGTCGATGCAAGGACAAAGAATCTTGCGATGACTCTTAAATCACTAATTGTTAAATAAATACATGCTATCAAGATGAGTATTGATATAATCCAATTAGGTGTTGCTGGTAATAACCATAGATTAATGACTTTAATAAACAAGATGGTGGCTAAGCCTCCGACAAGGATAAAATTTAGATAGATGATAAGGTTGATCAATTTTCCGATAAAACGTCCAAATATTTTTAATGTGATTTCCGTATAAATGCGATTCGGAAATCTTTTTAATAATTGCCAGTAGATGACGAGCATGATTTGAACAGCCGCTCCTGCAAAAAGTGTAGAAATCCATCCGTCTCCATTAGCCGTCTTATCTACGACATGTGGCAATGATAGAAGACCTACACCAATTTGACTTTGCAGAAAAATAAAAAACAACTGAAACTTTGTAATGGACTGTTTGTTTTTCGTCATTTCTTCTTCCACGCCCTTGTTCGCCCTTGTTGATTTGCATATGCTGGATTTGCATCCGTCGGCCGGGTATTTAATTTCCATAATGGAAGTTTGATTAATGAATCCTTTAAATCTTCTTTCTTAAATGGAGCTAATGGTGCAAAATATGGGGATCCAAAAGACTCTAATTTACATAAATGCATGAAGATCAACATTAATACGAATACAATACCAAAAAATCCAAACAATGAGGCGGCGATCATCGTTGGAAAACCTAATAACCTTGCACTAGTTCCTATTTCATTAATTGGTGCCACAAATGAAGCAATCGCCGTAAACCCAATCACCACGATCATCATATTCGACACGATATGTGCATCTACTACCGCTGTCCCTATGACTAGTCCCCCTACTATTCCTATGGTCTGGGCGATAGGTGAAGGCAATCGAATCGAAGCTTCTTTTAAAAGTTCCAAAATGACTTGCATCGTTAAAGCTTCGACCAAAGGTGGAAAAGGAACGTACTCTAATGAAACTCTGATCGAGTAAAGAATACCGATCGGTAGCACCTCAGAATGAAACGATACGATGGCGATGTATATGGCCGGCAAACTTATCGTAACAATAAAACTGAAAACGCGGATTAATCGAAAGAAAGAACCAACTAGCCAACGGCTATTATAGTCATCAGGTGCTTGATAAAAAGCAAAAAAAGTAATTGGAACAACGATCACACGCGCATTTCCATCCACAATAAGTACAATTTTTCCTTCTGTTAAATAGGAAACTGCTCTGTCTGGTCTTTCGGTCTCTAAAATATGGGGAAAAGGAGAAAAAGGCTGATCTTCGATAAGATCCTCTAATTCACCCGTGGAAAAGAGCTGATCGATTTCAATAGAAGTTAATCTCCGCTCCACTTCGTTAACAAGCTCTTTATTAGCAAGGTTATCCAAATAAACCATACCAACTTTCGTATTGGTCAAGTGGCCGATGGAAAAATATTTAACCCTTAAATATGGAGTTTTAATTCTTTTTCTTAAAAGATGAAGATTTGAACTTAAGTTTTCAACAAATCCGTCATGAGCACTTTTGATACTTCGCTCGCTATTTGGTTCTTGAAGAGCTCTTCCTTCTATCCCGCCTACTGAAGCCAAATAAGCTTCGGGATTATTTTCTATAAAAATCACACAGAATCCATCCAACAAATGTTTCTCGGCTTCAGTAATCAATGAAGTCATTTTGATTTCGGCGGCATGGACGGTTTTTTCAATTTCACCAGCATGGCTTTCTACAATAGGCTCAATGATTGAAGATTGAAGAAGCTCCTTCTTCACCATCGAGTCTAGATAAAGAATGACACACCTCTGGTTATGAAATAGTAATTCTTTTTTCATTAAATCTTCTGTATAGTAAAAATGCTCTTGCATCTTTTTAATATTAGTTTCAATATCTTTAGAGAGTTGTTCCTCAACATTCTGTTTAACGAAATTCATTTCTGAACTCCCCTTAAAAACTATTTATTCACTATTATTTCCTTAATTTCCCCGCATATGCTATGGCTTTTTTGCATACTGATGGATTCGTGAAATTTCCTTGACTTAGGTCAAGGAATTGGAATAGTTGCTCCCTTACAATAAAGATAACGAAACAAACCATTCCAAAAAAAGGAGACTTCTTAAAATGAAAAAATTTGGGTTAATCTTATTAACTGGCGCTTTAACATTTGGCTTAGTAGCTTGCGGGGGAGCAGAGGAAGACGCAAAGTCAGACGTTAAAGAAACAACGTCTCAAACCGCTGATACAACAACTGCTTCAGATGCAGATAAATATACCATTACGGCCACTAACTGGGATTTTGCTTCTGATAAAGAGTTGGTGATAAAAAAAGGAACAAAAGTTGCCCTGCATTTGGTGAACGAAGAAGGAGTCCATACCATTAGTAATAAAGAGTTAGGTATCGACTTAAGTGCTGATAAACCCTCTGAATTTACTGCAGAAAAAACAGGGGAATACGAATTAATTTGTAATACAGTTTGTGGCGCTGCCGATGACCATGAAGCGATGAAAATTACTTTGAAAATTGTGGACTAATCGTTCCATTCGATTATAAAGAAAACAAGGCACTCGCCAAGCCGTTAGGATCAGGCGATTGCCTTGTTGCACTTTTACTCACATTGTTCCTCAATTCACCTTAAAAGCATATTCCTTGTTCAATAAATAAGGACGGAAATAACCATTTATCGTAGACATGGGGAGAACCTCTGGATGGAGGTGAATGCCCAATGTATGGATCATATAGTCACGTCGCGCTTGGATTCTTTCCCATACTTCCGGATAATTTTTACTAATTTGCTCTCTCAGTGCTTCATCCGCAATCGCCACACCATCTTCTGCACTTGCCCCTCCATATCCGGCCACACTAGGTATAATGTCTACTTGGAATATCATACCACTAGAAATCACAATATCTGACTTTGGATAGATCGGTGAGGACATCCATTCCTCTCCAGCCGTTAAGTGGCCAGGATTTAGCTTCCAACCATAAATGGATTTAGGCATCACAGATTCAATCAAATCATACATCTCTCCGCCTGTCATACCAATTCTTACGTTCTCGTACCATGCAACTGATGCTGCAAAATATGGCTTTGCAACCGCATCTATATAATCTGCTACATCCGGTGCTAATTCTTCCGCTGAAGAAACCACATATGCTGCTCGACTGGTGAGTCCTCCCCGGTAGCCTAATGTCGTTGAAAATTTATCCCCAATCTCTACTTTTTTCGCTCTAGGGCCGACAATTGCATTTGTAAAGCGATCACCTGTGGCACATATGGTCTGTACATTATTGGGTTGACCATATGCAGCCAATCCATTGGCAAGTTCGATCTCTGTTTTCCCTGGTTCTAACTGATCTAGCATCTTTAGAATACGAGATGAAGCAAGGGATGACCCAAATTCGTAATGGGCAATTTCATTTGCATTCATCAGAATGCGAGCTCCATCACCTGGATGAATAAAGAGGGAGGTTGCATTCCAAACTCGTCCAGTTTCACCTACTATCTTTTTGACAGCTTCTACAATAAATTGTGGTGTTTCAAAAAGCTGCTCGTTATCCTCTAAAGAGCTAGTAAACATTTTCCATCCTGCAATCCCAACCTTCATACCTTTTTCAATTCCTGCAGCTTGAATTAATTCTGTAAATGTCTTCGTCGTTTCCATTGGCTGGTTTGGTAAAGAGAAGTGTGGTATATGAATGGCTTCTACCTCGATACGGCTATACTGTTGCATCCGGAGTGACTCATTACCTAATAACATATAAGCCTTGCCGTCACTGTGTAAAGCTAATAAGGCCTCTTCAAACCTTGGTTCAAAGCCAGTAAGATAACCAAAGTTTGTTCCATGTTCCCGATCTCCATAGACAAGAAGAACATTCATGTTAGCTTCTTTCATTCGAATAAGAACTTTTTCTTTATGTAGTTGAAGAGTTTCATTAGTTAAATCTACTGGTTCTGTAGCGGCTATATTATTAGGAGCAGGTACTTTATAGTATTGAATTCTCTCTTTATAATTTGACAAACAAGTTTCTTCCTTTCCCGTTCCGCAGCGTAGTTTGATGAGTTTTTTTCGAATGATCTAGGAGAGTTATAAATCTATTCAATTCTCCGAATAATTGCTCCAGGTACTTTTTCTAACCATACTTTTTCAATTAGAAATCGAGTTATTTTCTCTGTAAATGTACCTGCTTTGCTAATATGCATGGTATATTCTTTGACTAAGTCATGTCTCATAACCGATCCGAGAGAAAATCCGTATTGAGATATTAAAGACCCAAACAATCCGGCTCAATGACATACCATTATTCGATCCGAAAATACACGTTCTTTAGAGTCCAGAACCTCCGTTGAATTAGTAGATGGTACTGGTAATTCATTTCCCTTTAATATGTCGAATAATCTACTATATTGCTTTCTAATAATGGTTGTTCCTTCTTGGAATAATTCGACTGCTTCATCCATATCAGAGGTTTGAGCAAAACCGATACAAAGTGCCTCCATTACAATAAGGAAATCAATAATCTCATACATGTTGGCAAGTTCTATGCTGTTGAATGGTCTTGTATCCCCAAACCAGCCATTTAGATAGCTTGGTTTTTGGATACTTTCAGCAACCTCTGAGGAAGGCAAAGTTGGCGGCCTCCAGTAAATTCCTTTATTTAAGAGAATGGCAACTGTTCTATCATATAGTTGGATAGAACTATTTAGACAATTTATACTATAATTGCGCACATCAGCTCTCGTCGATAATACCAATGATTTCGAATGAAATTCAAGTCCTAAACGCGCCCTAGGTGTAGGTACTTTAATAAAAAACGGTTGCTAAATAGAGGAGGGGCAGAAGTATAAATGTCATCTTCCGAAAAGCCTGCAGGACCCGGATATCCATCATTACTAAGAATTTTATCTCTCTCCACCATAAGGTCATTTGTAAACTGCAGTGCATATGAAAACAAGTCCTTTATTTCCTTATCTTGACTATGTTCACAAAATACGGTTAAGTACCACTTTGACATATTATTAATAGCCAGACCGGTCCAAAGCTAGCCTAGTTCTGATGCGGTTAGAGGGATAGGATTATTCTCGCTCATTTTGGAAGCGCTCCTTTCATGTGTAAAAAGGGACGAAGCAGGTAACTTGCTACTTTTAATGGGTTTACTTTGTTAGTATGGAATAATTTTTCGCCCCAGTAGCCTTGAAGTGAATGAATAATCTGATCCAGTCCCTCATTTGATAGCTGTTCCATAGCTCTTCTTAGTACAATTGAATCTTCATAACTTTGACGGAGTGGTTTCATAAGTTCTTCATAGTTTCCTAACCCGCAAAGGTCATATGCGGCGTAGACTCCGCTTAAAATTGCTGCATATTGCCCAAAGCCCATAAAGGGCATCATCGTTCCAAAACAATTTCCAACATAAAATGTGTTGCCTATTCGAGGTGACTCACAAATCCCGATAGGGTAATTAGAAATGTGAAACTGATCGGTTATAGGCAGGTCCTGTGAAAGCTGTGAACGGACCATTTTGTAAAACGAATACCATTGCTGACTAATGTCGATATTTTTATTTTCCGGAAGATTTGGAATGGCCAGTGATATATTTGCTTCGTTTTTAGAATATGGAATGAGAAAGCAGTATCCGTATGGAGCAAGGTCATAATCAATCCATGCCATTACAGTATAACGATCAAAGTTTCCTTCAATTGTTGCCCCTTTTATGGAAACCGATAAATCTTCTCTGAAGTTCTTCGTTTTTTTGGCATATGCTCCGTCTCCGGTTGCCAAGATAACATGTGTAAATTCTTGTACTAATTGTTCATACGTTTTCTCAGAATTAAAATGAATAGCCGATTTAACTTGTCTTCCCAATTGAGATTCAAAGGAATCCACTTCTCTTCCACGAATATTAGTAAAACCGATATGCCCCTCAATAAATGCTTCCTCATTCTTAGAATACAGCTCTATTCGTTGAATATTTGATGTTGGTTTTAAGTAAATTCCATATTCATCGGATAATGATGCAATGCAATCATGGATTGGGAAGGAAAAAATAGCTAGCAAAACCTCACCATTAACAAACCTGTCACCAATTTGACTTCTTTTCTCGAATATAATTGGGAAAACACCGTTTTTTTCAAGTGTCATAGCACAGGCTAAGCCCGATAGCCCGGCACCCATTATAGCAATATCCATCAATAACCACCTCACCAAGGTTTACTGCTATAGTATTTCCCTTTATAGACTGAAAATCCCCAAGAATCTCTGAATGGCGCTCGGTGTAGTGCCTGGTTATAGACGACTTTCAGTGAATTGACGGGTACGTGTTTCTCCCCTTAAATAAAAATTAGATCCAGAAAGTTAGCTTTTGGAACTTCCCTTTCCTTTATGAATCTAAATGAGGTTTCAAGTTTTAATTGATGTAAGTTTTAGCATATTTTTTTTTATTTGATTAATTTATAATGTAATATTGAGAATAAGGTATGTACACTTTCATAAAGTGATTAATAGGAGACGGTATAGTGTGAGGTTAGTATCATTAAGCAGGTGTAAAGAAGGGACTGAGTTAGCCAAATCAATTTATGATAGCAATGGCTTAGTTTTACTAGCAGTGGGTTATAAATTAACGGATGCAACCATTTCTAGATTAAGACATCTTGGTATTTTTGCGGTCTATGTAAAAGACAAATATAGCGATGGTTTAATAGAGGATTTTAGTATTTCACACGAATTAAAACAAAGGTCGTTAGTAGAAATACAAACTTCCTTCACCAGTTTGAAATCTAATTTAAAATTGACTCGTAGATTTAACCAACAAAATTTAAAATCATTTCAAAATATATGTGATGATGTGTTATCCGAACTTCTATCAAACAAAAAAACATTGAATTTAATGACATCGGTACAAGTATATGACAATTATCTATACAATCATTCATTTAATGTAATGGTCTATACTTTGCAATTAGCCATAAACGCAGGGATTAGGCCGAAAGATTTAGTTCAATTAGGGATAAGTGGATTACTGCATGATGTTGGTAAAATGGTAATTCCAATTGAAATTTTAAACAAACCAGCGAAATTAACAGCAGAGGAGTTTCAACTTATTCAAACACACACATCAGAGGGTTATGAATATTTAAATAAGCAGCATGAAATACCTACATTGGCGGCCCGTTGTGCATTTGAACACCATGAAAAAATAGATGGCACTGGGTATCCACAAGGATTAAAAGGGGAAGATATTCATCCTTATGCAAAAATAATGGCTGTAGCAGATGTATATGATGCAGTCACATCGAGTCGGTCATATAGACCAGCAATGTTGCCACACAAAGGTTTTGAAATTCTCTATAGTGGTGCGGGCACACATTTTGAAACGGAATTGGTCCAAATTTTTAAAAAATCAGTCATTATGTATCCTGTTGGTATAACAGTAACACTAAGTACTGGTGAAACGGGCTTTGTAGTTAAAAATAATGATAATTTTCCAGAACGCCCAATCATTCGTATTATCGAAAAAGATGGAGAAGCTTTAAAGGAATCAGAAATACATGATATCGATATGTTAACAAATTTAACTTCCAATATCGTATATAGTGATGTAGTGATGTAATGAAGAGTAATGAATCTCTGTGTATATCCTTTCACAAAGTGCTAGTTTTAAAAATTTAATAAAGGCAATAGGTTTGGTCTTATTTGACTGTACCTATTGCCTTTTTTAATGAAGTTTTATCTAAAAAACACCTTGTCTATATTGTATTTTGACTTGAGTTCATTAATTATATACGTTTCGTAAATTTCTCTATGAACAGGGTCTTCAATGACACAAACCTTAATCTTAGTGACTTCATCTCTATGCATTTTGATTGGGGATACCGTATCCTCAAAATGCTTTTTTATTCTAGGTCTCAACTTCCTTGCTTTACCAACAAATAATAACTCTTCGTTATGATTATAAAACATAAAAATACCACCCTTATCCCTTGGGATAAGATGGAAATCAGTAAACCCGTAAATATTACTAAGCTCAGGATTTTTCTGTTTGGTAATAGTAACACTTGGTTCTGGAATGGTTATGTTTATCACTTACATTCACTTCCTTCTACGATCTCTCTGTAAATGCTATCATAACTTTCAATAAATAACCTCTTTTACTTATGATACGTTGATGGGTCTTCCACTAGCTCTAGAAAAAGAGCACCATACTTTGGAAGAGAGAGTGTGTGAATCCAGCAGTTTCCTTCCTCCATTTTTCCCTTCAACTTCAGAGTTATTCACATCACCTTTGAAATGTATTTTTTATTTCTATTCCAATAACAAACGACGTTTAAATCAGGGGGCGAACCGTGGTAAAGTTCTCCGCGCCTCGAATACATGTGAGATAAATCACAATTCGCAATCATTATTAATGCTATCATAAATAATGAGCTTAGATAATAATCACCTATAAATAGAGTATTTATATTTGTACGATACATTTTTTTCAAAAAAGAGAGATTGCATAAAGGAGTGTAATAAATGTCTGAAAATAAATTATCAGAACTAATTAGTCCTGAAGCTATCATTAATTTTGAAACTGGTGCAATTAAAGCGAGCACTTTGGATTCAATTATCAACCTTTTACCATTTGAAATGGGCTTTTGTGATGCTAACGATATTTTCCGCTGGTATTCAAATAATCCGGACCGTGTCCATGGTCGCCGTAAAGAAGCCATTGGTCGCCCTGTGCTTGAGCTTCACCCAAAAGTGGCTCATCACGTTGAAAAATTGTTGAATGATTTCAGATCAGGAGCACGCGACGAATGGGAATTTTGGTTTCCAAAACGCTCAGGTGAAGAAACTGGTCAAATTTATCAAAAATTCATGGCAGTACGTGATGAAAACGGAAAATACCTTGGTTGTATGGATGTGACCGTTAATATCGACCTTTTCCAAGGAAAAGAAGGTATACACACTCCTGAAACTATTAGCGAATTTAAAGCTGTTAAGACTGAATAAAAAATATCATTTCAATTTGAGAGTCTATTGAAAAACACATTGGATCGGGGGATCCAATGTGTTTTTCTTTATATAACCTTTGCTTCTATTTATGGTACGGTTCACCCCGATTAATCCGAAACGCCCTGTAGATTTGTTCCACTAAAATGAGTTTCATCAGTTGGTGTGGGAAGGTCATTCGCGAAAAAGAAAGATGTTCATTTGCACGCTTCAACACTTCCTCACTCAGTCCTAATGATCCCCCGATAATAAAGGCAATTTTACTTTTTCCGTACGTTGCTAATTTATCGAGAGTATCAGCAAGCTCCTCGGAAGATTGCATCTTCCCCTGAATCGCCAGCGCAATTACATATGTATCCTGACTGATTTTCCCCAGAATTCGTTCTCCCTCTTTTTGCTTTACTTGAACCATTTCCAGTTCACTTAAAACCTCTGGTGCTTTTTCATCCGCAACCTCAATAACCTCTACCTTTGCATAGGCCGATAATCGTTTTAAATATTCTTCAATTCCTTGTTTTAGGTATTTTTCTTTTAATTTGCCAACCGTGACAATTGAGATATTCACAATCCACAACCCTCTTTTTTTATATTACAAACAGCTTACAAACAAGATATCCACAAAAGTTATCCACATGTCCACATTTTTTATCCACATCTTGTATGGGATTATTTGTTCGCCACAATATATGCGGCTGGATTTTGGCAATATTCACAGCCTGTTGATAAATTATCCACATCTATTTTTGATAAAAGTGGAAATGTTTCAAATTCATCCACAACCGCTTCTAACGCTAGCTCCACGTGTTCCTCGCAACAATAAATCATTTCTTTTCACCCTTTTTTACAAATATTCTTCTTTGTCTTTATTATTAGCTTTCAAAAAAACATAATACCACAAATAAAAACAGGAAGGAGTATAACCTTCCTGTTTACTCATTCACCTATTCAGATCGATCTTCCGCCAATGTCATTTTCGTTGTTTCCCGTTTTCCTTCACGGTAATAGGTAATATTCATTTGCTCGCCAATTTTCTTCTTTTGGTACAAATGTTTTCTTAAATCAATGACGTCATTGATTTTTTCACCGTCTAACTCAACAATAACATCCAGTTCTCTCAAACCTGCCTGATCCGCTGGTGAATTTGGGATAACTTGCCGTAGCGCGACTCCATGGGTAATGTCTCTAGGTAACTTAAGAGCCTCCTCCTGGTAGTATCCAGGAATTTCTGCTACCGATTTAAGATCAACTCCCATATACGGACGCTTCACCACACCAAATTGCTCGAGATCATCAATAATCGGTTTTGCATAATTGATGGGGATGGAAAGACCAATTCCTTCGACAGCACTTTCAGCAATTTTCATTGAATTAATTCCAATGACTTGACCAGCAATATTAATTAAAGCGCCACCGCTATTCCCCGGATTGATCGCTGCATCTGTCTGTAGCACCTCCGCCTGCCAATCCATAAGGCCATCCTGATTGATATCAACAGGAATCGTTCGGTTAATACCTGAAATAATCCCTTGGGTTACGGAACCAGAGAAGGTTGCTCCGAGAGGATTCCCAATTGCCATCACAGGCTCGCCCATTTTAATCGCATCGGAATCACCAAATTCCGCCACCTTTTTCACCTGCTCAGCATCAATTTCAAGGACCGCTAAATCCGTCCAAATATCGCCGCCTAGGAGTTTTGCTGGAATCTTCGTCCCGTCATTTAAGGTGACCTCTAGCTGTGTCGCACCTTCAACTACGTGCTGATTCGTTACAACATAAGCCTTATTTCCCGCCATTTTATAAATAACACCTGATCCCGTACCTGCTGGATCTTCACTTGCCCCAGCCTCATCATACCAAAAGTTAGCCGTTTGAATATTATTGATTCCAACTACAGCATCTGCTGCTTTATCAATCGCCTTGGTAATATCCGTGTTAACATCATAAGAAACTTGCTGCTGAACGAAATTACTTTGATTATTACCATTCGTCTCAGCTGGCTGATTTTGGTTCGGCTGAATATTATAGGGGAGAAATCCTTGATTTGAAAGAGCTGGAATTGATATTACCACTAGCATTGCACCAAGAATTGCACCGACAATGCTAGCAATCAAAAAACCCCCTCTGTTTCCCTTTTGCTTTTGATACCGCGCCGGTGAATGATCATCATAGTAGCCCATTTTCACGTGCCTCCCAATAAAAAACTTCTATTTTCTATTCTACCTTATCGTAACAATTATACTCTTTGTAAAAGATTTTTATTAAAAAAGAGCAAAGATACGTATGTATCTTCACTCTTTCATCTACACAGCTGTTAGAATTGTAGGTGTTTTTGGATCAGTATCGTATAACTCTACTTGTTCACCGACGATGATTCCTTGGCTTTGCAAGGTTTGTGCTACCGACATTCTTGCTAAATCCTTCATATTGTTATCCAGACTTAAATGGGCAAGATACACCCTCTTTGTATTGTCACCTATGACTTCACTCATGGCCAGTGCCGCATCTTCATTGGAGACATGTCCAACATCACTGAGAATTCTTCGTTTAATACTCCAAGGGTATCTCCCCATTCTCAGCATCTGCACATCATGATTAGATTCAAAGATAAAGGCATCCGCGTTAGAGATAATTCCTTTCATCCGATCACTAACATAACCGGTATCCGTTATGAGGACTAATTTTTTCCCTGATTGATGAAAAACATAAAACATTGGTTCTGCTGCATCATGCGATACACCAAATGATTCAATGTCAACAGAACCAAAGCTTTTTACCGTTTCCGTATTAAACACCATTTTTTGTTCTGTCGGAATTTCCCCAACCAAATGGTTCATTGCCCGCCAAGTGTTCTCATTTGCATAAATTGGTAAGCGATATTTACGGGCCAATACCCCAATCCCTTTAATATGGTCGCTGTGTTCATGGGTCACAAATATCCCTGTTAATTTACTAATATCACGGTCAATTTGCTGGAAAAGAGCCTCCATTTGCTTCCCGCTAAATCCGGCATCCACCAGGAAGGAGTGCTCATCTGACTCTACATACAGCGCATTTCCCGTACTCCCGCTGGCTAAGATGCTATATTGTAACGACATATTATTTCACTCCACACTTCTATTTTCATCAAACTGCATGATTTGCCCTTCAAATGCATTCACAAAATGACTTTCTTTATCATCAACAACAAAGCGCCAAGTAGGGGCTAATGCTTGTGAGGCGGTTAATTGAATTAAGGTTGAATAGCCAAGCTCAATTTTCGTAATTTTACTCTTTGGCTTTAGCAAATTCTTTTGATGCAAGGCCTCTAATGCTTTTAATGGAGGGAGGATGGCCTCTTTCGCCGTAAGTGTTTCAATATCCTCTAGATAGGTTTGCTCATAATAATAAATTTGGTTATCACTATTAATATAAAAAGTAATCATCCCGCTAATATTTTTATATAAAAGCATATTCCCATATTGTTGAAAGTACGTAATGGTATTCTTCTTGTCATTTTTCTCCCAAAACTGATACTGCTCGCCATACAAGACATCATTTCTTACAAAAGAGGTGAGCTCAGCCTGCTCAAACTTTGAACTTAATTGGATCGGCTCCTCAAGAGTTACTTGAAGTGTTGCTGCGGGTTCTTTCAATGGTGAGGTCTGTCCTTTTAGCTTCGCTAGATCATCTTTGGTAAACATTTTCGGCTTTGCACTAAGATATTGATCTTTAATTGGAGCCTTTGGCAGATCATCATACTTAATTTCATCCGCCTTCAGCTTATCTTCAATGGATGCTTCTGTTATGATTTCATATTTATTCGCGTCACGAATTTTCATGAATTGAAACAATAGGTACACATCTAAAATTAAAAACGTCAATATAAAAATGGTTTTAATTTTACTCCAATCCACCTGGCAGTCCCCCTAGATCATCATTCGTGATTTGTTGCCAAACATGGTTATATCGATAAAACCAGGCAGGCTCTAAGAGGACCAGCTTGTTCTCATCTGTATCCCTTTCCATCCGATATCCTAGCGTCAATGCCTCTAATAATTCTGGCTTAAAGTTCTTTTTCTTTTGAATATATGCTAAAGCCTCTTGTCCGGATGGAAGAGTTACCTTTTCCATTTCCGTTGTTAACGGAAGCTCCAGTGAGATAATCGGTCTAGCATATTTATTGATTTCATCGCGGCCCCAAACTTCTTGGATCTCGGTCATTCCTCTTTCATTAAAAACGGGAAAACCATCCATACTATAAAGACGGAAAGTAACCGAGCGGCTAAATTCATCCTTCTCCACATAGCGATAGGTGTCTGTCCAGCCTCCGTGTTCGTTAATAAAGTCAATGCTTCGCATTAATAAATCATAGGAGTTTTCTACATAATTCGTTTCAACCGTCGGATTAACGTAAACCAACCTGTTTGTATCATACCTGACGGTCATTTTGCTTGAATCGTCGGTATATTCCTCTCCTTGCTGAAGCAAGCTTCTTTGAACAAACCTTGGATCATTAAAGAGTGCCTCTTTAAACTCCTCTGAATTAAGGATGACTGGCAAGTATTTAGACTCCATCATTTCCGCTTTTCCTTCAGGAATAAAAATAGTACGTGTATCCTTTGCCTCGAAGGTAAAATAACGCGGTAAACGATCTGCATTTTTGAAAAAGTTCCTGTTAAATTCAGTTAGTAATGATGGGGAGACATGACTGATATAGACCTGCTGGTGTTCGGAAGAAACAAAATACACGGTCCCATCCTCTTTCGATGCATTCTCCACATTAATAATCATTCGGTCAAAATTGAAGGAAGGGATTTTTTTCTCCTCGAATTTAAGAACATTTCGGTAAATATCCATCGGGACCTCTCCCGGAAAAATAATCTCTGCCTTACCATTGCCATGGATTAATTCCTTCATGTTCTCTACTTTGTCCGTATGGTTTTCCACATCATAAAACGACCACTTACCAATTTCTTTCATCATCTTATTGAGTTCATCCGAACTAGTGGTTCCAAAATGCTGATCATTAACATGAAAGAGGATTTGGTCTGGTTGAATGATCCTTTGCAGTTCCTTCTTTTCTCTTAAGGTGACTTCTTTTACATAATTGCTGCTTTCCATCAAATCAAATTTAGGCTGGTAGGTCCATAGATTCCACGTGAAAATAATACTGACCAAGATGAGAACAACTAATATCATGGACTTAATACTTTCATATTTCATGACCATTCATCCTCTTCTGATTGTTCATACGGGAGTGTAAAGGAAATGACCGTTCCTTTTCCTTCTTCACTCGCAGCCCAAATCGCTCCTCCATGTACATTGACCATTTCTTTCGCAATTGCCAATCCTAAACCAGTACCTCCCAATTGCCGGGTCCTTGCCTTATCCACTCGATAAAAGCGGTCAAAGACTTTTCCAATATTCTCCTTTGGAATCCCCATTCCTTGATCCGCAATACTAACAATAATATTATCTTCCTCTTCCTTAACCGAGAATGTGACTTGTCCACCCTCTGGAGAATATTTGAGGGCATTTGAAATGATATTATAAAGAACTTGTGTCAGTTTATCTTCATCAATTTCAATAAAAATCGTTTTGTTTGGCAGCTTGCGATTAAAGCTGACATTCTGCTCTTTTGTCATCTCAAATCGATCAATGATTCGATGGAAAAACTCAACAAAGTTAACCCACTCTTTATTCAAGCGATAATCCGTACTATCCAATTTCGATAGTTGGAGCAAATCATTTACTAGACGAATCATTCGTTCCGTTTCATTCCGCGTTACCTCTAAGAAGTTCGGGGCAATTGCTTCATCCTGCCATGCTCCATCTGCAAGCGCCTCTAAATAACTCCTCATCGTCGTCAGAGGAGTTCTTAATTCATGGGATACATTTGCAACGAACTCTCTTCTCTCGGCATCGATTTTTTCCTGATCTGTAATATCATGCAGGACAGCAATTAATCCGTTAACAAAGCCCGTTTCTTTTTGAATCACTGAAATGTTCGCACGAAGTATATAGGGTTTCTTTTTTGTACTATAATCGAGAATTAACGAATCATTTTCCTCTATCAAATCTTCAAAGGTATTCGTATCCTCTAACCCTAATAAAGAAATGATTGGCTGCGATAGAACTGTTTCACGTGAAACATTCAACATTTCTGCAGCAGGCTCATTAATTAAAATCACTCGTCCTTTACGGTCCGTGGCAATTACCCCATCCGTCATATAGGAAAGGACAGAAGATAGCTTCCTCCGTTCACCTTCTGTCATGGCCTGTGCTTCCTGTAGCTTTTTCGTCAAATGATTAAAGGTAACGGCCAAAGTGCCAATTTCATCCTGACCATATACTTTTACTTTCCTAGAAAAATTCCCCTTGGCCATCGCTTGAGCTTGCTTTTTCATATCGGCAATCGGCCGGGTGATCGTCTGAGCCAGTAGAATTCCTAAAATTGCCGTAATCGACAAAGCAATCACATTTCCCGTTACGAAAATCTTATTAATGGTTTTCATTTGGGCAAAGACATTTTCAATTTTTGCCACAATATAGATTGCCCCTATGACTTTTTCCCCTGACTTAATTGGCGTTGAAAGCACCCATATTCGATGACCGTTATGTTTATCGATATAAATTTTACTTTGATCTTCCTCTAAATTAAGCGATTGCGTAATCAACAGTTGTGTTGTCCTTTGACCAACAACTACTTGATTTGGATTAGATGTACCAATAATTTTCCGTGACCGGCCTTCAATTACCTGTACTTCTGATATATCTCCCGATTCGAAGTCCTTCAAGATTTTCTTAATATCCTCTTCGAGAGTCGGATCCTCCTCGGTCCGTTTCTTTTCCATCTCTTCCACAACGTTATATGCAAGCAAGTTGACGCGTTCCTTTAAGGAAGTTTGAAAATTTGTCCGCAATGTTTCTTCAAGCTGCCTTACAAAATAAACTCCGATAATTTGCATCGCAACTAAAATTAGCAGGACATAAATAATGACAAATTTCACATGAATTGAACGAAAAATACTAACCTTTTTCATCAAGGCTTTTACTCCTGATCAGGATTACGCAAGTAGTAGCCTACTCCTCTACGCGTTACAATCCATGTTGGATGACTCGGATTATCCTCAATTTTTTCACGCAGGCGTCGGACCGTTACATCCACCGTGCGGACGTCTCCAAAATAATCATAGCCCCATACCGTTTGCAGCAGATGTTCTCTCGTCATGACTTGTCCGATATGCTTAGCTAAATAGTAAAGTAATTCAAATTCGCGGTGGGTTAATTCAATCGTTTCACCACGTTTAGAAACTACATAAGCATTCGGATGAATCACCAATGAACCAATCTCAATTTCATCCGATTCAGTCTCTGCATCTGGCTGAGAAACAACCACTTGATGACGCCGTAAATTCGCTTTAACGCGGGCAATTAATTCCCTTGTACTAAAAGGCTTTGTTACATAGTCATCTGCTCCAAGCTCCAAGCCTAATACTTTATCAATTTCCGAATCCTTGGCTGTCAGCATGATAATGGGCATTTCGTATTTTTTTCGAACCTCACGACATACTTCCATTCCATCTTTTAATGGCAGCATAATATCTAAAAGAATTAGATCCGGCTGAATTTCTTCAACCATCGTAAGGGCTTCGTTCCCATCATAAGCGCAATAAACTTCATAACCTTCTTTTTTCAAATTAAATTGTAAAATATCTGCAATCGGTTTTTCATCATCTACTACGAGAATTTTCTTTTCCATACCCATTGCTCCTTTGTTTGGTCAATTAATAAAAGACATATATACTCTAGTTTACTTTACCATGTTATTTCTGTTAATTCATCTATTAGTAGTATTTAACAGGGCCAAAAAGCGAAAGCGGCTTCGGAACAAGCACAGCTCGTTCCTGCGAGGATTACTCTAAGTAGCATTCCTTAGTGTCCAGGGGCTTATGACCCTAGCCCCTAGCCGCTGCAGCTAGATTAGAAAAGAGCCTCTATTACTAGAGACTCCTTTTTTTAATGATTCCATTTATCTACTTACATAATTCAGTGGGTTTTGCAGTGCTCCATTTTTATATACTTCAAAATGCAGATGCACACCGGTTGAATTCCCTGTTGATCCCATTACACCGATCGCAGATCCTTGTGAAACAGTTTGACCGACACTTACATCAATTGATGCAAGATGCGCATATACCGTACGCAATCCATTTTGATGATCGATGACAATTTTATTACCATAACCACCATCGTAGCCAGCAGATACTACTTTACCATTGTCTGCTGCTTTAATGGTTCGGTTACTTGGTCTAGCGATATCAATTCCCTTATGCTGTTTGCCCCATCTTTGTCCCTGTTGACTAGAAATATAGCCGCCTACCGTTGGCCATGCCAAGTTTCCTGTTCCACGGGAAGGAATAACCTTCGTTCCTTTTACAACAATATGATTAACGGGCTGCTTGATCACTTGCTCACTCGTCACATCTTTTTTCAACGTTATCCCATTTTGTTCTGAAATTAGATAGTTAACTAAGCGTTCTCCATTTTGACCTTCTTGCTTCACGCTTGTTTCGCCTTTTGGCATCGAAGCATCCTCAACCACTTCATTAACAAAAGCAACGCTTTCCTTTTGGTTGACTTCTTTATCAACGATAACCTCAATATAAGGTTTTAGAGCCGTAACATTTACTTCATCTCCGATATTAACCACGGTTTCTTCCGTAAGTCCTGGATTCAAAGCTAAAAAGTCTGCCAAAGTTAACCCATGACCATTGGCAATGGTTCCAAGCACGTCTCCTTCTTGGACTACATATTTCTTTTCTTCTAATGTACCTTTCAATAGAAGATTTAGTGCGTCATCTGCGGACATGATTTTTTCAGGAGAAACTTTTTCTGTTAAAACTGAAACCTCTTTTGATAATCGAACGTCTAATAAACGAGTTTCGTTTTCCTTAAGCGGTGTTAATTCAGTAGTTTCAGCCGTTTTTCTAGCCTCAAGCTGAATTAATTGTTCCTCTGACACAAATTGTAGCTTAAGCTTTTTAATAACTTCATCAGCTGTTTCTTTACTGTCTAGGTAAACAATTGGAGTTCCATCGATAGAAATCGCGGATGCCTCAACTTGAAGTTGGATAGCGTTTTCAAGATTTCTGACTGTTTCTTGATTATTTGCAGTTGAACGGAAAACTTGTTCACGTATGTAATCAACCTGCACGCCTATGTTTAAATCCTTATCTTTAAAGGATTCCTTTAACGTCTCTACTTTTTCATTCATCATTTTTTCAACGACATCTTTATTTGAAACAGTTCCGATGAAGGTTCCATTCAAATATACATGATAAACAGTTGTAAACTCCGCGGTGTCTGCGGCACTCGCTGGGCTGCTAAATGTAAAAACGGATGCAGCTAAAGCAGAAATGACTGCCATTTTCAGAGATCGTTTTGTCGTTAATTTATTTGATTGCTTTCCTTTATTAAAAAATAACATTGGAATCCTCCCTAAACTACGGTAACAACTCTCTCAATCTAGTACTTTATATCTATGAAAGAAATTTCCCACATTTATATCCTTTATTACTCTAACATAAATTTTTGACAAATAACGCTAAGTATCGATAATGTAACAAAATTGTATAATTGCTGACATTTTACTACAAATGCACTTATTTAAATTTAATGATTTTTCTAAAAATTTATCATTACTTAAATAATACAATAGTAGTAAATAACTAATATATCAACGTTTTTCCTAGTTCAATAGAATAGGTGTAATTTTACAAAACGGGACTAGTTCCGCATTTTTTTTGTAACAGAAAATTGAATTTATATTACAAAAGTGTTACAAAGTGAATTTTTACACTAAGATTTATGTCGAATTTTATGACGATTCTATGAAATTGTTTAGCTTTGTCGAAATTTATTTGGGAATTAAACAAAAAAAGAAGCTTACACGATGTGTAAGCCTCTTTTTGATGGCTCAGGACGGAATCGAACCGCCGACACAAGGATTTTCAGTCCTTTGCTCTACCGACTGAGCTACTGAGCCATTCATCATGGCGGTCTGGACGGGACTCGAACCCGCGACCTCCTGCGTGACAGGCAGGCATTCTAACCAACTGAACTACCAAACCGAATTAATAATATTGATCGTTAGCGAGTAAACCGGGCTTGCCAGTCTCTCACCAACAATCAATTGCCGATGACCCCTACGGGATTCGAACCCGTGTTACCGCCGTGAAAGGGCGGTGTCTTAACCGCTTGACCAAGGGGCCATACTTATGAAACTAATGGTGAGCCATGAAGGACTCGAACCTTCGACCCTCTGATTAAAAGTCAGATGCTCTACCAACTGAGCTAATGGCTCAAAACTATTATTTATTAGTCGTTCGTGACGACGCTTTTTATAATAGCATGGTTACTATGCGATATGCAATACTTTTTCAAAAAAATATTCATAAAATTTTCAAGCCCTCCAAATTAGAGGGCTTGAGTTTGCTTAAATTTGTCTCCACGGACTGCGAACTACGTTCGTTTGATTACGATCTGGTCCAACAGAGAAAGTCGTTAACGGAATACCCGTAAGTTGCGTTACACGTTCAACATAATGGCGTGCATTTGCCGGAAGCTCATCTAATGATTTCACACCGGTGATATCCTCTGTCCATCCTGGTAGTTCTTCATAAACTGGCTCACACTGGGCTAAAATCTTTAAGCTAGCCGGATATTCTGTAATTAATTCGCCATTATAGCTATAAGCTGTACAAATCTTTAATGTTTCAATTCCCGTTAAAACATCGATGGAATTAAGGGAAAGGTCAGTGATCCCACTTACACGACGGGCATGGCGCACGACCACGCTGTCAAACCAGCCGATACGGCGCGGACGACCCGTTGTTGTACCATACTCGCGTCCAACTTCACGAATCTGATTGCCGACCTCATCAAACAGTTCAGTAGGGAACGGACCATCACCAACGCGGGAAGTATATGCCTTACAAACACCCACCACATGAGTGATCTTCGAAGGACCTACACCGGAACCGATCGTAACTCCGCCTGCTACTGGGTTAGAAGAAGTAACAAATGGGTAAGTACCTTGGTCGATATCAAGCATAACACCTTGTGCACCTTCAAAAAGAACCCGTTTGCCATCGTCCAGAGCATCATTTAATACTACAGATGTATCACACACATATTGCTTAAATTGCTGCCCATATTCATAATATTCATCTAAAATTTCTTCATTTGTAAATCCTGTTGTTTCATAAATACGTTCGAATACACGATTTTTCTCTTCGAGATTTCTTTCCAGCTTTTCTTCAAATACATCACGCTCAAGCAAATCAGCAATTCTGATTCCTACGCGTGCTGCTTTATCCATGTATGCAGGACCGATCCCTTTTTTCGTTGTACCGATTTTATTGGCACCTTTACTTTCTTCCTCTAATGCATCCAACTTTAAGTGGTATGGAAGTATAACATGAGCTCGGTTACTGATTCGAAGATTGTCAGTTGAAATTCCCTTTTCATGTAAATAGGCAAGTTCAGTAACAAGCGCCTTCGGGTCAACAACCATTCCGTTGCCAATTACGCAAATTTTTTCTTTATAAAAAATCCCTGAAGGAATTAAATGCAATTTATACGTTTCACCGTTAAACTTTATCGTGTGACCTGCATTATTCCCGCCTTGATAACGTGCAATTGCTTCTGCATTTTCTGAAAGGAAATCGGTAATCTTGCCTTTCCCTTCGTCTCCCCATTGTGTCCCCACAACCACTACTGATGACATAAAGGCACCTCCAAATTAAATACGAAAATCTTTTTCCCACTCACAAGTTTAACAACTATTAGGGGTAAAAGTCAATAAAACACGAACGATTTATATTAACATATTAAAATATGTTCGTAAAATATCAATCTTGTATATTTGAGTTATTTTTCATAAAATAGAGGTGTAATTTAGTCAAAATAATATTTAAGGATGTGGAATATGGTTATTCAAGAGCGGCCAATACCATTGGATTTACTTATTTTTAGAGTATTACTAGCGCGAATGCAACTATCAGAAAGTGAAATGACTAACTTTAAAGTCCGTCAAAAAGGATATGAAGGCGAATTAAAAAGCGACGAATGGCTAAAAGGACTAAATGATCAATTGCTTGTACTACATGGTTTATTGCTTGAATATGACGGTTCAAGATTTCAAATTGATACGTTGATCATTGCAAATGAAAAGATCTACTTATTGGATGTAAAATATTACGAAGGTGACTATTATCTTGAAGATGATAAATGGTTTACAAAAACAAATCCTAACTTGAAAAATCCACTGCATCAACTGAGCAGATGTGAAACCTTGTTCCGAAAACTACTTCTCAGCCTCGGCTACAACTATCCAACTGAATCCTATCTCATTTTTAATAACCCCGAATTTCATTTATATATAACCACAATCAATACTACTCTTATTTTTCCATCTCAATTAGATCGCTTTTTAAAAAAGTTAAACATGCGTCCAGTCAAATTAATTCAACGATATCATAATTTAGCTCAGCAACTCGCTGCCCTCCACATCGTCGATTCTCCTTATTCGCGAGTACCATCCTATAAGTTTGAAACATTAAAAAGAGGACTTTTCTGCCCTAAATGTTACTTGCTTTATTTTGATATTGGGAAGGACTTATGTATTTGTAATAGTTGTGGATGTATAGAGGGAGTCGATGAAGTTGTCTTGAGGAATGTGAAGGAATATATGCTGTTATTTCCTGACAGGAAAGTCACTGTAAAGGATATATATGAATGGTGTGGGGGGATGAAATCTAAAAAAACAATTTGGAGGGTATTATCGAAGCATTTCATTCATGTAGAAAAAGGGAGAAAATCAAATTATATAATAAAGAATGATAAAAATAATACCTTTTATAATGGTTCTTTCTGCTGAACTCTATTTTTCCTAATTCATCGGAATGATTCGGTTCGTTTCTTTCCGATGGACCCTATTTCTCCTCATCCACCGGAATGATTCTCCCAGTTTCTTTCCGATGAACTCTATATTCCTTCATCCATCGGAATGATTCTCCTAATTTCTTTCCGATGAACTCTATTTCTCCTCATCCATCGGAATGATTCTCCCAGTTTCTTTCCGATAAACTCAATTTTCCTTCATCCACCGGAATGATTCTCCAAAAGTAAGTTATAATATCTCTACAAATCTATCGAAAAAAGCCAGCCAAAAAAATTGGCCAGCTTCTACGCCCCCGGAGCGTCGTACCGGGTTTCTAAATTAACAAACTTATTGTATTCCTTAACGAACGCCAGCTGTACCGTTCCAACTGGACCGTTACGCTGTTTGGCAATGATAATTTCAATGATGTTCTTATTCTCGGATTCTTTGTCATAGTAGTCATCACGATATAAGAAGGCAACAATATCAGCATCCTGCTCAATCGAACCTGATTCACGGATATCGGACATCATTGGACGCTTGTCCTGACGCTGCTCGACACCACGGGAAAGCTGAGACAGAGCGATAACTGGCACCTGAAGCTCACGGGCTAATTGCTTAAGGGAACGTGAGATCTCTGATACTTCCTGCTGACGGTTTTCGCCGGAACGGCCGCTACCTAAAATCAGCTGCAAGTAATCAATCAAAATCATTCCCAATCCATGCTCCTGTTTAAGACGGCGGCATTTAGACTGGATATCACTTATCCGCACACCAGGAGTATCATCAATAAAAATCCCCGTATTCGACAAGCTCCCCATTGCCATCGTTAGCTTGCCCCAGTCATCATCTGTAAGGGAACCAGTACGAAGCCTTTGTGCATCAATATTTCCCTCAGCACACAAAAGACGCATGACTAGCTGCTCTGCACCCATCTCGAGACTAAAGATGGCAATATTTTCACCCGTTTTTTGGGCAACGTTTTGGGCAATATTTAAGGCAAAGGCTGTTTTACCTACGGAAGGACGGGCACCGACAATGATTAAGTCATTTCGCTGGAATCCAGCTGTCATCCGGTCCAAATCAATAAAGCCTGTCTCAAGTCCGGTGATATCACCAACACGCTGGTGCATCACTTCGATATTGTCATAAGTCCGCACAAGCACATCTTTAATATTGTGGAACGCCCCGACGTTTTTACGCTGGGCAACCTCCATAATATTTTTTTCTGCTTCACTTAAGAGGGCATCGACTTCATCTTCGCGAGCATATCCATCGGTAGCAATATTGGTCGCTGTGCGTATCAATTTTCTAAGTAATGACTTTTCATTTACGATTTTTGCATAGTACTCTATATTTGCAGCAGTTGGAACTGAACCTGCTAAACTACTTAAATAACTGACACCGCCGATATCTTCGATGAGCTTAGTTGCAGCCAGCTCCTCCGTAACCGTTACAAGGTCGACTGCTTTTCCTTCATCGTTCAATTTCATCATCACATGAAAGATTTTTTGGTGGGCTGCACGATAAAAATCTTCTGGAATTAGTAATTCTGAAGCCGTTGTTAAAGAGGATGGTTCTAGAAAAATGGCCCCTAACACAGCTTGTTCGGCCTCAATATTCTGCGGTGGCAGACGATCTGCAAATAAATCACTCATTCTATTAAAAACCTCCCATTCTTAAGAGGATAAAAACAATAAGAAAAAGTGATCAGCTTTTTAACCGACCACATTCATATCCATTGCTCAACTTTTTATATTCTATCATGTTTATCTCAAATTTGAACTGGTAATTACTTTACTTCTTTTACAGAAACCGTTAAGGTCGCCAAAACTTCATGATGAAGTTTAACTGGAACCTTTGTATGGCCAAGCGTTCGAATCGCATCTTCTAATTCCATTTTGCGCTTGTCAATTTTGATTCCATGTTTCTTTTGCAATTCTTCAGCAATTTGCTTTGTCGTGATTGAACCAAATAAACGTCCGCCTTCGCCAGCTTTTGCAGATAATTCAACCGTTATTTTTTCAATCGTTTCTTTTAACTTTTTAGCTTCAGCTAACTCTTCAGCTGCGCGCTTGTCTTCTTTCTTTTTTTGACCTTCTAGTGTACTAACATTCGCATTATTGGCTTCAATCGCCAAGCCCTGCTTAATTAAAAAATTATGTGCATAGCCATCTGCTACGTTTTTAATTTCACCTTTTTTGCCTTTTCCTTTAACATCCTTTAGAAAAATAACTTTCATTCTTTGTTCACACCTTCCAAATATTCTCCAATGACCAGCTTCAATTGTCTTTCAGCTTCGAGGATTGAAATCCCTTTAAGCTGTGTAGCTGCATTGGTCAAATGTCCACCACCTTGAAGGCTTTCCATGATGACTTGGACATTTACAGCACCTAGAGACCTAGCACTGATGCCAATGACACCTTCACTTCTCCTAGCAATGACAAATGAGGCCGCGACACCATCCATCGTTAGCAGCGTGTCTGCTGCTTGCGCAATAAGTACCTGGTCATTAAACTCAATTTCATTCCCCTTCGCAATTGCAATTCCATCGCGGAAAAAGGAAACGGATTCAATTAACTTTGCTCTTCTGATATACGTATCGACACTTTCCTTGAGGAACTTTTGAACAAGAATCGTATCTGCCCCTTGTCCTCTTAAATAAGCAGCAGCATCAAAGGTTCGAGCTCCTGTTCTAAGCGTGAAGCTCTTAGTATCGACAATAATTCCTGCTAGTAGTGCCGTTGCCTCTATCATCTCTATTTTACCGCGTTTTGGCTGGTATTCAAGAAATTCGGTTACAAGCTCCGCAGTAGAGGAAGCATAAGGTTCCATATAAACGAGAACCGGATTATCAATAAATTCTTCTCCGCGTCGATGATGGTCAATAACCACAACATGATCAATCTTATTTAACAATCGTTCCTCAATGACGAGGGATGGTTTATGGGTATCTACGACAACTAATAACGTTTTATCTGTTGAGATTTCCAGTGCTTCTTCCGGCCCAATAAAACGTGAGAATAATTGCTCTTGATGGCGGATTTCATCCATCAGTCTTTGGACTGCTCCATCCACTTCTTGAGCATTCAAAACGATATAGGCATCCTTTTGGTTCATTTGTGCAACCTTATAAATCCCGATGGAAGCACCAATCGAATCCATATCAGGATTTTTATGACCCATAATAATGACTTTATCACTGGCTGTAATTAAATCCTTTAAGGCATGTGAGATAACACGGGCTCTTACTCTTGTCCGTTTCTCGATTGGATTCGTTTTTCCGCCAAAGAATTTCACTTTGCCATTTGGCTGTTTAATCGCAACCTGATCGCCACCCCTTCCAAGGGCAAGATCAAGGCTCGATTGAGCTAACACGCCTAGCTCCGGTAAGGAGGTTGTACCTGCACCAACACCAATACTTAAAGTAAAGGAGACATTTTGCTTAGAAGTCATCTCTCTTACTTCATCAAGGACAGTGAATTTTCCTTTTTCAAGTGAATGGAGAATCCCCTCACTAAATACCGCAATAAATCGATCTGAAGAGACTCTTTTCAAGAAAATACCATTGTCCTGAGCCCATTTATTAAGGGTGGAGGTAACCATATTGTTAATGCTGCCGCGCATTTGGTCATCCATACCTTGTGTTAGATCATCATAATTATCCAAGAAAATAATTGCAATGACTGTTTGTTCTTCATGATACATTTTTTCCATTTCTTTTTGTTCTGTTACATCAAAAAAGTAAAGCAGTCTTTCTTCACTTTTCAGGATCACCTTAAATTTTCTTTCATGAAGGGTGATAACCTCTGTTTCCACTTCTTGTTTAATCAGCGGAATTAAAGTATCAGCGACCTCATACAGTGATTTACCTATCAAGGTATCTTCATCAAAGTAAGAAGAAAGAAATGGATTTGTCCATTCAATAAAATACTCATCATTAATAAGCATAATTCCAATTGGCATCTCCAATAGTGCTTCTTCGCCAACCCGTTTTACCCGGTAGGAAAGAGTTGAGATATATTCCTCCATCTCTTTTCGTTGGCGTGATTCAATGACAATCATATAATACAGCGGAGGAATCACGAAGAGAAGTCCTGCTAAACTTAGGAACCAATTATAATAGGCCAAGACAATGAGCAGCACCACTGTAATGACAATTAACCCGAAAAAGGGGTAACGAATCGAGCGCTTTTCGATAAATGCAGGCAAAGTTTTCAGCTCCTAAACAGTAGTTCACTCTTTTTTTAATTTTTTCCTTAAATCGAATCCTAAATCAATTATACCTAATATCCCAATTATATAAAGAAATATCGGGATGATGAAAGTAACAATTGCGATGATAACTGATATCGATTTAGACAACCCATTTTGATGGAAAAAGGAAAAAAGGAACGTATATCCTTGAAATATCATTAAAAATTGCAAGATATAAGTTAGATTGATGATCGCCGTGTATAAATATGTACCTTCCTCTGGATTTAAAAACATACTAGCAAGCAATGTAAACAGGAAATACCACAACACGCTTTTCGGTAGAGTTATGTCTTTAAAGGATTTCCTCTTTTCAATAGAAATACCAAATCTCTTTACAATTGGATATGACACCAATTGAATAATGAAGACAGACAGGAAGGAGGATAGCACGAATAATGTAGGAATCAGCGTTTTAATTAGTGCTAAACCATTTGTAAATTGCTTCATAACTTTCTCTGTATCTTGTTCATTGCTGAAATTCTTCAGCAAATCAGCGGACATCGTTAATGAATCCTGCATTCCGTCAATCATTTGGTTAATGATATCAATTTGGAAAAAAGCAATACTTACCGCATAAATAATAATCGTGTCCACTAGAAAGACAAGGGTTCCTGTTATTAAAACTGCGATTCTTGACTTCTGTTTTTGAATTAGGAAACCAATGACCGAGCCAGTTGTCCCATAAACTAACGTCAATGGAAGTGACAGCAAGGAACCAATGATCAGCGACAGGAGAATTGCCGCAATCACAAAGACACCGATACTTTTCCAATCATTTTTTGCTGCAAATATGATAAAAGGGACAGCCAAAAACAATACAACAATCGCACCGATTAATGGGACATAAATCGATATTAATAAGAGTACAGCAAAGGCCGCTAACAGAACAGCACCTTCGGTTAATTTTCGAACATTCTTCACTACTTCACCTCTATTTTTACAATCCTATCTTTAATTTTAGCTACATACTGACAGGTATTCAATAATAATGAAAAAGGCAGCAAGGGATAAACCCCTGCTGCCATCGTTTTATTTATTCACCTGCAACGAATGGTAATAATGCCATTTGACGTGCACGTTTGATTGCAACTGTTAATTTACGCTGATATTTAGCGCTTGTACCAGTTACACGACGTGGTAAAATCTTTCCACGCTCAGAGATGAATTTCTTAAGTAAATCTACATCTTTATAATCGATGCGAGAAATACCATTTGCTGTGAAATAACACACTTTACGGCGTTTTGCGCGTCCGCCTTTACGTCCTCCTGCCATGAAAATTCCCTCCTTTATTTTTTAATCAATTACGTTCAAAAAAGGTTTCTTAGAATGGTAAATCATCATCAGAGATGTCGATTTGACCATTTCCTGCGAATGGATCATCATCCACACGTGTAAAACCTTTATTATTATTGTTATTATTTTGGTTAGAGTTAGGGCGCTGATTCTGATAACCGCCGCCACCGCCATAAGAGTTCCCTTGAGGTTCTCTTGGAGGGGCACCGTAGAAATCATTACCGCCTTGATTACCACCGCCGCCAGAAGCGTTTCTAGGCTCTAAGAATTGGACACTTTCAGCTTGCACCTCTGTTACATAGACACGCTTACCGTCTTGTCCTTCATAGTTGCGGGTTTGAATTCGGCCATCAACACCTGCTAAACTGCCTTTTTTCAAGAAGTTCGCCACATTCTCAGCCGGTTTACGCCAAACAACACAGTTAATGAAGTCTGCTTCTCGCTCACCTGATTGACTAGAAAATGGACGATTAACAGCTAAAGTAAAGGTAGCAACAGGAACCCCATTTGGTGTATAACGCAAATCAGGATCTTTTGTTAAACGGCCCACAAGTACGACACGATTCATCATCAGAATCAACTCCTTTTCTCCCAGGAAAATGTTTCATGTGAAACACTTACAACCAGAAATTTATATGATCTTATTTATCTTCTTCTTTAATTACGATATGGCGAATGATATCTTCGCTGATCTTTGCAAGACGAGAAAATTCTTGTACTGCAGCAGCTGAAGAGTTTGTTTTAACGATTTCGTAATAACCATCACGGAAATCATTGATTTCGTAAGCTAAACGACGCTTACCCCAATCTTTTGTTTCAGCAGTTTCCGCACCATTTTCAAGAAGAATTCCGTTAAAACGCTCAACAACAGCTTTTTTCGCTTCGTCTTCAATATTTGGGCGGATGATGTACATGATTTCGTACTTTTTCATCACAGTCACCTCCTTTTGGTCTAAACGGCCCTTGTGAGGGCAAGGAGCAATTATTCATTACTCACAAGTTGAAATTATATCATAGATATTTTACAAAAGCAATGTCGTTTCCCATTAAAGATAAAAGCCTTGCTGAACCGCAAGGCTTTCCCTAATTAGACATTAAAGCGGAAATGAATAACGTCTCCGTCTTTTACTACGTATTCTTTACCTTCTAAACGGACCTTACCAGCTTCTTTAGCGGCATTATGGCTTCCTGCTGCTAATAAGTCATCATATGAAACTGTTTCAGCACGAATAAATCCGCGTTCAAAGTCAGAGTGAATAATTCCAGCACATTGTGGTGCTTTCATGCCATGTTTGAATGTCCATGCACGAACTTCCTGCACACCAGCAGTGAAATACGTTGCTAATCCAAGCAAGTTGTAAGCAGCACGAATTAATTGATCAAGACCTGATTCCTCAATTCCAAGCTCTTCAAGGAACATTTGCTTTTCTTCGCCTTCAAGTTCAGCGATTTCTTCTTCAATTTTTGCGCAAACCACGATTACTTCCGCATTTTCTGTTGCCGCAAACTCGCGAACCTTTTGGACATATTCATTATCAGCTGAATTAGCCACTTCGTCTTCACTTACATTTGCTACATAAAGAACAGGTTTAATCGTTAAAAGATGAAGCATTTTAGCTACCTTCATTTGTTCTTCGGTAAATTCTACGGTACGAGCAGATTTGCCGGCTTCAAACGCTTCACGTAGCATGGAAAGTACTTCGAATTCATACGCTGCATCTTTATCCTTTTGCTTAGCTAATTTCTCAACACGGCCAATTCGTTTTTCAACCGTTTCCATATCAGCAAGGATAAGCTCTAAATTGATTGTTTCAATATCGGAAATAGGATCGACTTTTCCAGATACATGCGTGATATTTTCGTCAGCAAAACAGCGGACTACTTGGCAAATCGCATCTACTTCACGAATGTGCGAAAGGAACTTGTTTCCTAAGCCCTCTCCTTTGCTTGCCCCTTTAACGATTCCCGCGATATCGGTAAATTCAAATGCCGTCGGAACGGTCTTTTTCGGCTGAACAAGTTCTGTTAATTTATTTAAGCGGTGGTCAGGCACTTCAACAATCCCTACGTTTGGATCAATGGTACAGAATGGATAATTGGCTGATTCAGCTCCAGCCTGTGTAATTGCATTAAATAGAGTAGACTTACCAACGTTCGGCAATCCCACAATACCAGCAGTTAAAGCCATACATAACACTCCTCAAAAAATCTATTTTCATAAAAAAATAATTTCCAATTTAATTAAAAATCCTCTCACAATTATAGAGATATGTTGCTGAAAAGACAAGGCATATAAAAACTGCCGCTACTTGCGGCAGTTAGATTTTTTCAATATTCACAAGGCAATCATACAACGTACTTCCCATACCATTATCAGATTCTCGGCTAGCAGTTAGATTATTGACGGAGCCGCCAAACTGTTTCCATATTCCCTCATCAATATTAATCGTATTACGATGAGCCTTTGCTAACACGGTGACATAACCCTTTACTTCACCGCGTCCATTCCAAACCCTTACATAATCACCATTTTGCAATTTCTTTTCTTGTGCAATATTTTCAGAAACCTCAACTTTTAATTGGGGTTTGGCAGGTAAGAGGTGATAGTTTTGTGAATGATTGGATCGCATTGGATGAATCGTTAAAAGACTGTATGGGTACTTTTCAGCCAGGTTTGGATTGCTCCATTTTGATTCAGTTGGCAGCGCCAGCGTTAATTTCCCTTGCGGAGATGTAAATTCAAATTTGCCTGATGGCGTTTTAAACTTTCGGTCCTCCCAAGGTATCCGCTCTACCGGAAGCTCTAAAGTATGTTTATCTTTAAGCTGTTCCAAAGTCAAACCTTTCTTAGCTAAAGATTCTAATGACCTTTCAAGCCACTCTTCTCTTGTTAACTCAAACTCTTCCCCGAAGCCAAGCTTTTCTGCTAGTTGTGTCCAAATCCATAAGTCTGATTTTGCTTCGCCAGGTGCTGAGACTAATTGAGGTCCGTAATTAACATAATGATGATACATGGAAGAATAATATAGATCTTCTTCTTCAAAAGAGGTTGTTGTTGGCAGCACATAATCCGCCAGCTTCGCTGTATCCGTCATAAAATGCTCAATAACCACAAGGGTGTCAACGGAAGAGAAAGCTTGTTCCACTCGATTCGAATCAGGTACCTGTGTTAATGGATTTCCACAGGTAACGACAATCATTTTTATTTCAGGATCGACTGTAGACAGCACATCTTCTGCCTGCCTCATAATGGAAAATTGCCGCCCATTTGGTTTTCGATCGAGATTTGTCAAATTACCAACATCAAAACTTTGGCCGACCTGGAGATTCGCATAATTTGCACCACCCCCAGGTATACCGATATTGCCGCTTACGGCTGCAAGTGCGTCGATCAGGCGAATCGTATTCCCGCCATTTTGATAACGCTGGAGGCCAAGCCCCATATAGGTAGATGTAGGTTTATCAGCAAAGACCATTGCCAATTCAGTGATTGTCTCCAGTGGTACCTCCGTCATAACACTTATTTCCTCGATACTCATTGTCGCTAGTAACTCTTCTAAATCCTCAAATCCGTGTGAATGATAGGTAATAAACTCACGAGCCTCCAGACCTAAACGGAGAATCTCCTTAATGATTCCTGCAGCGAGAATCCCATCCATCCCCGGTTTAATGGATATATATTTATGAGCGATTTTTGCCGTGGCATTAAACAGAGGATCAATCACATAAAGATTAGCTCCTTGTTTCTTTGCTTCAAGCAGCTTTTCATAAAAATGCATATTCGTTCGTGCCACATTTCTCCCCCAAATGACGATATTCTTACTTTGGAAAATATCCTCTGGTTCGTGACTGTAGGCGTCGCCAAAATCCCATTTTTGTGCTTCAATCCCTGCTCCCCAGCAAAGGGAACCGTACAATTCTGTTACCCCGCCAAAGCTGTTAAAAAATCGTTGGTCGAGATTTTTCAAGATACCATTGTTTGCGTAATCGTGGCTATGCAGGACAGCGGTTGAGCCATACTGCGCTTTTATCTCCATCATTTTCTGGGCAATCTCGCCAAGTGCTTGCTCCCAGGATATTCGAATAAACTCTCCATTTACCTTTTTCAAAGGATAGTGGAGCCGCTCTGCCGAATTGGTCCTAGTCTCAAGCATACGCCCCCGACCACAGATTTTCCCCTTTGTGATAGGGTGGGATGGATCACCCTCTACTTTTACAACGGTGTCATTTTCAACCGTAACATGAAATCCACAGCTATCCCAGCAATTCAAAGGACAAGCTGATTTAAAAATCTGAGCCAATTCACCACCCCCAACAAATTTCTCTTTTTCTAAGATTAATATAATCGAACAAAAAAAAGAAGCATGAAATATTATCCTTCATGCTTCACTAAAATCTTTTTCATTTTCCGAGAGAACTCCCGCCGCGGAATGAGGACGCTATGGCCGCAGCCTTCACACTTAATGCGAATATCCATTCCCATACGGATAATCTTCCAGCGATTGGTCCCGCATGGATGCTGCTTTTTCATTTCGACGACATCATTTATGGCAAACTCCTTCTCCTCCATAAAAAAACCTCCTTTAAACTCCCATTTCTTTTTTATTTGCTGAATCCTTTGAGTACATCACCATTCTTGGGTATGGAATTTCAATTCCGTGCTCGTCCAAGTAAGTTTTTAAATCTTTCCTGATTTTCCTGCCGACGGCCACATGCTTCATTGGTAATGTTTCAGCAACTATCCTTAATACAACCTCAGATGGTCCAAAGGATTGTACACCTAAAAGCTCAGGTGCTTTCACTAAATCCTCATATTGTGCTGGCATTTTTTCAAGTAGGTCTCTGATAACCTTTTCAGCTTTTTCGATATCTTGCTCATAGGCAATCCCAATATCGACAATCGCTAAACTATTATTTATTGAGAAATTCGTTACCTGAATAATACTGCCATTAGGTAAAATATGGACTTCACCTGTCCAAGTTTTAATTTTTGTGGTCCTTAAGCCAATCGATTCCACCGTTCCTTCGAACTGATCGATTCGCACATGGTCCCCCACCGAAAACTGATCTTCAAAAATAATAAAAAAGCCCGTAATGACGTCTTTGACAAGACTTTGAGCGCCAAAACCAACCGCTAATCCAACGACACCAGCACCGGCTAACAATGCTTTTACATCAATTGTTAAGACAGAAAGAATCATCATAAATGCAAAAAAGTAGACAACATAAGAAATGATATTATCAAGCAGCTTTGCAAGCGTCTCATCTCTTCGTTCATTCGTTTTGAGCGGGGAACGAGTTCTTAGTTTAAAAACATTATGGATGGCGGCTTTACCAATTTTAATCAGTATTTTTGCAATGATTAAAATGGCAATGATTTTTATAAAGCCTTCACCAATGGCCATCCATGTCTCTTCATTCTGGAATTTATCAAAAAATCTTTGCATGATCTTATCCATCGACGAAAAACACCTTCCCAACTTACCATTTTCTTTTTCCTTATAGTAATGGGAATCCGCCCTTTTTTCAACTTTCTACTAACTGTATGTATAGATTTTCTTAATTTTCCGTATAATGTTAAAAACTATTGATTAATAATACCTAGGGAGTGGACTTAATGAATTTTAAACCTAGCTTCTTTGATAGGAGTGCCAATACACGCATTGTCCATGACGATTTTCAAGCTGTTGAAAATCTGGCGTCCCAATTACTAGCCCATATTCCTAGGGTGGCAGATCGGCCAATTATCTTTGTTTGTATTGGGACTGATCGTTCTACAGGAGATTCATTAGGGCCACTTGTCGGTACTTTATTAGAAGATATGAACGTCCAATCCTTTTTCGTATATGGTACGTTAGACGAGCCCATACATGCTGTAAACCTCCAAGAAAGACTAACAGAAATTACGAATAGACATGTAGATCCTTATATTATTGGAATTGATGCCTGTTTAGGGAGATTGAAGAATGTTGGTGTGATTCAAGTAGCAGATGGACCTGTCAAACCAGGAGCAGGGGTAAATAAAGAACTTCCTGCGGTAGGGGATATCCATATTACCGGAATTGTCAATGTAAGTGGATTTATGGAGTTTTTTGTCCTGCAAAATACTCGCCTTAATCTTGTAATGAAAATGGCCAAAACGATTGCGAAGGGAATCTATCAGGCAAGCCTGCTGCATTCAAAGGGTCGCTGGCAGGAACTAGAGTCTAACCAAGAAAAAGAGCAAACTAATTAATAAAAGAGCAACCGAATCGAGGCGGTTGCTCTTTTGAGTTTATCCCACTTTAACGGGCAGTAAGTCCCCCACCTTAAAACTTTAGTAAATGCGAAGAAGTTTAGGTGGGGGACTTACTGCCCGTAAAAGCCCGATAGGTTCAACTAACAATCAGTGGGGGATGAGGAAAACCCCCACTGATTGAAGTTTCGCTTTATAAGAAACAGTAAAGGATGGTGACAATAATTCCTGTCACTACAATGCCAGGAAGGAGGTTGGCCACCTTAATTTTGACCATACCTGTTAAATTAAGACCGATGGCAAATATCATAATTCCCCCAGTCGCCGTCATTTCCATAATAGATTGATCCATTAACGCTTGAGGGACGAAACGGTCAATTTGCGTGGCAAATAGTGCAATCAATCCTTGGTAGAGAACGACAGGAATAGCAGAAAAAATGACACCTATTCCAAGGGTTGTCGTTAAAATGAGCGCGGTAAAGCCATCAATCATGGCCTTTGTATAGAGGACATCGTGATCACCACGGATGCCGCTGTCCAATGCACCGATGATCGCCATTGCCCCAATGACAAAAATTAAAGTTGCAGTCACAAAACCCTCGGAAATACTTCCTTTCCCGCTTGGACCAATTTTCGTCTCAAGCCATAATCCAAGGGAATTAAGTTTCTCCTCTAATTGCAGCCATTCCCCAATGACTGCCCCCATCACCAAACTAATAATCACGATAAGGAAATTCTCACTTTTGAAACCCATTTGTAAACCGAGTACCATGACGGATAGTCCAATCGCATACATGACTGTTGTTTTCATGCTTTCCGGAATTCGATTCAGAAGCTTTCCTATTAATGTACCCACAATAATTAACAAGCCATTTACCAATGTCCCTAATAAAAACATAACATCCACCTATTCTTCGACTCTCGAAATATATAATATTACTAAACTATCATTTTTAATTTTGAAAGAAAAGCCCTTTTCTTCCTAAAAAAAAAAATAAACCATCCAAATGATGGTTTAAAGAGATTCTTCCTGATCAAGTAATTCTAAAATCCGTTCCAAATCTTCATTTGAGAAAAACTCAATTTCAATTTTTCCCTTATTTTTAGATTGTTTAATATGAACAGACGTTCCAAATCGTTCGCGAAGGGAGTGCTCCCGTTCCTGAATAAAGATATCCTTTTTCGCCTCTGGCTTTTTTGTTTCACGTGGAACATTTTCATTTAATTGTTGGATGAGTTTTTCTAGTTGGCGGACGTTTAAGGATTCGTTGATAATTTTATCAACAAGTGCCGGCATTTTTGCCTTTTCCCGAAGTCCTAGTAAAGCTCGTCCATGTCCCATTGATATTTTTCCAGTTGAAATGAACTCTTGAATCTTTACCGGCAGTGTGAGTAAGCGAATATGGTTAGCAACATGCGGTCTGCTTTTACCTAAGCGCTTCGCAACCTCTTCTTGTGTCAGCTTTAACTTTTCCATCAATGATTGATAAGCAAGCCCTTCTTCAATTGGGTCAAGATCCTCGCGTTGAAGATTCTCAAGAACAGCTAATTCCATCATTTGCTGCTCTGATAATTCTCGAACTACGGCTGGAATCGTTTCGAGCTTGGCCTCTTTCGCTGCTCGAAAACGTCTTTCACCAACGACAATCTCATAGCCTTTTATACTTTTTCTAACGACGATCGGCTGGAGAATTCCATGCTCTAGAATCGAAGCCTTTAATTCATCAATTGCCTCTTGTTGGAAGTTTTTCCGTGGCTGATAAGGGTTTGGACGTAATTCTTTCAGCTTTAATTCTTGGACTGCTTCTTCCTTTGATGCCTCAACATTGGCAAAAAAAACATCTATACCTTTTTTTCCTAAACCTTTAGCCATTTGATACCACTTCCTTTGCTAAATCTAAATATACTTCTGCGCCGCGGGATTTGGAATCATAATTGATGATTGGTTCTCCATGGCTCGGAGCCTCACTTAGACGTACATTTCTTGGAATAATGGTTTTGTATACTTTATCTTGGAAATATTTTTTTACCTCTTCAATGACTTGAAGTCCAAGATTGGTTCGTGCATCCAGCATGGTTAATAGGACGCCTTCGATTTTCAAATCTTGGTTTAAGTGTTTTTGTACAAGACGAACAGTATTTAATAATTGACTCAAGCCCTCGAGCGCATAATACTCACATTGAACAGGGATTAATACGGAATCTGAGGCCGTTAAGGCATTAAGTGTTAATAAGCCAAGTGAAGGAGGGCAGTCGATAATGATGTAATCATATACATCCTTAACTTCTTCGAGCGCTCTTTTTAAGCGGACCTCTCTTGAAATCGTTGGAACAAGTTCAATTTCCGCCCCTGCTAACTGAATGGTTGCAGGAATGGCGAATAGATTTTCAACGGATGTCGGTTTTATGACATCCTTTGCTTCGACGTCATCTACCAATACATCATAAATACACTGTTCAACATCAGCCTTTTCAATGCCAATTCCGCTTGTTGCATTTCCTTGTGGGTCAGTATCAACTAATAAAACCTTTTTCCCTATGTAAGCTAAGCAGGCGCCAAGGTTGACGGAGGTTGTTGTTTTCCCAACTCCACCTTTTTGATTTGCAATTGCAATTACTTTGCCCACAATGTCACCTACCTTTTTATTTGCTTCTCTATTTTAAATTCTATCAACTTTTAAGCTATGAAACACCTATTTGCATAATTTGAAAAGGGAAAGAAAATTTCCATGCTATCTATTTTATCATGAAACAGAATAATTGTTATTTTTTTTCGTGAATATGAAATTATAAATTTTGGCAATTTCCTTATTCAGGCTTTGTAACTTTGTCTGTTGATTAGAGCTCCAGGCACTTCGCTTTCCGCGGGCGTGCCGGGGAGCCTCCTCGTCGCTGCACTCCTGCGGGGTTCTCCCCAGCCCCGTACTCCCGCAGGAGTCTTCGTGCCTTCCGCTCCAACCAACAGGAGTAAACAAAATATTTAATAGCATAAACAAAGTCTTACAAAAAAAAGAACCAATCATATGAAAGGTTCTTGGCTTAGTCTATTTACTTTTTCTTCGGTATCTTGATTGTGAATTGATAGTATTCTTCGAATTCTTCTTCTTCGGCATTGAGGTTGATGCCGCTGTCAGAGACCATTGTGAGTGATTGTCTGATTGTATTGACAGCGATTCGCATATCCTTACTGAATGCCTTTCTTTTCGGCTTGGGCTTTTGGTTCTTTTGTTCTAAGAGACGGACTACTCGTTCCTCTGTCTGCTTCACATTAAGATTCTTCTCAATAATTTCTTGTAAAAGGACAACCTGTTTTTCAGGATCCTTTAGCGGAATCATTGAGCGTGCATGCCGCTCCGTAATAGCCTTTGATAACAATGCCTCTTGGATGGGCTGTGGCAGCTTTAAGAGACGAAGCTTATTGGCAACTGTCGACTGTCCTTTTCCGAGCCGCTGAGCGAGGGCCTCTTGTGTCAAATTATGAAGCTCAAGCAGTTTTCCGTAGGCAATTGCCTCTTCAATTGGAGAAAGCTCTTCCCGTTGCAAATTCTCAATTAAAGCAACAGATGCGGTTTCCGTATCGGTATAATTTTTAATAATTGCCGGTACTTCATCCCAGCCTAGTTTTTTCATTGCGCGCCAGCGTCGCTCACCGGCAATAATTTCATAGTGACTGTCCATCTGCCTTACAACGATCGGCTGAATGATACCATGAGTATGAATGGTCCGTGATAATTCCTCTATTTTCTCATCATCAAATACGGTCCTTGGCTGAAAACGATTTGGAATAATGCTATCAATTGCAATTTTCTTTATTTCTTCATTTCGTTCAACTGCCAGCTCCTGCTCGATCTCATTTTCAACCTCAACTTCAACCTTTACGTTTTGATCTCCCTTTTCGCCGAGGCCAAAAAAGCGTGAAAACGAATTCTTCATCCCCAACACCACCTTTACGAAACTCCCTATTACTTATTCGCTGCTTAAATGCTATCTTCCTGCCAAACAATTGACAAACATCAAAAAATGTCCACAGTAAAAAAACAATCATTCAATTGGCATTTTACCTGGTGTCCCCGGTTTTCGTGGATATTTTTTTGGCGTTTGTTTTTCTTTTTTAATGACAATGATATTTCGTTCACTTTCTTCCATCGGTAAAGTAAATGTGAACTTTTGCTCTATTTTCCCGCCGAGTGTTGAAATTGCCTTATTGCCTACAGCTATCTCATCGTTTGCATGAGCCGCCTTCATCGCAACAAAATACCCGTCTTTTTTTACGAGTGGTAAACAAAGTTCACTCAAGACTGACATTCGTGCAACTGCTCTTGCTGTAACAAGATCAAATGATTCACGGTAGTTTGGATTAACACCGAATGTTTCAGCACGGTCATGAACAAAATGGACATTCTTTAAATTTAAGACATTCGCCAAATGGTTAAGGAACGAAATCCGCTTATTTAAAGAGTCGACAATCGTTACCTCTAAATGTGGAAAGGCAATTTTTAACGGAATACTTGGAAACCCAGCCCCTGCTCCGACATCACATAGACTGATTGGCTGAGTAAAATCAAAATAAAAAGCTGCTGAAATGGAATCATAAAAATGCTTTAAATAAACATCTGCCTTATCAGTAATCGCTGTAAGGTTCATTTTCTCATTCCACTCAACCAAGGTCTCAAAATACTTTTCAAATTGGTCAAGCTGCTCATCACTTAAGGCGATTCCTTTTTCAAGCAGCATCGCCTTGAACTGTTCAATAGTCATAGTCGTCAAAACTTCCTCACACGTTTTCTTAGTAGGCTTTGTTAAATTAGTCTGTTGATTTCCACTCGAGGCACTTCGCTTTCCGCGGGCTGTTCGGGGAGCCTCCTCGTCGCTTCGCTCCTGCGGGGTCTCCCCTGTCCCGTACTCCCGCAGGAGTCTTCGTGCCTTCCGCTCCAATCAGCAGAGTTTGCAAAATCAACAATCACCTTTGTCACAGCTATTCATTAATCTATCGATACCCTGGCAATTTTGCCTTGTTCTAAATAAACAAGGAGGATCGAAATATCTGCAGGGTTAACACCTGAAATTCGTGTTGCCTGGGCCAGTGATAACGGCTTAATTTGCTTTAGCTTCTGCCTTGCTTCTGTTGCTAAGCCCGTTATCGCATCATAATCAATATTTTCAGGGATCTTTTTATTCTCCATTTTCTTCAGGCGATCAACCTGTTGCAACGATTTCTCAATATAACCTTCATATTTGATTTGAATTTCGACCTGTTCCTTAATATCCGCATCCAATTCATTCTCACTAGGTGCAAGTTTTTCAAGGAGTTCATATGTCATTTCAGGACGCTTTAACAAATCAGAGGCACGGATTCCATCCTTTAATTCACTTCCGCCAATGCTGCGAATTAACTCCTGCACCTCGTTAGAAGGCTTAAGGATAATTGATTTTAAGCGATCTTTTTCCGCATCCACGGCATCTCTTTTTGCTAAAAATCTTTGATAGCGTTCTTCTTTAATCAGACCAATCTCATGCCCAATGTCGGTTAATCGCAAATCGGCATTATCATGACGTAACAGCAGGCGATACTCAGCTCTTGATGTTAATAAGCGGTAAGGCTCATTTGTTCCTTTTGTAATTAAATCATCAATTAGCACACCAATATAAGCATCTGAACGACTAAAAATTAATTGTTCTTTTCCAAGTGCATTTAATCCAGCGTTAATTCCGGCCATTAATCCTTGGCCTGCTGCCTCTTCATAACCAGATGTCCCATTAATTTGACCTGCTGTATACAAGTTTTTTACAACCTTTGTTTCAAGCGTCGGCCATAATTGGGTAGGAACAATCGCATCGTATTCAATCGCATATCCAGACCGCATCATCTGGACATTTTCTAGACCAGGGATCGTTTTGAGGATTTGCTGCTGAACATCTTCTGGAAGACTGGTAGAAAGCCCTTGAACATATACTTCCTGTGTATGTCTGCCTTCAGGTTCAAGGAAAATTTGGTGGCGCGGCTTGTCATTAAAGCGGACTACCTTATCTTCAATTGATGGACAATATCTGGGACCTGTCCCTTTAATCATACCTGAGTACATCGGCGAACGATGTAGATTTTGGTCGATTAACAGATGAGTTTTATCATTTGTGTAAGTTAGCCAGCATGGCAGCTGATCCGTGATAAATTTTGTTGTTTCATAGGAAAAAGCTCTTGGAACTTCATCCCCTGGTTGTATTTCAGTCTTACTGTAATCAATCGTATGGCTATTTACCCTTGGTGGTGTTCCTGTTTTAAAACGGACTAATTCAAAACCAAGCTCTTCTAAGTGCTCCGATAATTTTATCGATGGCTGTTGATTATTAGGACCGCTTGAATATTTTAATTCCCCTAAGATGATTTCTCCACGAAGGAAGGTACCAGTCGTAATAACTACTGTTTTAGCACGGTAAATGGCTCCTGTTTTTGTAATAACGCCAACACAAACGCCATCTTCCACAATTAATCTTTCAACCATCCCTTGCATGAGAGTCATATTTGGTTCATTTTCGATTGTTTTTTTCATTTCATGCTGGTAAGCAAATTTATCGGCTTGTGCTCTAAGAGCACGGACTGCCGGACCTTTCCCTGTGTTCAGCATTCTCATTTGAATATGTGTTTTATCGATATTTTTGCCCATTTCCCCGCCAAGCGCATCGATTTCCCGAACAACAATCCCTTTTGCTGGACCGCCCACCGACGGATTACATGGCATAAAAGCAACCATATCGAGGTTGATCGTAATCATTAATGTTTTGGCGCCAATGCGGGCAGCCGCAAGGCCCGCCTCACAGCCTGCATGGCCAGCACCGATAACGATGACGTCAAAATTACCTGCTTCGTAAGTCATCACATTTCTCCTTTTTATAACTGTCTAGCTGCAGCGCCTAGGGACTCGGGTCATAAGCCAATCCGTCAAGAAGGTTAAAGAGCAACCTTCTCGCCGGCTCGTCTTATGCCTGTCGTCCCTAATCAAGGCGCTTCCGCTTTTCTATTTCCCTAAACAGAACTGAGAAAACAGCTGGTCAATTAGACTTTCGTGAACACTGTCACCGATTATCTCACCAAGTAATTCCCATGTTCTTGTTAAATCAATTTGAACAATATCAATTGGAGTGCCCATTTCTACTCCTTCAATCGCTTCTTCAATCGAATGCAGGCTTTGCCCCAGTAAAGCAATATGACGGCTGTTCGATACATAAGTCATATCCCCCGCTTCAAGGGAGCCTGCAAAGAATAAGGAGGCAATCGCTTCTTCCAGCTCATCGACACCACGGTCCTCCAATAGTGAGGTAGTGACAATTTGATGATCTTCTGCCAGTTCCTTCACTCGCTCCATATCAATTTGCTGCGGAAGATCTGTTTTATTGATAATAACGATGACATCCATTCCTTTGACAGCTTCGAATAGATTTTCATCCTCTTTCGTTAACAAATCCGCATAATTTAATACGAGTAAAATTAGATCCGCTTCTTTTAAAACCTGACGTGAACGTTCTACGCCAATCCGTTCCACAATATCTTCCGTTTCTCTAATTCCCGCTGTATCTAACAACCGGAGCGGGACTCCGCGAACATTCACATATTCTTCAATGACATCTCGGGTTGTCCCAGGGATATCTGTGACAATCGCTTTATTTTCTTGAACCAAACTATTTAATAACGAAGATTTACCAACATTGGGACGACCGACAATGACGGTTGAAAGACCTTCACGTAAAATTTTCCCTTGTTGTGAGGTTTGCATCAGCTTCTTAAGTTCTTCACGAACATACTGAGCTTTCTCCATTAGCATTTTATGGGTCATTTCCTCAACGTCATCATATTCCGGATAATCGATATTCACTTCGACATGGGCAAGAATTTCTAAAATTTCCTGGCGCAGACCGCGAATTAATCGCGATAAACGACCTTCCATCTGGCCAAGGGCAAGATTCATTGCCCGATCTGTCTTAGCACGAATTAAATCCATGACTGCTTCTGCTTGGGATAAATCAATCCGTCCATTCAAAAAGGCCCGTTTTGTAAATTCACCTGGCTCCGCTAATCTAGCTCCACTAGCTAGGACATGCTGTAATACACGATTGACCGAAACGAGTCCACCATGACAATTGATTTCAACGACATCTTCTTTTGTAAAAGTCTTCGGCCCCTTCATCACTGAAACCATTACTTCTTCAATAACCTGACCCTTTTTGGGATCGATTAAATGACCATAATGAATCGTATGGGTCGGTACCTCTGTCAATCGCTTTCCACTGATACTGCGAAAAATCCGATCGGCAATTTTAATGGAATCATCCCCACTTAATCGAACAATTGCAATTGCTCCCTCACCCATTGGTGTCGATATCGCAGCTATCGTATCAAATTCCATTCCTTTCACCACGCTTTATCTATAAATGATTTATATGAACTGAAAAGTTATTCTCCAAAATATTAGATTATCACATTCATCTCCGCCTGAAAAACGGTTATTTTCTCGAAAATGAATTATCCACACCTCAAAATAAAGTTCACGTATTATTTTAACTTATCCACATGTGAATAACAATAAAACAGACGATTACAAAATATTCTTATTAACAAGTAGGTTTTCTTATTATTCGACATTAGTAGTCAAAAAAAGACATTCTGCTTATGCAGAATGTCTTTTGACTTCTTTTTATTTTGCTGGCGAAATGACAATAAAGCGATGCGGATCTGATCCGTCAGAAGTGGTCTTTACTCGCTTATTATCGGATAAAGCCGTGTGAATTACTTTTCGCTCGTATGAAGGCATCGGTTCTAAAGCAACATCCTTGCCAGTTTTTACTGCCTTTTGAGCAAGACGATGTGCTAGCTGAATTAGCGTTTCATTTCTGCGATTTCGGTAGTCCTCAGCATCAAGAATAACCGTTAAGTATTGATTAGAAAAGCGATTAATCACAAGCTGGGTTAAATACTGAAGTGAATTCAATGTTTGACCTCGTTTTCCGATCAAAAGAGCAATTTTCTCTCCTTTTAAAACGAACAGAACTTGTTTCCCTTCACGCTTGACTTCAATATTAACTTCGGCCCCCATTTGTTCACTGACCTGAATAAGGAACTTTTTAGCTTCCTCAATCGGATCAATGATCACCGTTACTTTAACAACGGCTGGGCGAGAACCAAAAATTCCGAAAATCCCCTTTTTTCCTGCATCGATAATGGCTACATCTGCGCGGTCTTTTGTTGTCTTTAATTGAGCTAAAGCTGATTCTACTGCTTCTTCGACAGTTTGTCCTGTAGCAGTTACCTGTTTCACTTTTTTGCTCCTCCCGCTTTACCAGCAGCTGCCGTTTTCAGCTCCGGTCCTTTAATAAAATAGGTTTGAACAATCATGAAAATATTACCTACTACCCAATATAAAGAAAGGGCTGCAGGGAAGTTAAACGCAAAAACAACAATCATGATTGGCATCATCCAAAGCATCATCGCCATCTGTGGATTATGCTCTTGGCCGGCCATCATCATTTTTTGCTGAATAAATGTGGTGATACCAGCAATAATCGGCAATAGATAGAAAGGATCTTTATCACCAAGATCAAACCATAGAAAGCTATGTTCAGCAATTTCCCTTGTTCTTGAAATCGCATGGTAAAAACCAATTAAGATTGGCATCTGTACGATTAGTGGAAAACAGCCTGCCATTGGATTGACGCCGTGCTTTTGAAATAACGCCATTGTTTCCTGCTGTAATTTTTGCTGTGTTTTTTGGTCTTTTGAACTATATTTTTCGCGAAGTGCTTTCATTTCCGGCTGAAGTGCCTGCATTGCCTTAGAACTTCTCGTCTGTTTAATCATTAGCGGTAAAATTGCTAAACGGATCAGAATCGTAACAATAATAATCGATAAGCCAAAGCTGCCACCAAGTATTTCTGCCATCTTTACAATAAACCAGGATAGCGGATAAACAATGTATTCATTCCAAAATCCTGTACTTTCAGCGTTAATCGGTTCTTTAATTTCAGTACAGCCAGTCAGAAACAAGAATACTGAAAAAAGGCCGAGCAAAAGTAATATTCGTTTTTTCAACCGAATTTTCCTCCTTGAAATATTAGATATCATTAACTTTTATATAACTTCGCTATTTACAAAGGTATTTTAACATCTTTCTTATTCTGTTGTCTCCAATTTATTGTTTCTTTAAAACCTTACCAACCTTAAGAACATGCGTTAAGCTCTTTTTCACTTCAAAAAAGTCCATTTCCGCTAACGGCTTTCTTGCGATTATTATGTAATCGTTTCCTTTTAGAATCTGATCTGAAAGCTCAAAAACAGCTTGCCTTATGTATCTTTTGATTTGGTTTCTCATCACTGCATTTCCAATTTTCTTGCTGACTGATAGTCCGATTCGAAAATTATCTTGATCCTCTTTCGCTAATGAATAAACGACTAATTGCCGATTAGCAAATGATTGACCTTTTTGAAATGCTGCTTGGAATTCTTTATTTTTTTTAACCCTGAATTCTTTTTTCATCGCTTTTCTCTCCTATAGGAAAAAAGACCACTGATGTGTCAGTGGCCTAAGCTGATAATACTTTTCTTCCTTTTTGACGACGGCGAGCTAGAACTTTACGTCCGTTAGCTGTGCTCATACGACTACGGAAACCGTGAACTTTGCTGTGTTTACGCTTATTTGGTTGATATGTTCTTTTCATTATATGACACCTCCCTGAGGAATAGCTGTTCTAATTAAAACGACAGTCTTACTTATTATAAAGACGTGCACCTAAAATTGTCAACCACTCTCTCATTATTGTTCCTTATTTCCAATTTATTATTTCTAAAACTTCGTGGTTTCGATTCCGATTCACCGGTTCCCAAAATAATTTTTATGATATTCAAGCGATCCCTTCGCAAACTATTTCCTGTGGATAAAAAAGTCGACATATTTTTTGTGGACTCACAAGATATTGACAAGTTTTGCACAGGAAACACTACTTGTGGACAAGTATCGCTCACAGATTGTTGCAGTTGTGGATAAACTACGAAAAACCATTGCGTCTATTGCATTTATTTGATATTATATTTGTGTTTTCACTCTGAATAACTTCGTCTGTATAAAATCTTATCCACAAAGTGTGGATATCCTGTGGACAAGTTATTCTAGCATACTGCAGAAACTTGTCCACAAGAGGTGGATATTGTCGAAACTCCACATTATTTCCTTATTATATGTTTTCCACAACCATCGTTTCGTATATTTATAAATTAGTAGGTTGTACAGCTTGCATAACATGAGCTTTATGTAGGACTTATGTCCTGTTGAAGCCAAGATAAGTCAAGGATACTTCGCATTATTTTGTGAAAAATATATCTATATATGGAGTTAGACAGAAGCAATCCTGCAAAATGCCATTTCAATTACTAAAGATAGATAAAGAAAGAAAATTCGCCAATTAATGAAGACAGAGATGTAGGCGCTCAATTTATCTCAATAAATTTGGAGCAGCTTAAAAAGAAGTAAGGAGGGACAACCGTTGGAGAATATTGCGGATCTTTGGAATGCTGCACTGGCCAATATCGAAAAGAAGATAAGCAAGCCTAGTTTTGATACCTGGCTGAAGTCCACAAAGGCTCATTCCCTTCAAGGAAATCTGCTAGTAATAACCGCTCCCAATGAATTTGCGCGTGATTGGCTGGAGGAACGCTATTCCCAGTTAATCGCTGGAATTCTATACGAAATTACCGGGGAAGAATTAACGGTTAAGTTTATCATTCCGCAAAATCAAACAGAAGAAGACAATGACTTGCCGATGCCTCCTAAGAAGGCGAAAAAAGACGAAGAACAACATGATTTTCCTGCAAACATTTTAAATCCGAAGTACCTATTTGATACTTTTGTTATTGGATCAGGCAACCGGTTTGCCCACGCAGCATCATTAGCCGTTGCGGAAGCACCTGCAAAAGCTTACAATCCCTTATTTATTTATGGGGGTGTAGGACTTGGAAAGACCCACTTAATGCATGCCATTGGCCATTATGTTTTGGAACATAAACCAAACGCGAAAGTGGTTTATTTATCATCAGAAAAATTCACAAATGAATTCATTAATTCCATTCGCGACAATAAAGCCGTCGAATTCCGGAATAAATATCGTAATGTCGATGTGCTTCTCATAGATGATATTCAATTTTTAGCGGGAAAAGAATCCACCCAAGAGGAATTTTTCCATACTTTTAATACTTTACATGAAGAAAGCAAGCAAATTGTTATTTCAAGTGACCGGCCGCCGCGGGAAATTCCGACACTTGAGGACCGCCTTCGTTCACGTTTTGAATGGGGATTAATTACTGATATTACACCGCCAGATTTGGAGACAAGAATTGCGATCCTTAGGAAGAAAGCAAAAGCGGAAGGCTTAGATATTCCTAATGAAGTGATGCTTTATATTGCCAACCAAATAGATACCAATATCCGAGAGCTCGAGGGTGCACTTATTCGTGTCGTTGCCTATTCCTCTTTAATTAATAAAGATATCAATGCCGATTTAGCATCAGAGGCATTAAAGGATATTATTCCTAGCTCAAAGCCGAAGGTTATTACCATTCATGAGATTCAGCGGACCGTTGGCGAGCATTTTAGCGTGAAACTTGAAGATTTTAAAGCGAAGAAACGGACTAAATCTGTAGCCTTCCCAAGACAGATTGCGATGTATTTATCACGCGAACTAACCGACTATTCACTACCAAAAATCGGGGAAGAATTTGGCGGCCGTGACCATACAACCGTAATTCATGCTCATGAAAAAATTTCTAAGCTGCTGCAAACTGACACACAGCTGCAAAAGCAAATGAAAGAATTAAATGAGCTGTTGAAAGTTTAATTAAATTGTGAATAACTTCTATCCATTTACACACAGTCTGTCCACATGTGGATAGGCTGTGTTTCCTTTGATAAAATTAAGTTATCCACATACTAACAGGCCCTACTAGTACTTCTACTATATTTTTAAATAAATTATTATTATATGTTTAGCAAAAAGTCATTATGCACAAAAGAAATAAAAAAATGCTGGGAGGATTCAAAAATGAGATTTATCATTCAACGTGACCGTCTTGTTCAAAGTGTCCAAGATGTAATGAAGGCTGTTACATCAAGAACAACCATTCCAATCTTAACGGGGATAAAAATAACAGCAAACAATGAAGGGGTCACTTTTACAGGAAGTGATTCTGATATTTCGATTGAGTCATTTATTCCAAAAGAGGAAGCTGGCGATGAAATCGTAGAAATTAAGCAGCCAGGATCCATTGTCCTTCAAGCAAAGGTTTTTGGTGAAATCGTAAAAAAACTACCAACAGATTCAGTTGAAATAGAAGTGCTAGGTTCATTACAAACGGTTATTCGCTCTGGGAAATCAGAATTTAATTTAAATGGCTTAGATGCAGAGGAATACCCACACTTACCGCAAATTGAAGAAAATAATAAGTTTCATATTGCTACAGACTTATTAAAAACAATGATCCGCCAGACGTCGTTCGCTGTATCGAACTCTGAAACACGACCAATCTTGACAGGTGTCAACTGGAAGGTCGAAAACAACGAATTAATCTGTATTGCAACAGATAGCCATAGACTGGCATTACGCCAAGTGAAAATTGAATCTGAGAATAACGGATCCTATAATGTCGTCATTCCAGGTAAAAGCTTAAATGAATTAAGTAAAATAATTGATGATTCCAATGAATTAATTGATATTGTTATTACGGAAAATCAAATTTTATTTAAAGCAAAGCACTTATTGTTTTTCTCAAGATTGTTAGAAGGAAATTATCCTGATACGTCTAGATTAATTCCAGATGAAAGTAAAACAGATGTTACCGTTCATACAAAAGAATTTTTACATGCCATTGATCGTGCTTCCCTACTTGCTCGCGAAGGTAGAAATAATGTTGTGAAGTTTTCAACCATTGAGGGAGGAGTCATTGAAATTTCTTCTAATACTCCTGAAGTTGGAAAAGTTGTCGAGGAAATTCAAAGTCAATCTATTGACGGAGAGGATTTGAAAATCTCATTCAGTGCGAAATATATGATGGATGCGTTAAAGGCGCTGGAGGGAACGGACATTAAAGTAAGCTTTACTGGGGCAATGCGTCCCTTCTTAATTCGCCCGTTGCACGATGAAACTACCTTGCAGTTAATTTTGCCGGTAAGAACTTACTAAGTTCATAATTAAGCCACCAAAAGACGGTGGCTTTTCTATTTTTTTTACTTTTCTTTGAATCTGAGTGATTTTTTTAGTAAAATAAAGTATTGAGACCATTTTAGAAAAGAGTGATAAACGGTGGCTGAAAAAATAAAGCTGAACACGGAGTTTATTACGTTAGGCCAATTCCTTAAATTGGCTGACGTCATTCAAACGGGTGGCATGGCAAAATGGTTTTTAAGTGAGTACGATATTTTCATTAATGATGAACAAGATCAAAGAAGAGGAAGAAAGCTTCGTGCGGGTGACAGGGTAAAAATTGCCGGCCACGGAGAGTTTTTGATAACAGATTAACTATGTATATTGAACAATTGGCGTTAAAAAATTATCGAAATTATGAGAGTCTGTCGGTTGAGTTTGAGAATAAAGTAAATGTGATTCTTGGCGAAAATGCCCAAGGGAAAACCAATGTTATGGAATCGATCTATGTTTTAGCCATGGCTAAATCTCATCGGACTTCTAATGACAAAGATCTGATTCGCTGGGATCAAGAGTATGCTAAAATAGAGGGTAGGATTCAAAAACAGCACAGCTCCTTACCTTTGCAATTAGTGATTTCGAAAAAGGGCAAAAAGGCCAAATGCAATCACATGGAACAACAAAGACTGAGTCAATATGTTGGAAATATGAATGTGGTGATGTTTGCCCCGGAAGATCTAAACCTCGTTAAAGGCAGCCCACAGGTAAGACGCCGTTTTATTGATATGGAAATCGGACAGGTTTCCCCTATTTATTTACATGATATGAGCCAATATCAAAAAATACTACATCAGCGCAATCATTTTTTGAAAATGATGCAAATAAAAAAACAGACAGATCAAACGATGCTCGAAATTCTCACCGAGCAATTTATTGAGATGGCTGTGAAAATTGTCGTAAAAAGATTCGAGTTCCTAAATTTGCTTGAAAACCGGGCAAAGCCGATTCATCACGGCATTTCTAGAGGGCTTGAATCATTAGAAATTGCATATAAACCTTCAGTAGAGGTATTAGAAGATCAAGATTTGTCGAAAATGAAAGCAAGCTTTGAGGAAAAATTTAGTAAAGTTAGAAACAGGGAAATAGATCGAGGTACGACATTGTTTGGTCCGCATCGTGATGATTTGTTGTTTTTTGTTAATGGCAGAGACGTTTCTACCTTTGGTTCTCAAGGACAGCAGCGAACAACTGCCCTCTCTGTTAAGCTTGCCGAAATTGAATTAATTCATTCTGAGATTCGTGAGTATCCTATCTTGCTGCTTGACGATGTCCTTTCAGAATTGGATGATTATCGTCAATCTCATTTGCTAAATACCATACAAGGGAAAGTACAAACTTTTGTCACTACCACTAGTGTTGATGGTATCGACCATCAAACTTTAAAAGAGGCATCAACGTTTGAGGTGTCGTCTGGTATGATCAATAAAGTAAATTGAGGTGAAAGTGTGTATATTCATATCGGGGAAGATTTAAATATCAGGGCCAAAGATATTATTGCGATTCTTGATAAAGAGAGTGTCAATTCATCGCAATTAGTTGAAGAGTTTCTATCGTGCCATACAAAAAAACTAATCAATCTTTCAAAAAACCCTTTTAAATCTGTGGTTATCACCTATGATAAAATTTATTTATCCCCGATTGCTTCCGGAACCCTAAAGAAGCGTTCAAATCTAAAAAATATTCAGGAAATATAAGAGTTTAGGCAATAATAATTTTTCTACTAATAGTTTTTCTGAATGAAAGTGCGGGTGAACGAAATTGACAATGGAACAAAAGACAATTCAAGAACAATCTTATGATGCCGATCAAATACAAGTTTTAGAAGGTCTTGAGGCCGTTCGAAAAAGACCGGGGATGTATATTGGTTCAACAAGTGGAAAAGGCCTTCACCACCTTGTTTGGGAAATTGTAGATAACAGTATTGATGAGGCATTGGCTGGATATTGCGACGAAATTAATGTGATCATTGAAGAAGATAACAGCATTAGTGTAAAAGATAATGGCCGGGGCATCCCTGTTGGCATGCATGAAAAAATGGGCCGACCAGCTGTTGAAGTTATTATGACGGTTCTCCATGCTGGCGGTAAATTTGGCGGAGGAGGCTATAAGGTTTCGGGAGGGCTGCACGGTGTAGGTGCTTCCGTAGTTAATGCTCTTTCCACTTTTTTAGAAGTTTTCGTCCACCGGGATGGCAATATTCACTATCAAAAGTATGAACGTGGAGTACCAGCAGCTGATTTAAAGATCATTGGCGACACAGATGTGACGGGGACAATCACTCATTTCAAACCAGATAGCGAAATTTTTACAGAAACATTGGAATATGAGTATGATATCCTTGCAACGCGTCTTCGTGAACTTGCCTTTTTAAATCGCGGCATTAAAATTACCATCGAAGATAAACGTGTCGAAAACAAACGAAATGAATATTTGTACGAGGGCGGAATTAAGTCATATGTAGAGCACTTAAACCGGACAAAGGAAGTTATCCATGAAGAGCCAATCTTTATTGAGGGCGAACGTGATGGGATTTCGATTGAAGTAGCGATTCAATATAACGAACGTTATACCGAAAGTATTTATTCCTTTGCCAATAATATTCATACCTATGAAGGCGGAACACATGAGTCTGGCTTTAAAACCGCTTTAACACGAGTTATTAATGATTATGCTCGAAAAAATGGATTGATCAAGGAAAATGATACAAACTTATCGGGTGAAGATGTCCGTGAAGGATTAACGGCGATTGTTTCAATTAAGCACCCTGACCCACAATTTGAAGGGCAAACGAAAACAAAGCTGGGGAATTCCGAAGTCAGAGCAATAACAGATTCATTATTTGCTAGCCATTTTGATAAGTTTTTATTGGAGAATCCAACTGTAGCAAAAAAGATTGTTGAAAAGGGCTTAATGGCTGCACGAGCTAGACTTGCAGCTAAAAAGGCAAGAGAGCTAACACGCCGTAAAAGTGCTTTGGAAGTCTCAAGTTTACCTGGGAAATTAGCCGATTGTTCTTCCAAGGATCCCTCTGAAAGTGAATTATATATCGTTGAGGGTGACTCTGCGGGCGGATCAGCAAAACAGGGCCGTGACCGCCATTTTCAAGCAATTCTCCCATTAAGGGGTAAAATTCTTAATGTTGAAAAAGCGCGTCTGGATCGAATTCTTTCTAACAACGAAGTTCGAGCGATGATTACGGCAATTGGAACAGGAATTGGGGAAGATTTCGATATTTCTAAAGCTCGTTATCATAAAATCGTCATCATGACAGATGCGGATGTCGATGGAGCACATATTCGTACACTTCTATTAACGTTCTTTTACCGTTATTTGCGGCAGATACTAGAAGCTGGATACATTTATATTGCCCAGCCACCACTTTATAAAGTTCAACAAGGTAAGCGTGTAGAGTACGCTTATAATGATAAACAGCTTGATCAGATCTTTGCGATGCTACCAAGTCAGCCTAAGCCAAATATTCAGCGATATAAAGGTCTTGGAGAGATGAATCCAGGACAATTATGGGACACTACGATGAATCCTGAAACTAGAACGATGCTTCAGGTAAGTCTTGAAGATGCGATTGGCGCAGACGAAACGTTTGAAATGTTAATGGGTGACAAGGTAGAACCGCGACGTAACTTCATTGAAGAAAACGCACAATATGTTAAAAACCTTGATATATAAAGGATAGCGGGCACTCCCCTATCCTCCTTTTTTCGTTTATACGTTCAGAAAGTATAAAAATTTTAGCACTGAAGATATTTCGTCCTAATAAAAATTTTTAGGAATTAAGTATAAGTTCAACTAGGCAATCGCCTACGCCTAACGGCTTGGCGCTAACATGTTTTCTTTATAAATTGGTGACAAATGAAGTAACTCGTCACCGTATAGGAGGTACTAATGATGGAAAATACACCAAATCCTCAAGTAAAAGAGATAAATATTAGTCAGGAAATGAAGACCTCCTTCCTTGACTATGCTATGAGTGTTATTGTTTCACGTGCCCTTCCAGATGTACGCGATGGATTAAAGCCAGTTCACCGCCGTATTCTTTATGCTATGCATGATCTTGGAATACATGCGGACAAACCTTATAAAAAATCTGCGCGTATCGTTGGTGATGTTATTGGTAAATATCACCCGCATGGTGACTCTGCCGTATATGAAACAATGGTTCGTATGGCCCAAGACTTCAACTATCGCTATATGCTTGTAGATGGTCATGGAAACTTTGGATCCGTAGATGGTGATGGTGCCGCAGCAATGCGTTATACTGAATCCCGTATGTCTAAAATTTCCATGGAGCTTTTAAGAGATATCAACAAGGATACGATCGACTATCAAGATAACTATGATGGTGAGGAAAGAGAGCCGGTTGTTTTACCAGCAAGATTCCCTAACCTATTAGTTAACGGGACTACTGGGATCGCTGTAGGAATGGCAACTAATATCCCGCCGCATCAGCTCGGTGAAGTCATTGACGGAGTCTTAGCGGTTAGTCGTGAGCCTGAAATTACGACGCAGGATCTAATGGAAATTATTCCGGGCCCTGATTTTCCAACTGGTGGTATGATTATTGGCCGAAGTGGTATTCGTAAAGCATACGAAACCGGTCGTGGTTCAATCACAGTCCGTGCAAAGGTCGAAATCGAACAAAAGTCAAATGGGAAAGAAGTTATCATTGTCAATGAGATCCCTTACCAAGTAAACAAAGCTAGATTAATTGAGAAAATAGCTGAGCTTGCACGTGATAAAAAAATAGAGGGTATTACCGACTTACGTGATGAATCAGACCGTAATGGGATGAGAATTGTCATTGAGGTACGTAAAGATGCCAATGCCAATGTTCTTTTAAATAACTTATATAAACAAACAGCACTACAAACAACATTTGGTATTAATACATTAGCGCTTGTTAACGGGCAGCCGAAGGTTCTAGGGCTTAAAGAATGCTTAGTTCATTACCTGGATCATCAGCGGGTTGTTATCCGTAGACGAACAGAGTTTGAATTACGTAAAGCAGAGGCACGTGCACATATTTTAGAGGGCTTAAGAATTGCTTTAGATCATCTTGATGAAGTCATTGCATTAATCCGTGGTTCACGGACTACTGATATTGCCCGTGAAGGATTAATGACTCAGTTTAATCTTTCAGAAAAGCAAGCTCAAGCGATTCTGGATATGCGCTTACAGCGTTTAACAGGTTTAGAGCGTGAGAAGATTGAAAATGAATATCAAGAATTAATGAAGCTGATTGCAGAATTAAAGGCAATTTTAGCGGATGAAGAAAAAATTCTTGAAATTATCCGTGAAGAGTTACTAGAAATTAAAGATCGTTTCAATGATAAGCGCCGTACGGAAATTGTTTCAGGCGGTATTGAAAATATTGAGGACGAGGATCTTATTCCACGTGAAAACATCGTTATCACGTTAACGCATAATGGCTATATTAAGCGTCTCCCAGTATCCACCTATCGCGCTCAAAAACGAGGCGGCCGTGGAATTCAAGGAATGGGAACGAATGAGGATGATTTTGTCGAGCATCTAATTACAACCTCAACTCACGATACGATTCTTTTCTTTACAAATAAAGGGAAAGTTTATCGTTCGAAAGGGTATGAAATTCCTGAATACAGCCGTACAGCTAAAGGTTTGCCAATTATTAATCTTCTAGGAATTGAAAAAGGAGAATGGGTCAACGCCATCATACCAATTGAGGAATTTGTCGATGACTGGTACTTATTCTTTACAACTAAAGAAGGTGTCTCTAAGCGTTCACCACTAACTTCGTTTGCTCACATTAGGAATAATGGTTTAATTGCCCTAAGTCTGCGTGAGGGTGACGAATTGATTTCCGTCCGATTAACAGATGGAACAAAGCATATTATTATTGGGACGAAAAAAGGTATGCTCATCCGCTTCCCAGAAGTGGATGTTAGATCCATGGGGAGAACTGCCACAGGAGTTAAAGGAATAAACTTAGGCGATGATGATGAAGTAGTCGGCATGGAAGTTCTCGAAGAAGAAAACGACATTCTAATCGTAACTAAAAATGGCTATGGAAAACGTACGCACGCATCAGAATACCGAATCACTGGCCGAGGTGGTAAAGGAATTAAGACATGTCAAATTACTGAGAAAAACGGTGATTTAGTCTCGGTTAGAACCGTAACGGGTGAAGAGGATTTAATGCTGATTACAACTGGCGGTGTATTGATTCGTATGGAAGTATCTGGTATCTCTACATTAGGCCGGAACACGCAAGGTGTAAAACTAATCAGTATGAAAGAAAATGAAAATGAACATGTGGCGACTGTCGCGAAGGTAGAAAAGGAAGATGTTGAAGAAATAGGAGATGCTGAAGGAGAAGAAAGCTCACCAGCTTCTGTAGAGGAAACACCGAGTGAAGAATAAAAGCTATGATGGGGGCATCTAAATGATGCTCCTCCTTTTTTATTTTTCTCTTGCCTCTCTGGGGTAAAGCTGTTATAATCATTTGAGTCGGTGTTGATTTATCAGTTATAAATAGTAACAAAATAAAAAACGTTGACATTCATCTTGTGAGATGATATATTAATAAAGTCGCTTGTGAGCGATATGTAGAAATTGATCTTTGAAAACTAAACAAACAAAAACGTCAACAAACAATAATATTTTTAGTTTCTACTATAGAAACTAAGCCAACGTAACTTTATGAGCTATATCAACTTTCTTGGAGAGTTTGATCCTGGCTCAGGACGAACGCTGGCGGCGTGCCTAATACATGCAAGTCGAGCGAATCTTGAGGTGCTTGCACCTCTTGGTT
>NZ_JBSLYA010000012.1:0-101711 GCF_053749995.1 Neobacillus sp. K501 | reverse complement strand
GGATGGACGCACCGCTGGTGTACCAGTTGTCTTGCCAAAGGCATCGCTGGGTAGCTATGTGCGGACGGGATAAGTGCTGAAAGCATCTAAGCATGAAGCCCCCCTCAAGATGAGATTTCCCATAGCGTCAAGCTAGTAAGAACCCTGAAAGATGATCAGGTTGATAGGTCAGAGATGGAAGCGTGGTAACATGTGGAGTTGACTGATACTAATCGTTCGAGGACTTAACCACAGTCTTATGGCATTACTCGTTCTTAAATTACTTCTTCTGCATTATCTAGTTTTGAGGGAATAAAACCTCAAACAAATAGTCTGGTAACAATGGCGAGAAGGTCACACCCGTTCCCATACCGAACACGGAAGTTAAGCTTCTCAGCGCCGATGGTAGTTGGGGTTTTACCCCTGTGAGAGTAGGACGTTGCCAGGCTAAACCCCAATGGGGTTTTTATTTTGTGAATTATATAGATTGGCCCCTTGGTCAAGCGGTTAAGACACCGCCCTTTCACGGCGGTAACACGGGTTCGAATCCCGTAGGGGTCACCATAATGGAGGATTAGCTCAGCTGGGAGAGCATCTGCCTTACAAGCAGAGGGTCGGCGGTTCGATCCCGTCATCCTCCACCATCATGGCGATTGTGGCGAAGTGGTTAACGCATCGGATTGTGGTTCCGACATTCGTGGGTTCGATTCCCATCAGTCGCCCCATTTAATAATTTTTTTGATGTTTCATCAATGGGCTATAGCCAAGCGGTAAGGCATCGCACTTTGACTGCGACATGCGTTGGTTCGAATCCAGCTAGCCCAGCCACTTTTATTGGCGGCATAGCCAAGTGGTAAGGCCAAGGTCTGCAAAACCTTTATTCACCGGTTCAAATCCGGTTGCCGCCTCCAACTTTATTCAACATTTTGATATGCGGGTGTAGTTTAGTGGTAAAACCTCAGCCTTCCAAGCTGATGTTGTGAGTTCGATTCTCATCACCCGCTCCAATTAAGGGCCTATAGCTCAGCTGGTTAGAGCGCACGCCTGATAAGCGTGAGGTCGATGGTTCGAGTCCATTTAGGCCCACTACTATGGAAAAATATTAAAAAGAGCGATTGCACATAAAGCAATCGCTCTTTTTAACTTTAAGAAAAAAATAGAAAATAAACAGATTTAGCAGGAAATCTAATAAGAATACCATCAAATAGCTCCTTTGAAATTACAATTATTCCTTTCCTTTATTATTAGAAACTCGAATCAAAGCATACCAAAAAGGAGCTTTACAGAAAGTAAAACTTTTCAGGGGGATGAAGTGATGAGTAGAATAAAAGAGGGTTAAAGCAGCATCTAACAGAACATCCACAAAAAAGAGACACCAGCATAGTGTCTCTTTGTTCAACATTACATAATGAAACTATTCCTCTTCAGTATAAGCCTCGGTAGTTTTATCAAGGCATTCCCAGCATTCACTTCGATTCCTCTCCGGTTTTGACAGTTCCATTCCACAAGAAATACAGACATCCATAAAAAGATTCCCCTTTCCAGTGAAAATTTGGTTATAAATATGTCTATTCAATAAAAGAAAATAATATTTCAACTTCGCTAAAAAAAGATTCGATCAGAGTCAGAAATAACTTTGAATAGGTTATGGAATCCAGAAGAATAATATGGAAAAAGGGATATGGAAAAATGCAGAATAAGTTAAGATTTATATCCATCGTATATATCCTATTACTTTCTGTTGGCCTGTTTGCCCATGTTGAAATTATTCCATTCTTACTATCAACAGCAAAACGGGATTCTTGGATAAGCATCATTTTAACGGTTATCATTTTACCTTTATGGATCTATCTGCTATACAAGATTGTTACTATCCTAAATAAGCGTTCGATCATTCAAATGATAAAGGATCATGGGGGTAAGGTTCATTATTACCTTCTGCTTTTACCACTGGCCTTCTATATGCTTATTAGTGCCTTTGTGACATCAAAGGATATTATATATTGGTCACAACTAAGCTATATGCAAGGGTTTAACAGTTTTACTCTGGCACTTGTTCTGTTGCTATTGTGTTTGTTATGTACCGAGTCTGGGTTATTTTCGATTGGACTACTAAGCAGTATTCTTTGCCCCCTTGTTTTATTCTTAGGCTTTTTTATTTCGACCGCCAATATGAAGAAAAAGCATTATGAACTTTTATTTCCATTGTTTGCAGATGGCTATTTACCAATGACAAAGGGTATTCTCTATACTTCTTTACCTATCTTAGAGTTATTTATCATCATTTTTTTAACTCCGGTATTACAGAAGAATATATCAAGAAAGCAATTATTTGTTGTAGGTTTAGTCATTATTGGACTTATGCTCGGACCTACGATTGGTGCGATTGTCGAATTTGGACCAGAACAGGCTTCAAAGTATCGCTATCCTGCCTATGAGGAGTGGCGCTTAATTTCCATTGGACGATATTTTTCTCATGCGGATTTTTTTGCTATTTATCAGTGGCTTTCAGGTGGAGTGATACGAATTAGTTTATTTGTATTCATTGCTTGCAGAATTCTAACGAAAGGGATGGCGAATGCAAAAATAGTAAGGGGCACATATGCCATCCTCTTTTTCGCATGTATCTATCCATTTGACCAAAGCCCATTAACTGCATTTATTTATGGTTACATCAGACCGCTGTCGTTCTTTTTAATAATAATCCAAATGATACTTTTAACAATATACGTAGTGAAGAATAAACAGAAGTGGTCAGGAGGGAAGGTTGAACCATGAATGAACATCTTTTTACTGTAGAGTACTTGCAGCAGCTATTCAACTTTTCATCTGATATCGAAATAAAAGTGGATCATTCGTCCATCTTTGTGTTTTGTAAGCCCCTAACAGATGCTTCCATGATTTCTTCAGTTGTAGCATCTAATCCGATTTATCAGTCTATCCAGATGGAGGAGATTAGCAAAAAGGAATTCAATACTGAAAAAATAGAGAAAGCTATTTTTTCGGGGAAACTCATGGTGGTACCTGCTGGGGATCACGTTTATTTTTATAATATCAGCAAATCTCCTTCGCGACAGCCTGATGAATCTGTCGCGGAAGTTTCGATTCGTGGTCCAAAGGATGGTTTTGTCGAGGATATTATGACCAATCTTGGATTAATCCGTAAAAGGTTAAGGACGAAATCATTGGTAGTGCAGGATTACACGATTGGAAAAAGAACGAATACACGGGTTTCCCTTCTTTATATAAAGGATATTATGAATGAACAAATACTAAGAAATGTGCAGGAACGTCTTCGTGCGTTAGATGTTGACATACTAACAAGTACCTCGATGCTGATGGAATATTTGATGGACAATAAGTATACGCTCGTACCATCGATTAATTATTCAGGAAGAGCTGATTTCGTAACAGCAGCACTCAATCAAGGGAGGTTTACCATTATCGTCGATGGGGCACCAACAGCACTGATTGCTCCAGTCGATCTTTCTTTTCTATTTAAAACTCCTGAAGATGATAACACCAGTTTTTATTTTGCTTCATTGGAAAGAACCTTGCGAATTATCGGACTCTGTATAACGACGTTTCTACCAGGTTTTTTTGTCGCTCTCATCACTCATAATGTAGGGCAATTACCTCTTCCGCTCATTGCAACCATTACCGTTTCGAGATTAGGATTACCATTTTCGCCATTAATTGAAATGTTACTCATGCTGATCATGTTTGAGTTATTTAAAGAGGGCGGGGCACGTTTGCCGAAGGGAATCGGACAAACCGTTGCGGTACTTGGAGGTCTCATTATTGGTGACGCGGCCATTCGAGGGGGAATTACCTCACCAACAATGCTTGTTGTTATCGGAATTACTGCTATTTCTAGCTTCACTTTAGTGAATCAATCTTTATCAGGAAACATTTTTCTCATAAGAGTATTCGTCCTTCTCTTTGGCTATTTTATGGGGATATATGGATTTTTCATCAGTCTGATGTTCGTTTTTTTATACTTAACTAGATTGAAATCATTTGGAGTTCCTCTATTGGCGGGAATATCTTCCCCTGATGGAAAAGATATTCTCTTTACCTTTTTCCGTATCCCGTTTTCTTTTATGAAAAAAAGAAATGCCTCATTGCGTATAAAAGATGGAACAAGATCAGGTGAATAGATGAAGAAACTAATATATATATTTTCGATCCTATTTGTTTTAACAGGATGTGCAAAAATCCAAGAGATACAATACCAAGCCTATGCAGTCGGACTTGGCGTTGACTATCGGAATGAAGAGTATCACGTGGTGCTTCAGTTCTTAGACTTTTCAAATGTTGCGAAAACCGATCAAGGTAAAAGTGATCATGCGAGCCCGGTCTGGATTGGTAAGGGAAAAGGAAAAACTATGGAAGAAGCCATTATACAAATATATCACGGGATTCAAATTCCCGTTAATTATGACCAGATCAGTTTGTTTGTTTTTGGAAAAGCAGTATTAGAAAAAAATTTGGTTAAAACCGTAGATGCATTAGATACGAATTTTAATATACGACAAACTGGCTGGGTATATGGGACAGAGGAACCAGTGGAAAAGATATTCACGACGAAGCTTCCTTTTAATTATGCCTACTCAAATGCTAGGATTGTTCAGCCGGAATTTATGCAGCAGCATGATTCCTTAATCCCTACTATTTCGCTGCAGGAACTGATTTATCTATTAAATGAAAAAGCTAAAACCATCCTTGTCCCAAGGGTTTCCACGAATGATGAAATCATAAAGGAGGATCAGGATCCCCTGCCTGTGACAATTCTTCATGGTGCCTATGTCATGAAAGAGGCAACCATGAAGGGGTATTTAAACGAAAAGGATCTAAAGGGATTTATTCGAGTGAACAACAAAGCAGTTCGATCCCCTGTCACTGTTAGTCAAGGGAAGGGGAAATTTGTTCAAGTAGAATTATTAAACCCAAAGGTCAAGAGAAGGATAAATAATGATCAAAATGGGATCCAAATTGGATTAGATATAAAAATTTCTGCTGTTGTCAGAGAATCAAGCAATCCAATTCTCTCCCCAGAACTAAAGAGGCAGATTAAAGAAAAAATAAGAAACGATGTATATGCAGCTTATGAAAAAAGCCAAAAGATTGGTGGGGATATCTATCAATTTGAGGATTATCTATACCGTTTTATGCACGATGATTGGAAGAAGCTTCAAAAAAGTGGGGAGTTCCCTCATTTAGATAAAAAGAATATCAATGTTGATATAGATCCACTAAAAAGCATAAATAAAATCAATGCAGGTATTCCCCTGCCTTTTGATTAAGAAAATTTCTTGCAGCTAATATGCTTCAAAGATTATTCCAAATAAAGAGATAAGGCGCTATTTCATTAGCGCCTTAATTACATTATGGATTATTGACCGCTCGTGGAAGTGGATTCTCTTCATCAACAGGGGTTACGGATGAGATCAAGGCTTCCTCTAAAGCGAGTGAATATATTTTCTTTTCCTGATCGTTCCAATTTAGCTTATCTGCCATGTATTCAATGACCTGTTTACGTGTGTTTTCTACTAACTGAATATTAAACAAGATGGCACTAGTTCGGCGATGAAAGAAATCAATCGGTGTTGCGGCCATTTCCTCCTCGATGGCATAGACAAGTTTAGCAAATAAATCGGATGGAAGTTGATATTTCTGTGCATCTTCTTTATTTTGGGAGAAAAGATTGTACACAGTGCCAACATTTGAACCATACATTCTTGCTAATTGCTCTGATTCCTCTCTAGATAAACCTGCTGCAAGACCCTTATCGATTTGCCATGAAACATAGGATGAAAATTGAATAGAGCCGCCAACATCCCCCCCAGAAATCGGCATTTCTTTTGTTTGGCATGAAGGGAAATTTCGTGATTCTTCGGATTGAAATTTAGTCGCTAACAGATCGACAACCATTTCAGCCATCTTTCGGTACCCCGTCAATTTGCCGCCTGCAATCGTAATTAATCCGGAAGCAGACTCCCAAATCTCATCTTTCCGTGAAATTTCAGAAGGATCCTTTCCTTCTTCATAAATGAGCGGACGAACCCCAGCCCAGCTTGATTCAATATCTTTCTCATTAATTTTTACATCAGGAAACATATAGTTGATCGCATTAATAATGTAGGTTCTGTCAGCCACCGTCATGTTCGGATTGACCATATCCTCATTATAGAAAGTATCTGTTGTCCCAACATAAGCCTTCCCATCACGCGGGATCGCAAAGACCATTCGGCCATCTGGGGTATCAAAATAGATCGCTTGCTTTAAGGGGAAACGAGATTGATCAATGACAAGATGGACACCTTTGGAAAGCTGTAATGTTTTTCCCTTTTTAGAATGATCCATTTCACGGACCGAGTCTACCCAAGGACCGGCAGCGTTCACGATTTTTTTCGCACGAATCAAATACTTTTCGCCGCTTATCATGTCCTGGACCATCGCCCCAACGACTTTCGCCTTATCGTAAACAAGCTTCACGACTTTTGTATAGTTACAAGCAGCCGTTCCTTTTTCGAAAGCTGACTTCATTACTTCAATCGTAAGCCTGGCGTCATCTGTCCGATATTCAACATAATAGCCGCCGCCTTTTAATCCAGTTTTTTTAACTAAAGGCTCCTTCGCTAATGTTTCCTCCACAGAGAGCATGGAGCGCCGTTCAGATCTTTTAACACCGGCTAAGAAATCATATACTTTTAATCCAATCGATGTGGAGAACTTTCCGAATGTCCCGCCTTGATGCATGGGAAGTAACATCCATTCTGGTGTTGTAACATGAGGGCCATTTTCATAAACCACTGCCCGTTCTTTCCCAACTTCCGCCACCATTTTGACTTCAAATTGTTTTAAATATCGTAATCCGCCATGGACTAATTTCGTGGATCTGCTAGAAGTTCCGGCGGCAAAATCCTGCATCTCTACAAGTGCTGTTTTCATGCCGCGTGCTTGAGCATCAAGAGCAATTCCCGCACCCGTGATTCCACCGCCGATGATCAATACATCAAACGGTTCATTTTTCAATTTTCGAACAATTTCTTTTCGGTGTAAGGTAGAAAATTTCATGATTGTGGCCTCCGTTTGTTAAGTCTCTTGTATAGATTATGAGGGGAACAAAAAAGAGACCACAAAAGACATTACCGACGAACGATAATGTTTTTGTGGTCTCTCCGATTTCTCCTGCCAATTATTAACTTAATTTTATTATATCATAATCAACATCTTTTGAATACAAAGTTTATTTAAAAGCCATCGCTGCTTTTACAGCCTTTTTCCAACCAGAGTACAGGGCATCACGGTTCTCTTCTGTGATTTGTGGTTTAAATTCGCGATCCACGGCCCATTGCTTGGAAATTTCCTCTTGGCTTTCCCAGAAACCAACCGCAAGTCCCGCTAAATAAGCAGCTCCGAGAGCCGTTGTTTCATTCACAATTGGTCTTTCAACCGGTACATTTAATAAGTCGCTTTGGAATTCCATTAAGAAATTATTTTTCACAGCGCCGCCATCGACACGTAGCTGCTTTAATTCGATTCCAGAATCGGCTTCCATTGCGGATAGAACATCTTTTGTTTGATAGGCAAGTGATTCCAGTGTTGCCCGAACAAAATGTTCTTTTGAAGTTCCACGTGTTAATCCAAATACAGCACCGCGCACATCGCTATCCCAATAAGGTGTGCCTAATCCGACAAAGGCTGGAACAACATAAACTCCATCTGTAGAGGCAACCTTTGTCGCATAATCCTCACTGTCCTTGGCATCTTTTAGCATCCTTAATCCGTCACGTAGCCATTGGATGGCTGAACCTGCAACAAAAATACTTCCTTCCAGTGCATATTCCACTTTATCATCGATTCCCCATGCGATTGTTGTTAATAGACCATGGTCGGATTGTACAGCCTTTTCGCCTGTATTCATCAGCATAAAGCAACCTGTACCATACGTATTTTTCGCCATTCCCTCATTAAAACATGCCTGACCAAACAAGGCAGCCTGCTGATCGCCGGCAACCCCAGCGATGGGAATTTCTTTTCCGAAGAAGTGGTAATCCACCGTGTGCGCATATACTTCGGAAGAAGGACGTACGTCTGGTAGCATGGACGCCGGTACGCCCAAGATTTCTAATAATTCTTCGTCCCACTTTAGGTCGTAAATATTGAACATAAGAGTCCTAGAAGCGTTGGAATAATCGGTCACATGGGCTCTTCCTCCAGAAAGCTTCCAAATGAGCCAAGTATCAATCGTCCCAAACAATAATTTACCCTGCTCCGCTTTTTCACGCGCACCTTCGACATGATCCAATATCCATTTCACTTTTGTTCCGGAAAAATAAGCATCGATTAATAATCCTGTTTTATTACGGAATAGATCATTATAGCCTTTTTCCTTTAATTCATCACATATTGCACTTGTTTGTCTTGATTGCCAAACGATAGCATGGTATACAGGAAGACCTGTTTCCTTATCCCATACCACAGCAGTTTCGCGCTGATTGGTGATACCAACCCCGGCAATTTGATCCGGTTTAATATTGGACTCAGAAAGAACACTCGCAATAACTGAAAGGATAGATCCCCAAATCTCATTCGCATCATGCTCGACCCAGCCTGGTTTCGGGAAATGCTGCGTAAATTCTTTCTGTGCGGTATGGACGATTTCGCCAGCTTTATTAAAAAGAATTGCTCGTGAACTTGTTGTCCCTTGATCCAGTGATAAAATATATTTCTCCATTTTGACTCCCCCAAATTGATAGATTATTTATTATTATGCGGCTTGACTGGCATTATTTAAAGAACTAGATTGCTTTTTAGTTACGGCTAGTGCAAGTAATAGAATAATGGCATTGATTCCTAAAACGATCCATAGGGATTGTGTAACTTCTCCTTGAAAAACAGCTTTATAGAATACAGCACCAAGGCTGCCTCCCATTAATGGTCCAACGACAGGGATCCATGCATAACTCCAGTTGGAGCCGCCTTTCCCGTGAATCGGGAGTAGGAAATGAGCAATCCGCGGACCGAGGTCACGAGCTGGATTAATCGCGTAGCCGGTTGTACCGCCTAATGACATCCCAATCACGACGATAAGTAAACCAACGACAACAGGATTTAATCCATCTGTAAACTTATTAGCACCGATAAATAATAGACCAAGGACAAGAATGAAAGTACCAAATAACTCACTAATAACATTTGAAAAAGTATGAGGAATTGCCGGGCTTGTCGCGAATACCCCAAGCTTTGTTCCTGGATCATCGGTCTCTTTCCAATGTGGTAGATAATGCAGGTAGACTAAAGCTGCACCAATAATAGCGCCAATCATCTGAGCCGTAATATAACCAGGCACCTCAGACCAAGCAAAGTCTCCATTTATTGCTAAAGCCACCGTTACAGCCGGATTCAAGTGAGCCCCACTTACCGAACCTACTGCAAAAACAGCCATTGTAACGGCAAGACCCCAAGCAAGCGTGATTACAATCCATCCAGCATTATTAGAGTAAGAATTCTTCAGTGAAGATCCTGCTCCAATCCCTGCACCAAACACGATTAGAATCATCGTTCCAATCAATTCTCCAACAAATGGTGTCATTTTTTTCTCCCCTTTTTTAAAAATATTTTTGTTGCTGTTTGAAACATTTGCCGAAAAAAAAGAGATCCACAGCAGAATAGCCCATAGTTGGGTATCTGTGTGAATCTCCTTATCTCCGTCACAAAATATTAACTTGTTAAATTGAGTATAGTAAGTTATGAAAACGGTGTCAATGGATTTTTCAGATTTTTATAGTATTTATTTTTATTATCTTATTAATAGTTTTTTTCGAATCGATTCCAAAGCTCTCGTTTGGATGTCGTGATTGCCGTTGCACCTGCTTCCAACGCAGCATGGACGTCTTCTTCCGTCCGAATTAAACCTCCTGCAAAAATAGGAATATGCACTCTCTCTTTAATCTCGGCAATCATTTTTGGCATCGCACCAGGAAGGACCTCGAGGTAATCGGGTTGAGTTTTTTGAATGAGCTTAAAGCTTTTTTCGATCGCATGACTATCAATGAGGAACATTCTTTGGACCGCGATTACTCCTTTTTGCTTTGCCTTTTGGATCACGCTGCTCTTTGTCGAGATCAATCCAAATGGCTTAAATTCCTGGCAAATATATTCTGTTGCAAATTCATCATTTTTGATTCCATGGATTAAATCGACATGATAAATCATTTTCTTGCCATGCTGCTTCGCCATTTCATTAATATGTTTGAGCTGGGCAATATGCATGTCCAAGAATACCCCCGTTTCATAGGAGCTTTTTAAAAACCGCTCAAATTCCTTCATATTCGCCGATGCTGGTAAAATTTTTTGCTCTATCATCACTTTACCCCTTTATAAGCTTTTCCCCTATCATAAATAGAAAAATAGTTTTATACAATACGAATGAAACAATTAGATGGAAATTTACTGTAAATGATTAACCGAATGAGAGAAGGGGAATGAGGCTGTGAACGCGAATAGATTTAGAGAGTATGAAACTTTTTGGAGGAGATTTCATTGGGTTATGTGGAAGATTTGCGAGAATTAATCGGAACCAGGCCTGTGATTTTAGTTGGTTCTGTTGTGGTAGTTATCGATGAAGCGGGGAAGATCCTTTTACAAAAAAGACCTGAGGGTGTCTGGGGACTTCCAGGCGGACTGCTAGAATTAGGCGAGTCTGCCGAAGACGCAGGAAGAAGGGAAGTATGGGAGGAAACTGGTGTTGAGATTGGCGAGCTTCAGTTAGTAGAGGTGTTTTCGGGTAAGCAGTACTTTCGAAAGCTGGCAAATGGAGATGAGTTCTATCCCGTTACAATTGCCTATCTTTCGAGGGATATTAAAAGCTGCGAGATTAAAATTGATGGAGTAGAAACGATTGACGCGGGATTCTTTGATGTACGGGAACTGCCTGTCAATACGAGTCCATTAATCAAGAGGATGATTGGGCAATTTTTAAATAGCTGAGGTGCCTGATGGGGTGGATTTTATAATTGAAAATTCACATCAAACAAAAGAAGTACAGCTAGCTTTAATGCCTAGCTGTGCTCCTTTACGAGTTATATTCCTGATTTTTCCCTATACGTTATAATTTTTGAGTAAATTGGTTTAGTTTCTTTGCCATTTCTTGAATTTCCTCTATAAAGGTAGAGACGATTTTCACGGAATCTGCCTGTTCCAGTCCAATTGTGGCGATTTTACTTAATGAGGAATTGATTGATTCTGTTGCATTTTTGATTTGTTCCATTGTCTGAGTGATGGTTTTCGTTGATTCCATTGTATCATTTGATAGCTTCCGGATTTCTTTAGCGACTACATCAAATCCCCGGCCTTTTTCCCCTGCTCTTGCTGCTTCAATTGCAGCATTTAGACCAAGTAAATTTGTCTGGTTCGCAACGTGTTCAATAATCGAAAGAACTTCAGTTGACTTGTTGACATTCTCTCCAGCTTGTTGGGATTGGGCTAATAGCATTTGGGCAAAGTCCGCTAAAGAATTTGATCCACTTTCAATACTGCTTATTTTTTCTGATGCCTGAGAAAGAGATTCTAAAATCTGATCGGCAATCAATCTAAGTTCCGTTTGTCTCGGCAACTGGACAGCGATCCCACCGATGACCTTTCCATTTTGATCATGTAATGGAGCTGCTGTTCCTGTAAACTCCACACCATAGAAATCTGCGGGAACCTCGGCACGGAGCAATTTATTTTCCTTCAGCGCAACCGAAAGCGGCTCTTCAGGATTTAAAGATTGACCCTTTTCAATGTTGAGATTAATGCTTTTTCCGGGAAAATAAGCAATGAACTTTTCTATGTCACATATCCCAATTGATAGATCCGCGGGTATTGCCGCCTTCAATACTGGAATGACTGAAATAAAGCTGTCTAAAGAGTTTATTTTGTTGAACACTTGAATTTCACTCCGTTTCATAAAAAAGGAGGCATGAGAACCGCCGCCATAGTAAAAGGACCTTCAATCTTGCTCTTTTTAATGTATCAAAGAGGCCCTCAAAGTATTAATACCATTTTCCAAATATCCTTTTAGGCAGGTTAGCATATAGACCCAGCCGCCTTTTTGCCCCACTAGCTTGTCCACTAAATCAGGATCGTCTTCGTTAAATCCTGATTCGATGATTCCAATCTCGGTACCCGCTTCTTCCAGCGTACTCAAAGTAATGGTAACAGTCGTTTCTTCCCCTTCTTCCCCCCAGGAGAACACGATTTTCTTATTTTCTTCGACTTCCAATACAGTTATTAATACCTCTGCATTGTACTCAGCATATCTCCAAGTAATTTTTTTCCTTTGTTCGATCCGTCCGGTTCCTGATGAAAACCAATAGTTCGCCATCTTATCAGGGTCCGCAATGGCTTCGAACACCTCATTTGCGGGTTTAAGTATTTTAAATTTCGTCGTTATTTCCATACTAAATCTACCCTTTCTAGGTCCTATTTGTTTAAACTTACTTCAAAATTTTTAACAAATATAGCATTTCCGGATACTTCTATATCATAATCAGCTTTATTTTTTGTTATACCTACTAGAACCCGGCCGTCTTTGCCTATTTCCTGACCTTGCTCGACCATAAGCTCAAGAGTTTTTTCAAAATCACTGTTGATGTATTTAGCGTAATAGGCGCCCATTACTCCGGAGGCGGTTCCCGTTACTGGATCCTCGATGGTACCAGAATAAGGCGAGGAAAAGTGGCGACCATGCATATGCGCTTCGAGATCATAGGTTTCTAGGCAGAAGGGATGTATCGAAGCTTTCGGCATTTCTTTTACAATGGCAGGAAAGCTCCGATTACGAGGCTTCATTTTTTCAAAGGCAGCAAGAGTTTTAATAGGCAGCAGTAATGTCCAGATCCCGGTGCTTCCATAAAGAATCGGAAACCGTTCATCAATATCTTCAGAAGTTAATCCAATGGAGGAAGTTAAGTCTTCTATGGATCCGTTAAATTCAGCAAACTTTGGGGATGCCTGTTTCATTGTAATTTGATTTTCTGATAGTTTTATTGGTAAGATTCCAGCGAGTGTTTCAATCGATAATGTCTGCTTGTCCTCTAGTAATCCCTTTGCTTTTAAGGCATAAATGGCAGCCATTGTACCGTGGCCGCACAAGTTCATTTCGTGTCCTGGTGTAAAATAACGGATTCGAAGGTCAGCAACATCCGATTTTACTAGAAAAGCTGTTTCATTAAAGCCTGCTTTAAAGGCTATTTCTTGCATTTCCTTTTCAGAAAGTTCATCTCCGTTAAAAACAACCCCAGCCGGATTGCCTTTATTTGGTTGTTGGCTAAAGGCATCATAATGATAAACCGTTACTGATTTCACTCCTCATTCCCCCTTGTATCCTTTGCATTTTATTTTACAATAAATGAACCCGAAAATCGTTTCCTAGACCATAAGAGCAAGATTGAGGACGAATGCTTTAACTTTTCAGGATAAAATAAGCTGTACCTGGATTTACAACTAGTTATAAACTTAAGTAAAGTGGAAGGGGGAGTTAACGTGGAAAATATTAAATTTTCGTTTGAAGAGATGTGGGAAAAAATCATGGCCTGTGACAAAACATATGATGGTTTATTTTACACGGCCGTGAAAACAACTAAAATATACTGCCGTCCTTCCTGTAGATCTAGAAAACCGAAGAAAATGAATGTTGATTTCTATTTTGATATCCATGAAGTTGAAAAAGCCGGTTATCGTGCTTGCAAGAGATGCCAGCCGGAAGTGGAGCATTCCCCGCACACCGGACTTGTAAGAAATGTCACAACGTATATACTGAAATCTTATAAACACAGGCTGACATTACAGGACATCGCTAATGGTGTTGGATTGAGCCCGTTTCACCTTGAACGGATTTTTAAACAGGAAACATTGGAAACTCCACGTTCTTATTTGGAAAAAATAAGAGTCGATAAAGCGGCCCATCTCCTTAAAAGCACAAATCTGACGAACCTTGAGATTTGCTTTGAAGTTGGGTTCCAGAGTCCATCTAATTTTTATAAAGTGTTTCGGCGTGTGACAAATTCTTCCCCAAGTGAATATAGGAGGATTTTTGGTAATGAATTGGATTGATTACGAAACATATCTGGAAATTCTCCCGTCAGTAGAATTCAATTTTGAAGAATGTTTACGTTTTTTGGGCAGATCCGACCAGGAAGTACTGCATCGAATAAGTGATAACCATTTATATAAATTAATAAAAACGAAGCAAGAATTAGTACTATGTAAAATAGGGTGGGGACGGGATTCGATTCGTGTGAACTTCCCCATTAATCCCCCTTCTAAAGAATGCCGTGAAGATGTGGCTACCTATATCGATGAATATTTCGACCTAAACCAAGATTTACGTGGTTTTTATGAAATGGCACGGCAAGATAAAATATTGCGTCCTTTAGTCGATAAATATAATGGATTAAGAATCCTGTGTATGCCCGATTTATTTGAAGCTCTTTCCTGGGCGATTATGGGCCAGCAAATCAATTTAACATTTGCTTACACCTTAAAAAAACGCTTTATTGAAAAGTTTGGTGAAGGTGTCACGTTTGAGGGTGAAACCTACTGGTTATTCCCTACCTTTGAAAAAATCGCCACAATCGATGTGGAAGAGTTAAGGGAACTACAATTTACAGCGAGGAAGGCAGAATATATTATTGGCGTGGCAAAAGAAATGGCTAATGGTAATTTAAATAAAGATACTTTACTACAACAAGATTATCAGCAAGTAAAGAAGACTTTAATGGCTATAAGAGGAATAGGGGCATGGACAGCAGATTATGTGATGATGAAATGCATGGGCTTTTCTTGCGCATTTCCAATTGCGGATGTTGGCCTTCATAATGCGCTAAAGCAACAATTGGGATTAGCGCGGAAACCGACAGTTGAGGAAATTAGTCAAATAGCAGAGAAGTGGCAAGGCTGGGAGGCATATGCAACGTTTTATCTATGGAGGTCTTTATATGAGTGAACTACATAAATTAGATTACGATTCCCCGATTGGAGTAATCGAAATCATTGGGACGGATAGTGCAATCTGTTCAATTTTGTTTTCTGAACAGGACACACCGCTAAATTTTAAGAACGATGATACACCAAAGATTTTGGCGGATTGCTATGAGCAGCTGGATGAATATTTCAAAGGGAAGCGACACGAGTTTTCCTTCCCATATGTGGTGGAAGGAACTGATTTTCAAAAAAGCGTTTGGAACGCGTTAACAACGATTCCCTATGGTTTAACAGGTTCCTATAAAGATATTGCTGTTTCGATTGGGAACGAAAAGGCGATCAGGGCGGTGGGCAGTGCAAACGGGAAGAACAAGATAAGTATCGTCATTCCTTGCCACCGAATTATCGGTTCAAATGGGACACTCACAGGTTATGCAGGAGGTTTATGGAGGAAGGAATGGCTCCTGAATCATGAAAAATCATTCAAAAAATCTTGATAAATATAAAGCCCAAGACAATTAATAAATTGCTTGGGCTTTAATGCATTTACTCCGGTTTAGACGTTCTGCAGTGCCCGAACGACGACATAATTACAAAATGCGGTAACTCCAGACGCTCCAGTGCCCGACCCGTGCAATCAATTAGACTTTAGGGGGATTTCCTTCACTAAGTATTCAAGTTTTACGAAGATAACTTATTTTACCGCCTTGCTTACTTTTAATCTTTTACCTTTAATCGTGGCATTCTCCATCGCTTGTAAGACTAAAGAGCCTTTTCCATTTAGAATATCAACATAAGATAAATGATCTAAGATGGTTATGATGCCAATATCATCTGCCGTAACTCCTGGAATTTTCGCGATCGTTCCAACAAAATCAACCGCGCGTAACTTTTTCTTTTTACCCCCGCTGAAATGGAGTTTCGTGATTCCCTGGTTGATTCTGGCTGTTTTATTATTTCTAACCACTCTACGACCACCGATTTTTTCGTCGAAATCGGCTTTGCTGCCCGCTACTTCTAACTGGCTAGGAGCATCCATTCGTTCGATCTCAAAGCCGATGTACCTTTCGATCGCTTTAAGGAATTTCCCCTCATAAGTTGTTGCAAACGTAATTGCTTTTCCTTGATTACCGGCTCGTCCCGTTCTTCCTGTACGATGGACATAGCTCTCCTTTTCCATTGGAACATCGTAGTTGATCACAAGAGTGACATTATCAATATCAATTCCTCGCGCAGCGACATCCGTTGCCACGAGATAGCGGAAATTTCCCATCTTGAAACCATCCATAACAGCAAATCGGTCTTGTTGTTCTAATCCTCCATGGAGCCTTTCACAGGAATAATTCAATCCTTCCAATTCTGCATATACCGTCTCAACCCTTTCTTTTGTATTGCAAAAAATAAGGCAGCTGTCTGGGTTTTCAACGACAGTCACGTCATTAAGCAGTGAAAGTTTGTTTTCTTCGTTCACTTCGATTAAACGATGGTCAATTGTATCCGTCATGACACTGGTCGATTCAATCTCAATATTAATCGGATTGTTCATATATCTATGACAGAGATTTTCAACATCTTTCGGCAAGGTAGCTGAAAATACCATCGTAACTCGATTGAGGGGAAGTTCGTTTATGATCGCTTCGACTTCATCAACAAATCCCATGTTCAGCATTTCATCCGCTTCGTCAATAATGAGGTACTTTATTTGCTCTAAATCAAGGGTTCCTCTTTCAATATGGTCTTTAACGCGTCCAGGAGTCCCAACAACGACATGTGTTTTTTGTTTCAATTCTTCTTTTTGTTTAGAAAAAGGTTCTTTTCCATATACGGCCATCGCTTTGATCCTTTTGAAGCGGCCGATATTGGTCACATCCTCACGAACTTGAACAGCAAGCTCTCTCGTGGGAGTTAGAATTAATGCCTGTGGCTTTTTTTCCTCCCAATGGATCATTTCACAAATGGGGATTGCGAATGCTGCTGTTTTGCCGCTGCCGGTTTGCGATTTCACGACAAGATCTTGATTCTCCACAGCCATTGGAATGACGGCTCTTTGCACTTCTGTGGGAGTATCGTATTTTAACACAGCCAGTGATTTCTTTATTTCCTCACTTAATGGAAAGTCATCAAAACTTTGTTTACTCATGTATTTACCTCGATTTTTGTATTATCCAATTTACTATAGGATTTCTCTTAAAGAAATATCATATGCAAAAGCGGAATACTGTCCATTATACTCGATTGCAGCCGGCAAAGGGTTTTTTTGAAAAATAAAGGCCGACATACATGACATTTATCATGTCCCACACATGACACCTGCTACTTACGGGAATTTTTGATTACCCCTATACTTGGTTTAACGACACAAATTGAAGGGAAATCAAATTTAATGTCATTACAACAAAACACGAAAAATTTACGCAAACAAGTCGCTCCTTTTGAACAAGCCACAACAAAGGAAAGTATCTGGCAGATCATTAACACACTCGTGCCGTTTATCGGGTTATGGTACCTTGCCTATGTAAGCCTTTCCGTTTCCTATTGGTTAGCCTTAGTTCCGATGATCCTCGCAGCAGGATTTTTAGTTCGTATGTTTATTATTTTTCATGATTGTACCCATCACTCCTTTTTTAAAAACCGCCGTGTGAATCGAATTGTCGGGACGGTTATGGGGATATTCACCTTATTTCCCTTTGATCAATGGGGCCATGAGCATTCGGTGCATCACGCAACAAGTGGTAACTTGGATAAGCGGGGAACGGGAGATATTTGGACACTTACGGTCGATGAATACTTAGCAGCACCGCTTAAGCTACGTTTAGCTTATCGTTTTTATAGAAATCCAATTGTAATGTTTGGATTAGGACCGATTTATGTTTTCCTTTTGAAAAATAGATTTAACCGAAAAGGTGCAAGACAAAAAGAACGTAATAACACATATTTAACCAATATTCTAATTGTGGCCTTAGTAGCACTAATGTGCTTGGCCGTGGGTTGGCAGTCATTTTTACTTGTTCAAGGTACGATTTTCATGATTTCAGGTGCAGCAGGAATTTGGTTGTTTTATGTGCAGCATACGTTTGAAGATTCCTACTTTGAAGAAGACAAAGAGTGGGAATATGTGAAAGCAGCGGTGGAGGGCAGTTCTTTTTATAAGCTTCCAAAAGTAATGCAGTGGCTCACAGGAAACATCGGTTTCCATCATGTGCACCATTTAAGCCCAAGAGTTCCAAACTATAAGCTTGAAGAAGCTCACAATCAGACAGATCCTTTAAAAAATGTTCCAACGATTACGCTTGCGACAAGCTTGAAATCACTTCGCTTCCGCCTTTGGGATGAGGATAAGAAGAATTTTGTCAGCTTTAAAGAAGTGAAATCTGCAAAAAAACGAATTTCTGTTCAAGTCAAACCAGAATTATAAATTGATCATGAATGGCAGACTCCCGATCATGAACGGGAGTCTCTGCTTTTATAGCGCAGCCAGATAAGGAGAAAACAAAATGATTCGAATTGTCATTGCTGAGGATCAGGAATTGCTGCTAGGGGCTATTGGCTCCCTTCTCAATTTGGAAGACGATATGGAAGTGGTTGGGCTGGCGTGTAATGGCAAAGAGGCCATTCAGCATGTGCAGCAATTAGAGCCGGATGTTTGTATCATGGATATAGAAATGCCTGAAATGAGCGGACTTGAGGCGGCAGAAGAGTTGCGATTGTTTGGATGTAAGGTCATTATTTTAACCACATTTGCAAGGACTGGTTACTTTAAGCGGGCAATAAAAGCGGATGTAAGAGGGTATTTGTTGAAGGATAGTCCCAGTGAGGAACTAGCCTGCTCGATTCGTAGCATCATGGAGGGTAAGCGGATTTATTCCACGGAACTGATGGATGACGATGGCCAAACTGCTGATGAACAAGCGCTGGGGGAAGATTCAATTCATCAGCAAAAAAACGCAATGGGGCCTGTTAGAAAATATATCTCAACGATAATGGATAAAATCAAAGTCCCAACAGGATAAAAGCTAAAAGCACTGTTTAACAAGAAAGTTGTTAACAGTGCTTTTTTGTGCTCTAAACATTCATATATTTACCTTTTTGGGGGATAGTATGATGGATGTGTTTTTTGAGGAGGGTGTTGGAATGGAAGATAAAACAAAGATACCGTTAACGGCAGCGGAAATGTCGACATTATGGATGCAATATATTAATGATACCCTAGCTGTTTGTATGAACCGTTATTTCTTAGAAAAAGTAGAAGATGAAGAAATCCGGCAGATTATTGAATGGACCTTGAATGTCGCCAGAGAGAATATTTCTATTATGCAAGAGTTGTTTAACAAGGATAAATTCCCGATACCGATGGGATTTACAGAACAAGACGTGAATCCTCAAGCCCCAAAACTTTTTTCAGATAGCTTTTCCTTAGCCTATTTACAACAAATGTCCATATTGGCTATGGCTGCTAACGTTGCAGCATTAGGATTGGGCACTCGGCAAGATATCGTTGAGTTTCATAAGCGAGTATTGACTAAAGCAGTTGAGTTACAGGACAAGACTCGTACTCTTGCATTAAAACAAGGGACCTACATAAAATCTCCTTATATTTCCACCCCAGACAAGGTGGACTTTGTGGAGGACCAGCATTTTTTAGCAGGATTCATAGGAAAAAAACGTGCCCTTACTTCCATCGAAATTACTCATTTATTTTTAAATGTTCAAACCAATGCGATTGGGAAAGCGTTAATAACAGGATTTGCCCAAGTCGCACAAAATGAAGAAGTAAAACAATTTTTATTAAGAGGGAAAAAGCTTTCGCAAAAATATATCGATACATTTGGTGATTTATTAATCAAGGAGGATTTACCCGCACCGATGAGTTGGGACTCAGCGGTCTCAGATTCAACCGTAAGTGTCTTTTCAGATAAATTAATGATGTTTCATGTATCGGCAATGGTTGCTGCTGGGATAGGAAACTTTGGAACCGCATTAGCTGCCAGCCCAAGAAGAGATTTAGGAGTGAAGTATGCGTCACTGATCCCAGAGATTGCCTTGTATGCAGAAGACGGGGCCAATATTATGATTCGGCACGGATGGTTGGAGGAGCCGCCACAAGCAGATGACCGTGACCAATTAATAAATAAATAGCGAACAGTGACAGGCACTGTTCGCCTTATATCAGGTTGGTTAAGACGGAAATTCGCCATCTTGCAATTCAGCAATGCTCAAGCCAAAATCCATTTCTAGATGGGGGTAGTCTTTAAATTTGGCCCAATCTCCGCCCCATTTAAATCCTAATTCTTTTGCAATCGTGACAACTTCTTTCCAATCTGATTTTCCATTGCCATTTCCATCATATTGCATGTCCCAAATGACATCTTCAGATGAGGTCCTAAGAGCAAAATCAATCGCAAGTCCATAATTATGATAGGATTCTCCACCTTTTGCGTGGGTAACGATATTTCCATCCGTTGTCCGACCTTGCTCATATAAACGGTTCTGATCCTCCACACTTCGAAAATCATCGGTAATAACAACGACGATCCCTTTATCTGCAGCTTGCTGGATTAATTGTTCGCTTCGTTCCTTCACCAACGGATGGAGCTCGGTTGGGGGTGAAACAGCTTGAGTTGTCTTCAATTCAGGAGTGGGTTTCGATTCCGAATAAAACCGATAAATAAATAGAATGATAAAAAATAGAAGTAAAAGTCGAAAAAATATACGTGGTTTTCGTTTCAGCCTCAAAACTCTTTATCCCTTTCATCACTAGTATTTTTATATTATATATGACGAAAAGGTAGATTAATAGTTTCAGGAAATAATTCACAGGTACTTTATAAACTATGTGCTTGGTTTCGTATAGAAATATGGTATGATTTCATTTGTGAATAATTAAACAATAAGCCCATTAATATAGATAAGATTGGACGCAACAGGAGGACTGCCTAGAATGACAACAGGAATTTTTACTGGTGTAGGTGGAGTAGAATTATTTTTTCGCATAATCAAGCCTTTACGAGCACCAAAAGCAGTAGTCATTGTTATACACGGACATGGTGATCACAGTGGGGGTATGAAGAACATTACCGAAAGTTTGGTAAAAAGTGAATATATGGTTTATGCCTTCGATCTGCGTGGGCATGGAAATAGCAGTGGAAAAAGGGGATATATTAAGACCTGGGATGAATTCAGGGGTGATTTGCACCGATTACGAAGAATGGTGTCGGAAAATCATCCTAACCTGCCATTGTATATTGTCGGACATAGTATTGGCGGTCTCATCACCCTTGATTATTCGTTGGATTATCATGAGGGACTTTCGGGGATTATCGCGATTTCTCCAGCGATATCCTATGAGGTAACAAGGTTTGAGAAGATAGGGATTACCTTAATGGGGAAGCTTATGCCCGATTACAGTATTGATAAGAAACAAATGAACTGGAAAAAATCAAACAATTACGCGAAATTCTATGCGGATGGGTTAAGACATAATACGATTACACCTGGATTAGGACGCAGCTTGATTCATACGATTTCACGAGTATTAAAAGAGGCAGAGTCGATTAAACTGCCAATTCTATTACAATGTGGTTTGGATGATAAGATTACACCGCCAGCTAAGCTGAGTCAGTTTTTTAACGAGGTTGCTTCCAGTGATAAACAGATGTATGAGTATTCTTTCATGAAGCACCGTCCATTTGATGAAACAGGGAAGGAAAAGTTCTTAGAAGAAATGGTCGGTTGGCTGGATGATCAGGTTGAAAAAATATCAGGTACGCTCCGGGTAAAAGATATTTTATGATAAAATGGAACTTTTTTAGGAAGTTCCGTTACTGAGGAGAAATAAACTTAAGAGATTAGCATACCTAATATATAAAAAAGGTATGCTTTTTTCGTTTATAACGAATGGATTGCAATAAACATTCCTATTAAATATCCTTGTTAATTTATCTAACATAGTTGATTTCGAAAAATATTCACATGTTATAATGCAAATTATAAATATCATAGTTTCTTAATATACTTTAGGAGAGGTTATGAAAATGGACATTAAGGTAGCTGAAGAAGCAGACTTGCCAATAGTTTATAAGCTTATGTTAGAGGCGTTTGAAGAATATCGATTCCTTGATGTTCCAACAAGTGCAATCAATGAATCGTTAGAGGCATTGCAATCTGCTGTTAAAAGTAATTCTGAGAAGGCTCTATTATGTTTGATAAATGGGGATCCACTGGGTTCATGTAGATTTACCATGAAAGAGGATAGTTTATATTTTTCAAGAGTATCTGTGGTACCCGAAGCGAGAGGAAAAGGAATAGCAACAGCGATGTTATTGTGGCTTGAAAAATATGCTTGTGACAATCTTAGAGGGAAAATGGAATGTCGTGTTCGAGCTGAACTGCCCAAAAATATTAGTCTGTACGAGTCCCTAGGTTATTTTGTTGGGAAAGAGGAAGTTGTGACCAATCCTAATGGATTTTTAGTAAAAACAGTTGTAATGGAAAAAAATATAGGTTTACTGAACAGTTCAAGTGTAAGGAATACCTGAGTAAAATATATAGGTTGTTAAAAGTATTAAATGAATTAATTAGACATAGTAAACATAACCATTCTTCCTGCAATCCAAAACTAGTGTATTTACTACGCTAGTTTTTTTATACAACTGGCGAGGTTTATTCTTAAGAGAACTGTCTGCTAAAAATGCAGTCTATTTCATATTCGGCAGGGCATTTTAATTCAATTAAAATTAAGGTATTAACTAAGTCAAGAAATTAAATTAAATAAGTGTACATTAGTGAAAAAATATAAAAAAAACAAATTATAGTTTTACAAGGTGGGGCAACAACCACAAAAATATGCCCGGGGGTTAAAATATATGAAACAATTGGGGACGCTATACTTTTTCTGTGGGAAAATGGGAGCAGGAAAATCAACTAAATCAAAACAATTGGCTATAGATAAACATGCGGTACTGTTGTCGGAGGATGAATGGCTTTCATCTCTTTATCCCAATCAGATCACATCATTTGAGGACTATCTAAAATTCTCAGCACAGCTCAAGCCGTTGGTGAAAAAGCATGTCCAAAACATTTTAAGTGTCGGTACAGATGTAGTGATGGATTTTCCAGCTAACACTCAAAAACTGCGAAAGTGGTTTTTGGATATGGCGTCAGAGGTCAATGCAAACCATCAACTAATTTTCCTTAATTTAAATAACGAGCAATGCTTACGTCAAATTGCACAAAGGCGTAACGAACAACCCGAAAGAGCAGCTTTTGACACGGAAGCGGTGTTTATTCATGTTACTAAATTTTTTGAAGCACCAGAAGCATCCGAGAGTTTAAATATTTTAGAGTTTAGTGGAAAAGAATAATCGTCTACAACGGGTAATTTAACCTTCATAATACGAAACGAGTGCTTTATTCAATAAGATATTAACAATAAATGTAAACACTTAGGAGTTCCTTAATTGCTCCTAAGTGTTTTTATATGTTTATGAACGTTATCCCACTTTTACATGGAAGTAGTGGCAGAGATTTTTGTGTTTGCCACATTCTCTTTTTTTCCATGAAGGAAATAGTAAAGGACCGTTGTTAATAAAACGAATACCCCAAGAATGATGTACAAGGTATGGTAGCCGGTGAGTGGAATGACAAATCCTAGCAGATAAGGACCAAAGCCAAGTCCTGCATCTAAAAAGATAAAGAAGGTGGAGGTGGCTAATCCCATGCGAGACACTGGTGTTAATTTGATTGCAATTGCCTGTGTGACAGATTGCATATTCCCAAAGCCAAGACCGATGAGGACTCCAGCAAGTAAAAAGGAGAAGCTATTGCTGGCTTGACTCAAGAGCAGCATTCCAGCTGCGAAAAGGATAAACGCAGGATACATAATAAAATTGGCACCTTTTATGTCCAGTAAGCGGCCAGTAAACGGACGGGAAACTAGAACGGCTGCAGCATAAACGATAAAGAAGAAGCTTGCTGCCTGAACAAGATCGATTTCTATCGCATAGAAATTGATAAAGGATAGGACGCTAGAATAACAGAAAGCAACAGCGAGAGTAATCAAGGCAATCGGAAGTGCCTTTGGCTCAAGAAAACTCGAAAGCTTGAAGCTTTTTGTATCCTCAATTGAGGCGGTGTACTCCAATTTAGGAACATAGACAAATAATCCTGTAATGAAACAAATAATGCCTAAAACGAGGCAAAAGCTAAAGATCATTTGGAAAGTGGTATGCTGACTCATATATAGCCCGATGAATGGTCCAATGGCTGTTGATAGTGTAGAACTCATGCTAAAGTAGCCAATCCCTTCGCCTCTTCTTGCTTTCGGAATGATCTGAGCTACAATGGTTCCGGATGCCGTACTTGCCATTCCTAAGGTAACTCCATGGATAAACCGGGTAAGAAGAAGAAAACCGATGCCTAAATGGACAAAATATAAGGAGGTCGTCAAGGTAAAAAGAATCAACCCAATCACCAATGTTCGTTTCCGGCCAATGGAGTTGATGGTCCGACCAATGAACAGACGTCCGAAAAGCGTCCCAATAATGAAAATGCCTGTTACAAGTCCAGCTTGGCTGGTCGATGCCTGATATTCATCGACTGCATAAACCGCAATCGTGACCATTAATAAATAAAAAATGAGCGTTAAGATAAAATTGACGGAAGAAACGACGATAAAATCCTTCGTCCATAATTTGTTTGATGCTGTTTGTTTCATTGATGTCTACCCCTTATTTGATAAGATTATTGCGAATTTCAGACATGATTTGGATTGCTTGAAGCTGCTCCGTTTCGGGTATCCCTTTTAAAATTCCCTCTTCATATTGATCGATGGTTACCCGAACCTCGTTATAGACCTTTCTCCCCAGTTCTGTAAGCTGCATCCTTTTTTCACGCTTGTCTTTACTTGGGACTTTTTCGACAAATCCAAAATCCTCTAATTGATTAATCGTTCTGGTGATGGTCGGCTTTTCTACGCTCTGATAATTGGAGAGTTCAACAAGGGTGGCAGTGCCAAAGTTGAACAGGTAGTACATAATAGTCCATTGTGCTCGCTGAATATTGTGCTCACTAAGTAGCACAACCAGCTTATTTTCAAATGGACGGTACAGCATTAAAAGTTGATGGAAAAATCTTTGAGAAGTCTTGATACAAACACACCGCCTTAATAATAGTTACCATCGATAACTATTTTATAGTAACAAAGGCTAGTGTGTCCTGTCTAGGAAAGCGGTTTTGAAGTGTATGTCAAAATTCTACATCTAGTGGAATGGATGGAATGTTTTAAAATATTTTTCTACATTAAATTACAATTTCATTACAAATCCGACGATTTTATTGTTTTTGGTCCATTTGAATTATAAACTAGGAATATATTAGTAATTGAAAATCCACGATAGATTACTAGAGGAGATAATAGAATGATAAAAAAATTAATTAAATATACAGTAGCAGCTACGGTACTAGCTACAATGATTCAAGTAACACCTGCATTTGCAGATCCAGTGACTCAAGGACAAATAGATGCAACAAAAGGACAAATCAATGACTTTGAAAGTAAGATTCAACAATTAGATAATCGAATTAGCGTATCAATGGAGAAAAGTCAAAAGTTAAACGAAGAAATTGCACAGCAACAAGGGAAAATTGTCGAAACTCAAGCTGAAATTGAAAACGCTAAAATTTCCCTAGCTAATCATAAAGAGGTCTATTCAGAGCGTCTTAAAAGTATTCAATTAAAGGGAAATACATCGGTAGTTACATATGCAGAGCTTCTTATTTCTTCTACTAGCGTTTCTGAATTCTTTAACCGAGCTACTGCCATCTCAAAAATTATTGAGAGTGACACAGACTTACTAAACGGTTTAAAAGAAAAAGAACAAGCATTAAAAAATGCTGAGGAACAATTACATAACCAAGTTAACCAATTAAAAGCGAGCCAAGTGGCATTAGCCGCTGAGCAAAAACAAATTGAAGAAGATAAAAGTCAAGTTGAAACTGCGTTAGCTGATGCGCAAAATACATTGCAAAGTCAAGAAAATCAATTACAAGCACAACAAGAGGCTGAACGTCAGGCACAATTAGCCCAACAGTTTGCTGCGCAAGAAGCTCAACGGGCGCAGCAAACTGTAGCTGTTAGCAACACTCCGTCAGCATCAAACACAGCACCAAGTGCACCAAGTGCGCCGAGTATCACTGACTCAGCAACTGCAGCTGCCGTTATTGCCAACGCAAAACAATATTTAGGTGTACCTTATGTTTGGGGCGGTTCAACGCCTAGCGGATTTGATTGTTCAGGATTTGTTTCCTATGTTTATCGTTCTGTTGGCATTAGCCTTCCAAGGACATCATCATCTCAACAAAATGTTGGTACAAGAATCTCTCCTTCTCAAGTTCAACCTGGAGATTTAGTATTCAATGGTTCACCTGCATACCATGTTGGTATTTACATTGGCGGTGGACAATATATCCATGCACCGCAAACCGGTGATGTGGTAAAAATTGCACCTTACAATCCTTCTAGATTTTCTAGTGCTGCTAGAATCTTAAATTAAGGATTTCTGAACATATCTATAGTATAGCTCAATCTATTATGGGATTGAGCTATTTTTATTTTCATCGTATCGTAATAGTTATATAATTTTTTGCTAAAATTGTATATGCTTCCATAATCATCCTATAATAGAGAGGAAAGATGACAAAGTTTTCTGTTATTATAGGAGGTTATTATGGGGAGATTAGTTCATTTTGAAATTCATGTAAGTGATATGGAGCGAGCGAAGAAGTTTTATGGTGATGTATTCGGATGGTCATTTCAAGATTGGAGTGAATTTGCGGGTATGCCGTATTTTGGAGCAGTGACCGGTGATGAAAATGAACTTGGAATCAATGGTGCTTTAATGCAGCGGCAAGGTGCTGCGCCAGAACCAAACCAGGCATTGAATGGATTTGCTTGTACAATGGGCGTAGAAGATTACGATTCCACAGAAGCCAAAATACTTGAGTTTGGCGGCCAGGTGGCCATGCCGAAGTATGCTCTGCCTGGTATGGCATGGCAAGGATACTATATTGATACTGAGGGCAATATTTTTGGGATTCATCAACCTGATGAAAATGCGAAGTAAGCTCCGTGATAGGTGAAAGAAATATGAAATTACAAGGCACAGCAGATATGCTTGAAAAGTTGCGCACGATTTGTCTTGCAATGCCTGAGGCTGTTGAAGTTATCGACGGTTTCGGCCACAATACGTTTAAAGTAAATGGAAAATCATTTGTGATTTCCGGTGAAGGCGAGAAAGGATTCAGCTTGTCGTTCAAGTCAGATCGCGAAACACAAGCTTTATTGCTGCAGAAGGAGTACTTTTACAAAACCCCTTATATTGGGCAGCACGGCTGGGTATCGATTCTAAATCCTGCTGAGGAGAACTGGGACGAATTGAAGGATCTCATTCAAGAAGCCTATTTACGTGCGGCACCGAAGCGTTTGGTGAAGACTTGGAATGGAAAACATCAAATTTGAAGAAAGGCGGAATGCCTTTCTTTTTTTTTTGTATAGCTGTAACGATTATATAGATACGTGATACTGTGATAAAGAGGTTGTCACATTTATGACACTAATTGGGGCATATTTTTATAAAATCTGGTCATAAAATTTATTAATCGAGCATAAAATAATATATTTGAGCATAAACGTTTTAAACTGTGTCATAAATCCTAATTAGTATAAAGAGACTACCTTCATGCTATTGGAATGTAGTCTTTTTATTACCGATAAAACATCTTAAGCTGGTTGAAAGATGATTTTCATGCCCCTTTTTGCTTTTTTACCTATTAGTATCTTCTTGCAAATTTCTAGGTGCAAACCAACCAATAAGGGCAATAGCGACTAATACCCCATAAAATATCAGTGTCCAAGTTGTTCCGTGTGGAAAATCGTGATCTAAGACACCAATGTCTTCATGGGCAAGGGTAATAACAGCCAGTTTTACACCAACCCAGGCCACAATCGCATAAGCAGTAGTTTCCAATGCAGGGCGCTTTGAAAGAAGCTGTACAAACCAGGTAGCCGCAAACTTAATCAAAATAAGTCCCGCAATCCCTCCAAGTACAACAACAATAAACTGTCCTCCATCCATACCGCCGAAATCCCCAAGCGGTGAATCGGGAAGGCCGAGGGCAAGAGCAACCGCAGCTAGAATGGAATCAATCGCAAACGCGAGGTCCGCTAAGGCAATTTTTCCTACTGTTGGCCAGAAACCTTTCCCTTTGGCTTCCTTTTCATCGTCCTTGTGAATGTTCTTATTGTCTTTTCCAAATCGTGCTTGAATGATGTGCTTCAAACCTAGGTAAAGAAGGTAAGCTGCACCAATTGCCTGAATCTGCCAAACGTTAGCGATAAATGAAATAGCAAACAGTGCCAAAAATCGGAACGCGAACGCCATAATGATTCCGTAATTAATCGCTCTTTTTTTCTGGTCTTCGGGTAAATGCTTGGCAATAACTGCTAGGACAAGGGCGTTGTCTGCTGATAACAATCCTTCTAAGCCAATTAGAATTAACAATGCCCAAGCATACTCCAGCCATAGTGAGTCCATCCACTTCACACCTTTCAAAAAAATTCTACTTCTTATAGATTTTCCCATAAAACGGTAGGTAATCCTAGAAATAAGGTATTTAGAAAAACTACCCTTTTTCATAAAAATAGAAACCCTTTCTTATTGGAAAGGGAGTTAAGACTTTTATGGTGCGTCAGTCATGGGTTTGCCTTTGGTTATAAACAGGATCCCTGGAAGTAATAGGACGGCTACAACAATTAAAATGAGAGTCAGCCAATTGTGATTGGTATCGTTGATTCCCGTTGCAAACATAACACCAAATATACTCGAAGCAAGGATATTGCCCATGAATCGGGATGTCATAAAGAGACCTGAAGCTGTCCCACTTTCCGACATAGACACAAAAGAATAAAGCAGTGTTTGTAAACCGATGTTTAGAATCCCATTACTCAAACCGATGGTAGCTAATACAAAAAATATCCAGTAAAGTGGAGAGTTATGATTGATCGCCATTAATAGGATAACACCGACGACTCCAATCACTCCACCTGTTAGTAACGGGATCCGATAGCCTGATTTTTCAATCCAACGTGTCGCAAGTGGTGTAATGATAATTGCAAATATTGAAATCGAGAGCATCATGATACCTGTCAATTTGGAGCTAAGCTGTAACACAGATTGTAGATAACTAGGCATTGAAAGAAGTAGGGCAAAAAAGATCACGGTTGCTAAAATATATTGAATATACACGAAAGAAATGTTGAGATTTTTCTTTAAAAAAATCACATTGATAAAGGGTTCTTTTTTCTTTTTTTCAAAGAAGTAAAAGAAAAAAGTGAACGCTAACGCAATGATTAAGGCCAATACATTGAAACCACTTTCGAGTGTTTGTAAAAAATACATCCATACAGAGATGAATAAACTGAACAAAAGAATTCCGATTCCATCCCATTGAAAGGTTTTGCTTGTACTCTTCTCATCTGTCGGAATAAAAAGGACAGCTAAAATGGCAGAAATAATGATAATCGGAAAGTTTACATAAAAGATAACATGCCAGCCGCCCTGTTGAATTAATAGACCACTGATGGTAGGTCCAAATGCTGCCGAGGTGGTAGCGAATACCGATAGGGTGCCGATGACACGATTTTGATTTTTTTCGCAATAGGATCGAACGATTCCAATACCAGCAGGATAAAGTGCGGAGGTTCCGATTGCTTGGATCGCTCTCATCCCAAGTAGAAACGGCATATTCGGTGATAACGGAGCGGTAAAGGAAGAAATACCTACCAATACTAGTCCGAACAGAAAGATTTTTTTCCTTCCATAATGGTCACTTAGTTTACCAATCAGGGGTAAGAAAATGGCACTGACGATAAAATAGGATGCGATTAACCAAGAAATTTCTTTTGAGGTAAGTAAAAATTCATTTTTGATCTCTGGCAAGGCAACCGTAATCATCGTAGTATTTAAGGGGTTTAAGATGACACCTAACGCAATCGCAACGATAAGGAAATTTTGATTTTTAACGAGAGCAACATTTTTTGTTATAGACATGACGTACAATCTCCCCATAGATAATCACTTGATGAATGTTTTATAACAAAAATTATACACTATGTCGATTGTTATTTGTCATACTATTTTGTCAATTGTAAAAGAGGCAGCTATGCTGCCTCTTTTACAGTTTATTTATGATTGCTCGTCTTAAGGTCGTTCTCGTTCATTTGAATACTATGGGCAGGAGTAAGTAAAGTTAAGGCTACAATCACAATGACTCCTGTAATTAAACCATAGATGATTGGCAGTGTTGAGGTAATTCCGTAAATCATAAACGTGATAAAAATGACGAGAGTGCTGGCGATAATTGAATAGAAGGCAGCATGACTCTTTACCCGCTTCCAATACAGACCAATGACGAGAGGGACGAAAATGGCACCTGACAAAATTGCATAAGCCATATCTAGAGCAACGAGAATGTTTTTAATCCAAATCGAGAAAATGATCGCTAACACACCTAATCCGAGAGTGACGATTCGAGAGGTTTTGATGACATCTTGATCCTTCATCCCTTTTTTAAAGTGTACCTTGATTATATCGTTAGTGATTAAGGTTGCCGAGGCAAAGATCGCACCAGATGCATTGGACATGAGTGCTGAACAAACAGCTGCAAGCACAAGGCCCAGCAAGCCTGGCGGCAAGATTTCCAATGCCAAACTTGTAAAAGCAGATTGTGAGTCTCCTAAGTTTGGAAGCAGGATGAATGCACACATCCCAACAATACTTAGGGCCAAAGCATAAAACACACTATAGATACCAGCAGAAACGGCACTGCTTTTCGCGACCTTTTGATTTTTTGCCGTAAATACCCGCTGCCAAATATCTTGAGAAACAATTAAACCAAAAAAGTAGAGTAAGAAGTATTGAAAAATCCGGTCCCAGCCAATGTTTGTCAGGTTCATATGGGTTTCTGGCATACTAGTAAAAAGAACCGTTAATCCACCAACACTATCAATGCTATAAGGGAACATAATAAAGAATACACCGATTGTCATGACGGCAAATTGAATAATATCCGTTAAGGTAATACTCCACATTCCGCCTAGAATCGTATAAAAGAGGACAATCCCACCGCCAATAAACATAGAAGGGATCACGGACCATCCTAGTAAAACGTGAATCACATTTCCCATCCCAATCACTTGGGTAACCACGATCATAAGGGTATAAATGGATGTAACAATGGCACTAATAAGCTGTGTTCCTTCACCAAAGCGTTTTCCCAGCAGCTGACTAATCGTAAAAACCTCATAGCCGCCAATCTTATTAACAACGAATAAACCAAGGGCGGCAATTCCAAAGCCCATCATCGATACAAACCAAAATCCGGAAATACCTACATCATAACCTAAAGTAGTGGAACCCATAGTGGCCGCACCGCCAATAATGACCGCTGCTAAACAACCGACATGGCTAAAATATCCTAATCTGCTTCCTGCAAGCAAAAAATCTTTCTCTGACTTTGCTTTTTTGATTCCAATGACCCCGACGATCATCAATACACCAAAATAGAGCAAAAGGACAAGCGTATCAAGTGTATTCATCTACAAACCCCCCAGTTTAGATTCCTTTTCGTATTCAGTAACCGCTTCTTCGAGCAAGGAAATACCGTAATCCAAATTCTCCTTATCAATATTCAGCGGAGGCATCATGCGGATGACTTCCCCTTTATTCCCACTTAAATAGAAAATAACTCCTTTATTCAGACATTTGTGGAGGATTTTCATTAACCCTTCTCCATTCGGTTCCCCTGTTACAGGATGGACAATTTCAATTCCCAACATCAAGCCGATTCCGCGAACATTTCCAATCGCAGGGTGTTTTTCTTGAAGATCGATTAATTTTTTTAATGCATAGTCTCCTAAGCTTCTAGCATTTTCGATCATTCCTTCGTCTTTTAGAACGTCAAGGGTTGCACAGGCGGCGGCACAGGCGACAGGATTTCCGCCAAATGTTGTACTATGGCTGCCGATGGTCCATTGTTCCATTATTTCTCGTGAAGCAACGGTGGCACTTAGCGGTAATCCACTGGCAATCCCCTTCGCAATCGCCATAATATCGGGCGTCACTCCAAATCGATTAGCTGCGAACCAGTCCCCTGTACGGCCAAAACCGGTTTGAACTTCATCAAAGATTAGCAAGATTCCGTGACGGTCACAGATTTCGCGAATTTTTTGCAGCCATGCTTTTGGTGGAATCACATAACCGCCTTCTCCAAGGATTGGTTCGAGAATAACCGCCGCTACTTCATCCGGGGATACTTGGTGATTAAATAATCTTTCAAAGTCTTTTTCAACCTGAGCTGACCAATAATCATCATGGTTAAATCCTGCCGGCGTTTCGGTAATTTGCGCATAGGGCAATTGATAGGTCATATTGGCTCCAACCGGCAAATTTTTTCTGTATTTACTTTTTGAGGTAGTTAGACTGAGGGCACCCATCGTTCTTCCATGGAATCCCCCAAGGAAAGAAACAACATAAGAGCGCTTCGTCACATGCCTTGCTAATTTAACCGCTCCTTCAATCGCCTCGGCACCGCTATTCCCAAAGAAAAAGCAATCTAATGGCGCTGGTAAAACCGCTTTCAATTTTTTTGCTAACAAATTAATAGACTCGTAATTAATAATTCCGATAGGACCATGAACTAAGTGGTCGACTTGATCTTTTATCGCGGCAATTACCTTTGGATGGCGATGGCCAGTATTTTCTGTTGCGATCCCAGAAGTGAAATCTAAATACTTTCTGCCCTCGGTGCCGATGTAGTAACATCCTTCGGCTTTTACGACTGGCAGGTTTGGAAAATCCTTGGCCATTGTTGGTGCTAATAAACCTTCGTCGTTAATGGTTTTCCAATCAATCATAACCCAATCCCCATTTCTGAAATGTTAAGTATTGAGTGAATTTTCCTACAATTAAAAGGATCGGTCAAATGGCAACTATTAATAAATTTAATAGTTAATAAGGGGAGATTGAGTAATATTATTTCCAAACTACATTCTAGCGAAATATAACCTATAGGAAAAGTTACTTTCTATCTAGCTTTGATACTGAATCCTAAGTGTGTATGTATTAAAAAATTTTATAGTTTTAGAGGTAAAAAAAGGAACAATGGAAGTGGGTAATTCATTATTGCTATAATAATAATAGGGATTAGAAACCGTAAAATATTTTCATAGTAAAGCGGTGACGGGATGGAACTAAGAAATTTAAAGACCTTTCAAGTGGTGGCAGAGGAATTGAATATCACGAAGGCAGCTAAAAGATTACAATATTCGCAGCCGACGATTACGTTACAAATACAGGCGTTAGAAAAAGAACTTAACCATACGCTTTTAACGAGAGTCGGTAAAAAGACGATGTTAACAATGGCCGGAAAAAAACTAAGAGATCATGTTGACCATTTATTTTCCGTGATTGAAGAAATCGAAAAAGATATGGAAGAATTACGTGGACCAACGGGGGTACTTACGATTTCGGCCTCTGACTATTATTGTAAACAGCACCTTTCACCGATCGTAAAAACATATATGGAAATGTACCCGAACGTTCGGGTAAGTCTACTTCCACTGAATAGTGTCCATGCAACCCAAAGTGTAAGGGATTATGTGGCAGACATCGCCATCATTGCTGGTGATTGCAATGAGAGTGATATAAGAAAAACCTTTTTAGAGGAAGAACAAACCTTTTTGGTGGCTTCATCAGACATCAGCAAGGGAAAAAGTTTTGCGGAACTTTTAAACGAATCTGCCTTTATTTCATACGATGACAATTGCAGTTTTAGTAATATTATTGATCAATTTTTCAAGAAAAGCGGACTGCAGCCGCATTCTACGATTATAATTGGCGGAAGTGATGAGATGATTAAGCGGGCGGTGTTAAACGGAAATGGGTATGCGATATTAGGTGCAAATGTGATTAGGAATGAAATAAATGATGGTTCGGTCACCATCCTCCAGCAAGTTTCAGAGCCTATCGTAACGTCTGCTATCAATCTAAAGGTTCGATCGGAAGAACCGAATATCCAAACCTTTAATGATTTTTTACAAAATGCCTGGCCGATGTAATCAGTTTCTGTAACCATCAGTGGTTCAAAAAAAGACCCTCTCAAAGTTTTTTTGAAAACATTCGATAAGCTAATCGTTTCGCTGTCTTTAATTCGTGTACCCAATAGTCAAATTAAGCGGTCCAGCTTAAGTAATTTGGAGCTGCGATTTTTTCGAATACCTCATTTTTCTTTTCAATCAGATACAATGGGGATGTCCTAGAAGTGTTACATATTCTTCCTCCTTAATAGCAAACTAACGTTATTGAATCATATCGGAGAAGTTATCGTGAAGAAATGGGCTATTGCGGTGTTAATCACCGTATTAGGTATCGGTTTAGTTTGGTTTATGACATTTGAATATGCTTACACACCACCGAATGAAAAAATAGTAAATGGATCATTGACAGTAGGTCAAATCAAACTGTCAGCATCTTCAGATGAAGCAGGGACAGATAAACAAATCAAGCTTGGTAAAGAAATGTTCTTTGAAGAAACCTTTGGCAATGAAATTTTCTTTACGGATATAATGGGTCTTTTTAATGGACCGTTAACTTTAGGGAATTTCACAAAGGCTCTTGTTAAATTGGGAGGGAAGGGAACCTCCAATTTACAGGTTAAGGCCGCAGAATCTTTTCAAGTAGGTAAAGTAACGATAAAAAAAGGGGATCTTATTGATACAGGACTTGATGTAGCAAAAGGTTCTTATTTTCCAATTGGAATGAAATTTGTTTATGATCAGGGACGGACAAATGTTGGAATTAGTTGTGCGGCTTGCCATGCCTCTGTTAATGAGCAGGGAGTAGTGATGGCAGGAGTTCCGAACTCAGATTTAAATATAGGTTTGATACTTGCGATGGCTTCCAATACGTCAGCCTATTTTACACACACGGAGCTAAAGAATATCAAAGATTATATCGAAAAAGGCACGGAAAACAATCAATACATTTCCTTGCCAGATAAGCAAAGGCTTGAAGAATTTGTTGACTCGGAAGTGGTAAAATGGCCCCGTGGCAGTAATGATACTACGATTGATTTTAAAAACAATCCTGTCCAAATTCCCGATGCCTTCACACGGGGAGATTTTCCTTATGGCTGGAGCGGGCAAGGACAGATTGGTCCTTTTAAGGGACTAAGTGCAGCGATAAATAATGCCCATTCGCAAAATATGGATACTATTTCTCAAACGGAAATTAGCGAGCCTGTTTTGGATATTAATAAGGAATTGTATTTGGGGACGATTTTGCAGAATGCAGCCAACAAAAAATATCGATATGATTCCAAAAGTAGTTTAAAACCTTCGAAGTTTTTTGCAAAGGTAGATCCAACTCCAGGTGCTCCAGGAATCATTAGGCTGGTAAAGTCAGCCACTTTTCCAAAGATATCATTCCTTTCTAGTGTCGGAATGCTGCCGGGTGCTTCAGGCTACAAGGTATGGGAGCAAATTAATGCTATGTCCGCCTATATGAATTCACTAAATCCTGTATCATCTGATGGAAAAATAGATATGTCATTGATGGAGGAAGGAAGATCGGTTTTTGAAAGAGCCGGCTGTATTTCCTGTCATGCCGGAGAGTTTCTGACAAATAATCAAGTCATTGATGTGAATAAAATAAAAACGGAACCTTCGAGGGCAGGGGCATTTAAAAAAACAGAGTTATTTTTCTCAAAACCCAAAATGTTTAAAGAAGGGACTACCGTGCCGATACCCGAAAATCCGGAAATAGTTAAGATTAAACTGACTTCAGAACAGAAAAAGATGTTAGAGTTAGCTTGGGCGCATGGAGATTCGACAGGAGGATATAAAGTTCCCAGTTTATATGGACTAACACAAAGTGCCCCTTATTTACATGATGGGGGAGTAGCGATTGGGAACAAGCATGAGTTAGGAGTCACCAATACCTTACATAAGGGAGTAAAGGCTGATCCGCAAAACAGCTTACAGGCTTTAATTGATTCCGATTTACGCAAGCAGGTTGTCAAAGCGAATTTGTCCACTCCAGAGGTTAAAAGTGCACATATTTCTGGGCAAGGCCACGAATTTTGGGTTGATGAATCAACCGGATTTACTAAGAAACAGCAAACGGCGCTAATTTACTATTTGCTGCATGCTTCAGATCAAGTTGAAAAGTAAACAACTTTAACCCTTCATATTATAATAGCTAGCTTTCTGGCATGAACTTGGCATATACCGGCTCATGCCTTTTTTATGTTACTTTGCTTCTTCAATTCTCTTTTCATTTTCATAAACGCGACAAAGTCGACGATTTCATCGGATGACAAGGGCTCTCCGTCAATTGATAGTTTGTGAGTATCTTTTTTTACGAGATTTGTTAATTCTAAGGAATCCTGTACCTCGTTGGTTCTACCTAATAAGTAATCTACAGATGTCTCAAATAAATCTGCTATTTGCGCTAAGGATTGAAGCGAGGGTTCACGGTACCCAGACTCATACCCAGCATAGGTGCTTTTCGCGATTCCGAGTTGATCGGCTGTATCCTGTAAAGACCACTTTCGCTTCTTCCGTAGTTCTGTTAAATGTTCCAGCATACTCTCAAACTCCATTTTCATTTATTGGAACTAGTATAACATAGTAAGAAAAACTAGAATATAATAATGTACGCGAATCGAGAACAATATCTTGATTATTTATTGTTTAGGTCTATAATTACAAGTATAAATACGCGTTTCGCGAAAGATTTCTTGCAATGGAGATGTTGCTTATGAAGAAAATATTATTTCTTGCTACAGGTGGAACGATTGCATCAGTTGAGAAAGATGAAGGGCTTGTTCCAGGATTATCGGTGGAAGAATTGCTAGATTACTTGCCAGAATCATCTTCTGATCTAAAAATTGACGGTAAAATCTTAATGAATATAGATAGTACGAATTTACAGCCGGAACAGTGGAAAATCATTGCTGATTCCGTCTATACCCATTATCATGATTACGACGGCTTTGTGATTACACATGGAACCGATACGTTAGCGTATACATCCTCTGCGCTTTCCTATATGCTTCAAGGTCTGGGAAAACCAGTGGTGTTGACAGGATCACAAGTTCCAATCAGCTTCAAAAAGACAGACGCCAAGAAAAATGTAGGGGATGCACTTCGGTTTGCCTGTGAGGATATTGGCGGGGTATTCGTTGTTTTTGATGGACGGGTGATTCTTGGAACAAGAGCGGTAAAAATGCGGACAAAAAGCTATGATGCTTTTGAGAGTATAAACCATCCATATGTCGCTCATGTCAATAAAGATGAAGTGAAATACCATTGGAAACCTGAACCCCATACAAGCCCAGTTTCATTGAATACGAATTTATGTACGGATGTATTTCTGATGAAATTATATCCGGGTACGAAGCCGGAGATTTTTGATTGCTTAAAAGATTTATATAAGGGAATTATTATAGAAAGCTTTGGGAATGGTGGATTACCCTTTGAAGGAAGGAATTTGCTTCCAAAAGTGAAAGAGCTTACAGAAAATGGAGTGGCGGTCGTAATCACGACGCAATGTTTAGAAGAAGGCGAAGACCTGCTGTTATATGAAGTTGGACGTAAGGTAGCGGAGCATCAGGTGATTTTATCAGGGGATATGAACACAGAAGCAATCGTGGCTAAATTAATGTGGGCGCTGGGACAAACTGAGTCTCTAGATCAGGTGAAGGCAATCATCGAAGCGCCATTAGCCGGGGATTTATCGCGAAAATCAGTAGAAATAGATTGATAGAGCTGATTAGTTTTTAAAAGGGGAGACGAATACTATGATGACGATCAAAATGCGAACAGAAAAAGATTTTCTTGGATCAAAGGAAGTTCCTGCTGATGCTTATTACGGAGTGCAAACACTCCGTGCGGTTGAAAACTTCCCGATCACCGGGTATCGAATTCATGAAGAATTAATTAAGGCGATGGCTGTCGTAAAAAAAGCAGCTGCGCTTGCGAATATGGACACGAAATATCTTTATGAGGGTATCGGCGAATACATTGTTAAGGCAGCAGATGAACTGATTGAAGGCAAGTTGCATGATCAGATTATTGTTGACCCAATCCAAGGTGGAGCAGGTACTTCAATTAACATGAATATCAACGAAGTCATTGCCAATCGTGCGATTGAATTGATGGGGAAAGAGAAAGGGGACTATTTCCAATGCAGTCCGAATACCCATGTCAATATGTCACAATCCACGAATGATGCCTTTCCAACGGCGATTCATATTTCTGTGTTAAAGCTCTTGGAAAAATTATTAGTAACCATGGATGACATGCATTCTGTTTTTAAGCAAAAGTCGCAGGAGTTTAACCATGTGATTAAAATGGGCCGGACTCATCTTCAGGATGCTGTACCGATTCGCCTCGGACAGGAATTTGAAGCGTACAGCCGGGCGATTGAACGTGACATAAAGCGGATTAAACAATCACGCCAGCATTTATATGAAGTGAACATGGGAGCAACGGCTGTTGGTACGGGATTACATGCGGATCCACGTTATATTGAAAATGTGGTAAAGCATCTTAAAGACATCAGCGGACTTCCGTTGACAGGTGCAGACCATCTTGTTGATGCTACACAAAACACGGATGCCTATACAGAAGTTTCAGCAGCATTGAAGGTTTGTATGATGAATATGTCAAAAATTGCGAATGACTTACGGTTAATGGCTTCAGGCCCAAGAGCTGGTTTGGCTGAAATCACCTTACCTGCAAGACAGCCAGGTTCATCGATTATGCCAGGGAAAGTAAACCCTGTATTGCCGGAACTGATTAACCAAGTAGCATTCCAGGTCATTGGCAATGACCATACGATCTGTCTTGCATCTGAAGCAGGTCAACTGGAATTGAATGTCATGGAGCCGGTTCTCGTCTTTAATCTTCTTCAATCGATAAGCATTATGAATAATGCTTTCCGTACGTTTACTGAGCATTGTTTAAAAGGAATAAAAGCGAATGAAGAGCGACTAAAAGAATATGTGGAAAAGAGTGCTGGTTTGATTACCGCGGTAAATCCTCATATTGGCTATGAAGTTGCAGCGCGTATTGCCAGAGAGGCGATTTTAAGCGGCCGACCAGTCCGCGATCTTTGTTTGCAATACGATGTATTAACAGAAGAGGAACTGAATCTGATCTTAGACCCTTATGAAATGACCCATCCAGGTATTGCGGGAGCAGCTTTGTTGGATAGAAATTAATATATTTAGAGAAGGACCACTGAGATGGAAAAAACTCAGTGGTCCTTCTTTTTTTGAATTAACAGTTAGAAAATTCTTATTTTTGAAAATGTGATAATATTAAAGGAGTTAAATCAAGAAATTGTGGGGGATTGCAGATGAAGATTGTTGCTTCAAAAAAAACACAACAAATGGCAACGAGTATTTTTACCGAGTTGGCAGAGAAAAAACGGTCGGCTATAAAGAAGGGGATGGATGTAATCGATTTAAGTGTAGGCAGTCCAGATTTACCACCGCCGTCCCAAGTTGTCGATGCTTTAATTAGATATAGTAAAGATACAACGAAATATGGCTATACGTTGAAGGGGATAGCGGAGTTTAACGAAGCAGTAGGATATTTTTATAAACATCGCTATGATGTTGATCTAAATTCTGAAAATGAGGTATTGCAGCTAATGGGTTCCCAAGATGGTCTATCCCATCTGGCAACAGCTATGATTGATCCAGGCGAGTATGTCCTTGTCCCTGATCCTGGTTACCCAATCTATGAACAAAGTGTTATGATTGCAGGCGGACTGATTTATCCAGTGCCATTATTAGAGGAAAATAATTATTTACCAAAATTAAATGAAATTCCAGAAAATGTTTTACATAGAACAAAAATGATGATTATTAGTTATCCGGGAAATCCAGTCACAGCTTTAGCAAGTAAAGAATTTTTTGAAGAAGTTGTTGGGTTTGCACAGAAACATAATATTCTCGTCGTTCATGATTTTGCCTATTCGGAACTTATTTTTGACCAAAACCCACAGATTAGTTTTATGGCCGTTAAAGGGGCGAAAGAGGTCGGGATTGAATTCAATTCACTTTCCAAAACCTTTAATATGGCTGGCTGCCGGATTGGTTATGCTGTTGGGAACAAAGAGGCATTAAGGATATTAGCAACCTTTAAGTCTAATATTGATTATGGCGTATTTTACCCGATTCAAATGGCAGCCGTCTCTGCTTTGACTTCTGATTACCGTGTGCTCCAAGAGCAAGTCATAGAATACGAGAATCGCAGGGATGTATTCATTACTGGGCTTGAAAAGAGTGGATGGAAAGTAGCAAAATCACCAGCCACGATGTTTGTCTGGGCTAAAATTCCCTCCGGGTGGACCTCAAGGCAATTTGCTTTGCAATTAATTGAAAAAGCAGGAGTGGCTGTCGTCCCTGGAGATGCTTTCGGAAAGCAAGGGGAAGGCTATGTACGAATGGCGATCGTCCAATCCGCTGAAAGACTAGCATTAGCCGCGAAACGAATAGAGGATTTTCTTCTAGTTAAAAGTGAATAAATAACATCCGATACAAAATATTAAAAAGATGAGGTATCGCCGTTATTCTAGTAATGAGCAATAAGGGGAGATTTTCCGATTATGCAAAGAAAAATCTCCCATTTTCAGTTTTTTTGAGTAAATAGGTGGAAAAACTCCGTCTATTTCAAGTTTTTTATATCGAAATAACAAATTAAGCGGAATTTGTCCGTCTATTGTTATAACCTAGGATGCTTTACCCCTTTTTGCGTTCTACCCAACAAAATGAAGCAGGAAGTTGGTTAAGAACAAGAAAGATATAATAAAGATGGATAGTGATAATTGTTTCTGTTTGTTTGTAAAAAGCTTAACCAGCGGATAAGCGATAAATCCGAAGGCAATTCCATCGACAATACTGTAGGTTAATGGAATCATAATGATCACAAGAAATGCCGGGAATGCCTCGGTAAAATCCGTAAAGTCAATATTTACAATATTGGACAGCATCAAGCCACCGATAATAATCAGGATAGGTGCGATGGCTGCATCCGGTACGAGTTTAATAAAAGGCATGAAGAAAAGTGATGACAAAATCAATAAGCCTGTTACTACAGAGGTTAACCCCGTTTTTCCGCCTGCCGTAATCCCAGCCGCTGTTTCAACCGTTGAAACAGATGGACTAGTACCTAAGAATCCACAAACCATGGTAGAAATCGAGATGGCTTTTAAGGATTTTTTGTTCTTTTCAGGTGCTTGTAGCATCCCATCCACTTGGGAATGCACGAGACCGATATTTTCAAAAACGAGGACTAATACCAATGAAAAGACGGCTGTCCAAAACGGAAAGGCAGCTAATTTTCCAAAATCGGAACTTAGAAAAACATTTTTGTAGTCCGTAAAGGAAATAAAACTCGTGTCCATTGCCGAAAAATGAACAATTCCGAAGAAATAAGAAACCAGTGTTCCAACAATAATACTGATTAAAAAATTCCCTGGAACTTTCTTTAAAAACAAAAATAACGTGATAATGAGGTTAATAATCGATGCCAGAACCATCGGAGCTGATAAGTCACCGAGCCCCACAAAATTCGATGGATTTCCAACGACAATTCCGCTCTTTTGTAAGCCAATAAAGGCGATAAATAAACCAATTCCAACCGATATTGATTCCTTTAACGATGTTGGAATCGCTTTTGAGATAATAGCGGATAACTTGGTAAAGGCTACAATAATAAAGATGATCCCTGACAGTACTACAGCTGCTAAGGCTTCCATATAATTCAGCCCAAGCGTCCCTACAATCGTATAGGTAAATAAGGCATTGATTCCCATTCCTGGAACGATAATTAGTGGGACGTTTGCGATAAACGCAACCAATAAACAGCCAATGAGCGATGATAGTACGGTTGCAATAATTCCTGCTTCTAGCGGTATCCCTGCATCCTCAAGTATTTTTGCATTGACGGCAATAATATAGACAATGGAAAAAAACGATGTGAACCCTGCAATAACCTCCTTTTTCAAATTTGTTTTGTGCTGCTTAAGTTTGAAAACTCCTCTCATATTTTGATCACACTTTCGCGTTGCTCCCTCTCCCACCCGCATCAAGTATAACGATCAGTTCCACTTATGCCGGGAAATATTATAACACAGATATTGTAAAAGACCACTGAGATTTTACTCAGTGGTCCTCAACTTTCTATTTGGAGTTTTCCTTTGCTAAGAAGTTATAAATATTGGCTTCTCCAGCTCCGTATAGTGGGTCGACTCCAACTTTGCCGAAATCGATAGCGCTTTGTCTGATAGCAGCTGCTACTTGGGAAGGTGAGTATTCAGGGTGTGCAGCCTTGATGACCCCGGCTACGCCGGCAACTTTCGGTGCAGCCATGGAAGTTCCGTGTAAATAAGAATAGCCATGCCATTTTCCGTCACTGAACTGAGTTGTTGCATTGTTACCGCCTCCAACAGGGTAGGAAGGATAAGTAGATAATGTACGATAGGTAAAATCTCGTTTATTTAAATAGTCGCCCTTCGGATCTTGACGATACAGGCTGTCGTATAATGGACCATTATCACCGCCAGGACCAGCAACATCAATCGCATTCCCGTAGTTTGAGTAGAATGCGATCCCATCTGTTGACCATTCATTAGATGATGAAACAGTAATGACTCCAGGAATTTGTGCTGGAACGACACGAGAAGGACCTTTAATATCGATTCCATAATTATCCTTCCAGTATGCTTGCATATCGTGTAAATTGTTTAGGTCTTTTGAGTCGTTACCAGAAGAAACAACGACAGTAACGCCTTTTTGAATCGCATATTGAACAGCACGGTGATAGGCAACCATAGAAGCGGAATCACCTTTTTCTTCTAAGTTATGAGCCATCCAGCGCCAGCCTCCAATGGACATATTTATAACCTCAACGCCGTCATTTGCTGCAGCTACAATCGCATCGGTAATCCAAGATTGCTGAGCTCCCCCGGTTGCTCCAAAAACACGGTAAGCTCTAACCGTTAATTCTGGCCCAACACCCTTAACCACACCATTAGCAGCGATGGAACCAGCAACATGTGTACCATGGCCGTTTTGGTCCCAAGCATCTGTTGTTCCAGGAACGAAAGTTTTGGAACCTTTTAAATCCGCATTATCCTTCAAATCTGGATGGCTAAAGTCAATACCGGTATCAATAACGGCAACAACCGTATCTTCATTTCCTTCATTTAATTCATAGGATTCTCCATCGTTAGTCAAACGCTGCATGTCCCATTGTTTATCCCAATAACTGGCTGCATTTGCATCCAAAGTAACTTTCTCTCCATTCGGAGTTCCAGGTGTGAAATTGACTTTATTATCTGGATCGGTTTCTAGGTATGCCTCCAGTTCTTTACCTGCAGTTTGTATGCTTGTATCTTTCTTTACATTTGTAAGGAAAGCAGGATCAGAGGATGCTACCTCAACAATGCCGATTTCCTCTATGATTCTCTCTACTTTTCCTCCTGATTTTTGGATTCTTTCAGAAAAATTGGATGGCAGTTTTCCTTTATAGGCTACTACATAATGTTCCAGTTCGGGTGCTGCTTTCGTTTTGTTTGGTTGAGCCCCGATAAGTAGTGAAAATGATAGAGCAGAGCAAATAGATAGGACAGCCAGTTTTTTCTTCATTTTGTTTTGGTTCCTCCCCTTTATTAATCTAGTATTTCGAGTCGTAGGATTAAATTTTATTACAAGTTCTTGAAAATAAATGTCGAAAGCTATCTCTTATAAAAGTCATAATATTTCGACAAATATAACTAGGAAATTAGTTTGTGAAAAGGTGTCTGGTGAAGGACAGAGGACCTATCGCTTACAATGTATTCTGATATAAGTAGATTTAAAATCCAACATAACCGGACGCCAATCATGTAGTAACTACCTAGTTTTCTGGAAAGTATTACAAAACTAAATAATCAAAATAATATAAAATTTTATATATTTTCTAACTTAATTATGGTAATTTAGTTATTAATGAAGTATTTGATGCATTAAAACAATAAAATGAAGGATGAAATTCATTTGTGAAAGGATTAAGAAATGGAACAACTTCTTTTCAAAACATTAGTAAAAGAAAACTTTCCTCATTTATCAGCAGGACAAAAAAAAGTGGCGAATTACTTGGTTGCAAATCTGGATGAAGCTGCTTTTACAACAGCCTATCAAATGGGACGGAAAGTTGGGGTTAGTGAAACAACAGTCATTCGGCTTTCCTATGCATTAGGATTTGAAGGGTTTAGTGAAATGCAGACCAGAATTCAAAAACAACTGCTTCGGCAAAATAAACCGGATCTATCAAATAATGAAAACATCCCCGGGGTGGATAACAAAAACGACCCATTTACAAAAGTGATAGAAAGCGAAGTTCATATTTTGAGGCACCTATTAGACCATACGAAGATCCCAGATATATGGAAAACAGTGGATGCTCTCATGCATGCTGATCAAATCTTAATTGCGGGGAATCGGATTTCCCATGCCGCTGCTTATTGGTTTTCTTATACACTCAGTTCATTAAGGGAAAATGTTAGTTTATGTTCACCTGCAGGTGATTTTTTTGAAAAGTTTTGTAATCTTACAAACAAGTCTGTAGTCGTTGTTTTCTCCTTTCCGAGATATGCCAATGAAACAATCAAAATGGCAGAGTGCACAAAAGAAAACGGTATTTGTTTAATATCAATTACAGATCGTCTTCTTTCACCTGTCGGGCGTATTTCTGATATTGCTCTTACAACAGAAGAAAATGCAGATGCTGGAACTAATTCCATTGCTTCCGTTATTACTTTATTAGATTTGATTGTTGCTGGGATACATGAAAAAGACCAAAAACGGATTCAAGCCCATCAGCAAAAATTAGAAAAATTATATTCGAGCTATGAGGTGTTTGTGGAATAGAAGCCGTAAACGATAAAAAGTCATATTAGAGGTGTAATCATGGTGAATCCAATTGAATATATCGATCAGCATCAAGAATTATTATTAAAAACCTATCACGAGCTTCACTCCTTAGCTGAACCGAGCTGGCAGGAAGAGAAAACGTCCAGCTATATACTGAAACGCCTTAAGGATGCGGGATTAGCCGTAACAACGTTTCATGGCCATTATGGCTTCATAGCTGAAATTCCTGGACGGATAAATAAGGTTGTGGCATTAAGAGCAGATATGGATGCGCTGGTTCAGGAAGTAGATGGCATGGTAAAACCCAATCATTCTTGTGGACACGATGCACATAGCACCATGGTTTTGTATGCTGCATTGTCCATTGCAGACAGTGGAATTCAGCCTAACTACACCCTTAGATTTATATTTCAACCAGCAGAAGAAACAGGGGAAGGTGCGCTGCAGATGATGAAAGATGGTGCATTAGAAAATGTTACCTATTTATTTGGCGTACATGTCCGTCCTCAGAGGGAAGTTCCTTATATGAAAGCCGCCCCGGCAATCATCCATGGGTCTGCAGGGACGATTAGAGGAACAATCAAAGGGATGCAGGCACATGCCTCTCGTCCTCAAGATGGAATCAATGCAATCGAAGCAGCCGCTATACTTGTCCAAAAATTACAGCAGATTCAGTTACCAACCGAAACACCTTATTCGATTAAAATGACACAGCTTCAAACGAAAAACAAGGCATCAAACGTTATCCCAGAAACAGCTTTCTTTGCTATTGATGCAAGGGCTCAGACAAATGAGGCAATGAATGAACTAAAGCAGCGAACGGAGGAAATCATTGAACAGACAATGAACCATACAGGCACAGCGATTTCTTGGTCTATGGAAGAGTTTGTACCTGCAGCCTCCCTTAATGATAGTGCCGTAAAACTGGCAACGGCTGCAATTGAAGATATGATTGGGAAGGAAAATGTGGACCCAGTCTGTGTTTCGCAAGGGGGCGAAGATTTTCATTTTTATACAGCCGCAAATCCTGAAATAAAAGCAACCATGATTGGATTAGGCTGCGACCTGATGCCTGGCCTCCACCATCCGGAAATGAAGTTTAATGTGAACGCACTTATTTATGGAACGAAAATTTTGACTCAGACAGTATTGATTGCTTCAGAAAAATAAATGCTTTTATCTAAATCTAATAAAAAAGAGGTGTATATATGCAAAATAGCTTACTTAAATCCGAAACAAGTGTACAAGCAGTTCCTAGTGAAAAACACCTTGAACGCAAGCTGAAAACAAGGCACCTTTCTATGATTGCCATAGGTGGCACAATTGGAACAGGGCTCTTTTTAGCCAGCGGGTCTACCATCGCTTCAGCTGGTCCTGGAGGAGCTCTCGCAGCTTACATAATAGCGGGAATAATGGTCTATTTTATCATGACGAGCTTAGGTGAGATGGCCGCCTATATCCCGATTACAGGTTCCTTTAGCACCTATGCTTCAAGGTTTGTAGATCCGGCTTTTGGTTTTGCGATTGGCTGGAATTATTGGTATAACAATGCGATTATCGTCGCTCTTGAATTATCAGCCTCCGCTCTTCTTATGAAATATTGGCTGCCGGATGTTCCAGGAATCATTTGGAGTGCTTTATTTCTTGCTCTCATTTTCTGTTTAAATTTTTTATCGGTTAAAGGTTATGGGGAGTCAGAGTTTTGGTTTTCCATTATTAAAGTTGCGACAATCATTATTTTTATCATCGTCGGCTTATTAATGATTTTTGGAATTATGCAGGGGGATGCTGGCGGTTTTGAAAATTTCACTAAAGGAGATGCACCGTTTAACGGAGGCTTTTTATCCATCATCAGTGTTTTTATGATTGTTGGATTTGCCTTCCAAGGTACAGAGCTTGTAGGGATTGCTGCCGGTGAAAGCGAAAACCCAGAGAAAAACATGCCAAAGGCAATTAGACAAATTTTTTGGAGACTCCTTTTATTCTACGTATTAGCTATTTTTGTCATTGGTTGTTTGATTAGTTATAAAGATCCACAATTATTAGGTGCGGATCTAGACAATATTGCCGTGAGTCCTTTTACACTTGTATTTGAACATGCTGGTCTCGCTTTTGCAGCTGCCTTAATGAATACAGTTATCCTAACAGCTGTTTTATCGGCGGGCAATTCAGCCATGTATGCTGCTACCCGTGTCCTTTGGGTACTGGCGAAAGAAGGAAAAGCCCCGGCATTCTTAAAAAAGGTGAATAAAAGAGGAATTCCAACAAATGCATTGTACTTCTCTTCATTCATTGGGATGGCCGCTTTTCTCACATCGATTTTCGGTGATGGAACCGTGTATTCTTGGTTATTAAATGCCTCCGGTTTAGCTGGTTTTATATCGTGGTTAAGCATTTCGATCACTCACTACCGGTTCCGGAAAGCTTATATCGCGCAAGGAAGGGATTTAAAAGATTTGCCTTATGTTTCAAAATGGTATCCATTCGGACCTATTTTTGCGACCGTTTTATGTTTAGTAGCTATTCTTGGACAGAATTATGGAGCGTTTTTCGGCACAGAAATTGACTGGTATGGAGTTTTGGTTTCATACATTGGCCTTCCATTATTTTTATTTGCGTATATAGGATACAAAATCGCGAAGAGGACCAAAATGGTCTCATTGCAAGAGGCTGATTTTAGCCGGGAGTAATCTTTTGAGAGGAGGAAGACCGTGACGAATTCACAAGAGATTGAAATACGTTCGCTGCATCAAGTCGAGGAACTAGAGGAAGTAAGAAAGCTGGAATCCAAAATTTGGGGAGAAAACGACTCTGTCCCTACGCATCAAACCCTAACAGCAGTGAAAAATGGAGGTTTAGTTTTAGGTGCCTATTACGGGGAGCAGTTGGTCGGATTTCAATACAGTTTTTCTGGGTTTAATGGGAAATCCGCCTATCTTTGTTCACATATTCTCGGTACTGACAAAAGCTTTCGAAACAAAGGGATTGGTGAAAAATTAAAACTCGCACAGCGTGAGGAAGCGCTCAAGCTCGGTTATTCCCTGATTACTTGGACATACGATCCGTTAGAAAGTATCAATGGGTATTTAAATATCGCTAAGCTCGGCGGCGTATGTTCCGTCTATATTGAAAACTGTTATGGTGAAATGGAGGACTTGCTCAACAACGGAATTCCTTCCGATCGCTTTCTTGTCGAATGGCAAATTCAACAGGAGGAATCCTTCCAATCTAGGGGACAAGAAGTTGAACTGGATGTTCTAGTAAAGAACTCACTCATTCAATGGGAAATCGATAAAGAAGGATTGCCATTTCCATCTTCAATCCTACCTCTGCCTAAACAATTTGGTAAAGCTTTCGTTGCCATTCCAAAGGATTTCCGAACGATCAGAGAAACAAACATTGAAACGGCGATTGCATGGAGAATGAAAACTAGAGATATTTTTACTCAGCTTTTTCAGCAAGGATGGCAGGTTACTGGGTTTTCAAAGAATTCAAGGACAGAAATTCCTGTTCAATTTTATGTGCTTTCAAAAAAATAATTGAGTGTAAAAATTCTAAAAAGGAGAGTATTATCATTGAAAATAAAACAAGTGATTTTACGGCATCTGAAACTCGACTTGCTTCATCCCTTTACAACCAGTTTTGGAACGGAATATGATAGGGAATTTATTCTTGTAGAAGCAATAAGTGAGGATGGCATTTCTGGCTGGGCTGAGTCAGTCGCGATGCTCGACCCACTTTATAATGAAGAAACCCTTAAAACCAACTGGCATATTCTTGAAGATTACTTGATTCCTATTCTTTTAAAAAATGAAATCGAGCATCCTGATGAAATCTCTGAAAAATATTTCGCCCATATCCGCGGCAATTATATGGCGAAAGCTGCTTTAGAGGGTGCTGTTTGGGATCTATATGCAAAGGAAAAAAATGCTTCTCTAGCAAGTGTGCTTGGTGGAACAAAAGACACAATCGATGTGGGCGTTAGCATTGGAATCAAGGATTCTATTGATTCGACGCTAAAAGTGATTGAAGATCGTCTCGTGGAAGGCTATAAACGTTTTAAATTAAAAATTAAGCCAGGCTGGGATGTTGAATTAATAGATAAGGTCCGTAAAGTATATCCTGATATCCCGCTCATGGCAGATGCAAATTCAGCTTACACTTTACAAGACATTGACAGATTAGCGGCTCTAGACGATTATAACTTAATGATGATTGAACAGCCTTTAGCCTATAACGATATTATTGACCATGCAGACTTACAATCAAGATTAAAAACTCCTATTTGTCTGGATGAGAGTATCCACTCTCTTGAAGATGCAAGGAAAGCTCTTAAATTAGGAAGCTGCCAAATCATTAATATCAAGATTGGCCGGGTCGGAGGTTTAACGCAATCAAGGAAAATCCATGATTTATGCCAGGAACAAGGAATTCCGCTATGGTGTGGGGGCATGCTGGAATCAGGCATTGGAAGAGCGCATAATATTGCGATCACTACCCTGCCAAACTTTGTGCTGCCGGGCGATACCGCCGCTTCTTCTCTTTATTGGGCAGAAGATATCATTGAACCGGATGTTACAGTTGAAAACGGAACAATCAAGGTTCCAAATTCACCCGGAATTGGATATGAACCAAATTTAGAGAAAATAAACAAGTATACCCTATACAGTCAAACATACTGTCAATAGTATGAAATTTGAAAAATGTATTTAACAAAACAGGTTAAAAGGCAACACCCTTTTGGGCGTTGCCTTTTAACTATTTTTGTATAAGATTTGCTGAAGCTATATGTATGTAAAGGTATAAAGGAAGGTATTTTATTTACATATTGACACTATAATTGAAAATGATTATCATTACTAATTGAGAATAGTATGAAAATTAATCGTAAGGCAGGGGTTTTGATTATGAGGAGAATGGCAAAAGTTACTGGTTTTTTATTGCTGACGAGCAGCTTATTAGCAGGATGCGGTGATACGGTATCAAAAGACAAAGAAAGTGAGGAAAGTAGTAAAACGACGGAAGAAACTAGTTTATTAGAGAAAGAAGTTCATTCTTACAAAGAGTTTTCGATTGAGCAGTTAGATAGTTTTGTAGTGGAAACAGAAGCATTTGTTGAAGCAGTGAAAGCAGGAGATATTGAAAAGGCAAAACAATTGTATGCACCAGCCCGGATGTATTTTGAACGTTCAGAACCAATTGCTGAAAGCTTTGGTGACCTTGATCCGAGAATTGATGCCCGGTTAGCCGATATTAAAGAAGAAGGCCAAGGGGAAGAAGAATGGTCTGGCTATCATAAAATTGAGTATGGGCTATGGGTAGAAGGCAGTACAGCGGGATATGAAGCTGTGGCAGACCAGTTATTGAAAGATGTCAAAGAACTGCGGGCCAAGGTAGAAACGGTGGAAGTAACTCCAGACTTAATGATTACGGGAGCTGTCGATCTATTAAACGAGGTATCGACTTCTAAAATTACAGGTGAAGAAGAAATTTATTCTCACACCGACTTATATGACTTTAAAGCAAATGTCGAAGGTGCCGAGAAAATTTTTGAAATCTTCAAGCCGAAATTACAAGAAAAAGACTCCAAGCTTGTTAAAACAATAGAAGAAAGCTTTGAGACCTTGAACGGATTATTAAAAAAGCATGAAGACGGTAAAGGTGGATATGTTTCGTATGAAATGTTGACACAAGAAGATACAAAAGCCTTGTCTACAGCTGTAGATAACTTAGGAGAACCATTGAGCCAAATGGCCATTGTAGTGGAGTGAGAATCATGAGCAGCCAAGAAAAGTCTATTATTCAAAAGGAAGTATCTCGACGTGATATGTTGAAGATAGCTGGGGTTGGAGGCGCGGGTGTTTTACTTGGCGCTTCTGGCCTGACTGGTGCTTTAACTGCATTCGGAATGAATCCGCTTGTTGCGGATCAACCAGCTAAGAACAAAATAACCTTCTATGGAAACTATCAACCTGGTATTTTAACAAAAAATCCAGAGCATGTATATTTTGTATCACTAAATTGCACGGCGAAGTCAAAGGCAGAGTTAAAAGAGATGTTTCAACGCTGGACAGATTACAGTGCGAAATTAATGGATGGTCAATCGGTAGAGTCTAATTCGGCAAACAAGTTATTACCGGCACCGGATACTGGAGAAGCAGTGGGGCTTGATGCATCTCATTTAACATTAACATTTGGAGTTGGTCCGAGCCTTTTTGAAAAACAAGATCTTGGACTGCAGCATATGAAGCCCAATGAACTCGAAGACCTGCCGCATTTTCCAAAGGATCAGCTGGACGCGCGCTTCATAGGCGGAGATATTTGCATTCAAGCTTGTGCCGATGATCCGCAGGTTGCTTTTCATGCAGTTCGAAACCTCGTTCGTGTGGCACGTGGAAGTGTGACGATGAGATGGTCCCAGACGGGTTTCAATTCTTATGAAATGAAAGAAAACAAAAAGCTGACGCCTCGCAATTTATTTGCCTTTAAAGATGGAACTGGAAATCCAAGTGTTGACGATCCAAAAGAAATGGATGAGGTTGTCTGGGTGCAGCCCGGAGAATCAAAAAGCTGGATGACAGGCGGTACTTATCTAGCCGTTAGGCGGATTCAAATGCACATAGAAACATGGGACCGCACTGCTGTAAGTGAACAAGAGGCCACATTTGGGCGGCATCGTGATAGTGGTGCCCCGATTGGAAAAACAGATGAGTTTGCTGATATGGAGATCGAGCGTAAAGAAAATGGCCAATTCGTTGTGCCGGATACTTCGCATGTGCACTTGGCAAGACAAGTGAAAGATAGAATCTTGCGCCGGTCGTTTTCCTTTTCAGATGGGATTAACCCGGATACTGGTACATTCGATACGGGATTACTTTTTCTATCATTCCAAAAGCATCCGAAACAATTTATTAACATCCAAAACAGTTTCGGACGTGTCGATAAATTAAATGAATATATTACTCATCGCGGCAGTGCATTATTCGCATGTTTCCCTGGAGTAAAAAAAGGAAGTTTCCTCGGAGCGGAGCTGTTTAAATAAGGAGATGGCCGAATGAAAAAATGGATTTTTCTTTTTTGCTTTACGATATTTATCCTAACTCCTTCCTGTTTCGTACACGCCGAAGAGGACTATGGAAATTTATTTATTTCTGTTGGCGATGCCATCGTTAAAATAAAAGCCGACGATTGGGAATCAGTCGAAGGACTTGTTGCTCAATTAAATAATGACTGGGAGCAAGTCAATCAATCAGAAAGTAAAGAAGCTAAAAATGTACAAGAGTCTCTAGTAAAACTAAACAAAGCAATGAAAGAACACCAAAAAGAAGCCGTAATGAAATCATTATCCGATGTATCGCATGCTCTCATTGCTTTTGAAAAAGAACAAAACCCTGTTGATAAAGAAGAGCAGCTTGATGAGGTTAAAGCAGCATTAACACCTATTTTAGCAGAATTAAAATCAGCAATTGACGAAGAAAATGCGAAAGAAACATATGCCGAGTATCAAAATTTCTTAGCCATGTGGAATCGAAAAGAGAAGATTGTTAGAGAACAAAGCATTGCTTATTACGGGAAAATTGAAACACAAATGGGATTTTTACGGATTGCGTTAACGCAGGAAAAGAAGGATTTTGGTGAAATCGAAACGATTTATAAATCATTATTTAGTGCGGTAAGTGAGTTTGTTGCGGGAAAGCAGCTAGAAGTAAAGGACCAAAGTCATTCATTACAGACGTTAGTGGACTTATTGGAGGAATCTGGTCAAGCAATTGAAAAGAAACAGCCAGAGGAAGCGGTTAAGTCTTTGCAGGAATTTTTAACGGTTTGGCCATCGGTTGAAGGTGAGGTTCGGACCAGGAATGGCAGCTTGTATACCCAATTAGAAAGTGAAATTCCTGTTATCGCTGGAAAGCTCTCTTCCTCGAATGTAAATTTTGAAAAACAACTTGAGAAAATAGTGGAATTTAAGCAAGCGATCGCTTTATTGCAGGAAAAAACGAGTTACACAGTATGGGATGCAGCGTTAATCATGCTTCGTGAAGGATTAGAAGCCTTGCTAATTGTGACAGCTCTGATTGCCTTTTTACGAAAAGCCAATGCTCGTAAATTCCAAAAATGGATTTGGCTAGGTGCTTTTTTGGGGGTATTAATGAGTATCGCGGCTGCTGTGTTTATAAATATCGCTTTTTCTGCGGCCACAGCGGGTGCTAACCGTGAAGTGATTGAAGGTGTGACCGGGATTATCGCGGTGATCATGATGATTGGTGTCGGGATGTGGCTGCATCAAAAATCAAATATGAAGCTATGGAACCATTTTATCCAAAGCAAAATGGGAACAGCTCTTTCAACAGGCAGTATCATTTCCATGTCACTCGTCAGCTTCTTATCTATTTTTAGAGAAGGGGCAGAGACCATTATTTTTTACATGGGGATGGCGCCATCCATTAGTACGGGGAAGCTGCTTTCTGGTATAGTCATTGCAGTTCTCATGCTTATCGTGTTTGCCTTTTTATTGATTCGGTACAGTTCAAAAATTGCAATTGCCCCCTTTTTTAAAGTGGCAACCTTTTTAATCTACTTCTTAGCGTTTAAAATCCTAGGTGTGAGCATACACGCTCTGCAACTAACAAATCATTTAAGTACATCGCAAATTAACGGGGTGCCAATTATTAATTGGATGGGCATCTATCCTACCTGGGAAACCATTATTCCTCAGGGGATTATGATACTGATTTTCTTGCTAACTTCTTTAAAAATTGAAGTCATTGGGAGAAGGGTTCAGGATCCAACAATGTAGTTCTTGGGGGATGTCTGATTCCCGGGGAGTGAGAAAAATAGAGTAGGCGGTTATCAGAAAAGGAATCTGCTACCCGTGGAGTGAGAAAAATGAAGCGGGCGGTCATCAGAAAAGGAATCTGATTCCCGTGGAGTGAGAAAAATAAAGCGGGCGGTCATCAGAAAAGGAATCTGATTCCCGTGGAGTGAAAAAAATGAAGTAGGCGGTCATCAGAAAAGGAATCTGATTCCCGTGGAGTGAGAAAAATGCGGTTAGCGGTCAACAGATAGGGAATCTGATTCCCGTGGAGTGAGAAGAATAAAGCGGGCGGTCATCAGAAAAGGAATCTGATTCCCGTGGAGTGAGAAAAATAAAGCGGGCGGTCATCAGAAAAGGAATCTGATTCCCGTGGAGTGAGAAAAATAAAGCGGACGGTCATCAGAAAAGGAATCTAATTCCCGTGGAGTGAAAAAAATGAAGTAGGCGGTCATCAGAAAAGGAATCTAATTCCCGTGGAGTGAGAAAAATGCGGTTAGCGGTCAACAGATAGGCGATCTGATTCCCGTGAACTCTGAAAAGTGAGATTAGCAGGTATCAGCTAGAGAACTGTTCTCTACTAATATTAAAAAATCAGGAAATCCACAAGGATTTCCTGATTTTTATTAATAGACGACGACTGGCTCGTAGACATCGAGATTATCATACACGGATTTCATCATACTAGGCGATACGTTGACACAGCCGCCTGACCCCTGCGTTAGATAGGCATTGCTGGCCCAGTTGGTACGCCAGCCTGCATCGTGGAAGCCTTGACCACTGTTTGTAAATGGTGCCCAATAATCGACTTCAACGGAATAATCAGCTTTGCCAACGGCACTGCCCTTCAGTGTGTATGGAGTACGTTTAAAGAGGATATACCAAACTCCTGGTGATGTATCTTCACCCGTGCTATGTTTTCCAGTTACGACATTGGTTGTTAGGACTAAGTTTCCATCTCTATAAAGCCAAATCTTTTGTTCGGCAATGGAAACTTCAGCGTACGTACCGCCAATTCCGTTGTTGGCTGTTGTTTCATAGCCGTATCCCTCACCACTCCAGCCATTCCCTTTAATATTGGAAGCGGAAACCGAAGTTTCGCCTTTTTCAAATGCTTCTTGGACAAGAGTTGTTTCTTTCTCAATATCAAGTGCCCAGCCATAACCTTGGCCTTTCACTTGGATAACCGATCCAGAATGGGTCGTAAAGTTAAAGTTTTTGCCTAAGGTGGAATGTGTCGCATTAATTTCAGCAATTTTATCTTTAATATTTGCTGGGTCAATCGAAATTTCCATCTTTTCAGAGATCGTGGCGTTTTGAATAAGTTCACTTGCCTTTAGTGGATAAACTTTATCTTGTACTTTATATTCAACAGTGGATGCAAGTAACTCTTGTAGTTTTTTCTCTTCGTTTTTTACTATCTCACTGTCTTCTGTGATGGCGCCCAAGATGATAGGCTCCAGCCTAATTTCGCTGGAATACTTTTGTTTTTCATACTCCTTCATAAGGCCTTCAACATCATATTGCTTTCCATCAGTACCCTTGGAGATAACCATTTTTCCTTGTTCTAGACTAACCTTTGCATTTATAGGTGGCGTTAATTTCTGATTCATGGAAATAATCTTTTGTTCGAGCTCCTGTTTCAACGCTTCATTACGATATGGATCCTGCTTGCTAGGGATCAAGGAATAATTTTTCGCCTTGAAGGATGGGAAAAATGTCCATTGCCTTTTTAATAGTTTTTTAACTTCTGGCAGGTCCTGCTCCGTGAATCCCATCTGTGTATCTTTTCCATTTATAATTTGCTCGTCTCCAACATAGACTTCATTTCTTAATACGAAAGATTGCAGCTTTTTTAAGGCTTTATCAGCCGTCATGCCGCTAACCTCTACGCCATTAATCTTACTATTTGCATTAAAGTGGGTTGCCTGAAAAAAGACCAAGGCCCCCAATATAAGAGCGATAATGATGATGCTTGTTGTGATATACTTCCAATTCTTAAACCATTTGACTGGTTTTTTCCGTGACCGGTTCATTTCGTCAACTGATTTTTTTATTGCGTCCCCCACAAATATTCCTCCAAATTACTTTTTACAAACATTACAATAATAATACCTTATTATTAAACTTTTACTACAATTATACTAAAAAATATAAATAAAATCTGCCAATATATGGGGATTTTTAAAGTTTTTCCGAACGTCCAAGTATGGATGGTATTTTTAATTAGCGCGGAATTTCTCACAACCAACTGGTAGTAAAAGGTAACTTTTGAGTTGAAGTCGAAAGATGTTAAGGATCAATAGTACAATCACTATTTATGTTAAAATAGAGCAAGCTATACAATAAAAATGAGGAAGTTTATTAAAGGATGAAAGTAAATAAAAATAAAATAAAATTCATTTGGGGATTATCGATCTTTTTATTATTGTTTTTTCCAAGTGTAAATATCCTAACTTCTTATTTACATATGAATAAGACAATAGAGGAGTCCATCGCTAACCAAAGTCTTGAGGCAGCAACGTCAATCGCTGCTTCAATGGATATTGAAACCTATAAGCAATTCCTTCTTCATCCGGTAGAAAATGAAGATTACTGGGAAACAAGAGAATACCTAAATGATGCCAGAGAAAAAATTGGCGCTTTATATGTATACACACTGGTAATTGATAATCCTGAAGTTTCGACGGCGATGATTATGGGAATGCCTGAGGAAGCTCCCGATAGTTACCCAATAGGCACACCTTGTACGGTACCAGAAGAGCAAGTGAAACGGGCCTTCGAGGGGAAGACATATATAACGGGAATCCTTCAAGATCCGGTATATGGAGATTATTTATCTGTTGGGGCACCGATTAAGGATGATGATGGGAAAGTAATTGGATATTTAGGAATCGATATTAGTGCTAAAAAACTATATAGAATTGAAAGTAAAATTCTAAATAATAGCATGGCTAATCTTGCTTTTAACGCTGTATTTGTCTTAATTGTGCTTGGGTCGTTTTTTGCCCTGCAGAGATGGTACCAAAAAGAGAAGACGATAGAGATTGAAGAAACAGAAGGGACTTATCAGGCAGAGATAAGAACCCTATTATCTTCTGTTCAATCTTTACGGCATGATATGAATAATCATATTCAAGTGATACATGGGTTACTCAGATTAGGGAATACAGAGAGGGCATTAGAATATTTAGATTCCTTATTTAAAGAGGTTCATTCGATTGTACCGGTAAAAAATATAGATAACCCGGGGCTTTCTGTATTATTTCAAACAAAGAAGCTTGCAGCTGAGAATCATAAAATTGATATAGAATTTACGGTATCCAATGCCTCTTTTAATACGATAAAAACCATCGATTTAATCAAAATCCTTTCGAATTTAATCGATAATGCGATTGAGGCGGCAATAGAGCTTCCTGAAGGGGAACGGAAAATTCAAATCGAATGTGAGGCTGATTCCACTCATCATCTATTTAGAATTACGAATACAGGTCCTAAAATTACGGATATGCAATCTATTTTTAAGAGTGGATATACCACCAAAAGGGGAGAACCCGGCAAGGTTAGAGGGCAAGGTTTATTTATTGTACAGGAAACTGTTCATAAATATGCTGGAGAAATATCTTTAGAATCAACGGGTATTTGCACTACAGCAATAGTAAGGATTCCGATAAAAAAATAATCTCAGCACTAACATAAAAAGCGAACAGTGACAGCACTGTTCGCTTTTTATGTGGTTTTTAATTGGATACACGTATCGAATAAGGAACTAGTTTATAGTGAAAAATAAATATTTGATGGATGATCTAGGTTTATCATGGGAAGGTTGGATATTTGAATGTTTATTCCAGAAGAAGCTGCAAAGAAAATCGATGAGGTTTATAAGATACTTGTTTTTGCAGATAAAAAAGATCATGAATTTTGGTTTGAATATGTGTTTCTATCCTGGCAATGGTGGTTTGTTGTCATCCTTACGGTTACCCCGTGGGTTATTTGGTGGAAATTTAGAAAGAAAGATAGCACTCAACGTTTATTATTAGGGGCATTTTTTATGATTATTATGGCGATGTCCCTGGATTCCTTTGGTTCAGAATTAGGATATTGGGATTATAGATTTGAACCACTGCCATTCTTACCATCATTCCTACCTTGGGATTTAAGTCTTCTTCCAGTAAGCTTCCTTTTCATTGTCCAAATAAAACCAACTATTTCACCCATTATAAAAGCCCTTTTCTATTCAACTTTTAGTGTGTTTATAGGAGAGCCTATTTTTGAATGGTTAGGATTTTATCAAATCCTAAACTGGAATCACCTATATTCATTACCGATATATTTTATTCTCTTTCTAATTGGTCACGCTTTTGTTTCAGGTAAGAATTTTCAAGAACTGCGATGAGTGAATTATTTTTTGCTACATCAGTCTTTCCTTTTCTTTCTAAAATAGAGGAAAGACTGATGTTGTTTTTAGTACTCACCTTTAATAACAAAAAACGATCCCCGGATAGTTCCAGCCAGCTTAGACTTCTGCCTGGCAAACTTAAATTTCCCTTCTAACTCATTCGGTACCTCCATCCCCTCAGAAAGCTTAAAACCAACTGCCCGCTTCGGCTTAGGTCCATCAAGTGTATACAAGATGTTGATCGAAAGACCATCCTCATAAAAGACGTACGTCCAGTTAATATTTTCTACCTGAAAACGGGTAGTTTCTAATGGTTTAGCCGCAAATTCAAGACCACGTTCTTCTTTCAAAATTCGATTCACATATTCTAGGGTCTCCGCGCTTTCGCTCGCTGGCACCACCGTAAATTCATGCTTGTATTTGTTCATAAAGTAACGGGCTTCATTTGCACGTAAACCAGCAAGTGTTTCTGCTACGGGTGAGGACTCTAACCCCACCGTAGACACATTTTTAAAATCAACGATATAGGACAAAATTATCGCTCCTCCCTTTATTTCCTAACAACCGGAATCCACATTTCGCCATATACTAAGCCGTTTCGCTGCCCCATAATAACCGATGTATTTGGGCCGCCAACATAGGCAAAATCCTTTGCTTCCGGCAATACTTGACCAAAGGCAATGCCCGTCACCATATTACTCAGCGCTTCATCCGTCTCTGCTTCGCCTTTTACTACTAGGTAATCTCCTTTAGGAAATTGAATTACTCGGGAGGCTTCTGGTAAGGATTCCTCTGTCATGACGCCAGCATAATGCATCATCTTGTTGTTCACTGCTTCATTCACGACAAAAATGTAGTCATTTTTTGCAACAGCTTTTAACTTGTCAAGTGTACCCTCTTGATTGACGGCCGACCAAAAGTCTGACTTTTCCTTTGCTATGCCAGCATAGTCAGTGTAGTTGCTCTTAAGTTCCGTTCCAATTCCTAAAACGGTAAAGCTTTCTTTTTCTTCTAAAGTATAATTTGTCATAATTAATCCATCCCTTTTTTTAAAATTAATCAAATGATTTATCTTTTCACTTGATGAGTTTATAATAATCTTTAATGGTGTCAAAAAGTGATACTGTTTAGGAGGTGCGCGGCTGAATGAAAAAAGTTGAACGGATAAATATCATTATGCGGTATATCAACAACCGTTCCCGCTTTACCATTTCTGAAATTATGCAAGAATTTAACATCTCTCGTTCGACTGCTATTCGAGATATCAGAGAAATTGAAGCAATGGGGATGCCGCTTGTCGCTGAAGTTGGAAGGGATGGGGGCTATTTTGTCATGAATAATTCTGTTCTGCCCACTGTCCGCTTTACCGATAATGAGATAAAGGCTCTTTTTATTGCCTTCATGGCGACAAGAAATCAGCAGCTTCCATATCTAAAGAGCCGTCAGTCTTTAGCTGAAAAATTACTAGGCCTCATTTCAGAACATCAGCAAGATGATCTTGTTCTTTTAAATCAAATTTTGCTTTTTGACGGGACGAACCCCCATAATCCCGACCTACTTGAACTGTCAGACCTGCCCCATCCGATGTTAGAAAAACTCATTCAAATCCTCCTTTCCGATCGCTATTTATGGATGACCATCCAAGAAGAGTCATTTCCCATTCATCTCTTGCACCTTTATCATGAAAAAGGCGTGTGGCTGATTGATGGCTTTGATTTACAGGATGAAAAGAGGAGGATTGTCCCCGTCAATAATCTCACCGATATCAAGCCCTACCCGATGAAAAAAAGATTAAGTGAGAAAAAGATAAGAGAAAAACTAAGCGAGCAGGAAGACGTCATTAACCTTGTCCTTGAACTTGGTCCAAATGCTATCGCTCAGTTCAAAAAATACCATCCATTAAAAGTTTCACTTTCCTATACGAATCCTTTCCAAACCACGGCCATTCTAAAGACTTTTATCAATGTACAAAATCCCGAAGAATTGACCGAAATCATAAATTGGCTGCTTTTCCTAGGTGGGGATATCAAGGCCATGGAAGTGCCAGAAGAAGTCTTAGAAGGTTTACAAGAGAGGTTATTCATATTTTGCCCATAAGCAGTACTGATTAAAACCAAGATAATTTTGAGCTTGGACATTTGCAAATAAACAGGTGAATAATAAAATGGACATGAAAGCAGCTTGGAGTGATTTTTCTAAGCTGCTTCTTGTATGTCATTAATAAAATAGTTTTTCCTGAAGAATATCGAGGGCTTTCTCAATGTCCTCTAAATCTTCCTTTGAGGCCTTTTGGATTCGCTGAAGAAAGCGTGATTCGATCGTCGAGAAGGCTTCGCTCATCATTGATTCCCCAGCTTCTGAGAGACGAATAGATTGTTTTCGTCGATCATCAGGATTATGTATCTTTTTAATTAGATTTTTTTCACTTAACTGTTTAAGCTCACGACTTGTGTTTGGCATCGCCATATTCTGACAATCATTAATTTCGCTTGGAGTTACAGGCTGATTAACGGCGATATATTCAAGAATATTATATTGAACTTGTGAGATTGAATCCGATTTCGCATTTTTGGTTAATTCATGGGTTACGCGATGAACCGAATTTGTAAAAGATACGAGCTTATAAAAAAGAGCATTTTTGTCCATTATTTTCACCTCTTATAGCCCAAGGTAACAAATTTGTTATCAAATTACAATTATCAATTGATAACAAATGAAAAAGGTGCTAATATTTAGTTATCAATTGATAATTAAGGAGGAAGTCTGATGAAGATGTTAATCGTATTTACCTATCCAAATCATAACGGTTTGAATTATGCATTTTTGCAAAAAGTGCTGCAAGGAAGTAATGAAAACCCAAATATTAAGGAGATACAGGTCTTAGATTTATATGAAGAAGGTTTTAATCCATTGCTAGTCTTTAATGAGCAAAAACGAAGAAGAGATATGCATATGGACCCAGGTGTAGAGAAATACAGGAGACAGATATTGTGGGCGGACAAAATTGTGTTTATTTATCCAATCTGGTGGGGGAGACCGCCAGCAATGTTAATGGGGTATATTGATCAGTTATTTGCCTCTAACTTTGCCTATAGTGATAAACAGGGACTTTTCCCAGAAGGGCTTTTGAAAGGAAAGTCTGTTGTATGCGTGTCCACCATGAAAGGCCCTACGCACTATCCATTCCTCTGGCTTCATAACGCACATAAAATTCTAATGAAAAGGGCGTTATTTAATTTTGTGGGAATCAAAAAAGTAAAGTTTTTTGAGTTTGGAAATATGGAAAGTCCAAAGGGAAACCAAGTGAAAAAGCTGGAGAAAGTTTATCAGTATTTTAGGAAACTAGGAAGGGGAAGAACGTTATTGATATGAACATATTTGAGGCACACCAAAGTATTGCTGTGACCGAACTAGTTTTCTTTTTAAAATTCGGGTAACAGCAGAGTCCTTGCTGTGACCGAACTAGCCTTCTTTTTAAAATTTGGGTAACACCAGATACCATTTTCATTTTTTTAGCTGCATTGTCCCTTTTATCCACTCCCGTTTCTATCAACTTGAAACTATCAATAATGCCCCTTAACACAGCCAAATTTTATTCAGTTACGTATCTGATAAAAAGTTTGCATTTCTCTAAGATGCAGTTATTTTCTAAAAATTCCCTTTTTAAAATTCACTTATATTATAATAGTAGTAAAATATTGAAATTTTTGTGGTATGGGGTAGAGAATTCCGGGGACATCCCATTAGATATAAAGAGAGTTAATAGGGGGGAAGCACAATCATGATCCCAGAAAAAATAGGTCCGAGCTTCAACGTTACGATAAACAGTGTGGAATCCATCGTCGATTGGTTTGAACAGCGTAAACAATCGTTCTATCCGCTAGGTTGGTGCTATCTTAGGAGTCAGGAGCAAATGGAAGAGTTGTTTTATCGGACCATTGTAAAAGTCCACAAGGAATTGCCGCGATTTAAACGTGAAACATCATTCGAAACATGGGTTACATACATTTTCGTCCACACTTGCCGGGAGCTTTCCAACGATAGAAGTTTACAAGCTTCAGAGAAACGTGAACCCCGTCTGGAATTATTCAAAGCACTGGATCAATTGGGAGAGTCAGATAAAGATGCGATGGTTCTTACCTATATAAAAGGACTCTCCCAGGAGGAAGCAGCACATCTTCTCCATGTTTCAGTCGAAAAGCTGAAAGAGCATTTGTTTTCCGGAATCCAGTCACTTCGAAAAGAAATGGGGTACGGATCCCTCTTTCATGGCTGTAAAGAGTATCATAAAAATTACATCGATTACTTAGAAAGAACGATGGATCGGTCAAAAAAGGTTGATTTCGAAATACATATTTACCATTGTCAAGACTGTCAGGAGGATCTGGCTGCCTTTCAAGAAGTCATGTTAACCATGGTGAATCTTACTGAAAGAATGAAGGATTTCCATGTGCCATCTAATTTTATGGAGAACATTAAAGCTAGATTGGCTGAAAAGGAAAAGAAAAGACAACAAAAGAACAAGAAACGTATCAAAATCGGCGGCGTTATTGCATGTGTTGTCGCCCTATTAATCGTTTTAGAGGTTTTTACAGGAGCGTTTTCCAAGCTCTACTATACCTGGACAGAAGATAATCAGGAATTGCGTGCCTTTCTGCAACAGGATCTCGGTGAAAGTCTGAACTTAGAAGCGGAAAGTGATGGGGTGAAAATCAAGATTAAGAGTGTGATTGCGGATGATATTCAGACGCTTGTTTTTTATGAAATAGAAGATACAAAAGAAGAGAATCAATATATGATAGATATGAATGAGGGAATTTCTGTGGAGAACCAACTTGAAATCATGGCTCGTGATACATATCCAAGGTACTATCCTCCTGACCCTAATTCAGATGTAAATAACGAAGAAAAGAACGTTTATCGAGGGAAAATTAGTCTGCAGCCTCTCCTCAAGGATAACGGGACCATTAAACTTAATATTTCAAGACTTGAGAAGTTGAACCCTGATTCCTCTGACCGGATTAGTTTGGGGGCTTACGAAATCATGGGATTTGAAACAGGGGAGTGGAACTTCGAGATCCCAGTTACCAAAAAAGCTTCCGTCGAATATGCCTTGAATGGGGAAACGGAAGTCGAGGGGTTCAAGGTTCGATTTGATAAATTAATCATAGCTCCTACAGAAACGATTCTGCATTTTGCTATTCATAATGAGATGCAACAAAAGCAAATACAAGCTCTTAACTTTGACAATCTAGCAGTGAACGATAAAAAACTGAAAGCGGATTTGTATGGCAGTACTTACTCCTTTCAATCAGGGGAAATGATTGGTTTTCAAGCACACTTTGACCCACTTTTTGGAGAAAAACCAAAAGAGGTCAGAGCTCAATTCGGATCTATTCATTTAAATTTTGAAGACCAAAAAACGATCGAACTGGATGCTTCACAGAAATATCCTCAAACCTTTGAATATGCTGGAAGTACGATCTCCATCGACAAGGTGGAAGTGGGACAGCCGTCATGGGTTGTCATAAGCAATCATGATATCAAGAATCGCGCATATGGGTCGCTAAACTTCAATGTTCTGGGGACCGATGAAACTGAAATGGGTTCAATGGAGATGAATTCTGAAGGAGTGTATGTTGATAAAAACGGAAAGGAATACGATATAAATAATATGACTAGGGCAATGGAAGATATCGAGCAGCCTCGATACTTTTTTACAGTTGAAAACATTGGGATGCACAGTAACAAACCTGGAGAAAATGTGATTCCTAAAAGGCTGGAGATTCTTGGATACAGCACAATGAAATATTTGGATGATGTGGTGAAGATATCATTGAAATAAGTAATTTCATAATTGTAATAAAAGCGAACAGTAACAGGTACTGTTCGCTCATTTTTTTTCAAAATGTAATAGTCAATAATAACGAAAAACCCCGTATCTTTACAGGAAAAACGAGAAAATATGATTATGGAATTGTTATTTTATCTTGAGGAATTTAGATTGAAGTGATTTACTTATTTTTTAGCTTGTATATTTCTCTGGAGTGTTCGGAAATCATTTGCTCATAGTACTCAAGGTCCTTTTTTGTAGCAAGAGAAGTTTTAATCTCATTGACATCCGTAGTAAGTATGTCTACTTTATTTTCGAGGCGGTCTATTCTTTCGGTAGTTTCTGAAATCTTAACATTCGTAGCAGCTACGGTTTCAACTAATTGTTGTAATATGTCAGCCTGCCTTTTTTGCTCATGATCAAGATTATTTACCTTTTGCTCCAGGCTATCAAACCTATGCTCCAAGGTATCAAATCTTTGCTCCAGGCTATCAAACCTATGCTCCAAGGTATCAAATCTATGCTCCAGGCTATCAAACTTTTGATCCAGATTATCAAGTTTATCCAATATCAACTGTAGAATTTTTTCCATCATGCTCACCTCCCTCCCTTCATCACTATACCAGAAGAAATGATATCCATCACCAAATATTTACAAAATTCGACTCAGACAGATATGTTGAAATAATGGTACTAATAGTCAATACTTTCGAATCTAGCTAACACATTTTTCCCTATTAAAAGTGTTTCTAATATTATAAATATCATGAATTGTTTTAGAAAATATTGTGAAGCCTCGCCTGTATATCTTTACATTCATCTGTATAGTTATAAAATAACAATGTAGGATGGAATGTGAAGACATGTAAGAGAGGAGATTCGTATAACTATTTATGCTCATTGTTTCACAAACTTACGAGGAGGGTTATGATATGGATCAAAATTCTGTTATGGACTATGAACCGCTTCAAATTGAAGCTTTTGATTTCCGTAGAGCCATGGAAGAGGCATCAAGGTGTTTGCTATGTGAGGATGCCCCGTGTAGTCAAGGCTGTCCGGCCAAAACAGATCCAGGCAAATTTATACGCAGTATCCGGTTTAAAAATGTAAATGGAGCGGCGGAAACCATCCGTGAAAACAATATTCTTGGTGCTAGTTGTGCTCTAATTTGCCCTCAGGAAAAGCTTTGCGAGAAAGAATGCAGCCGTTCAGGAATTGATCGCCCAATCCAGATTGGAAAGCTTCAGCAGTTTGCGATGGAACATGAAAGAAAATTGAATAAGTCCTTTCTTATAAAAAAGGATACATATACTGGAAAAAGTGTTGCCTGCATTGGTGGAGGAGCTGCGAGTCTATCCTGCGCAGCCGATCTTGCCAAAGAAGGTGTTGAGGTAACCATTTTTGATGAGCATAAAAAATTAGGCGGTATGCTCCGATATGTTATTCCGCCATTTCGCCTCCCGGATGCTGTGCTGGAACAGGATATGAGCCAGTTGGAGAAACTTGGCGTTAAATTTGAACTTAATCATAAAATCACTGCCGCTGAACTGGAGAATTTGAAGACGGAATACGACCATGTTTTTGTCGGTACAGGGACATGGGAGGCAAAGAAACTAGCGGTTCCAGGATCTGATCTTCATGGAGTGATCTCTGCGCTTGATTTCTTATCCCAGGCAAAAGAAGGCCATGGTAAAATGCTGCCCCTTGGTGATGTGGTCATTATTGGCGGAGGCGATGTTGGAATGGATTGCGCTGCAACCAGCAAACATCTCGGTGCTTCCTCCATTTATAATGTTTTTCTAGAAACATTGGAGAGCGCACCTGCCGTTCAGAAAGAGAAGGACCTGGTCTTTAAAATGGGGGTCCCGCTAATATCTGAGTTTAAACCAGTTCAATTTATTGGCAATGGAAAAGTTGAACGAGTGAAATTTGAACACATGACCAACGGATCCACGATGGAAATGAAAGCGGATACCGTTATCCTAGCGGTAGGGCAAAAAATACGTGAGGATGCGGAGTCCTTGAAAGAATCCGGGAACATCTTCTCCGGCGGAGATATGGTCAATGGTGGCGACACTGTTGTTAGGGCAATCGGGGAAGGTAGAGAAGCTGCAGCGAAAATTATCGAGTCTTTCTATTAAGGAGGCAGGGAATGACCATGAAAAAAGATTTATCGATAGATTTTTTAGGCGTAAATTGCGAAAATCCGTTCTTTTTGTCATCTTCTCCTGTAGTCAACAACGCTGAACAAATTTCCAAAGCACTTGAAGCAGGCTGGGCAGGTATTTTTTATAAAACGGTTGGGATAACAGGGATGGATGAGTGTTCACCGAGATTTGATACGGTCAATAATGGAGCTCAATCATGGACGGGTTTTAAAAATATGGAGCAAATTTCGGAGATGTCTTTGGAACAGAATGTGGAAGAAATTAAAAAGCTGAAAAGGAAGTTTCCGAATAAAGTGATTGGTGTCAGTATTATGGGATCCACTGAAGAGGAGTGGATTCAAATTACAAAGGCGGTTACGGAGGCAGGAGCGGATATGCTTGAACTGAATTTTTCCTGCCCGCAAATGACAAGCCATGCGATGGGTTCGGACGTTGGTCAAAATCCGGAATTGGTTCGGAAGTATACGCAAGCGGTTGTTGAAAACACTCATCTCCCTGTCGTTGCCAAGATGACGCCCAATATTACCAGGATGACCGTTCCAGCTATTGCGGCTGCCGAGGGTGGAGCCCACGGAATCTCTGCGATTAATACGATAAAGAGTATCACCAATATTGATATGGATAATCTAACAGGAAAGCCTGTCGTTAATGGTAAATCATCGATTTCAGGTTATTCTGGAAATGCAGTCAAACCGATTGCTCTGCGTTTTATTACAGAGTTGACCCAGTGCGAAGAGTTGCAAACGGTTCAGCTTAGTGGGATTGGCGGTATCGAAACATGGCAGGATGCTTTGGAATTTATCCTTCTCGGCTGCCGCAATGTTCAGGTAACCACTTCCGTTATGCAGTATGGTTACAGAATTGTGGAAGATATGATTAGCGGACTGAGTCACTTTATGGATGAACGCGGCGTGGATTCATTGGAGGAACTGGTCGGGATCGCTGTAAAAAATATCATTCCAGCTGAAAACCTAGATCGATCATTCCAAATCATCCCGAGTATCGATGAAAGTAAGTGCGTAGGCTGTGGAAGATGTTATATTTCCTGTTTTGATGGTTCCCACCAGGCCATCGAATGGGATGTTGGAAATAGAAAGCCAATCATACTCGAAGACCGTTGTGTGGGCTGTCATCTTTGTCTGAATGTCTGTCCGGTTCTTAATTGTATCACCCCAGGAGAGGTTGTTTTTAAAAAGGATAGAGATCATAATCGATCTGGGGAAGATATTGTAAAACAATTGGCGTATGTATAAGAAAAAAACATAATATCTAGGTGAAAGGGCGTTGGTAGTTATTTGATACCAGCGTCTTTTTTTGATTAATTCAGCAATAATTCAATTAAATTGACAAATACAGACTGTCACCATAATATAAATCGTATACGATGTATCGTGTGCGATTTATATGAATGAGGAGGAAAGGGATTGGATAGAGCCGTCTTTATTAGGGAATCCGTTGATTTTATCCATCGTTATATGATGAAAAGTCTTCAGAAACAAGCGGAGGAGCATGGAGTAACCGTTCCCCAAGTCAGGGTCATTGCAGATGTGTTTGCTCATAAAACCGTGAGCATTAAACAACTCTCGCAAAATTTGAAAATGACACAAAGTACGGTTTCAGATATTGTGGAGAGATTGATTTCTAAAGGAATTCTAGTGAAAACCCCCAATGCTAAGGATAAACGGATCGTAAATATTACCCTATCTGAAAGACTAGCGAATGATATTAATGATAGCGTATCAGAACTTACCAATAAGTCATTAGTGGGTGTATTAGATCTTTTAACTCCGAATGAACAGGAGATTGTCGAAAAGGGAATGCAGTTAATGGTATCGGCTGTTAAGGAAAAAATGGTAGCAGAAGGAATGGATAATCAGGAATTCTTCGATATTTTGTACTTCTCTGATGAGGGAAAGCGAAAAAAATAAACAGACAACAATGATTTGGGAGGATACAAAGTGAGAACGATTATTAAAGGGCGATGGGCTATTCTTGCAATCTGGTTAATTGCGACAATAGTACTTACTGTTTTCCAGCCAGATGTTAATGCCATCCTGCGAGAAAAAGGACAGCAGGGTACGAGTAGTGATAGTCCATCCGTAATAGCAAACGATATATTGAAGAAAATGGAAACGGCAAAAGGGACAGATAACCTGATTGTTTTTTATGATAAGGATAAAATTTCGCAGGATGAAATGAAAGAAATCGGGGAAACGGTAGAATCAATTAGTGCTAGCAGTTCAAAACTTGGGATCACTGACATGATTGACCCTTTCAGTATGCCCGATGCGAAAAGTTCGTTAGTTTCAAAAGATGGTACGACGCTTATGGTGAGCTATAAGCTTGATAAGAAAGATCGAGAAATCGATGATATCCAAAAACAATTTGAAGAAAAACTGAAGGAAGCACCTGTTGAGTATTATCTTAGCGGGGAAGATTTTATCAATAACGATTATTTAGAAGCGACCCAAGCCGGAGTTGAGAAGAGTGCTGCCTTAACTGTTATTTTCATTTTAGTTGTTCTGATCCTTGCCTTTAGGTCAGTGGTTACACCGATAGTATCTCTCATTACGGTAGCCTTTTCCTACTTAGTTTCCATGGGGATTGCCGCGCAATTAATCGATAAAGCCGGGTTTCCAATTACAAGTTTGACCCAAATGCTTCTAGTCCTAATACTTTTTGGGATTGGGACGGATTATAATATACTTCTTTTTAATCGATTTAAGGAAGAATTATCGCATGGTCACTCTGTAGACGATTCCATTGTTATTACCTATAAAACAGCTGGAAAAACAATTGCTTATAGTATACTCACTGTATTTATTGCTTTCCTTGCGCTTGTTTTTTCCGAATCACCAATCTATCAATCTGGTGTTGTGGTCGTTATCGGTGTCAGTATTCTATTACTTGAAATTTTAACGTTAACTCCTTTTGTAATGAAGGTGTTAGGTAAAAAAATCTTCTGGCCATCCAAAAATGTTGGCGGCCACAAGGAAAACAAGTTCTGGGGAGCAACCTCAACATTTGCAACCAAGCATCCGATTATCATTACAGCCATCATCCTTTTATTAATAGGACCAATGGTGTATCTCCATGAGGAAAAGCTTAACTTTGATACCGTTGGGGAACTTGGAGATAAATATCCTTCCTCAAAAGCGATTAATTTAGTTGCAGAGCATTTTGGGAAAGGACAGTCTATGCCGGCAACGGTTGTCATTGAAAATAGCACAGCACTCGATAATAATGAATCTCTTGCCGTCATCGATAGTGTAACGGAAAAACTCAAAAGCTTAAAGGGTGTAAAAATGGTTTCTTCTGTCACACAACCTCTAGGTGAGAGAATCGATGATTTTTACGTCGATCGTCAAATGGAAAGTGTTACAGATGGATTATCACAAACGCAAGACGGTGTGGACCAAATTTATGATGGATTGCTCGAAGCACAAAACGGACTTGGATCAGCGGACTTTTCTAAGGTCAACGAAATGGTGGATGGTACGGCACAGCTTCAAGACGGAATGGGCGCATTAACGAGCGGGCTACAGCAAATCCAAGCCGGTATCGATGATGGTACAAGTAATCCACAAACGATTACTGGCGGTCTTGCTGCGATTGAAACGAATCTTTCACAGATGAGCAGCGGGGTAGCCCTGCTAGCTGAAAAATATGGAGAGATGCAGGCTGGTTATAAGGAGTTAGGCACCCACTATCAACAAGCAGCACATGCTCTTCTTGGTGTAAAAGGGGCACTTTTTCAAATGCAATCCATGGTAACCGCTCTGGGAAGCAGTTATTCAGACTCCAATACAGATGCCAATTATCAAGGGTTAAAAACAACAATTGATGAACTATCTTCATCTCTAAGTCAAATTACACCTGAAGGTATCAAAGCATTAAATGACAATTACAACGCAGTAACGGCTGGTTTCGATACAGCGAATAAAAATCTCGCAGGCGTGAGCAGTGGTTTAAAGCAATTAACAGATGGTTTGACTAAGCTTAAAGCGGGACTTGGACAAGCTTCAACTGGAATTGGCACGATTGTAACGAATATGAACAGTGTCAATGATGGGCTTGGACAGATGAAATCCGGTCAGCAGCAACTTGTTGATGGCCTAAATGGATTCAGCAGCTTTGGGGAAAGATTATCCGATGTGAATGGCGGCTTGAAGCAAATTTCTGATGGAATTGGTCAAACAAATGGTTACTTAAATCAGCTGAATACGAAGAGTTTCTTTATTCCAGAGGAAGCTTTGAAGGGTGAAGCCTTAAAACCATCATTCGATGCCTTCATGTCTGAAGATAGAAAGATTACCAAGATGACGGTGATTTTGAAGGATGATCCGTATTCAACGGAAGCTTTAAATACGATTAATAAAATAAATTCTACTATCTCAGATGGTTTAAACGGTACCATTCTTTCAGATGCTAAGAGTGGAACAGCTGGATCAAGTGCCACAACCAATGATATGAATGATGTATTGTCTAGAGATTTGAGTAAAACAACGATCATTGTCATTATAGGAGTATTGCTTGTCCTGTTCGTTGTAATTAGATCCTTCTGGACACCAGTTTTCATCACAGCATCCCTTGTAGGTTCATACTATGCAGCGATGTTCCTGGTAAACTTTATTTTTATTGATTTACTAGGGTATGAGGGGCTTTCGTCCTTTGTTCCGTTCTTCTCCTTTATTATCATTGTCTCTTTGGGAGTAGATTATAGTATCTTCTTAATGATGCGCTTTAAGGAATATCCAGAGCTTGCACCTAAAGAGGCCATTGTATTAGCTTCTAGACAAATAGGAGGAGTGATTATAGCAGCAGTCGTTATCCTTGGAGGGACTTTTGCAACACTGATGCCTGCTGGAATCGTTCTTTTATCTGAATTGGCGATAGCAGTCATTACTGGACTTGTCGTCCTATGCTTTATCATGCTTCCTATCTTTGTTCCAGCCTTGATGGCCCTTCCGGAATCACTAGCAAAAGTTTTTTCTAGGAAAAAGGATGGAAAGCTAAATTTGGATAAAAAAGTAGCGTAACGAATGTGAAAAAAGCTTGACTCTCTTTCGAAATTACCGGAAGAGAGTCTTTTTTTATAAACAGATATTTTCCATTCCTCCTTGTGGATTTTGTATTTTTGGAAATGATAAGAGGGAAAAACAAAAGACTTTATAAAGGAGTATTCATAAATGAGTGAAGATCTAAAAGAAAAAGTGCTTAAAATTATTTCCGATCATCGAACAGGGGTCTTATCATCCGTTGAAAATAATAAACCTCATACCCGATATATGACGTTTTATCATGACAATTTAACGTTATATACCCCAACAAAAAAGGATACTGAGAAAATCGAGGAAATCGAAAAAAATCCAGCTGCTTCTGTATTGTTAGGTTATGAAAAGAATGGACAAAGTGATGCTTATGTAGAAATCACGGGGACAGCGTCTATTAATGAATCAAACGAATTGAAAAACCAATATTGGGATGAATCGTTTAACCAATGGTTTGACGGTCCAGAGGATCCAAATTACGTGTTTCTTCAAATAAAGCCTGAAACGGTCCGTTTATTGAATATGAGTGGGGAGCCAGCTCAAGAACTTAATTTTTGAGCAGTATTTCTTATACAAGAAAAACCGCCGTCTTGATTGACAGCGGTTCTTTCTTAATTGTGATAATCTTACTTACTTGCTAGTTGAACCTTTTTAAGGTCAACCGCCTTAAGGTCGAAGCGGTCTGCATTCATGACCTTGACCCAGGCAGCAACAAAGTCACGTACAAATTTCTCTTTGTTATCGTTTTGAGCATACACTTCGGCAAGAGCACGAAGAACAGAGTTTGAACCGAACACGAGGTCCACTCTAGTTGCTGTACGCACGACTTCACCAGTCTTGCGATCACGTCCTTCATAGACGTTTGCACCTACAGGTTTCCACTGAACGCCCATGTCAAGCAAGTTCACAAAGAAGTCATTTGTAAGGGTGCCTACGCGATCCGTGAATACACCGTGCTGTGAACCGCCATAATTTGTGCCTAATACACGCATTCCACCAATAAGAACAGTCAATTCTGGTGCAGTTAGGTTTAAGAGTTGAGCTTTATCGATTAAAAGCTCCTCTGGGCTTACACTATATTGTTTCTTTTGATAATTGCGGAAACCATCAGCAACTGGCTCTAGCACATCAAAGCTTTCTGCATCTGTTTGCTCTTGTGTGGCATCACCACGTCCAGGAGCAAAAGGTACAGTTATGTCAAAGCCTGCATCCCGCGCTGCTTTTTCAATTGCGGCACTACCTCCGAGTACAATCAAATCGGCAATGCTTACTTTTTTCTCTAGATCCTTTTGGATGCCTTCCAATACTTGAAGCACTTGTGCAAGCTGTTCTGGCTGATTCACTTCCCAATCCTTCTGTGGAGCAAGACGGATGCGGGCGCCATTTGCACCGCCACGATGATCGGAACCGCGATAAGTACTAGCAGAAGCCCAAGCGGTTGTTACAAGCTTACTGACAGTTAGTCCAGAGTCAAGAATTTTTGCCTTGATCTCAGCAACATCAGCATCGGATAAATCATAATTACCTGCTGGAACAGGATCTTGCCAGACAAAATCTTCTTCTGGAACTTCTGGACCTAGATACCTTGCTTTTGGACCCATATCACGGTGTAAAAGTTTGAACCATGCACGAGCAAAGGCATCTGCAAACTCATCCGGATTGGCATGGAAACGACGAGCAATCTTCTCATACACAGGATCGTAGCGTAAAGCCATATCTGCTGTGGTCATCATCGTTGGTACTTTAATGGATGCATCTTCTGCATCAGGTGCAAGATCTTTCTCGTCTGGATCGACAATATGCCAGATCCAGGCACCTGCAGGACTCTTTGTAAGCCACCATTCATATCCAAATAATAAATCGAAGTAACCATTATCCCACTGTGTTGGATTCGCTGTCCAAGCTCCTTCAATACCGCTGCCGATCGTATCACGGCCTTTACCACTTCCGTAAGAGCTTTGCCAGCCTAATCCTTGTAGTTCAATAGGAGCAGCCTCTGGCTCTGGACCAACATGAGAAGCATCTCCGGCACCGTGTGCCTTACCAAATGTATGGCCGCCGGCGATTAGGGCCAATGTTTCTTCATCGTTCATTCCCATTCGTGCAAAGGTTTCACGAATGTCGCGAGCCGAAGCAATTGGATCTGGCTTGCCGTTTGGACCTTCTGGGTTAACATAGATAAGCCCCATCTGAACAGCAGCAAGTGGATTCTCAAGGTCACGTTCACCCGTGTAGCGATTATCAGCAAGCCATTCAGTTTCAGTACCCCAGTAGATATCTTCTTCTGGATGCCAAATGTCAGCACGTCCTGCTCCAAAACCAATGGTTGGACCTCCCATGTCTTCAATCGCCACATTACCTGCTAGGACAAGCAAGTCTGCCCAAGAGATTTTATTACCATACTTTTGCTTAACTGGCCAAAGGAGTCGTCGCGCTTTATCAAGACTAACGTTATCAGGCCAGCTGTTAAGCGGAGCAAAACGTTGATTACCAGTTCCGCCGCCACCACGGCCATCGCCTGTACGGTATGTACCTGCTGCATGCCAAGACATACGGATGAAGAATGGACCATAATGTCCGTAATCTGCAGGCCACCAATCTTGACTGTCTTTCATTAAATCGCGAAGATCCTGCTTAAGAGCAGCATAGTCTAGCTTTTTAAATTCTTCAGCATAATCAAAGTCTTCTCCCATAGGGTTAGACTTTTTGTCATGCTGATGGAGAATATTTAAGTTTAACGCATTTGGCCACCAGTCTCGATTGGAAGTGCCACTTGATTTAATACTCGTAGCACCCCCGTGAAACGGGCATCCTTCAATTTTAGCATTGTCTTTAGCATCCATACCTTTATCTCTCCTTCTGTGTAATTTTAGTATTATATAATTATGAATCTAGTTTTTAGAACCAGATTATAATAATTATCATATAAACATTATAATAAAATTCAGAATAAAATGAAAGTAATAAAAGTTATGAGAATGAATATATGATTGGATCAAGAGTTGTTATGGTGAATTAGGAGTCTTAATTATGTAGTTTCATAGCTAAAGTAATTGATGAGTAGTGATAGACGGTACTTTCTAAACAAAAGAAGTATATTCATAGAGGTAAAGAAAAAATAATAATTAGTAACTTGAATATAGTGGTAACTTTTTAGATTATTGAAAATATATACCCATACAACCATTCTAATGAAATTTAGTGATAATAGGCAAGTTAAAAGGATATCCATTAAGGAATGTTTCCCAAATCAATTCAAATAATGGTCATAATTGATTAATATCCTTTGGCGTAACAGCTTGATTCGATATGAGGGGAAGAGTTGCGAAATCGTTCGACAGGAGGATCCGGATCAGTGATTTCGCAATGGATTATTTGGCAGTATGGAGGAGCAGGAAACCATAAGGACGGCGCTGTGGTTTTTTGGAAAAGAGGCAACCTCGTTAAGTAGCGAACAGTGATCGACACTGTTCGCTTTTTCTATAACCGTTTGATAAAGGCTAGCTTTGTGGATTTCGATGGTAGCGATCCCTAAATCAGACAGTCCCATTCCGAAAGACTTAAGAACGTTGTAAATATGGAATGACAGTCTTTTTAAGTTCATATTCAGTTCATAATCGTAGTTTATCATCTCCATATCATCAGTAATGATCAAGAAGGAGGATCAACATTGAATAATCTATACCGTAAGAATACATTGACAGACAAAGGGGATTGGGCCATTGAAGCGCGCGGATTAGTCAAAACGTTTGGCGATAACCGTGCGGTTGACAGCGTAGATTTGAATGTACGCGCTGGTACGATCTACGGAGTACTTGGGCCGAATGGGGCAGGGAAGACGACCACAATCAGAATGCTGGCTACTCTACTGCGGCCGGACGCTGGTTCTGCCCGTATCTTTGGACACGACGTGGTGAAGGAGTCACAGATTGTCCGCCAATTAATCGGTGTCACGGGTCAGTATGCTTCTGTTGATGAGTCCCTTAGTGCTACCGAGAATCTAATCATCTTTTCTCGGCTGTTAGGTTTAGGGCGTGCAGAGGCCCGTCGTAAGGCATCAGATTTGCTAGAGGAATTTGGTTTAACGGAAGCTGCGAAGCGTCCATTGAAAAATTTCTCTGGAGGCATGCGGCGCAGGCTGGATCTGGCTGCGAGCCTCATCGCCCAGCCACCGCTGATATTTTTAGATGAGCCGACAACCGGACTTGACCCGCGAACACGGAATCAAATGTGGGATACAATCCGCCGCTTGGTAAAATCAGGTTCAACGGTCTTGTTAACGACGCAGTATCTTCAAGAAGCAGATGAACTGGCTGACCGAATCGCTGTCATTGATCGCGGCCGTGTAGTCGCAGAGGGCACAGCGAATGAACTGAAGGAGTCCGTTGGTAACTCATCACTGCATTTGAGTATCCAAAATACGCAGGACATCCCAGAAGCAAGGCATCTTGTTGAACGAGTCCTTAATGTCCATTCAGCTGTTTCAGCTGAAGGCGGACAGATTATGGCTCCAATGGCGGATGCTGACCGGGTTGCCGACTTGTTGATTGCTATGCGGGAAGCGAGAATCCAACTGGCTGAATTGAGTGTACAGAAGCCTTCTCTAGATGAGGTCTTTTTAACTCTCACCGGCCATGGTGTAAAAGAGGATGAATCAATGGCGTCCGATAAATTGAAACAAGAAAGGGAAGTAAGAGTATGAAAACTAATGCGATGAAGCCGGCTGCTGAAATCCAGCTCCGCAATAAATTGAGCTTCAGGCAAACGGTACGAAACTCATTCACAATGGCGTACCGCGGCTTGTTAAAAATACGGCGTACGCCGGAGCAATTGTTTGATGTCACATTCCAGCCGATTATTTTTACTTTGATGTTTACGTATATCTTTGGTGGAGCGATCGCCGGGGATGTACAAAATTATTTGCCGATTATCATTCCTGGTATCCTCGTACAGACGGTAATCGGAACTTCGATTGTCACCGGTGTTCAACTGCGGGAGGACATGGATAAGGGGGTATTCGATCGGTTTAAGTCACTGCCGATTGCCCGTATTGCCCCGCTTGCGGGAGCCTTGCTGGCTGATACGATTCGTTATACGATTGCCACCGTGCTCACGTTCACGATGGGATATATCATGGGTTATCGCCCAGAAGGCGGTCTAGGCTATGTCGCCATCGCCGCGCTTCTAGTGATTGTGTGTTCGTGGTGTGTCAGCTGGATCTTTGCCTTTTTTGGCGTGATTGCCCGCACGGCTTCAAGCGTACAAGGGATCTCAATGCTCATTCTGTTTCCGCTCACATTTCTTTCCAATGCTTTTGTGCCGGCAGAAACACTGCCTGACTGGCTCCAATGGTTTGTGAAGTTTAATCCCATCTCCCATCTCGTCACGGCTGTCCGAGATCTGACCAACTCTGGCACCATGGGTTGGGACCTTGCGGTTTCGCTCATTGGCGCTGTGGTAATTGTTGCGGTCTTTGCCCCGATCACAATCCGTGCATATATGCGCCAGACATAGTTGTGAGATGGAAATAAAGGTGTAAACTATAATTAAATTACAGAAAGGAATCGCCTGCTGCTTGGCGGTTCTTTTTTAAAAAAAAAGGCTCTGTTATTTTTCATGGTTGATTTTCGTTTTGGTATGAGAATTCATAAGGGAAGAATTTTCCGTTAATGCCTATATAGGAAGCCTATGAAGCCAAAATAAGCGAAGTAATTTCGCTTAAATGCTCTTAATAAGTCAAAATCTAAGGATTTTGATCATATAAGCGAAAAAACTTCCCTTATGAAGAAGGAAATATGGGTATTTCCCAAAATAAACGAAAATTTTCCGTTTATTTTTCAAACTCGGAAAAATAAACATTCAATTATAATAGAGCCTAAAAAAAGGACGGAATAACATGGCCAAAGTATTAATCGTTGACGATGATCCGCACATCCGGGAATTAATCCATATCATCCTTTCAAAAGAAGGACTATCCATTGCTGAGGCGGCTGACGGAAAAGCCGCGCTATCCTTACTCGAAACAGAAAAAGTTGATTTGATTATACTTGATATTATGATGCCGAATATGGACGGCTGGGCCTTTTGCCAGGAAGTCCGAACCTATTATTCCGATACATTACCTATCTTAATGTTGACGGCTAAAGGGGAGACGGCTCAAAAAGTAAAAGGCTTTGATCTTGGGGCTGATGATTATTTGGTTAAACCATTTGCCGCTGCTGAGCTGGCAGCACGGGTCAAATCACTGCTTAAACGGTTTCAAATAACCGTCTCGAATCGAATTGAAATCGGAAATGTCGTGATTGACCGTTCTTCCTACACTGTATCGGTGGGGAAGGAGGGCATTACTTTACCAATGAAAGAATTTGAACTGTTGTTTAAGCTGGCAACACAACCACAAAAAACTTTTTCTAGGGAACAACTAATTGAAGATATTTGGGGCTTTGATTATGAAGGGGATGAACGGACTGTGGACGTCCACATAAAACGGCTGCGCCAGCGATTTTCTCAAGAGGATTGTTTATTTAAAATCACGACGATTCGCGGGCTGGGCTATCGTTTGGAGGTGGCACGTTGAATGCGCTCGAAATGCTAAAACGAATTGTCGGTTTTTTAGCTGTCACAGTTTCTCTCCTTGTAGGATGGTCTTGTGCCTATTGGTTAACACCAATATTGTATGAGGCGATTGATTATGTCCCGCCCGAATTAATTAGACAACTTATCAACTCCATCTTAGGATTTTTACTATTTGGATTCTGTGTGTATTTTATTACACATATACCATGGGTAAAAGCGCGGCAAGAAAAAGCGTGGCATCCGCTTTTTCAAGCCATGAAAATGATGGCGGAAGGAAACTTTAATATTGATCTTTCTTATTATAGGAAGCAATTACGGGGCCGAGATGATCATCCATATTCTAAGATTATTGGAAGCATTAGCGAGATGGCAGATAAACTGGGAGAAATGGAGGAAATGCGCCAAGAGTTTATCTCGAATGTCTCGCATGAAATCCAATCACCATTAACGTCTATAAGTGGGTTTGCCCATGCATTGAAGAACGATGACTTAAGTCGTCAGGAACGCAATCATTACCTGCAAATCATTGAAATGGAAAGTAATCGGCTTTCGAAATTGAGCGAAAATCTATTAAAACTGACTTCTCTAGAGTCCGATCACGTTCCTTTCGAGCTTAAAAGCTATCGATTAGACCGTCAGCTTCGGCGAATCATTCTTGCCAATGAACCACAATGGGCGGAAAAAGAGATCAATATGGATGTCTCTCTTGAGTGTGTAACGATAACAGCTGATGAGGATTTGATGGATCAAGTATGGATTAATTTAATTCATAACAGTATTAAATTTACACCACATTCAGGCACCATCACGGTTGAAGCCTTCCAAGCATCTGCCAACCAGCTAATCGTCAAAATCAAAGATACTGGAATGGGCATGAATAAAGATGAAATGATGCACATGTTTGAGCGATTTTATAAGGCGGATCAATCGAGAAATCGCCAATTTGGAGGCAACGGGCTTGGCCTCGCCATTGTCAAAAAAATAATTGATTTACACGGAGGCAAGATCCAAGTCCAAAGCGAACCAGAAAAAGGAACAGAAATAACCGTAACCCTCAGGTGATCCATAGGGACGGTTCTAGTGGTATCGGTATGTACGAGTAGGACCGTCACTTATGTGTTGTTCGATTTAACTTGTCCACACCCACTCTAGTGTGAACGAATATATTGGTAGTATCGAAGATAAAAGGGGGGAAATTGATATGTCAAGTAACAGCAAAAGGGATAAAAAAATTACAGAACAAAATAATGAGATTGTAGAAGAGGGACCAAAGAAGCAAGAAGATAATGGCTGTAACATCACAATTAACATTTCTTACACCATTAATATTGGCAACAAGGAAATCTATATAGAACAAAGAGCAGAGGGAGGCGGGCAGATAAATAAGCATGTCGGGACAAACGCAAACCAAGGCGGGCAAAATGCGATTGATCATAGTGAGTCAAAAAATGATCAATCTAATTTCGCAGATGGCAATGGAAGAAGTGGTATTGCCGGAAATGATAATGATGAAGCGGGTGGACAGCAGGGTATCAAAGTAAGAGACAGTATCGTGAAGAAGAGCATCATCGAATCATCTTCTGAGCAAGACGAAAGTTCGATTCCTCCGGATGAAGAAACGGATGAAGAAAATAACTAATACGTGTAATAAATCAGAAGGACTCATTCAATGCCCGTAATCAAATAAATTGCGGGATTTAACATGATTAATTTTAGTGAAAAGATAGCAGAATTCCAATTAAGGATTGGCCGGTATCAGAACCGCTCCTATGGTTCTGATATAATAGATTTAATGATAGGTTGGAGGTGAGCTAGATGGATAGTTTTCATCCGCGTCAACGAATGATTTTGAAAATACTTTATGAAAGAAAGGCTTGGATGAAGGGAAGAGAGTTGGCTATTGCACTTGGAGTGTCGGATCGGACGGTCCGGAATGATATCGCCTATATTAATTCGGTTTTACAAATGGACTTAATCCTTTCTCAAAATAAAAAAGGCTATCAACTGAGCGATTATGAAAAAGCCAAGGCGATTATGACTAGCGACGGTATTCCCGTTCTCCCTGAGGAACGCATCAATTATATTCTGAGGCATCTTCTATTTCGAAGCAGTGAACTAAATATATTTGAACTTTCCGAACTTCTGATGGTCAGTGAAGCAACGATTGAAAATGACCTGAAGGAAATTAATCGGATTAACTTGGAAAATAAGCGGGAACTCAGCATATCTAGAAAAGCAGCCTCCATCTCGCTCTTAGGAAGTGAAAAGAATAAACGGGCGCTTCTAAGCGAACTTTTATTTAGAGAAACCAACAAAAACTATTTTAATATTTCTAAATATGAAAGGTACTTTCAAAATATTAATTTGGGACTTATTCAAAAAAAACTCATGCAAGCGGTTAATAATTATCGGATTCATTTGAATGAAATGGCTGTTGTTAATTTAGTGATCCATATTGCGATTACGATCGACAGGATCAAAAACGAAAATATACTTGATATGGATGCAGATGTGGATCGGGTGCTAGGGACGAGGGAATTTAAGGTGGCTAAGGAGCTTTGCGGCCAATTAGCTGAAGAGTTTGGAGTTAGGTTCCCTGAAGGGGATATTCTCTATATTTCCTACCTTATTTTAGGGAAAAGTTTCATTAAAAATAATTATGAAGACAAACAAGAACTTGAGGGGATCATCGACCCTGACATTGCAAGGCCGACCGAGACTTTGATTATTTCAATTAACAGGGAATTTGGCATTAACTTGGAAGAGGATGACAACCTCTTTATCGGGTTATGTCTTCATATAAAAAGAATGTATGAACGGATAGAGAATAATGTCCGATTAAGAAACCCATTGCTTGATGAGCTAAAAGTAAAATACCCCTTTATCTTTGAAATCGCTGTGTTTGTTTCGAAAGAACTTTACAAAATGACGAGGATGGTCATCAGCGAGGATGAGATTGGCTTTATTGCTCTTCACTTGGGGGCGGCATTTGAGGGGTTTAATGGAAACCAGACCACTGTTAAAAGAAAAATTGCTCTTATCTGCCCAACGGGTTACACAACTAGCCGGCTGTTGATGAAAAAACTGCATTTCTTGTATAAGGAAAAGGTTGACATCCTTGGCCCGTTTTCTTTTATGGAGCTGGGCGAACTTAGGAAGCAGGAACCTGATCTAATCCTTTCAACGGTGAAGGTAGAATATGAAGAAGACGTCACAGTGATTAAGGTATCACCTTTTCTTGACCAGAGCGATATTGAAAAAATTAATCAAAACTTATTCCTCTATGAGGAGGATATGGAAAGCATTCAATTTTTGAATGATATCCGGAACTTTTTCAGAAAAGACCTTTTCTATAAAAATATTAAATTTAAGGATGAATTTGAGGCTATCAAATATATGGCCAAGCAGCTCTGCGAAAAGGGTTACACCCCAGATGAATATGTGCAGTTTGTGATTGAACGAGAGAAGATATCTTCCACTTCGTTTGGAAATCTGCTGGCGATTCCGCATCCAATTGTAATGAATGCGTATGAAAATGTAATTGCGGTGGCAATCTTACAAAAGCCTGTAATATGGGGAAAATTTAAAGTACAGTTGGTATTTATGTTCTCCTTAAGGGAAGAGGATAGAAGGAAATTAAACGATCTGTATAAGCATATTATTGAAATTGTTGAAAAACCGAATGGAGTCCAATACCTGATTAACTCTAAGGATTATGATGACTTTATCTCACGTATCTTACTCTACGATGCTAATTAAATCTCTGCTTTCGAGCAGGGATTTTTTTAGTGCTCGGAATGGGCAGATAATAGCATTTGACACACTTCTTAATCCAAAAATACTCTTCAAATGGAGGCTGAAAAGACTTAAAGCGGTTATATAAACATTGATATCTCTATTTTTGAGCCACCGTATACGGAGTATTTTAGTTAGTGGAGGTCGGGATCTACTTCTAATCGTTTAGCTTGGATGCCGGGATAAATTTTTTCCGACGTATTAGGAAAAAGTTTATTGGAGAAGGAGCCGTATCGAAAACTATAATACAACTATGGCAAGTCATAATCTATTAAGCATTAGGGAGGTGAAGCTAGTGATAGAAGTAGATAAAATTGCGTTTGAGATTATTTCAACGTCTGGAGATGCTCTGTCAACGATGATGGCTGCCCTTCAGCGTGCAAGAGAAAGGAAGTTTGCTGAGGCAGATAATCTTATGGAGAAAGCCAATACGTTTTTGTCAAAGGCTCATAATGCTCAAACTGGATTGATTGTTGAGGAAACAAGAGGGAATAAATCAGAGTACTCGATGATTATGGTTCATGCGCAAGATCATTTAATGAATTCGATCCTAGCTCAAACATTAATTAGTGAAATGCTTCATTTATACAAAAGATTAGATGAAAAGTAAGGAGGGATAAAGGGGATGTGGGGAATTATTGCGACCTGGCGGATGGCTTTAGAGGGAGTGGAAGCGGCTACCGGCATTCTTAGGAATGGCGGAAGTTCGGGTGATGCAGTTGAGACAGCGGTAGGGATGGTTGAGGATTACCCCTTTTATAAATCAGTCGGTTACGGTGGACTGCCAAATGAGAATTGCGAGGTTGAACTCGATGCCGCCTTTATGGATGGCGATACTCTTGCTATCGGGGCTGTAGCTGGAATTAAAGACTTTAAAAATCCCGTATTTATTGCAAGAAGGCTGAGCGAAGAACGCTTTAACAGCTTCCTTGTGGGAGCTGGGGCTGAGGAATTTGCACATAAAAATGGATTTGAAAGAAGCAATATGCTGACGGAGCGTGCAAGAAAGCTTTGGGAAAAACGTGTAAAAGAGATTCGTGAGAAAAACCTGAGCCCGTATGATGGCCATGATACCGTGGGGATGGTTTCTGTTGATACCAAGGGACAGATGGCATCTGCCACCTCCACAAGCGGACTATTTATGAAAAAAAGAGGTAGAGTAGGAGATTCCCCGCTGTCAGGTTCAGGCTTCTATGTTGACAGCAGCATTGGAGGAGCATCTGCAACTGGGCTCGGTGAGGATCTGATGAAAGGTTGTGTATCCTATGAAGTGGTACGGTTGATGAAGGAAGGCGTGCATCCACAGGCTGCTGCCGAGCAAGTGGTTTATCAGTTTACTAACCTTTTGACAGAGAAAAGCGGAAAGGCGGGAGCCATGTCGGTTGTTGCCATGAATAACAAAGGTGAGTGGGGGGTTGGCACCAATGTCGAGTTCTCCTTTGTCGCAGCTACTGAGAATGGAAGTCCGATGGTTTATGTGGCTTACCCAGAAGGAGAAGGTACGGTTTACGGACAGGCAACGGAGGAATGGCTTGAAGCGTATACCAAAAGGATTACAAGTCCGGTTGAGTAATGGATGAAATCCACCACTGATTTTCAGGCATGAATCCACAGGTAAGCATATTGGTGATTCGAGTTCGAGGTGGTATAACCCATCTTGGAAGCTAAGTAAATATCGGGATTTAAGTCCCGAAAAATAAAAAAGGGGGTAAGGATATGGAAAAAATTCAAAGATTTCTTGAGAACAAACTATTACCTGCAGCAACAAAGCTAGCGGGGCAACGACATCTGGCTGCGATCAGAGACGGATTTATCTCGTTTATCCCATTCTTAATTATCGGTTCAATTTTTATTATTATCCAGGATTTCCCTGTTCCAGGATGGCAGGAGCTGCAAGTTAAACTATTTGGAGAATTCTTCAATCAATTTATTATTCTTCCAAAGCGGGTAACTTATGATATCATGTCGATTTTCATAGTTGCGGCAATATCCTACAAGCTTGCGCAATCTTACAGAATTGACGCATTTTCTAGTTCGATGCTTTCAATAAGTGCATTTATCCTCTTAACACCCATTACCACGACAATCGATATCGATGGGACAATTCATACGGTTGAAAAGGTAATCACAGTTGGAGGTTGGTACGGTACAAATGGAATTATTGTTGCAATTATAACTGCAATTGTTGTAACGGAAATGTTCAATTATTTTATAAAAAAAGGAATCATCATCAAAATGCCTGATGGTGTGCCCCCAGCTGTTTCTAGGGCATTCTCCGCACTGGTACCTGGTTTTGTTATCCTTGTTATCATGTTATTGATCAGGCTTTTATTCTTACAAACACCTTACCAATATATTCATGATTTTATCTACCAAGTAGTTTCCTTGCCGATGCAGAGTTTGGTTGCCAACAATATTTTTGGTGCAATCGGAACCGTATTTGCAATTAGTCTTCTCTGGTGTTTGGGATTAAATGGCGGAACCATTGTAAATGGAATCATGAGGCCGTTTTGGGTGCCCCTTCAAGATGAAAACCTTGCAGCTATTGAGGAAGGAAAGCTGGCACCAAATATCATTACCGAGCAATTTTTCGATATGGTTTGGATTGGCGGCGCAGGTGCAACCCTTGCAGTAGTATTAGTACTTTTATTTAAAGCAAAGTCAAAACAATACAAAGAGCTTGGAAAAATGTCATTGGCACCGGGGTTATTTAATATCAATGAACCGATCATGTTTGGACTTCCAGTAGTCTTAAACCCCATCTTAATGATTCCGTTAATTCTTGGACCAATCGTAATCACTATTCTTAACTATTCCGCTATGATGCTGAATATCGTTGCTAGACCGACTGGAGTTATCATTCCATGGACAACCCCGCCTTTAGTCCAAGGTTTTCTGATTACAGGACATTGGTCAGGTGCCGTCCTACAATTAGTAGATATCATAGTTGTCATGGTTATCTGGTTCCCATTCATCGCCATGATGGATAAGAAAAAGGTCTCGGAAGAAGCAAGTGTACCTGAGATTAATAACAAGAAGCCAACAAGAAATGTGGAGGCTTGAACTTCGAAAATATAAGGCAAATGATAAGAGAGACAAGCGCTGAGGATTATCATTTTGGAACTTCAGTTAGGTCTGACAGTTCTCCTTTTAGAAACGTAAGTGAGGACTTGTTGAAAAAACTTTTTGAGCTTTTAAAAGGATAGGAGGAACGAATGATGAAAATAATTTTAGTTTGCTTTGCAGGTATGTCGACAAGTATGCTAGTCAGCAAAATGGAAAAGGTGGCAGCAGAACGAGGACTTGATACCGATATTACAGCTATGCCAGCAACAGAAATCTTTGATGAACTAGATGGCGCGGATGTTGTGCTACTTGGACCTCAGGCTCGTTATGCACTAGACAAAGTAAAAAGCGAAGCAGATCCAAAGGGAATTCCAGTTGCTGTTATCGATTCCATCCTTTATGGTACCATGAATGGTGAAGCCGTTCTGGATATGGCTCTGGAATTGGCGAAGAAATAAGAATATGAACTTTGAAGTTCCCAACAAATGGTCAGGCTTTCGAGCCTGACTATTTTTATTGCGGTGGATAGGCACTAATAGAGACACGAGCAATCCCGCTGAAGCTGCTATATAGGAACATAATAAATTTTTTAGAAAAAGCCGACTTGGTAAGCCGGCTTTTCTGAATTTTAATATTGATAGTAGCGATCTCTAAATGATGTGTCAGCAATAGTCTCCGCATGAAAACCATCATTAAAATATCTAACCACAGAAACACTGCAATTTTCATGTTGGGGATACTTATTCATTTTGGTTAATTGCATTAAGTAATTGCCGATGGTTACGCCGTGAGAAAATACGAGAATATTTCCGCCATCGTTTTTATGCTTATGAACAATTTCATCAATAACAGAGCAGGTTCTCGAAAAAAGCTGTAAGTAAGATTCTCCTTCTGGTGCGGACATATTTAAATCCTTGAGACTGAAAAGAGTCTCTAGAATATTCCCGTATTGAACGGCAATCTCTGTTGCATAAAGGGATTCGAGTACTCCAAAGTTCATCTCCTTCAGGCGAGGATCGGTCATGATCGGAATGTTTCGGTGACCAATGGCATGTTTAGCTGTATCTATTACTCTCTGACTTTCACTGGCGTAGACAGCTTCAAATTCAATTTCAGACAGTCCCATTCCGACAGACTTAGCCTGCGCAATCCCGTTATCTGTCAGCGGAGAATCACAAAACCCCTGTACTCGTTTTTGTACATTATATTGGGTCTCCCCATGTCGAACAAAATAAAGCTTAACTTCTTTTTCGGTGACCACCTAAAAACACCTCCGTTAACTATTATTCTTACATTGTAACATTTATGTAGGTTTTACTATTACTCCGGGTTCAGCCAATCGTAATGCACGTATTCAAACTCTTTCATTATTTAAGGAAGGGATGGAAAGCAAAAGACCGACTTGTGTGTAAGTCTGCTTTTCCAGATTTATTTTAGAGCTTGGTCCCTGATAGCACGGTATTAAAATTTTGAAAAAGGAGATAAAGAGATTGATGACTCCTCTGTAATGAGGAATTGGACTTGTTTTTTTACTTGGTTATCTGTTTTGTTGATATATGATTTTAGAAAGGGATAAATTAACGACATATAGTAGTAATAGAGAATACATGGTAGAGTAAATGGATTAAGTGTATACATTTTACTGAAAATTCTATTGAATTATCGTACGCCATATGCTATTTTGTTATTAAAGTGGTATTAAATACATAAAAACTTGATTAAATTTATCAAGATGGCTGGGCTGCCGCACCCAACTTTTTGTGTGTTTTTATTATTGATACCGCTTACATGTATTTAATACCTTTTTGTTCCCATGTTGATAGAGATCTAGAAAAAGGAGAATGGGGCAAATGGTGACTGAGGTTGCGAAAGTTTCACAAAATGTTGAAGTGAAAAGTACTGGTGGACTTCAGCGTAAATTAGGTTTAAGCGCTGCTATTGCAATTAGTGTAGGTACGACGATTGGTTCTGGTATTTTTTCATCCTTGGGAGAAGTTGCTGCAGCAAGTGGAACGGCTTTATTTGTTATTTTGGCCTTTTTAATTGGCGGATTAGTCAATATACCGGCTAATCTGTGCTATGCAGAATTAGCTACGGCCTATCCGGAAAATGGAGGTCAATATATTTATTTTAGGGAAGCGGGATCCCGTCCAATGGCATTTTTAACCGGATGGATTAGTTTCTGGGCCACTGATCCGCCATCCATTTCAATTATGGCCATTGCCATTACGAACTATTTAGCTTATTTTGTTGGTTTTTCACCATTAAGTATGAAATTTATTGCAGTTGCCCTTATTCTTACTTTCATGTTCATGCACCTTCGCAGTGTTGAAGGCGGGGGTAGATTCCAAACGTTTATTACAGCCTTTAAAATCATTATGTTTGCTGTATTAATTGGGGTTGGATTCTTCTACTTCAGTCCTGACATAATGAGTTCCACACCTGCAGGGCCAGAAGTTCCAGTTGGAATTTTGGCTTTGGTCGCTGGGATTTCAGCCACTACTTGGTCATTTGATGGTATGGCTTCTGTATGTTATATGACAGGGGAGATTAAAAACCCTAAGAAGACGATGCCGAGAGCCCTTATTATCAGCGGAGTCCTCATTACTGTTTTGTATGTACTGTTAAGTGTAGTGGTAACTGGTTTACTGCCGATGGATGTATTAGCAACAAGCAGTGCTCCTGTTTCTGATGCGATGGCACAAATTCCGGGAATCGGCTCTGCTGCAGGTACATTAACGGCAATCATGGCTGTTATTGTTATCATTGGCTCTCTATCAAGCTGTATTATGTTCCAACCGCGTATGCCATATGCGATGGCAAAAGACGGTTTATTCTTTAAATCCTTTGCGAAAGTACACCCAAAATGGGGGACTCCGCATATCTCGATCATTATTCAATGTGCGATTGCCATTGTTCTTGTATTCGCTTCTTCGCTTAGTGACTTATTAGGCTATTTCACCATCGTTGCATTATTGAAAAACTTCCTTACTTTTGGTACTGTCTTTGTCTTACGTCGTAAAAAGTCTGGCTACAATCCAATGTGGAAAATGCCGATGGGGTATCTCATGGCCGCGATCGCCATGGTTGTGACAGGGACTTTAATTGCCTCAACATTTATGTGGGCACCAATTCCAGGAATTATCTCTGCTGTGATCGCAGTTGGAACGGGCCTTCCTGCTTACTATTACTGGGAAAGAAAAAATAAACGGTCAGCCGTATAAAATTGAAAAAATAGACATGTGAGAAATTCTCCATGTCTATTTTTCTATCCAATGAAAGTAATCTTCAAATCCATCTTTATATTCTTCTGTTTTTCTGCTTCGTAAATAACCCCATGATTTTTTAATACCAAAAATAATGTTAGTGTGTCTTACATAAAATTTAAAAGAAAACTGCCTCCAGACCTTGTATTAGTAGGTGTTAATGAAAAAATAGAAAATTTGAATTGACGGAAATTTACAACAGGTGCTATAATCCAACTATCAACATATCAAATTGGTATTAAATACTTGTTATCATGTATATGTATTTGAGGGGTGGATGCGGCACATCTTTATAAACCCCAATGCAGTTTAGATTGGTGGAAAGTACATAAGGAAAGGCAGTTGAATGTGGTGTTAAAATTTGATGAAACAAAACAAATCGATAGCGTGAATGGAGCGCTTCAATTACGTGGTGAAATTGAGAAGATAGTAGATGCGGTTTATACGGAGGGTTTTGACAATATATTTTACATGGGAATTGGCGGTACATATGCATCAAGTATGCAGGCTGTGACCTATATTACTGGGAAATCTGCATTGCCTGTGTATGTTGAGAATGCATCAGAATACTTGACGACTGGAAACCGTAAGTTAACTAGTAAATCCATTGTCATTATTTCTTCCGTTACAGGAAGCACAGAGGAAATGGTCCGCGCTGTTTCTCAAGTGAAAGAAGTTGGGGCCCGCCTTATTGGCTTCATAGATGTAAAAGAAGCTCCACTAGCTCAAAGTGTAGATTACTTAATCTCTTATCCAGCAAATGAGCAGATCAAATTTTTTATGGCGGCTGACCGATTGATGTTTAACAACGGCGATTTCCCGCAATATGAGCAATTTTATAATGAATTGGATCAACATTTGGCTAAGGCCCTGGTCGAAGCGGAGAAATCGGCAGATTCTTTAGGAGAACAATTCGCGCAGGATCATAAAGATGATTCGATACACTATTTCATTGGAGCCGGAAATCATTGGGGTGCTGTCTACTCTTATGCAATGTGTTTCTGGGAAGAACAGCACTGGCTTCGTTCAAAATCCATTCATTCCTCCGAATTTTTCCATGGTACATTAGAAGTCATCGACCGGGATACAGCGGTTACTGTTTTTGTAGGTGAGGATGAACAACGATCATTATCGGAAAGAGTGGCCAATTTCTTACCTAGAATTTGTTCAAGATATACAATCATTGACACCAAGGATTATGAGTTGGAAGGAATTAGTCCTGAATTCAGAGGGAGAATCTCTCATTTAGTCTTACGTGCCGTCACACAGCGAATTGATGCCCATCTTGAAAAAATAAATTGCCATCCTATGGAGATCAGAAGGTATTACCGTCAGCTAGATTATTAATAAAAGTAGCAGGAACATGTAATCAAAGATAACTCTAGTAATCTTTGGTTACATGTTTTTATGAAAAAGAATTGAAAACGCTTAAATGGCCGGAAGGGATTCTTAATATTAATAAAGTATAGGAGGCACTTTATGAGATTTGCTGCCTTAGGTGACAATTGTATTGATGTTTACGAGCGGCTGGGTAAACGATATCCTACTGGAAATGTTGTGGATACTGGTGTGAATATGCAATTACTAGGGATCTCGACATCTATTATTTCCACTACCGGTAATGATCAAAATGGAGAATGGATGATTCAGTCTTTAAGAGAAGAAGGAATCGATATTAGCCATTTAAAGGTAGGGAATGGGGCCACGGCCATTACCTATATGGACATGGATGGTCTTGATCGTGTTCATGGGGACTATGACGAAGGTGTTCTCGAACAGATGGTTTTTGATGAGGAGGATATTTCCTTTGCGGCACAGCATGACTTAGTCCATACCGCCCTATGGGGAAAGGCGGAGGATGCCCTTCCAAAGTTAAAGGAGAAAGGGGCGGTAATCAGTTTCGACTATGCGGACCGATTGGAGCATCCACTAGTGTTAAAAACACTTCCCTTTGTAGATTATGGCTTTTTCTCTTATAAGAAAAAGCGAGATAGATTTATTGAATTATACCTAAAAGATAAAACAGACCGGGGAATGAAACTAGCAGTTGCGACTTTCGGAGAAGAGGGCAGTCTTGCGTTTGATGGAAAGCGCTTTTACGAAGGAAAGATTTATCCCACTAAGGTAGTCAACACAGTCGGTGCGGGAGATAGCTTTATTGCGGGTTTTCTTTACGGAATCTTAATGGGGCATTCCATCCCGGAAGCATTGGAAAAAGGTGCAAAGGTAGCTGCGGAGGTCGTCTCTGTGTTTGAACCGTGGGTGAAACGATGAACATTTCATAGTAAATGGAGGTTTAATCATGAAAATTGGTTTATTTACATCTGGTTACCAACGTAACCCGTTGGAGCATGCTTTTGAAGATGCTAAAAGGTTTGGGTATGACTACGTAGAATTATGGGGTGGCCGTCCCCATGCGTTTGCGCCTGATTTGAAAAATGGTGACATAACGATGGTCAAGAGATTGATAGACAAGTATGAAATGCCAGTTAAAGTTTATACACCCGAGCACAATGCCTATCCCTATAATTTTATGATCGGTACGGAACAGATGAGAAGGGATGCGATTGACTATTTGAAGCTAGCGATGGAGATGGGGAAGGAAATGGGGGCAGAAGCAACCTTGATGTCACCGGCCCATGCTGGCTATCTCACTTCCGAAGCGGAAATTTGGCATAGATTGATAGCGTCTATGAAGGAACTGACCGATTTTGCTGAGAAAATTAATCATAAAATTATTCTTGAAGCCCTGACTCCAATGGAATCGAATGTCTGTACAACGGCTAATGATTTGGCCAGGGTATTTAACAAAATCGAATCTGATCATTTGGTGGGAATGTGTGATATCGTACCTTCGTTTGTTCAACACGAAAGTATGATGGCGTATTTTGATAAATTGCAGGATAAGATGGGACACCTCCATATTATTGATAGTGATGGAACATCCGATACGCATATGATTCCAGGTGAAGGGATATTGCCGTTGAAAGAATACATAATGGAATTAAAACATATTGGCTACGAAGGGACTGCGACGATTGAGTTAGTCACAGCCTACTTAAATGAACCTCGCTTCTATGCTCGCCGGGCGATTAACAATCTAAAAGCGTTAATGAACTAAACCTATAAAAAGGGAAGAAAAGGGTGGTTATATATGTTTATCGATATGCACGTTCACCCGGATTTCTATCAGTCGATCAATGCTGATACGGACCGGTTGGATTTCAGGCATAGGGTGATGAATATACACAAGAACGGTACCCCGCCATTAAAGCATATTTTTAATCAAATGAAATGTGCGGGCATTGATAAGCTATGTCTATTGCCGCAAGACTATACTACGGTGGAAGGTGCAGCAACGGTAACAAATGAAGAAATAAAAAAATTGATCGATGAGGCACCTGATAGATTTATTGGTTTTGCCAGTGTAGATCCATTCGATCCGGATTCGGCAGAAAAGCTAGAGAAAGCCTTCACGGAGTTGGGGCTGTTGGGCTTAAAATTAAACCCAGGCAAACAGAAATATTATCCTACAGATGAGAGATTAGACCCGATCTATGATCTGTGTGAGAAGTATGACAAGCCGATCATTTTTCACAGTGGTTTGTCATGGGAACCTGGAACTCTGTCGAAATATTCTAGACCAATTGAATTTGAGGAACTGGCAGATAGCAGACCGAATTTGCGAATTTGTCTGGCGCACTTTGGCTGGCCGTGGGTGCAAGAGACAGCGATGTTGATGTTGAAATATCCCAATGTTTATGCTGATACAGCCATTTTATATTTTGATAATGCAAGAGAATTTTATACTCAAGTATTTACGAAAGATATTCCTGCCACATGGATCGACCGGAGCTTACGTCATCAAGTCATGTTTGGCAGCGATAATCCCCGTTTTGAGCAAATCAGAATGGCTGAGGCATTAAACCATTTGGGTTTACGGGAATCAACCTTGGAATTAATTCGGGGAAAGAATGCACTGGAATTTCTAGGCTGCTCATTGTAAGGGGGGAACAAGTGCCGTGTATATAAGCGATCTGACTATTTTTACCGAGCAATATCAACAATTTCTAGTGATTACAGAGGAAATCGAACGAATCGTTGCCGATAGCGGGGTCAAGAGCGGGGTTGTCACCGTCCAAACGAAGCACACAACAACAGGTATTACAGTGAATGAGTCGCTGGAATGCCTCGAAAGTGACATTGATGATTTTTTAAAACGTTTGGTCCCAGAAGACCATCCTTACGCTCATGCTCGGATGTTAAAGGATTATGGTTCTACCGCTGGTAATCCTACAGGTCACATCAAGTCATTACTAACAGGAAACCACTGCCATTTTCCAATTGTTGATGGACAGATTATTCGTGGAGGGGCGCAGGATGTATATTTCTGTGAATTTGATGGTCCTTCTGAAAGAACGATAATAGTCTATATTCAAGAGGGATAAGGCTTCTATCCTTAAACAGCGTTATATGCCCCTCCATTCTTTGTGATATATTTTAAGTAATGATGATAAACGGTGGAGGAGTACTAACCTTATGGACAACAATCATTTAAAACCACGCGAGGAAGTGGTTGAAAAAATAGAATATTTTATCGCGCAGAATCAATTACGTCCTCACGATAAACTACCCTCTGAACGGCAGCTATGTGAAGTGTTAGGGACAAGCAGAACAACTTTGCGCGGTGCCATCAAGAGACTCATTATTGAAGGTGTTATCTATAGTAAGCGAGGGGCAGGTACATTTGTTGCACCGCCAAAATTAGTGCGTAACTTGCAGGATATGGAATCATTGTCAAAAAGCGCGAAGGAAGCCGATAAAGTACTATCAACGAGAGTTTTGTACGCTGATATTATCGAAAGTAATAAAGAATTATCCAAACGGATGAAATTAACACTCGGAAGCAAACTTTATTGTTTACAGCGACTGAGATTAATAGATGGGATTCCGGCGATGATGGAACTTGCCTATGTTGACTATTCCTTATGCAAAGGTATTGAACAGTATGATTTCTCACAGGAGTCTCTTTATCGCATTTTGGAAGAAGTCTATAACGTGAAAATTGACCACGGCTCGGAAACATTAAGCGTTACTTATGTGAGCGAACAGGAAGGTGAACTGTTGGAGGTCGAGAATGGGACCCCTGTGTTCTATATTGCGGGTAATGTGCTGACCGAAGAGGAGAGGCCGATTGAATATTATAAGTCGATCGTAAGAGCTGATCAAATTCGTTTTTCTTCCGTTCTTAAACATGAACATTAGTCTTAGAGGAGGAAAGTGTAATGAAAATTGGGGCAGTCGGCGATAATTGTATGGATGTTTATAAACCGTCAGGAGAAGCATTTCCTGGAGGCAACCCTGTCAATGTGGCAGTGTATTGTGTCAGGCAAGGGGGAAACGCATCTTATACCGGTGTGGTTGGAAATGATGAATATGGAAAATTATTAAAAGATGCCCTTAAAGGGAAAAATATCGATGTGTCACATGTAAGGGAATTGCCGGGGCGGACCGCAATCACAGAGGTGGAAATCATTGATAACGACAGGGTCTTCGGTGAGTATGATGAAGGGGTATTAGAACAATTTGTATTGACAGATGAGGATATTGATTTTTTAGCTTCGCATGATATAGTGGTATCAGGAATTTGGGGGAAAATAGAAAAAAGCCTCGGTACGATAAAAAGTAAAGGCGTCCCGATTGCTTTTGACTTTGCCACTAAACTGGATGATCCGCTTGTGGAAGAAATTATCCCTCATATTGATTACGCTTTCTTTTCCTACGATGAAGGGGAAGACGAATTTATTAAGGATTATATGAAAAAACTGCAGGCTAAGGGTCCCCGATTGATTGTTGTGACGATGGGGGAAAAAGGAAGCATAGTGTACGATGGAGCTTCTTTCTACCATTATGGAATCGTTCCGTGTGAGGTTGTTGATACAATGGGTGCTGGGGATAGTTATATTGCGGCCTTTATTTGTGGAATCCTCCAGGAAAAATCGATTGAAGAATGTATGGAAATGGGAGCGAAAAATAGCAGTCTTACCATTCAATATCAAGGTGCGTGGTGATGATTGTAGTCCTAAGTATTGATATTATCTGCGTATCGTTATGAATTATTGCGGAAAGTGAGTGAAACCGGCCTTGTCTAATATAGATTATCAATCTCCGATGTATTTGCAGCTGCGGGAGATTATCAGAACCAAGATTGAAGATGGTGAATTCCCGCCTGGAACAGCGATCCCCACGGAGCACGAACTGGCAAAAACCTATGGGATTAATAGATTAACAGTTCGAAATGGTATTGCCGCTCTTGTAAATGAGGGGTTGCTTAAAAGAATACAAGGGAAAGGTGTATATGTTCTCGGGGAGAAAAGAGAGCAGGACTTGGAAACTCTCGAAGGTTTCTCACAAATGGTCAAGAAGAAGAATGCGAATCCTTCCTTTCACATATTGGCAAAGTCTTTGCGATCGGCTGGGCATAAATATGGAAAGATTTTCAACATCGATCCGGAAGACCAGATCTTCTATATTAAACGTGTCAATTATATCGATAATGAGCCATACTCACTTGAGGAAATCTATATACCGCAATATGTGGTTCCTGAACTAGAGGATATTGATTTAAAAGTGTTCTCCATTTATGAGGTCTATGATTTTTATAATATTGAGATCTCATATTCTCAGCAGAGCCTTGATCTAACGCAATTGGATCAATCGGATGCCCGCTTCTTGGATATTGACTCTAACACTCCCTTGTTATTATTTACGAACATAAGCTTCAACAAAGCAGAAGCGGTTATTGAATATTCCAGGAGCTGCACCCGACCGGATAAGGCGAAATATAAGGTGCATTTTAGGAATGAGAAAGGTGCCATTGATTGAGCTGGTGAATCTCTATCAATAAAATAAAGGTCGGCAGGTAATCCTGCCGACCTTTATTTTATTGTCTGTAAAAAACGTCATTACTTGCTATTATAAGGATAATATTATCAGAACTAGATCCCCGTTAAATCCCCCATTGGCTAACAAAAGAAGCCTGTCATCTAGTTTCTATCAATTTTTTTGTAATAACTTTATTAGGAAAGCGGTTTCTGAAATATTGGTTAAATATAGAAATAGTGGTTGTATTTTTATAAAGTTAGATTTATAATCACTATTGAAAGCGGTTTCCGTACTTAATCTATAAAACTTATAAACATTTTTTAGAAACCGGTTTCTAAAAAGTAATGCTATAAACATATTGAAAAAACTGAGGGAGGTAGGTAGGCAAGGATAAGAATTGGAATTTTACTGATATATATTTTAGAACGTCTGAAAAAAACATAATAATAGGGGGTATTTCTGTTGAAACGTTTGAAAAAACTGGCTGCAATCGGATTATCAACGGCTCTTGCATTCTCATTAGCAGCATGTAGTGGAAATGATAAGGCTTCTTCTGACGAGAAAAGTGGAGATAAGACTACTTTGACTTTCTGGACATTTGGGGCTACTGGATATGAAGATTTAGCGAAAGAATATGAAAAACAAAACCCGGATGTCAAAATAAAAGTGAGATCGGCTGAAACAGCAGAGCATCACGATGCTTTATTTACCGCTTTATCAGCTGGCAGCGGGGCGCCAGATATCACGATGTTGGAAATTGACCAACTTGACCGTTTTAAAGCGGCATCAGACCGTTTCGAAAACTTATATGATCTTGGTGCGAAGGATATTGAGGATCAGTACCTTGATTGGAAATGGAAAACAGGCGAGAACGAAAAAGGGGATTTCCTAATTGGCTTGCCAACAGATATTGGCCCGAAAGCATTATACTATCGAACCGATGTATTTGAGGCAGCAGGCTTGCCGACAGATCCAGAAGAAGTGGCAGCATTGATCAATTCACCAACTGCATTTGAAGAGGCAGGACTTCAAGTAAAAGAAAAAACAGGAAAACCATTTGTGGATAGTATCGAAATGGCATTCAGAGCCTACCTAGATGGAGCACAAGAGACATTCCTCAACTCAAAAGGCGAGTTGTTAATAGAAAAGAATGGAAACGCTGTTAAAGAAGCCTATGATTATGCCGTGAAGTTAAATGAATTAGGCATTGTTGGTAAATTCGAAATGTGGTCACCGGAGTGGGCAAATGCTGTGAATAAAGGGGAATTTGCTGCTGAATTAGGTGCTGGTTGGTTAAAAGGATGGATGGAAGGAAACGCAACAGAAGCAGCGGGTAAATGGAAAGTGGCGACATTACCAACAGATTTCGCAGCAAACTGGGGCGGATCATTCATTTCGATCCCAAGTGAAACGAAAAATGCAAAGGAAGCTTATAAATTTGCATCATGGTTAGTATCTCCAGATAATCAATTGAAATCCTTCCAGGAGAAGGGACTTTTCCCATCTGCACAATCTGTCTATGAAATGGATGCCTTTAAAAATAATGAAGATGAGTTCTTTGGCGGTCAAGCAACTGCACCAATATTTGCTAAAGCGGCACAAGATATCGATGGAGCTGTATTTAAGGGAGAAAAATACTTCCCGGTTTATTCTGAAGTATTGAATGCCTTGAAGAACGTTCAAAATAAAGGGGCAGATCCTGAAAAAGAATGGAAAGATGCTGTTAAGCGTGCAGAAGATTTATTAAAACGATAGTCACTAGATTACTAGATAAATGGAAGGCGAAGTCGGCGTACCCAGCAAAAGGTGCGCCCGCTTCCGTCTCCCGATGGAAACGAGGTGTAGACGTGGATCCGGTAAAAGCGAATACCGTTGTGAATAAGGTAAAGGTAGGAAAGAAGAAGTACAGGTCTGAAGCAAAAAAAGATATGATTTCAGGCTATTTATACATAGCCCCTTTCTTTATTATTTTTGCGATTATTGGCCTGTATCCATTATTATTTAGTATTTATTTAGGGTTTCAAAAATGGAATGGACTAAGTCCAATGACGTTTGTGGGATTGGAAAACTTTAAAATGGTCCTAACAGACCCGCTTTTCTGGAAGTCGGTCTATAATACGATTATCATGGGAATAATGGGCACTGCCCCGCAATTAGTGTTCGGAATTATCTTTGCCTATTTATTAAATCTTGCCTTTCTTAAATTCAAAAACTTCTTCAGAGTGACCATTTTTATGCCATATATTACATCTATGGTAGCGGTTGCCCTCATTTTCAGTGTATTGTTTAGTGACCATGAATCTTCCTTGGTCAACTATGTATTAAGTCTAGCCGGACTAGATCCAGTGCATTGGGGAAGTTCAGAATGGGGAACGAAGATTGCAATTTCCATCATGGTCTTCTGGCGTTGGGTCGGTTACAACACGATCATTTACCTCGCCGGAATTCAAAGTATCCCAAATGATTTATATGAAGCCGCAACCATCGATGGCGCAAACCGATTTCAACAGCTTAGGTATATTACGATGCCAATGCTGAAGCCATTTATTGTGCTAACAGTCTTTACTTCTACGGTTGGGGCAATGCAGTTATTTTCTGAGCCAACTGTATTTCTAGGGACGAATGCCTTTACAAGAGATGAAGCGATGACGATCGTGATGTACTTGTATCGTGATGCCTTTAAATTACAATCCTTTGGTACTGCATCAGCGACTGCCATCATTTTATTAGTCTTGATTTCAGCGTTTGCAGCCATTAATTTATTCTTAACATCCGGCAAGGGAAGAAAAAGGAGGGAGAGTCAATGAAAAACCTAGAAAAGGCAAGAAAGTTTTCTGTTGGCAGAATCCTTGTTTATGTATTTCTATCTCTCGCCGCATTATTATCGTTGTTTCCGTTTTATTGGATGTTTGTCATGGCCACTCGGCCTAGCTCGGCCTATAACTCGATTCCTCCTACGATTACGCCAGGGAATTTGCTGGTGGATAACTTTAAAAAGGTATTAGATCAAATTGATTTCTTCCAATCGATGTGGAATTCATTTGTGATTTGCGCCGTTGTGACACTGGTCGTTTTATTCATCAGTTCATTAGCCGGTTTTGCCTTTGCAAAGTTTTCCTTCAAGGGAAAAAATATTTTCTTTGCAGCGATTCTGTTAACGATGATTATTCCGCCGCAATTAGGCTTAATTCCGCAGTATTTCCTGATCTCGAAGGCAGGCTTACTAGATACCTTACCGGGTGTCATGGTTTTGTTCTTTTTAAATCCTTTGGGCATCTTTCTCATGAGGCAATACATCAGTGAAGCGGTTCCGGATGAGCTCATTGAAGCAGCGAAATTAGACGGCTGTTCGAACTTTCGCATTTATCGCAGTATCGTCCTTCCGATCATTCTTCCTGCCTTTGCCACGCTAGGGATTATTGTTTTCACCGCTGTATGGGGCGAATTCCTATGGCAATTTACCGTGCTCCGGGATCCGGAAAATTATACGATTCAGGTGGCATTAGCGCAATTAAGTAATACACGAAATGTGGACTTCGGGATGATTATGTCAGGTGTATTCTGGGCAACGGTTCCGCTATTAGTTGTTTTCTTATTCTTTAACCGATTATTCATTTCAAGTATTACAGAAGGATCTGTGAAGTAAGTATTCCTGCCAAATATATTGTTATCTATTAAAACTCCTAGTAATCTAAAAATGAGAAACTATAATATTGGAACTTAGAGGGATTAAGATGAATTTAACCATAAAAGATATTGCACAATTGGCAGGTGTTTCACAAGGGACTGTATCAAAGGTCATAAATAACTATGAAGGAATCAGTGAAAAAACAAAGAAAAAGGTTATGGATGTTATTAACCAAAATGGTTATGAGCCAAACTTTTCTGCCAGGTCCTTGGCAACGAAAAAGTCCAATTTAATCGGGTTAATTTATGCAGGGAAAATTAATGTGGATATGACCCATCCTTATTTCAATGAGGTTATTTCTTCTTTTAAAAAAAATATAGGTTTACTGGGCTACGATATCTTAATGTTTTCAAATGAGCGTTTTTATTCGGATAATGGCAGTTATTTAGCACGATGCCGACATTTTAATGTGGATGGCTGCTTGATCATTGCTGGGGAGGAAGTGGAGGAATCTACCTACGATTTAGCTTTAGCAGGTATGCCTTGCATCGGAATTGATATTGAGTTAAAAGGACCAAAGGCAAGTTATATCATGACGGATAATGTGGATTTGTCGAGAAAAGTGGTGGAGTATTTATATCTTCATTCCATCAAAAAAATCGGTTATATTGGCGGTAAATTTGATTCTGCTGTTTCTACTTTTCGCAAACAAGGCTACCTTGAAGCGATGAATCAATTCGGTCTTGAGATTCGCGATGACTGGATAGGGTACGGTGATTTCCACGAAGAAAGCGGATATGCGGCGATGAAGCAAATACTCCAATGTAAAGAACTGCCTGAGGCAATCTTTGCGACCTCGGATTTGATGGCACTTGGGGCATTGAAAGCCATCAAGGAGGCAGGCTTAAATTGTCCAGAAGACATCCGAATCATCGGCTGTGATGATATTGCCGCTTGCCGCTACAGCAACCCAAAATTGACAACGGTGAAACAGGATAAAGAGAAATTTGGGAAATTATCCGCCTATATGCTCGATGATTTAATCAATAACCGATCACAATTAAAACCGGTCTTTATTGACTCCGAATTAATTGTCAGAGAATCATGAGGAACCAGGGGGACGGTTCTGGTGGTTCAGTTGTGTGCCAGAAGAACCCGTCCCCAATGCAAGGAGGTGAAAGGGTGAATTACTACGCAGTACTTGATGTTGGAGGCTCTGCCATTAAATATGCGGTTATGGATGAAGCGGGTTGTTTTCATGAAAAATCTTCCGTTCCCACTCCCAAAAAGAGTCTCACTGAATTTATGGATAAGGTCGACTCCATTGTGAAGGAGTTTCAAAAGGACTATCTCATTAAAGGTTTGGCTGTTAGTATGCCGGGTGCAGTGAATGTTGACACCGGCTTCATTGAGGGAATTTCGGCACTCCCCTATATTCATGGACCCAATATGAAGGAATTGCTTCTGGAAAGGACGCAGTTACCGGTTGAATTTGAAAATGATGCGAATTGTGCTGGTCTGGCTGAAGGCTGGATTGGTGCGGCAAAGGATGTAAATGACTATCTCTGTATTGTAATTGGCACTGGTATTGGCGGTGCCGTGGTTTTGGATAAAAAGGTCCGCCATGGAAAAAATGGTTTTGCTGGAGAATTTGGCTATATGATCATGGAGGATTCTTTGGAGCGGCGGCCAGCGGAAACGTGGAGCTCTGTCGCAGCTGTGGGCGGCTTGATTAAGCAGGTTGCAAAGCGAAAGGATTTAGCCCCCGATGATCTAAGTGGTAAGATTATCTTTGATCTTGCTGAAAATGGGGACACAGACGTTCAGGATGAGATTGAAAAGTTTATGCATCGGCTAGCCATTGGCATCTATAATTTGCAATTCATTATCGATCCGGAGAAGATTTTGATTGGCGGGGCCATCAGTAATCGGCCAGGATTTATCGAAAAGATTAATGAGACACTGCAGCAAATGAAATATGACCAGGATGGATTAACGGTAACGGTGGAAAAATGCCAATTTGGTAATGATTCGAATTTAATCGGTGCCTTGTATCATTTTTTGCAGCGGCAGACGGATGGAGCATTGATTTAATGTTAGAAAATAGGTCTCACGAACAAAGTAACAGTACCCCCTCATTTTGAGGGAGAGGTGCTGTTTTTTTGTGGGTGAAGCCATTGTGTGGATAGGGGAGGTATTGTTGGCACGTAAAATGGTTATTTTCTTTTGGCACGTAAAATGGTTAAGTGGCACATAAATTGAAAAAATGGAACGTAAATGAATGAAAGCGGCACATAGGGGGCGATAGGGGCTGAAATGGTAATTATATGGAACATGATGGGATGGCCAGGGTCTTCGGGAATGGAAATTATTAGGATGCGGATAGCGTTGGTTTGGGGCGATTGGAGGTACTGGTACGTAAATGGATGATTTTGGCACGTAAAATAGAAAAGTGGCACATAAATTGAAAAAAAGGGAACGTTCGTCTTCAAACCTAATAAAAAAGGAGACCTCAATAAATTTCAAAATCTCCTTTATTGTAGATTAATAATTCAATTCCTTCAAAACATTATTCCTCTCAAAATCTCTCATTATTTCAGGTGCCAATAATAATTTCAATTGGTCTTTTGTTGCCCATTGATATTCAATATGTTCCTCTGAAAGAGCAACGGTATTATTATCAGTTCTACATAAGTATGTAAGTATTACAACTTGCCTTGTGGGATTAGTTTTAAAAGTGGTTGCATATAAAATTTTCTCGACGGTAACATTTAAACCAACCTCTTCTTCAATTTCCCGTACTAATGCCGATTCTAAATCTTCTCCGAACTCTATTTTGCCCCCTACGCATTCCCAAGTTCCACCACCAACTTCATCATCATCTGCGCGTTTTACAATTAATACCCTATCTTTATTTAAAATTACACCTTTAACTGCAACAACAATATTATTAGCCTTTTCCATTCTTAGCACCTTTTCTATCAAAATAATTCCACCTCTATATTATATATGAAATGGGATTAATCCTTAATCTGCTTACTATAAATAGTGTAGGTAAAAGTGGTTTCATAGAACCTAAAATTTGAGTGAAGCAGGTAAAAAGTGGTTCTATAGAGGTTTCATAGAACCTAAAATTTGAGTGAAGCAGGTAAAAAGTGGTTCTATAGAGGTTTCATAGAACCTAAAATTTGAGTGAAGCAGGTAAAAAGTGGTTCTATAGAGGTTTCATAGAACC